>NZ_OY762899.1:2540392-3175490 GCF_963666545.1 uncultured Bacteroides sp. | reverse complement strand
AGGAGACCGACCGCATTGCGGCACTTATTGCTGAAATGGCAAAACTGGGTTACGTATTGCGGGATGAAGACAACTCCGTTTTACTATGGGATGGAGAGCGTTGCCAACCACAAGAAGTGCCGGTGATCAAGACTTATGAAGATCACCGCATGGCGATGGCATTTGCTCCGGCCGTAATTTGCTTTCCACAAATACGCATTGACGAACCGGGCGTAGTTACAAAGTCATATCCCGGATATTGGGACGATTTACGTTCTGCCGGCTTTACTTTATTGCCATCCGGCAAAATTTAGATTCTTACTCATCGCTTTAATTTGTAAGTGTAGTGACTACAAAGCAAAAGGGCTGCATCCAACAACATGGAAACAGCCCCTTTTTATGTTCTAACTCTTTTTACTAGCCTTCAATTTTATTGGATCAATTTGTCTAGCAAAGGAATCAGCGACTCATCGCTAGGCCGTAAGGCATCGGCAGAATTGATTGTTCCATCAGGATTAATCATAATAAAGCGTGGAATAGCCGCTATTCCCCAATCTTTGCTAATTTTTTCATGTTGCTCTTTATTGGCTACAAACTGAGGCCATGCAGGCGCATCCTCGGTTATCATCTTCTTCCATGCCTCTATATTCGTATCTACTGAGATACTGATGAACTGTATTTTCGGATTGTCTTTATAATGTTCCGCAAGTTTTTCTAAATGGGGTATCTCTGCTTTACATGGGCCGCACCATGTAGCCCAAAAGTCAACATAAAGCAATTTACCTTTGTAGTCAGAAAAATTATGCAACTTTCCGTCCATGTCGGTAAATTCATTGTTAGGTGCTACGACACCTGCTTTCGTATTCTTCATCGCCTCGATTTGGTAATTATATGCTTCGACTATCTCGCGGCTACCGACTTTTTGGTATGGTGTCCAGAAGCGGTCGATATCATCGCCTGTGCAACGCTGCGTCACGTAGTTCACAATCATTACTTCAAGTTCTTTCTTTATATCCAGATCTTTCACATAGGTATTTGCGATATTTACAAATTCCAATCCGTAAGCAGCTGGATCGTCCTCGTATTTATTTGATATTTTGCTTTGAACGAAGGTCGCTATCAGAGAATAACGTTCATATTCAGGATCATTGACATCAATGCTATTCAATATCTTTTGTATTTTCTCATCGGTGGCAATATCTATCCCGTTTGCTTTGTCGTATGCGCGCATCAATCCGATGCGGAGGCGCAGATACTCACAATTATTCATCTTCTCCACTAACGAACCCAGTTCCTTATCTTTTATTTTTTTTGCTGCCTTCTCATTATCCGCATGATATTGATCGAGCATGGACAGCTTTTCTGCATAATTCGTCAATGTCTCTTTAGTGTCCCCTTGCATGGAAAAATATTTTGGAAACGAGTACCCTTCACGCAGCGTACTGAGCAGGCGACAGGCGTCACTCCCATTGCCACTGAAATCCACGACATTCTTCCCATCCTTTTGCACCACTTTTATTTTCAGTGTTTTTCCGTTTTTCAGATAAATGTATTCTACATCTGTATTGAGTGCGAGAAGGTATTGTATATAGCCATTATCGAGCGTATCATTATAACTATAATTACCTTTAGCATCAAATTTCGGTTGAAACATCTTCGGACTTTTAGATTCGGATACCGGGCAGGCTATTACTGTTTTCTTCTGCAAAGCCGTATCGGGGACACTTAATTCTAATAGTTGTGCATGTATCATGCAAGGTGCCATCATAAGCATACCTATGCTTACAGCAGCTAATTTTCTTTTTTTCATTGTTACTAATTTTATTTTATTGGTTCCACTTTATATCCCAAGTTTCTCAGATCTGATATAATACCCTCCGAATCTTTATAGTTGAGCAGATGGGCAAGTCCCACAACAATTAGTGTGGGTTTTGTATTTATTACCTGTGAGATCTTTTTCATCCAGTTTGTATTGCGCCCTTTCACGTCCATCAGTCCGGAAGAGAGCCCCAGTGTATTCTTTTCGTCGGATAATCCATTGATGACGTCTTCGCCTTTACCCGCTTCATAAAATTGCCTTAGTTTGTTTATCCGATCCGTTTTTTTACTATATATGTGGCAAAAATCATATAACTTATTCATCTCATCGGCAAGCGTCTGTTGTTTCGACGGAGTTTTCTCTGCTTTCATTTTTCTCAAGATAGAGTCTTGTACCGCATACGGTTCGAGCATTTCGACAGATTTTCCGTCTCTCACGGCTTGTGCATGCACATAATAGTCTATCGAAACGAATTCCTGCTGCATATTTTCCTGAGTAATACCGAGCATCTGTATGGAGTACATCATTTGTACGATCATGGCGGCATATCCCGGACGCATATTCGAAACATACATCGGGTAAACCATCTTCATCACCGAATCTATTTCAGCGGCTTTCACACCTCCTATCACTTTATCATAAGTACTGTCTGCAGGCAGAAGTATATCATTGGCCGTGAGTTTAGTTTTACTATTTGATTGTGGTGAATTCACCAACTGCCTCATCTCTGTATCCGAAGGCGTATGGTTCATATCAGTTTCAAAGCATACTTGAGGTATTTTAGTATAGATTTCTTTAAATCCGGAAATATGATTTACTATCTCTCCGCGCATGATATGAAAGCTACCGAGAATATACGACGGGGTTTTCAATCCATTACCCGATATCTTGAAAAAGATGGCGTTGTCTACCGACTGGGCATATAGCCCTACCGGCAACAATAGTAAACATGCAAGTATTATTTTGTTCATCATAATAATTTTATAGAATTAGTTTGCGTCACGCATGTAGCGTACGCAAAAATAGTGAGCAAATGTAGTAGCGCTGTGACGTTCTACTTTGTTAATGTTGGGCATTATTCTGCGATAGAATACGCATTCATTACTTTTCCCGGTATCTACAGTGGAGGTCCAATAGATCCCCTCATCATATTGGCGATAGGTTTTTACCGAGTTATCGGTATCGTTTCCATATCCCCATTTGCACAATTCTCCACCAAAACGCAAGTTGAGTCCGGTACCTTGTTCGCCCGTTTGTATCATAAGATTGGCTGCACCGCTTCTCCAGCCTTCTTTTTCTGTGTCATCAGAGGACATACCTAATGCGATTTCAAGTTTCTTCCAGTCGTCATCAGCAGGAAGCCTCCACCCTTCGGGACAATTTTCCAGCGCTTGTTGATAAGAGTAATAATTGCCAAAATCCACCAGATATTGTTGAGCCATTCCGAAATCGGATATTCCTACAATATGAGTTATGCTCCCCCATGCTGTCTTTTCCGTAAGTTCATAGTAAGGTGTGCCGCATTTCAGATTTTCAGCCATCCAGTCTTGTGTGCCTATGCGAACCCATCTATATTCGTTTCCTTCTTTATCTACCATTGTACCCGTGGCAACGGGTTTCACGGCAAGAATATCACTATCATCCCCGCAAGACACGAACAAGGCCGTTACGATAATTGCGATAAACATATAAAATAACTTCTTCATAATGTCGTTTTTTAATCTTTTACTTTTATTCCCATAGATTTAATAATTTCTCTTAGGACATTGAATTTCTCGATCACTAAAGGATATTCAGCCATCATTTCGTTTACTTCTGATGGCGAATAAGTGCAGACCGCATTACTAAAATCCTCCAAATCATATTGCTGAAATGCAAAATAATAAGAATTGTAATCCTTCCAGAAACCTAGGCTTCGGGCCAAGGAATCGTTTACTTCGCGAGGGAAATCTAAGTCTAGTTTATCTACACCATAGTAATTTTCACCGTAACTGTAGAAAAGCGAAAATTTGTCGGCGCTTAAACGCTGAAGTTTATTTAATACAATTTGTTTAAAAATAGAAACAAAGTAGTCCTCGTCTTCATATCCCGTATCTCCACTTGTACTAATAGCGTAACAGCGTGTCCCCAAAACTTGTGTCGGGTGAGGTGTGACTCCAGAAAGATAGGTGGGTACAATTTCCCACATTCCATTATTATTCCTCCAAGTTGTAATAGAGTCTACAATGAGAAACGAGTAAGGTACTGCTTTGCCCAGCCGCACGGCAAGCTTTTCTTTTATTAGGTTTGCCACCAACTTTCTATTTTCAAATTTTTCGACATATTTATAGGTATATCGGTACGACGTGGACTCTCCTATCACCGGATAGGTGAGGTCTACCAATTCGGTATTCCATATAGGATTGCCGTATGCATCCGTTCCGTTTTGTTCCTTACTAAGCGTATCATTAAACAGTAAGTAAGCACCGGTTTCTTTATGAAAGTTTCTTTTAAACTCAGCCATTTCGCTATGATCACCTTCCGATGGAGCAAAAAGGTTCTGATCAGCATAGCTGGGCGACGTGTCCTCTTCGTCAGTACATGCGGTGAATCCTAATAGCACGACACCTAATGCAATATAAAACCTGTTTTTTTTCATTTTGCAACTTGTTTTATTATTCAATACGTTTTCGATTTAATCACTTCTCTGAATGGACGAGCATTACTTCCTATACTCTGCTGGAAGTCCTTTACGGATTTGGGGATATCAAGCACCATTCCACCATCGTCCGTACTGAGTTCGTAATAATTCGTCTGTTGAGGAATATATTTATTGCTGATATAAGCATAGGTCGTGAATGAGTGTTCCACTTTGACCACTTCGCGATAATTTTGATCTACTGCATAGCGGCGCATATCATACCAGCGTTGACCTTCGAGACATAATTCTCTTTCGCGTTCCTGCCTGATAAATTTCATCAGTTCTTCGCCTGTAAAAGAGATTGCTTTATCACTCTTCGTGCGATGCTGCCGCAACGTGGTAAGGTATTTTACGGCGTTTTGATCTTCTCCCAGTTGGGCGCATGCTTCCGCCGCATTGAGATAAGCTTCGGCAGAACGGAGTAGGAATTGGTCGGAAACACCTTTGTATATGCCCAGACTTTCCACACTGTTGTCTATTTTATGATACGAAGGTTCGTTACCTTCTCCATATTTTGTCTGGAAAAAAGTTTTCTTACGAGCATCGTCATCATCATAAAGAGCATAAAGGTGATCGGAAATCTTCCATACTGGTGAGTAGGGGCTACCACCATAACTTTTGCCTGGGCGCACGAGTAATATATTGCCCAGCGTAGTTCCACCCATAGAAAATACATTCTCCACATTTTTCTTTGAAAGAGGGAAAACATCCTCATTCATCCCATTCATTTGCTGGAGCTTGTCATTTTCCTTAAGCGATAACATTGCATATTTCTTTGCAGTGTTCCAATCCTGCATGTATAGTGCCACACGACTGCGCAATAGATAAACGGCATTGATACTCACCCTTTGAATGGATTCCGGCGAGTGCAATGTAGCCAAATACTCCTCGGCTTGGGTCAAGTCGTTTACAATCTGGTCGTATACTTCTTGCACACTATTGCGTACATATTCTTTGTCTTCTATATACTCAGTGATTTTCACCGGCACTCCGGGAGTCGAAGTAGCAGTGGCTGGCACATAAGGTTTGGCATACAGGTTTACCAGCACATAATAATAAAGTGCCCGTAAGAAATGAGCTTCTCCATTCACCTTGTCGGCCAGTTTTTCTTCTTCGTCTTTAATGGGCAATTGTTTGGCTTCAGCCAAAATCATGTTGCATGCCGCAATGTGAGTGTACGACAGATTCCAATACGACTTTTCCGTATCTTCATAGATGTCTTGTTGTTGATAGTTCACATACAAACTCTGCTGCCAGGTAAAATAAGGGAACATTAAGCTCCTATAACTCAAACTTCGATCCGGGTCTGTAGCCGGAGTCAGGTTTTCGTTTAATTCGTCCGACATGAAATGTACAGGCAAATAGTTTGTGTTATAGATCTGTATATAATAATCGGCATTGGCCACAAGCCCTACACCAAGAAAGCCGCTACCCACCATCAGCTCATCAAGGTCTGTGAAAGATTTTGCACGACTTAAATCTTGCGAATATTCTTTAAGAAAGTCGCCCGAACACGACGTCAAGGCTAAGACTATACTTACTATTAATGATATCTTTTTCATTTTCGTCTCCATTTTAAAATATAACATTTATACCAAATGAGAAGCTTGGGCGCTCACTGAGCTGTATCGTCGTAAATCCACCCTGTGTAGGCGTCTGTCCTTTGAGTGCTGGATCACAAATCGTAAATAGATTATACCCCGATAATGTCAGGGCTAGACGTTGGAGTTTTATGCGCGTTAGGCTCTTTTTATCAAACTCATACGTTGCGCTTATACTTTGCAATTTGAGGTAATCGGCACTCACTACCCTGACATTAGAATAGTCATACATGTCCCATGCACTCTTGGCGATGGGTTGTGCTTTTTCCAGATAAACCGGCCGCGTGGAATAGTGCAGCGCATATTTTGTATAATCTTCACTGGAGCTTGAAATAATAGCCGGTATATTGGTTTTATTTTCGTCGCCCGGGTTTTGCCAGCGTTTCAAGTAATCACGGCTATAGTTGCGGTCTGGGCGTATGTCTGCGCTATAAATACTACCGCTGGCCGCACTTCCGTACATAGCGAAAAGCCGTGTTTTAGCCCCTAAGCTATAGGACATATTTACATTAGCATGCCAGTTTTTATAGCGGAATGTATTAGTGAGGCTACCTTGTATGTCAGGATCTCGTTTCCCCGATGCCTCAAGCGCCAAGGTATAAGTGTCGTATTTGCTCAATCCATAAAGGTCGGACACATTGTTCTGATAATCGTCAAAGATTGGTCCTCCGTCTACCGTACTGAGCCCCAAGAACCGATAGCTGTAAAATGTGTTCACACTTTCACCCTTTACGAGTGCTGTTCCGTTCAGAAAATCGTTAAGCCCATAAGTCTGCGCATCGGGGTAAGAATTTAGTGAATTGATAATTTTCGAAATAGAGGTAGAAAGTGTCCAACGAAAATTGCGGCTACGTACCGGTGTGTAGGTAATATCAAAGCTATACCCTTTATTCGTCAAGTCGCCTCCATTAATCACATAGCTTTCTATACCGTTGATGGAAGATATCTTTTTATTCATGAATGCATTCTCGGTTTTTTTATGAAATAAGGATATTTCCATTCCCAGTCTATTATTGAAAAGCGACATATCCAGTCCGAGATTATACGATTGTGTAATCTCCCATTTCAGGTTAGGATTAGGATAAGAATTTACAGTGGAGTAATACGAGTTATAATAAGTGTTCATAGATCCTTTTTTGATCGACATCGCCGGCGATTCGCTATCAAGCATATTTCCCTGAAAACCATACGATGATTTCAGGTTCAAGTAATCTATCCATTTGTAATCGAGCAAACCGATACGCTTCAGGTCTAACGAACCCGACAATGACCATATCGGGAGGAATTTATCATTAGAGTGGTTGCCGAATTTATTCGATCCGTCTACGCGTCCGTTAAGGTTAATACGGAAGATATTGTCATATGCGTAGGTGAACGAAGCGTAAGAGGACATCGTGTTCGTCAAGTTATCTATTATTACAGGTACATTAACGGCCATCCACGCAGCATACGAAGTATATACCGTCGGGTCAATATTGGTGACGAAAGTCTTGCCCCGATCCGGATAATACCCCCTGGTGACGTTTTTATAAGCTGTATATTTATCGTGGTATATTTCCATACCTACAGTAGCATCAATATGGTGTACTTCGTTTTTGCCGAAATATTTATTAGCATCAAGTTGCAGGCGGACGGTGTAATTACGGTCGCGAGTTGAATTTTGGGTAAATTGTCCCCCTTGGGGCATTAAAGATTTGGTGGGATCTTGTACCGTCTCTCCGTACTCGGAATGACGTAAGCCGGCAGCATAAAAAGTTTTATCTCCCCAATAGTCTTCAATACTGGTGTTTTGATTGCTATAAGATGCGATGGCGCTTCCGCGGAGCCAGTCTGTGAAAGTAAAGCCCAGATTGGCACTCACCGTGAAGGAAGATATTTCTTGCAGATTTGAACTATTATTCAATTCATTCAGTATATTAAATTTATATGATTCGTTATTAGTTACCTTCTGCTGGTAATAGTTGTAGTTACCGTTGTCATCATAACAAGGCAGTGCGCGTGATGCCTGGTAGGCATATTGCACGGGCTTGATAGATGATTGATTATTATTGCGTTTATAGTTGTAACCTGCAATAGAAAACGAACTCGAGAAGAATTTACTGAACGTATTGTCAAGATGCATCGAGGCAGTATACCGCTCGCTATCATTGGCCTTGATGACGTCACTATCCTTGTTATATCCCAACGATGCATAATAGCGCGATTTTTCCGATCCGCCGCTTAGGCTGGCAGTTTGCTGGCTAGACCAACTGTCGCGACAAAGAATGTCGAACCAGTCAGTATTCTGCGACTCCAGTTTGGCTACGCCGCTATTGAACTGTTCATTGTTTATTTCATTGTTATACAGTTTATTGAGCAATCCTTCATAACCAACGAGATTGATGTCGGAACTATATAGATAATGATCATTTGCCAATTCGCGCGAGAACTGTATACGTTCCTTGCTTGACATCACGTCTACCGAATGGTCCGAATATCTCGGGCGGCGTTTATAGTTTATGCTCATGTTATAACTCACTTGAGATTTACCGGTGTAACCTCTTTTTGTGGTAATTATAATAACGCCGTTGGCGGCTTTAACTCCGTAAATAGCGGTAGCGGCAGCGTCTTTCAGCACATCGATACGTTCAATATCCTGTGGATTGATACCAGCTATGGCGTTACCTATGCGATTTACATAGTCGGGATCGTTCAGTTCTTCCGGCGAAATTTCTACGGGGTCTTTTACTACAATACCGTCTACCACCCATAACGGCTCACGGTTTCCGATCAGCGTAGAAGTACCGCGAATGCGAATTTTAGGAGCAACGCCTATTTCACCCGAATTAACATTCACAATCATGTCGGGTATTTTACCTTCAAACATTTGGTCGATACTGCTTACATCACTACGCAAAAGGTCTTCGGCTTTTATGGAAGTGACAGCGCTTGTCAAACTACGCTTGTTCAATATCTGGTAACCAGTAACCACCACTTCCTCCAGAAGACCGTCATCAGCCAGTGCTACATCCTTTTTGAAAGGCGAATTCCCCCCATGAATCTTTGTCTCCAAAGTTTTCATGCCAATGTAAGAAAAGGACACCTGACAAGCTTCCCAAGGAATATAAATGGTATAATGTCCACTGGCATCCGTAATAGAACGACAATTCGTGTTTTTAATATAAACATTCACTCCGGGCAACTCCAGACCATCGCGATCTCTCACAACACCGCTCATTGCACGTAATTCAGCCTGTTTTTGCTGGATTACAGTCACAAAATTAGCTTCAATTTTGTAGGTATAGTGAGAATTGAGTAGCACGCGGTTTAGCACATTAAGAACTGTCTCATTATTGCACTGGACAGTAATGGCCGGAACATCTTTAGCCAAGTTAGAATCATAGATGAAGCTCAGGCCGGTCTGATTTTTTATTGTATCAAAAAAGGATTTTATACTCCCTGACTTTATATCTAAAGTAACTCTTTTTGCGGCATAATCCTGTGCGTATAAATTTGATTTCCAGGGAATTAGTAAGGCCAGGAGAAAGGCTATGATGAAAAGCCTTTTTCCTATTGTTTTCACTTTTTGCATTTCATTCACTTTGTTAATTATTTAATGGTTAGTTCTCTCAGAATAATATTTTTGCCTGTCATTTCAATTTCCAGTCCGGTGGTATTTTGGATAGCTTTAAGAACAGGAGTAATGGATTCATAGCGGTCTATATCACCAGTGAAATACATCTTCCGGATATCGTCTGACTGAAAGATCACGTTTACACCATACCAAGACGAAACAGTCTCCATCAATTTTTCCAATGATGTATGTTCGAAGACAAATCTTCCGGTATTCCACGATGTATACATATTGACATCTACTGCCCTAATCTCAGCCTGTGGAAGATCTTCGCGAAGTATGGCCAATTCTCCCGGTTTCAGCATTTGCTCTTTACCGGTATTTGTAGTAACGCTGATGGAACCCTTCACAAGAACAACTTCCGTCCTCGCCAAAGTATGTGTATTAACATTGAAAGATGTTCCATATTGAGTTACTACTCCGCTAGTTGTGACTACACGAAAAGGACGTTTCTTTTCGCTAGCCACTTGAAAATAGGCTTCTCCTTCCAGATATACAGTACGATCAAGGGAATTAAAATGAATAGGATACCTCAGCGTTGTGTTGTAGTTTAGATGTACAATCGTTCCATCTTCAAGGGTTAACCAATATTCACTATCCGGGAAGGTTTGCAATTTGTTATTACTTTCTTCGCTTTCTTCTTTATCTTCAATTTGCTTGCCGGATATGGTAGTTGGTTGGGTTTCCACCTTTTGTACTGGTTGTTTAAACGTTGCATCCAAATTTATTTTCTTACCATTCGGTAAAGTAAGAGCAGCTTTTTGTTTCCCCATTGCATTTGAACGCGACATGCTGGCATAGATTTCTTGCGAATCATCCGGATTATGTTGGATGGCGTCGTACAATTTAATAACAATGAATAGCCCAATTATCGGCAGAAGAAAAAATGCTGCATATTGCATCACATTTTTTCTGTAAAAGCCTCGGAGACTGAAGTTCCTCTTTTGGAGACGTTCCCATGAACGTTCCTCGTCTATTCTGGCATATTGACGATAGCGCCTGGTAAGATCTTTCCTCTTTAATAGAGCCTCAAATTTTTGTCGATTTTGCAGAGAACTTTCCAACCAATTCTCCAACTGCTGTTGATCCTCAGAAGATAGTACCCCAGTCAGGTAATCATGAATAATCTTATTAATATCCCCACCTTGTCGTTCCCGTTTTTTTTTCATATGATTTGATTTACATGAGAGATTCTCCTTAATAAAAGCATGATCAGGAGAATCAATATTATCTCAATAAGAGAATACTATTAAAAGACGACTACAAAGAAAGAATGAGGGACAAAAAGGCGTGATTAATTCAAAAATAGAATATATTAGCTCTTAAAAAGCCTTTTTTACATCACAAAGTGGTACTTATAGAAAAGTATAGCATCATTTAAGATTGCTTTAGATAGAATAAAGAAGGCAAACAAGTCTTAAGTGAGGAAGATTTGAAGAAGCAAGAGAGTATTTTTATTTAGTCTTTTCCGCAGAAACACCATTCCTCTTTTTTTCTGGGTCTTCACGGTTTCAATTGAAACATTAAGGGCAGTAGAAATTTCTTCATTCGTCTTACCATCCATATACATCAGGAAGACTTCACGACAACGTTGAGGCAAGTCGTCAATAGTGTGGAATAATTGGCGGTAAACCTCTTCATCCCACAAATCTTCTTCGCTATTTTCCCAAAATTGGTAAGGCTGGTACATATCAGCTACTTTCTGAAAATAGTCGCTCTCGACATTTTTGTGTTTCAGATAATCTAATGAAGAATTTCGAACCGAATTATAAAGATAAACCTTAAAAGATGTAATGGATTTGAAAACTATTTTTCGCTCCCACAGTGTAGAAAACAAGTCTTGCGTGATATCTTCTGCTGCCTCAAAATCATTGACAATTTGTACAACATAATTCACTAATGCTTTATAATAATTTTTATAAAGCAAGTGAAAGGTCGTTGCATTCAGCCTATTAATTTGCTCAATAGTTGTCACTTTGCTATCCATTCTGGATGTTTTGGCCGCAAAGATATTATAAATAAGCACATTTTTCTCCACTTTTGCTTTTTATTTATTTTGGCCATCAGAGATGGAATCCATTTTAAACAACTAGAGCAGTCTTCTTTTAAGCACATGAATGCGTATGTAAATATTTACACATTAGCTTGTCTTTTTGTCATACAAAAGATTAGCGAAGATTACATAAGTCTATTTGCCGAGAGAACAGACGTTCTTTCTTCATAAGATTCATTAGCTCGTAAATCATCAGTTTCAATAGGTGAAAACAAATAGTTTTAACAGGTGAAAACGAATAGTTTCAAGCTGTTAAAACTATTGTTTCAACGTAAGAAACATTTAGTTTCGTAACTAGAAACAAATAGTGAAAAAGATAGATACTGACCTTGGGAATACAGAGATAGATTAATCTTCCTAATTAAGGACGTTTAGTTATCCTATAGAACCATGTCGCTACTTCTTGCGAGCTATTTGCAGATTCGATTGCCGTGCATAGCCGATGCGGAAGTTCAATGGTTTAGGATCACTTTGTTCGTAAGCCGCACGCAGTTCGGGTTGCACATACTTGGCAAACATGGAGATGGGCTTCAAGAATGTGCCATAAAGAGTAACGTCCCATTCTTCGGGATTATAGAAAGGCAATGGAATTCCCGAATCGTCTTGCAGCACAGCCGATGAATGGTCTAAGACCGTCTGACGAATGGCAGAGAAGTAGGTGACGTGCATCAGATAGGAAGCCGACTTAATGAAAGTTGCCGTAGTGGTTGCATCAAACTTATCAAGATAAGCCAATAAAGGCTTTTTGTGAGGAAAACCACCATTGCTCAAGTCGGTGGACAGATAATAAAGCGTCTGTAGTTTCCTTGTTCCGCTACGGAAATACTTAAATTCCACCATACCTGTGCCACGAACGATGGGGCTACCATCTTCATTTGTATCTGCAATATTGCCTTCATCGGTAATCTTCACGTTGCGGATGCTGACAATCTCTCTACCCGAACGAACCATCAGTACGGAAATAATAGGAACGACACCGTCTATTGTATCGTTGAAGAGTTCTTGCTTCATATCATCCGTACGGAAAAAGCTTAGGTTCAGAATATCTGACACCGCATTTTGGTACAACCGATAAGTCTCTGTTGAAGGTTTGTCAACACGGATGGCACGGCCCGGGCGTTCCAATCCTATGAGAAAATAAGTATCCATCTCAGGGAAAAAAGTGTTGGGGAAAAGATAATCGGGACCACCGAACGGGTAGAACAACGTACGACAACGGGCATTAATATCTGCCAATTCATTTTGCCTGAACGCCATCAACTTGGGAGCTGTTTGCTGAAAGGCATTCCAAATCTGATCCATATTGCGGGAATGCGCCTTCCACGCTTCAGTTTCCATTAAATCATAGAGCTTGCTGCTGTCGTTTTTCACCGGAAGTCCGGCTACAAATCGGGCTTCATTGTTCAAGGCCTCATCGGGCACAGGCTTCACTCCGTTTGTTTCACTCGTATCACTAACCGCAGCAATGGGTTCCGCCACAGAGGCGCCCTGCTTCTTTTTAGGCTCGCAGGATGCCAGACACATAGGCAACACAACAGCCAACACTAAGTAGTTTAGTTTAATTTTCATATAGAACGTTTATTTTTTATTTTTAGAATGAAGTACTAGTCTATTCAATAGATAAAGCCCCATGCCGGTGAGCAGAGTTGCCAAACTCATCAGACTCATCCACATCGCTGATTGCTGATCATGGATAAAGGTATTTGTATAATCCTCGCACACCAGGTAAACTATGGACCAAAGAATGAGAACGATAAACACGCATGGCACAACGGGGTAACCCCACGTGCGGTATGGACGCTCTGCTTGTGGAAAACGATGACGATGAACAAACACGCCAATTACCGTAAGCAGGGCGAAAAATGAAAGCGTGATTCCCGTATATTTTGTAACTAACTCGAAAGAATCGGTAATAATGAGCAACGCACTGATAACAAACTGCGCCCAGATAGCCACATAAGGCGTTCCTTTGGCTGATTTCTTTGATAAAGCACGCAGGATGTAAGTATCTTCGCCCATCACTTGTGAAACCCGCGGCCCCAGAAAGACCATGGAACTGATACTCGAAACCAACAATAGAGCAATGAGCAATCCCATTATTCTTCCTCCATTCAGCCCAAAAATGTATTGTGCGGCAATGAGTCCCACTTCTACCTGCCCGGTCATTGCCGCAACAGGAGTTGAATAAAGAAAAACAGCATTGAGCAACAGATAAAGTAGCGTAACAATGAGGGTACTGATGAGCAATGAACGGGGAATGGTACGTTGAGGGTCGCGAATCTCATTGGCCATGTAAGCCGAAGCATTCCAACCCGAATAGGCGTAGTAAACCCAGACCAAAGAAACGGCAAAACCTGTTGAAAAGACATCGGAAAAAGAAAATTCGGCAAGCGACGAAGTAATGCTTTGAGGAGCTGTGGGAAGAGAGAGGCCGCAAACGATAAAGCCAAGTATGACAAGTACTTTAAAGAAGGTAAAAATGCGCTGTACGGTTCCGCCCATTTTTACATCATAGGCATGGATCAGCGTCACCAGAAAGAGAACACAAAGTGCCACAGCCATGGGATGAAGGACCGGAAACATTTTATAAAGGTAGGTACTCAGAGCCATACAAGCCAATGCAACCGGAGCGGCAAAGCCAACAATGAATGATGCCCAGCCGGACATGAACCCAAGCATCGGGTGATAGATCTCACGCAGATAGTGATACTCTCCACCCGAACGGGGCATGGCCGCACCCAGTTCGCCGTAGACAAGTGCACCGCAAAGTGCTATTACTCCACCCAGTAGCCACAGTAACATGATAGAAACAAAGTTCGTGGTTCCCATCAATTGAAAGCCTAGTGAGGTAAATACACCCGTTCCAATCATATTGGCTATTACAAAAGCAGAAGCGGTTACCAGTCCGAACTTATATGTGTTGCATTTGTTCTTAATCATGTTTTCGCCTTATCAAAGGCACAAAAATACAATTAAATAAGTAACTTTGCAGAAATTCCTAGATTAATTATGTGGATACTTGTTATTGGCTTATTATTGCTTGCAGCCATAGCCTTGCTACTGGGATACATACGCAACAAAAGCTTACAGAAAAAAATAGATACGGGAGAATTAAATGAGTTTCCCGAAGCGAAAGAGCTAGACGTGGAATGTTGTGGACAACATGAAATGTGCGAGCGAGACAGTCTGTTGGCAGCCGTCAGCAAGAAAATAGAATACTACGATGATGAAGAGCTGGATGAGTATATTGGCAAAGAATCCGACGAATATACTCCTCAACAGGCAGACCAGTTTCGTGACGTATTTTATACGATGAAGGATGTCGATGTAGCCGGATGGGTGCGTAGTTTACAATTGAGAGGAATCAACTTACCGGATGAACTTAAAGAAGAAATCTTCCTGATTATCGGGGAACGAAGAAACTAATACGACATGATGGATTTACTACAATATACATTCTTTCAACACGCATTGCTCGGCAGTTTTCTGGCTAGTATTGCTTGTGGTATTATTGGCACTTACATCGTCACGCGACGGCTGGTGTTCATCAGCGGCGGTATCACCCATGCTTCTTTCGGAGGCATCGGCATCGGACTGTTTGTCGGTATCTCTCCCATCCTGTCGGCAGCAGTCTTTTCGGTATTGTCGGCCTTTGGCGTAGAGTGGCTCAGCAAGCGTAAAGACATGAGAGAGGATTCAGCCATTGCCGTGCTCTGGACATTGGGCATGGCACTGGGCATCATGTTCAGCTTCCTCTCACCCGGTTTTGCACCCGACCTTTCAGCCTATCTATTTGGCAATATACTTACCATAACGCAAACAGATATTCTTTTGTTGGGCGCACTTGCACTGGTGCTCATTCTTTTCTTCACGCTGTTTATCCACCCCATTATACACGTAGCGTTCGACCGTGAATTTGCCCGTTCGCAAGGTCTTCCGGTCGTTTTCTTCGAGTACATATTAATGATGTTTATTGCCCTCACCATCGTGTCGTGCCTGCGCATGGTAGGTATCGTACTTGCCATTTCGTTACTCACCATCCCGCAAATGACAGCTAATCTGTTTACATATAAGTTTAAACGAATTATCTGGCTCTCCATCGGCATCGGTTATCTGGGTTGTTTGGGTGGATTGTTCATCTCTTACTTTCTGAATGTGCCTTCGGGAGCTTCCATCATTTTCTTCTCTATCATCATCTATGCGATGTGCAAAGGAGGAAGAAGCCTTTTCTTCTCAATAACCAAAATATTGGCAGATAAAAATAGTAAATAAAAATTAGAATGGAAATCAAAATTGAATCTTTAGACCAAATTCACGAAGCAGCTAAGAAGTTTATTGCTGCCATAGATGAGAATACTGTCTTTGCCCTCTACGGCAAGATGGGTGCCGGAAAGACTACTTTCGTAAAAGCGATCTGCGAAGAATTGGGCGTAACCGACGTGATTAACTCTCCCACCTTTGCCATTGTGAACGAATACCGTTCGGAAGAGACGGCCGAACTGATTTATCATTTCGACTTCTATCGCATCAATAAACTGGAAGAGGTTTATGATATGGGATACGAAGATTATTTTTATAGCGGTGCGCTTTGCTTCATCGAATGGCCGGAACTGGTAGAGGAATTATTACCGGGAAATACCATCAAAGTATCCATTGAGGAGCAAGAAGACGGGAGCAGAATGGTTACAATGAACCAATTATGAATCCGCAGTACTTTGTTCAGGGAATTTTTGCAGTTGCAGGTATCGTTGCGATACTTGCAGCCGCACTCAATTGGGACTGGTTCTTCAATGCGCAGAATGCCCAACTGATTGTACGCAATGTAGGCCGCAAGCGGGCCAGATTGTTTTACGGTGTATTGGGCATCATTCTCGTGGGCATGTCTATTTTCTTTTTCTACAATAGCTGAAGATTCTTCATTTCAAGGTATTTATTGATCACATCAATCGAGAGTTTATCCGGTGTAGTAAGTAGTGCATAAATACCATTCTGCTTGAGAGTAGAAATAATAAGACGTTTTTCGAAAACAAACTTTTCGGCAATGACCCGATGATAATACTCTTCAGTGCTTTGAGGTTGATCGGCAATAAACGTTTTCAACTCCACATCTTCAAAGATAACCACCAACAAACAATGCTGACGAGCGAGTTGGCGAAGATACGAAAGTTGTCTGTTCATACTGTTTATACTATCAAAGTTGGTATATAGCACCAAGAAGCTGCGCTTGCTGATGTGTTTACCCAAATGCACACAAAGTGAAGAAAAATCGGTCTCTCCAAAAGAAGTCTCTTGCTTATAAAGGTTCTCGAGTAATCGTTGCAGTTGCCCGCTTTGTCGGGAAGCAGGCACAAAAGTATCAAACTCCTGATTGAAGGTGATCAATCCCGCTTTATCTTCTTTTCGCATGGCAACGTACGAAAGTACCAAAGAGGCATTGATGGAATAATCGAGTAGCGTCATCCCGGCAAAAGCTTGCTGCATGATACGTCCTTTATCAATCACGCTGTATATTTGTTGCGAACGTTCATCCTGATGCACATTCACCATCAGTTCATGGCGTCTGGCACTGGCTTTCCAATTGATCATGCGATAATCATCGCCCTTCACATACTCTTTTATCTGTTCAAACTCCGTATGTTGCCCCACTCGTCTTAACCGTTTTATACCCAGTTCCGTCAAATTATTGCTCATAGCCATCAGTTCATATCGGCGAAGCATTAGAAAAGAAGGATAGACTTTTACCGTCTGCGGCTCTCCGCAAGTGAAGCGTCGTTCGATGAGTCCCAGACGCGTAGAAGCAAATACTCTGATGCGCCCGAAAACATATTCTCCTCTCCTGACAGGGCGTAGTTGATAAGTAACCGTTTCGCTGCCACCTTTAGGCAAGAACAGGGGGAAAGAAAGATCACGCAACTGAAAAATGAAAGGAACTTCGTCAATCAGGGTAAGACTCACGCCAAAAGCATAGCTGCTCTGAACAGTGATTCGTACACCATTCTCATCACCATTGGAGAAACGCTCTGCACAATGCCTCGCAGCACTGATGCCTCTGACCCGATAGAGCAACATTCCATCTATCAACAGACAAAAGATAAATATGGCAAGCAGTAACTGTCCGGCTAAAAACAGAGAACCAAGCAGGTATCCGCCACCAAGTAGCAAGATGAGTAGCAGGGCAAAAAGATAAAAGCGTTTTGTAAGAAACATTACTTGGGTACTTCTACTTTATCAATTAATCGTTGAGTGACTTTAACGGCAGAGTATCCTTCCATTTCGGCCTCAGCAGTAAGTATCAGTCGGTGTTGTAGCACGTAAGGGGCAACAAATTTGATATCCTCGGGTGTAACAAAGTCGCGCTCTTGCAGAAGTGCATACGCTTTAGCCGCCTGAAGCAACGCTACCGATGCACGCGGAGACGCACCCAGATAAACAGCCTTACTGGTGCGGGTTTGTTGTACAATCAGTGCAATATACTGTAGCAGGCTATGTTCGACAAATACTTCTTCTGCTTGCTTCCTCATTGCGAGCAATTCGCTACAAGTCAGAATAGGACGAATTTCATTCAGTTTGACGAGCGATACATTGGAGTGATGGCGTTCCAGAATATGAATTTCTTCCTCCAAAGACGGGTAGTCCATGGTAATTTTCATCAAGAAACGGTCGAGCTGTGCCTCAGGCAACTTATATGTACCTTCCTGTTCCACCGGATTCTGCGTGGCAAGAATGATATACGGATCGCCCATTGGATAAGTGGAACCATCAATACTAATTTGACGTTCTTCCATTACTTCGAAAAGTGCCGATTGTGTTTTAGCCGGTGCACGATTAATTTCATCCACCAATATCAGGTTAGCAAAAACCGGTCCGCGATGAAAATCAAACTCATTGGTTTTCATGTTAAACACCGTTGTACCCAGCACATCACTCGGCATCAAGTCGGGCGTAAACTGAATGCGGCTGAAGTTGGCTTCAATCAAACGGGCTGTCAGTTTGGCCAACAAGGTCTTGGCTACTCCCGGCACTCCTTCAATCAGCGCATGTCCATTTGCCAAGATAGTGGTCAACACCAAATCGACTGTTCGCTCCTGCCCCACAATGACCGAAGCAATGCTTGCTTTCAATTCCTTTATCTTCTCATTGAAGAGAGTCAGGTCCGTTCGTGCTTCATTTTCTTCCATACGATATGATTTCTTTTAATTTATATACTTTTTAAATGATTGATTATCTTATTCATCTCATCAATAAGCTCTCTCATTTGTCCTTCGGAGACATTGCACCCCTCTTGCAGCACAGGGCGAATCCGAACAAAAAACTGGTGTATTCCCTCTTCCTCCATTCCGGTTTTTGCTGCAATCTTAGCAGCAAGCCAAGCATCATCCTCACCATTCTCCACATTGATTTGAATGTTCTTACGCAAGGTTTCGGCAAAGAAGAGAAACTTTTTACGCACAAGATCAGCATAATCCTTCTTCTGAAAATACAGCGTTCCAATCAGTTGAACAAACTCCAGCCTTTTATTTTCGGGTGGCCTTACCACAGGAATTGTTCTTTGCCTGCGCCGAGCCGTAAATACCATAAAGAGAAGCAAAACAATGACTGTGAGATACAATGCCCAGCGAAGTGGAGGACGAGATAAGAAATAGCGAAAAGGAGACTGTTCTCCTTGCGCAGTGAGAGAATAGGCTTCCGTTCGAACAAGAGGGAGATCTTTAGCCGTAGACAAAACACGAAACAAGAAGGCGGCATTGTGTCCATCAAGCATGCCGTAATTGGTAAACAGCAAAGGAGTACTAACTAATATAATTTCGCCTTCACCTATTTTTTTGGAAAGCACCACCGCACCCGATCTGGTTATTAAACCATCAATAGAATCTCTACGAACAAGACGCTTTTTGCTTCCGATGGAGTCTTTCAGCGTTTCAAGCATATGCGAAGCGATTTCCTCTCGTCTGGTCAAACGATTGTTTGCCAGCATCTGAAAAGTAGAATCGGATTTAGTGAAAAACCCGGCACATAGTTGCGAATAAAAGCTATAGATTTGTGAAGCATAAGTAGAGTTGCCCACCCATTGAAGTGTATCACGAGTTAGAAGCATGGAAGACGCTTGTCGTTTCAAAGAAGAGGGATTAAAATAACTGTACGACATCCCAAAACCCAACGTATCACATAACAAGGAACTAAAAGAAGAAGAAGCCAATATCAGTTTGTTACCTCGCCCGGCTAATCGCATCACCGCAGCAACATCTACCTGCTTCAAATCGATATCCTGAGTTACAGCCAGAATAGCTCTACGCGACGTAGTATCATTCGTAGAAATCTGATAAAATGTTTCTTTGGAAAGTGAATAGCCCGCCGGCATAGACGATGAGAGTACATCGTCAAAAACAGCACAACCAAATGGTTGCTTGTCGTATCGGCTGAAAGTAGGCGTCCAGATAAATTGCTTAGGTAAGTGATATTCCGTCCAAACCATCACTCCGAGAAACAACAAGATGAAAAGAATGAAGAGGTGACTACTTTTCATCCCACCCTCCTTTCATCATTTCTTGTTGCAAGGCTTTCATTTCACGAAATTCAGATTCGAGGACTTCAAAGTTACCGTAACGTGCCCTAAGGAAACGATTGGTCAGTCTTCTGAAAGAGAAGCGCTGTTCTTCTACCTTAATCTCATAGATATATTCGGTAGGAGTTTTGTAAAGTTGCCAATCTATTCGACCTTCATCCGTCAGCCACTTTAATGTTTGTAAATAGAGCAAACGGGAAGCTTCCTTAAAATCATCTCGTGAAAGAGCGTCTGCAATCTCTTTCTCAAAGTCCACTCCATATATGGTATCATTTTCAACACTGTATGGCACAGCATATTTGCGTGAACGCATAAATAGTTCAGGGCGTTTACGGTATACGAACCAAACAATCAGGACGACAATAAGCAGTAAGAGTACAATCAACACAACTTCGGTATATTTAGAAGCAAAAGTGTGGCCGAATATTCTGCTCAACCAGTCACCAAACCAGGACGAAACCCATTGAATAAGATCCATTTCAGGCTTTATCAACTCACGGTTATAGTCGAAATCGGGGTCGGACTGCCATACAGCAATTCGCCCCGTGTCACAAATCAAGGTATCGGTTATCTGCTCCATCCAATACTACTGATCAAAGCTGCTCGAACTTATCAATATCACTCTCTACGGAAACATTTCCTACTACTTCATTGGCATGCGCATACTGATAAGCCAAGCCAACAAGAGTAAAAGTCATAGCTAAATACATGCCAAATGACTGCAATACAGCTAGTAAATAAACAAGCAGATTATATAAAGGAGAAACTCCTACGGCACTGCCCGGATCACTTAAAGTGAACATATACTTCACAATAGTTGCCACATACCAAGGCGTCATAGTAATACCTTGTAATATTCCGGCGATGATACCCATTATAAAGACGATAGCAAAGATACCGCCCCAAGTTGCGAATCCTAAACGAAATGCTTTAGCAAATGCAGACCATACCCCTACTTTCTCGAACAAATAAATAGGAGGCAAAAGCATTATTGGAATCATGCAAGCTATCAGAGCAGGTATTAAGAGAGCTAATGACAAAGGCACGAGGCTACCCAAAATAGCAATGAGAGCGAAAACACCTATTGTTATTGGTATAAGCACAAGCACGAGTATAAAATAACGCTTCACGTTGTGCATCAAAGGAGCTCTTAATTCCTTCATCGTGATCCCCACCAAACGTTCTTCTTTGCTATTATAAAGATGAATCAACGCATACAGCAAAGAAGTAATCAATACACTACCGATCATGGCACAAAGTATCAGTGCTCCATAACTGACAAAAAACATGATTCCGAACGATTCAAGTCCGGGAGCAACACCTAGATTCTGCTGCAGGCTTGCCACATTAAGGGTTCCGGACATTAGTCCGTTAAGCCCCAAAGCTTGTAGCAAACACAAAGGAAGCAACAGATAATTAATGTACTTAAGTATCGGTTTCCAGTTCTCTTTAATAAAGTCAAAGGAAGCATTCATTTTTTCTCCGAAATTCCGCCTCGCATAAAAAACAATCTTAGTTTTTTGAGTATCCATGAGATCTTTTATTTGGTAAATAAATATAGTAAAATACAATGAAAGCGATAGAAAGCAAAATCACGCTGAGCCTTAACAGATCAGGCAACCAGGTATGTCGGGTTAGAAATCCTTCTATAAATCCGGCCATAATAAAAATGGGGACTGTGCCTATCACTATCTTAAGTCCTTTTTTCGCTCCATGCTTAAATGAAGTCAGGCGACTATATGTACCGGGAAAAAGCCAACCATTGCCTAATGCGATTCCCGCAGCTCCGGCAACAATAATGGCCCATATTTCAAGTGTTCCATGCAGCCAAACGGCCAGCATTGATTCTGCAACCAATCCCTTCTGAACAAAGAATGTTTGAAATGCTCCTAACATTACTCCGTTTGTAAAAAGCATATATCCGGTGCCAAAGCTAGTCAATACTCCCATGATAAAGACTCTGAAAGAAACGGCGATATTATTGAGAGTAATACCCAAAAACATCGATAATTCTCCACTTTGATCGTAAACGGCCATCGGTTCTCCACGGGCAATGTTATCTAAAGTCATATCAACATAACCGTTGCCCAGAATGAGCCGGACGAAATTATCATCATTTAGTGCCGATAACATTCCTACAAAAGCACTCACTATAAAAATAAGAAATGAGATGAGTAGTTCTTTTCTGGCGGAATACATGATCTGAGGAACTTCAGTGGCCCAAAACGTATAAATTCTTGTCCACTTCTCGCGTTTATTTCGATAAAGCTTATTATGTAGCGCAGAAGCCAGATTATTAAGGTAAATTGTGATGCGGGAGTTCGGATAATGAGTTTGTGCAAAAGCCAAATCAGTGGTGATCTCAGTATATACATCTGCAAGCAAGTCAGGACTAAGAACATTCGATTGCTCAATAGTAGTCTCGGCCTCTTTCCATCTAGTTATATTCAGACGTATAAATGTTACTTCTTTCATGATGTTCCTAAAAATCAGGAAAAACTTTTCTTTGATACTGAAAGCAAAAGTAAGGGAATTATAATATATTTGCAATCGAATACGTAAAATATTTAGCAATTAATGTCAGAATCGAATATTTTAACCGGGCAGTTTGTCCGAATAGACCAAACACCCGCAAGTGCAGGCGAACGGATATTGGCTCGCTCCATTGATATTATCCTGCTTATCATTTATATTTTAGCCACAGTCACCTTTCTGGAATCAGTAAGCAGAAGCATTTCGAGCACAGCAAATACGTTACTGCTTTTCGCCTTATACTTGCCGGTCTTTTGCTACTCACTGCTATGTGAAGTTTTTAATCAAGGGCAAAGTGTGGGGAAACGTATTCTAGGTATACGTGTGGTGAAGATAGATGGTTCAACTCCTACTATAAGCTCATACCTGCTCCGTTGGCTTTTGTTTCTTGTGGATGTTCCTCTAACCAGTGGGCTGGGTTTGTTGGTAATATTGCTAACCAAGAATAAACAAAGGATAGGTGATCTGGCTGCAGGCACCATGGTTATCAAGGAACAAAACTATAAAAAGATACAAGTAAGCTTAGACGAATTCAACTATTTAAGGGAAGATTACCATCCAACTTATGTACAAGCGGCGGACTTATCACTGGAGCAGATTAATGTCGTTGCAAAAGCGCTCGATAGCAAGAATAGCAATAGAGAATCACACATTGCCTTGTTAACTTCCAAACTGCGAAACATGCTAGGCATAAGCACTCCAATTAAAAACGATGAACATTTCTTGCAAACAATTGTGAGAGATTATCAATATTATGCAATGGAAGATCATACGTTAATATAAAAAAGACAGCCGAGGTTGATGTCGTTATTGACATCAGCCTCGGCTGTCTTTTTATATCTATGGTGAGACAGGATTATTCTACTTCTCCCAAAGAGTCGCCATATTCCATCTCTCCCTGAACAACAAAAAGAATTTCTTCGGGATCATATTCACCCATTTCATCTTTTTTAGCCTCTTTTACAATGTAATCGGCTACTAGTTCCAAGTCAATGTCTACATAACCTTCTGCATCAGGTTCAGCATCAAGAATGCCACTCTCAGTATAATACTCGTCGATAAGGTCTAAAAAATAGAGCAACTCATCATCGGAAAACTTACTTTTAAGTTCCTGCGGTAGATAGTTTTTAATGTACGCAATGGTTTTATCATCATCTGCGTAATCAGACCAAATATCCTCCTCCTGTCCCATACTATAAATTAGATTAATGCTTTTACTTTGCTCTCAAAAACACTTTTAGCCACAGCACCTACTTGTTTGTCAACAACCTCACCATTCTTAAAGAACAGCACGGTAGGTATATTGCGAATGCCATAAGTTGCAGGCAGTTCTGTATTTTCGTCTACATCACATTTGCCGATGATCACTTGTCCATCGTACTCTTTGGCCAATTCTTCAATGATGGGGCCTACCATCTTACAAGGGCCACACCAAGGTGCCCAAAAATCAATTACAACAGGTTTTCCTTCTGCTAGTACACCTTCAACATTGGTGTCGGTAATTTCTAAAGCCATACTCTTATCTGATTATTATATTAATTAAATATATCTAGTTATATTAATACCATAACGTTGGTAAAGTTACGAAAGTTCTCAAAACAGACGAATAAAGATAGAAAAAAACTCTTCTCTTTTCCCCTCAACTTTCAGTAACAAAGAAAAACGCTGCTCTTTACTTCATATCATTGACATATCCGGAACTGGTTTTTAATTTATATAAAAGCCCAGTTCAGGTCGCTCATCAAGATAAGAGACTAACTCCTTACCAATCGAAAGTTTAATAGGACGAGAAACAAATTCCACAGCCATATTACTTTCCGTATCGGTTACTTTAAAATAAAGTTCCGTATTCCCCGACTTTTCCTTGATTAACGTACTTAAATCTGTTATCAGAGCCTTGTTTAGCTCAATCAATGGAAGAGTAATCGTTATTTTCTTAACGAGTTCTTCTTTCACATCCGAAAGAAATTCTATTGACGTAATTTTAATCTCCAATTCATCCTGCTTCCATTGTTTGGCTTGGCATCGCGCATGAATATATAGAAAAGTACCTTCCGTAATGAAATAACCCTGATATGTAGCCCAATCATTACCAAAGAAGGGAAGTTCCGCTGATCCTGAATAGTCTTCAAGACGAACAATGCCATACGGATTTCCGTTTTTTGTAACGCCACGACGTACGCTGGTTACAATTCCTCCCATTGTAATCTCTCTTCCTGCCAATTCAGCTTTATTCTCCAAATCGGACATGCGGGTGTTGCAAACATGTTGAAGAATGATCGCATATTCATCTAAAGGATGAGCTGAAAGGTATATGCCAACGAGTTCCCGCTCTTTGTTCAAACGTTCCAAATCCGTCCAAGGTTGAGCCACAGGTATCTCAGGAGTGGCAATATCAATCACGTTTTCACCTCCGAAGAGTGAATTTGTTGCTGCCGCTTTATCTGCCTGATAACGGTTGCCATAGCGCACCAAGACTTCGAGGAATGGTTCAGTCTTCGCATTCACAGCAAAATACTGTTCACGTTTCAGTTCCGGAAAACTATCGAACCCACCCGCCAATGCGAGAGATTCAAGATTCTTCTTGTTGCAAGCATTCAAGTTAACACGTTGCACAAAATCAAAAATACCCTTGAAAGGTCCATTCGCTTTACGTTCATCAACAATACACTGTACGGCGTTCTCACCCACTCCCTTCACAGCGCCCAAACCAAAACGAATGTTTCCCTGATCATTCACAGTAAACTTATGATTACTCTCATTCACATCCGGTCCCAACACCTCAATACTCATCGTTTTACATTCGTCCATCAACTTAGTGATATCGGTAATGTTGGAGATGTTGCGACTCATCACGGCTGCCATATACTCTGCCGGATAATTCGCTTTCAGAAAGGCTGTTTGATAAGCCACCCAAGAATAGCAAGTAGCGTGAGATTTATTAAAGGCATAAGAAGCAAACTTCTCCCAGTCAGTCCATATCTTCTCAAGCACTTTCGGATCATGTCCGTTCTTTCGTCCTCCTTCTATAAACTGAGGTTTCATGTGATCAAGCTTGTCGCGCAACTTCTTACCCATCGCCTTACGAAGTGCATCAGATTCACCACGAGTGAAGTCAGCTAGTAGGCGTGACAAAAGCATCACCTGTTCTTGATAAACTGTTATGCCATACGTATCTTTAAGATACTTTTCCATAACGGGAATATCGTATTCAATAGGTTTGCGCCCATGCTTACGATCAATAAAATCGGGGATATAATCCATTGGCCCCGGACGATAAAGAGCATTCATCGCAATGAGGTCTTCGAAAGTAGTTGGCTGCAACTCACGCAGATACTTCTGCATTCCGGCCGATTCAAACTGAAACGTACCTATCGTGCGGCCATCACTATAAAGTTTGTAAGTCGCCGGATCAGTTATTGAGATTTGATCAATATCGACTTCTAAACCACGATGAATTCGAACATTTTCTATAGCCTCTTTAATAATAGATAGGGTCTTCAGACCCAAAAAGTCCATTTTAATAAGGCCTGTATCTTCAATAACGGAACCTTCGTACTGAGTAACAAGCATCTTCTCGCCTGTTTCTTTATCATCGGCAGTGCTAACCGGTACCCAGTCTGTTATATCATCACGACAAATAATTGTTCCACAAGCATGTACGCCCGTACCACGTACATTTCCTTCAAGCATCTTGGCGTACTTTATCGTATCACGCACCAATGGATCGGCAGATACTTCCGCAGCCTGTAGTTCAGGAACATAAGCTATGGCATTTGTCAGATTCATTTTTTTATCCGGTATCCTATCAGGAACAAGCTTCGTCAACCGGTCCGACTCAGACAAAGGTAGTTTTTGTACACGCGCCACATCCTTAATAGCCATTTTAGTAGCCATTGTACCATACGTAATGATGTGAGCCACCTTTTCCTTACCATATTTCTCCGTCACCCAACGAAGCACCTCTCCACGTCCATCATCATCAAAGTCAATATCAATATCAGGCAAAGAAATGCGGTCAGGGTTCAAGAAACGTTCAAACAGCAAATCGTATCGGATAGGATCTATCTGAGTAATACCTAAACAATAAGCAACAGCTGAACCTGCGGCTGAACCACGTCCCGGTCCAACAGAAACACCCATCTCTCGAGCAGCGGTGATGAAATCTTGTACAATCAGGAAGTACCCGGGGAAACCCATTGTCTTCATTATATGCAACTCGAAAACCATTCGTTCCTTAACTTCCGGTTCAAGCGGATCGCCGTAACGCTTCTTTGCCCTCTCAAAAGCAAGTTTCTTCAAATAATCGGCTTCAAGTTTAATACGATACAGCTTGTCATAACCACCCAGTTGCTCTATTTTATCCTCAGCAGCTGCCTGACTTAACACCACTTTACCATTCTCGTCCTGAGTGAACTCATCAAAAAGATCTTTCTCCGTATATGTGCGGCGGTATTCTTCTTCAGTACCAAAGTCTTCGGGTATAGCAAAAGTAGGCATAATAGGAGCATGATCAATAGAATAAAATTCTACCTTATCAAGAATCTCCGCCGTATTTGTCAATGCTTCGGGAACGTCAGCAAATAACGCACTCATCTCTTCGCGCGTTTTCATCCATTCCTGCTTGGTGTAATGCATACGGTTAGGATCGTCCAAATCCTTTCCGGTGCTGAGACAGATCAAGCGATCATGTGCTTCAGCATGTTCTTCATTCACAAAGTGCACATCATTTGTGCAGATAAGCTTTACATTATGTTTTTTTGAGAGCTTCAGCAGATGTTCATTCACATTCTGCTGCAAAGGATAAGCTTCGTGATTCGCATTAGGAACAATCGCCTTATGCCGTTGAAGCTCTAAATAAAAATCATCGCCAAATAAGTTTTTATACCACTGTATAGCTTCTTCGGCATCATCGAACAAGCCTTGAGTTATTTTCTTCGGAATCTCTCCACCCAGGCAGGCTGTTGAAATAATGAGGCCTTCATGATATTTAGCCAACTCATTGCGATCGGTACGAGGGCGCATGTAAAAGCCCTCTGTCCAAGCTTTAGAGACTAATTTGATGAGATTGTGATATCCCTTTTCATTTTTGGCCAGTACCACCAAGTGATAACCACTTTGATCGAACTTACCCTCTTTCTTATCAAGCGTACGACGAGCAACATACATCTCGCAACCAATAATCGGTTTAAAGATACGTTCTTGAGCCGCAGCCATCTTTGTCTTGCAGTCAGCAAGCTGTACCTCTTTATCTTCAGCAGCTAAGTCACTGCTTTCAATCGCAGCTATTTTCTTCTTTAAATCCTTAATCTCGCTTTTCGGTCCGCCATTTTTCTTGTTGACATAGTTGTAGAACTCCTTAATGGCAAACATACTACCATGGTCGGTAACGGCTATTCCTTTCATGCCGTCCTTTATTGCTTTATCTACTAAAGCACTGACACTCGCCTGACCATCAAGAAGAGAATACTGTGTATGGACATGTAAGTGAACAAAATCTATCATAGTTAATTGAACTCCTTATTATTAATATCAGTGTATAAAAGTACAACGTATGTGCCTATCAACAAAGCTATTTGCCAAAAAGTTATCAACAAAACGTATTTCTGTCTCCAAATACTTGCTTGCTTTTTAAAATAAACATACTTTTGCAAACAATTCTATTAAATAGCACACATGGGCCGACTGAAAAAACTGAAAAAGATAAGAATTCACCACGAAGGAACACATATTCTTATAGGTGCTCTTATCTTATTATTATGTATAAATGCCGCACTCTACTACGGGTTTGAATGCAAAATACCTTTCTACCTGATTGCCACTACGAGTATCGTCATCTATTTATTAATGGTGAATTTCTTTCGTTGCCCGATTCGCTTATTCGGCAAAGACACAGTGAGAGTTGTTGTGGCTCCCGCCGATGGAAAGATTGTGGCCATTGAAGAAGTTTATGAAAGCGATTACTTTCATGATCAACGCATGATGGTATCTATCTTTATGAGTATCGTAAACGTTCATGCCAATTGGTATCCGGTAGATGGCACTATAAAAGAGGTATCTCATAAAAACGGGAAGTTTATGAAAGCATGGTTGCCGAAAGCAAGCACGGACAATGAACGTTCTTTAGTCGTAATTGAGACTCCGGAAGGTGTGGAGATAATGGCCAGACAAATTGCCGGTGCTATGGCCAGACGAATTGTAACCTACGCTGAAGTAGGCGAAGAATGCTACATCGATGAGCACATGGGATTCATAAAATTTGGCTCTCGTGTAGATCTCTATCTACCACTTGGAACAGATATCTGTGTTACTCTGGGACAAACAACTACCGGTAATGAAACGGTTATTGCCAATTTAAAATAAGCGACGAAGATGGCAAATGCTATAACCCGACACATTCCCAACACCGTAACTTGTCTCAATTTGTTTTCCGGTTGCATTGCTTGCGTGATGGCTTTTGAGGCTAAATACGAATTATCACTTATCTTCATATTACTCAGTGCTATCTTTGATTTCTTTGACGGCATGTTGGCGCGTCTACTAAAAGCGCACTCTTCTATTGGTAAAGAACTCGATTCCTTAGCCGATGATATTAGTTTCGGAATTGCGCCGGCACTCATTGTTTTTTCTTTATTTAAAGAGATGACATACCCTGCTTTTATGTCAGGAGTAGAAGAATATATCCCCTATCTGGCTTTTCTTATTGCTGTATTTTCAGC
This sequence comes from uncultured Bacteroides sp., assembly GCF_963666545.1. NCBI lineage: Bacteria > Pseudomonadati > Bacteroidota > Bacteroidia > Bacteroidales > Bacteroidaceae > Bacteroides > uncultured Bacteroides sp. The sequence continues at coordinate 3,145,931 of NZ_OY762899.1, read as the reverse complement.
GTTACGATTAGCCAAATTCAATGTTGACGAACGGCAAACCAGCTCCTTTATAGGTTTACCGACACCCGCCAATGCGTTGTTTTGGGGGTCACTTATCGTGGGATCGCATGATTATCTTATCTCGACTAATTTTAGTCCCCTATACCTTATTATATTAGTATTCCTTCTTTCATGGTTACTCGTTGCCGAAATCCCAATGTTCTCACTCAAGTTTAAGAATCTATCGTGGAAAGATAATAAAGTCAGTTTTATCTTCTTACTCGTGTGCATTCCTCTATTTGTTTTTCTGGGTATTAGCGGCTTTTCTGCAATTATAGCATGGTATATTCTCTTGTCTTTGTTAACAAGAAAAAAGAAATAAACAATCCTTTTGGCACGTTTGTTGTAACGTTGTATTTAGATTCAAAACCATTCAGCTCATGTATATATTAGGATTCTTATTTCTTATCGTCATCTTCATTTTTGTGATAGGCTTATCTATTGTAGGGAGTATATTAAGAGTTCTCTTCGGATTTGGCAAACGATCATCTTCCACGCGGCAAACAACAAACCGAGAGGAAACGGAGGAACAACAGAAGGAACAATCAAAACACAAAAAATTGTTCGGAGAAGACGAAGGGGAATATGTAGACTTTGAGGAAGTAACAGATACAAAGAAATAAAAATCAGAATAAGATTCTGGTAAGATATAGAATAGGAAGATCGGGGACCTATACTATCTATTTATCTTTTAGAGAGGAAAAAGGATTTCATTTTGGCTGCACACTCATCAGCCAACAAGCCTTTTACAACTTCCGTCTTTGGATGCAATGCCTGCGGAGCATACTTTTGGTATCCCCGTTTTTCATCTTCCGCCCCAAAAACCAATTTACCCATCTGTGCCCAAGCGATTGCTCCCGCACACATCACACAAGGTTCTACCGTAACGTAAAGTGTGCAATCGTTGAGATACTTCCCTCCCAAAACATTGGCTGCAGCTGTAATGGCTTGCATCTCTGCATGAGCGGTTACATCGGTCAATGTTTCTGTCAGGTTGTGCGCGCGAGCAATGACCCGCCCCTGGCTTACGATAATAGCCCCCACAGGGACTTCACCTCGTTCACCGGCCTTTTCTGCTTCAATCAGCGCCTGCTTCATATAATAAGTATCATCCATCAGCATCATTAGCGTCTCATATCATGTTCGCCAAAAAGAGTCGGATAATCCTCCTCCATATTTTTATATATGAACATGAGAATTGTTTCGCGAAGCCAGCGCGACTTGTTCGTTATCTTGTATTTATCCAAATAACGATCTACAATTTGTTGCTCGTCTTCACTCATCAAGCAAGTCATACGTTGCTGACGCTTAGGCTCTTCGGCAGTTGCTCTGGCGCACTTTTTATCTCTCTTTCTCATATTCGTCGCAAATTTACTTTTACTTCTTTAAATTCAAAGAATAAAAAGAGTAAATTTGCAAAAAATAGCGATGGCAGAACATAATATACTTGGAAAAGCCGGAGAAAATGCCGCTGTGACCTACTTGGAACAACACGACTACATTATCAGGCACCGAAATTGGCGAAGAGGACATTTGGAGCTTGACATCGTGGCTGCAAAGGATAACGAACTTATTGTAGTCGAAGTAAAGACCAGAAGAAACACTAATTTTGCAGCTCCCGAGGATGCTGTGAACCCTCAAAAAGTAAGGCGCACAGTATTGGCTGCCGATACGTATATCAAACTCTTTCAGATTGACGCACCCGTGCGCTTTGATATTATAACAGTAGTAGGAGACGAAAATAATTTTAAAATAGAACACCTCAAAGAGGCCTTTTATCCTCCGATGTGGTAAAATAATGCGAGCAATGGACATAGAAACTATCAGAGAATATTGCCTTTCTATAAAAGGAGCAAGTGAGTGCTTCCCATTCGGAGAAGACACTATCGTATTTAAGGTTATGGGCAAAATGTTTGCTTACATGGGTTTGGAACGAAAAGAAGAAGGCTTTATGCTGAATCTCAAATGCGACCCGGAGAAAGCTATTGAATTGAGGGAAAAACACGAATACGTTATTCCCGGATACCATTCCAATAAGAAATATTGGAACTCTATCTTCATTGAAGAAGATGTATCCGATAATGAACTGAAAGATTGGATCAATCACTCGGTGGAGGAGGTAATCAAAAAATTACCGAAGAAAATGCAGATGGAATATAATGCCCTTCCCTGAGATGCCACAAGTAAATATTATCCGCATAACAGAAACAGATTCGACTAACCGCTATCTGACTACGCTATGCGCCAAACAAAAGTTAGCTGAGTTAACGACTGTTTTGGCCGACTATCAAACGGCAGGACGAGGTCAGCGAGGAAACTCATGGGAAGCGGAACGAAGTCAGAATCTGCTATTCAGCTTCGTGTTATATCCCTCTTTTCTGGAAGCCAAGAAACAATTTTTATTATCACAAATAGCCTCTCTTGCGATCAAAGAAGAGCTGGATAATTATAGTGAAGGTTTCTCGATTAAATGGCCCAACGATATTTATTGGCACGAAAAGAAGATATGCGGAATATTGATAGAGAATGATCTTACCGGAAGTTACATTAACCAAAGTATCAGTGGAATAGGAGTAAATATCAACCAAGATAGTTTTTATAGTTCCGCACCCAATCCTGTTTCCCTCAAACAGATTACAGGGAAATTGCAAGATTCAGAATCAATACTAAAAAACATCTTGAATAGAGTCTCCGATTATTACGCCATGCTTCGCAAAGGAGAGACGACAAAGATTGCAGAGCGCTATCATGCTTCATTGTTCAGACGAAATGGAATGCATCCATATATTGATAAAGCGGGACAGTTTACTGCAGAAATCATTGAAGTTGCCCCCGAAGGATATCTGATTTTATTGGATGAAAGCGGCACGAAAAGAAAATATGCCTTCAAAGAAGTGAGTTACTTGTTGAACAACCCCTAATACAACATCAACGATTGACCGCTTTCTCTATCAATTGAATCTTATTAAGTGTCTTTTGCGCTTCTACCGAAGGAAAATGTTGAAGCACATTTTGCAAATATTCTTTTGCTTTGGAATAGCCGGTAGCCACCACTCGGTTAAGTGAATCTCGATAGCGGGCATATTGCATACGTGTAGGAGCCGAAATTTTCTTAAAGTCAGTCTCTATCTTTTGTTTTTCCTGTTCGGCAGAAAGATAATAGAAATTACCCACAAAAATATTCGCTGAGAGATTATTGCGATCAATATCTAAAACCCTCTCATACAAAGACAGTGCATCTTTTTCTTTACCACGAAGCATCTCCATATTAGCACAAGCAAGAAGATTGGCAACATTGTTCGGTTGCATTTGAGTAAGCTCTTTGTAAAACAAATACGCTTTGTCATAATTGCGTGCTGTTTGATAAGATAGAGCCAATTCACGAGCTAGCAAAGGACAGACGGCACTATTCTTATCCACCTCCGTCCAATAATACATTTCCGACTTGGCAACGTCAGCAACAATTGCTTTATGAAAAAAAACAGTAGCCTCATCCCAGTTCTGATTTGCCATTGCAAATGTAACCTGAGACAAAGCATCACTTCCCGATTGAGCTAAAAGAGTAAGGGGGAAGAGAAAAAAAGCCCAAAAGATCGTTAAGGTTCTCATTATCCCAAAAATGTTTAGTTGTCTTCCTGCAAAGATAATAATAAAAATTTGTAAGTTTGCACGAACTAACAATATTTAAATGTATGGCTAAATATAAGCGCATTTTATTGAAGTTAAGCGGAGAAAGCTTAATGGGTGAAAAACAATATGGCATTGACGAAAAGCGTCTTGCAGAGTACGCAACACAAATCAAAGAAATACACGCATTGGGCGTGGAAATAGGTATCGTTATCGGTGGAGGAAACATCTTCCGGGGACTAAGCGGAGCCAATAAGGGATTTGATCGTGTAAAAGGGGATCAAATGGGTATGCTGGCCACTGTTATCAACAGCTTAGCATTAAGCTCGGCACTCGGATCAATTGGTGCGAAATCTCGCGTGCTTACAGCAGTTCGCATGGAACCTATCGGAGAATTCTATAGTAAATGGAAAGCCATCGAATGTATGGAAAAGAATGAAATAGTTATCCTTTCAGCCGGAACAGGAAACCCTTTCTTCACCACAGATACCGGTTCTTCTTTGAGAGGTATCGAGATAGAAGCCGACGTAATGCTAAAAGGCACACGCGTAGACGGCATCTATACTGCCGACCCCGAAAAAGACAAAACTGCGACAAAATATGCCGAGATCACATACGATGAAATATATAACCGCGGACTGAAAGTAATGGACCTTACAGCCACAACAATGTGTAAAGAAAATAACTTACCTATTATTGTCTTTGATATGGATACTCCTGGCAACTTGAAAAAGGTTATTGAGGGAGAAGCAATAGGAACCTTAGTACATAATTAAGAGCCAAGTATTGGAAATAAGCAAAAAACAACGTACATTTGTTTAACATTAACACGCAAGCAATCCAAAAACAATATTATAATATGATAGACGTAAATAATTGTATCAACGAATCACAAGAGAAAATGGATATGGCCGTGATGTATCTGGAAGAATCTCTTTCGCACATCCGCGCCGGAAAGGCAAGCACCAAGCTAATAGATGGCATTAGGGTGGACTCTTACGGAAGCATGGTTCCTATTAGTAATGTAGCTGCGGTATCTACCCCGGACGCACGCTCTATCGCTATTAAGCCATGGGATAAAACAATGTTTCGTGCTATAGAAAAAGCGATTATTGACTCTGATTTAGGTATTATGCCCGAAAACAATGGTGAGATTATTCGTCTCGGCATCCCGCAACCTACTGAAGAAAGACGTAAACAATTGTCTAAGCAATGCAAAGCAGAAGTTGAAACAGCTAAAATAAGCATCCGCAATGCTCGTAGAGATAGTATTGAAGCGCTAAAAAAAGGATTGAAAGACGGATTGCCTGAAGACTCCGAGAAAGATGCAGAAGCCAAACTACAAAAGATCCATGATAAGTATATTAAGAAAGTAGAGGATCTGCTGATTGAGAAGGACAAAGAGATAATGACAGTATAATCGTGCGTGGACTAGTCATAAAGAATACAGGGAGCTGGTATCAGGTGAAAACTGATGACGGACAGTATATTGAATGTAAGATCAAAGGAAATTTTCGACTAAAAGGTATCAGAAGCACCAACCCTATTGCCATAGGCGACCATGTACAGATCATACTAAACCAAGAAGGTACAGCTCTTATCAGCGAAATAGAGGAGCGGAGGAATTATATCATCCGCCGTGCCTCTAATTTATCAAAACAATCGCACATACTCGCCGCAAACCTCGATCAGTGCATGATCGTGGTTACGGTGAACTATCCGGAAACATCAACCATCTTCATCGACCGCTTTCTTGCCTCGGCAGAAGCCTACCGTGTACCCGCCAAAATTGTATTCAACAAAATAGATGCGTACGATAATGATGAACTTCATTACCTCGACAGCCTCATCAATCTATACACGCAGATAGGATATCCTTGTTTAAAAGTATCAGCACTAACCGGAGAAGGGATTGAAGCTATTAAAGATGATTTGAAGGCAAAAGTGACCTTGTTTGCCGGACATTCCGGAGTTGGAAAGTCTACATTGATCAACTCCATCATTCCCGATCTTGCTATCAAAACCGGAAAAATATCGACCTATCATAACAAAGGAATGCATACCACCACCTTCTCCGAAATGTTTCCTGTTGACGGAGATGGCTATATCATTGACACTCCGGGGATAAAAGGCTTTGGCACTTTCGATATGGAAGATGAGGAAATAGGGCACTACTTCCCGGAAATTTTCAACACATCGGCTAACTGTCGGTATGGAAACTGCACACATCGGCATGAACCGGATTGTGCTGTACGAAAAGCTGTAGAGGAGCATTTCATCAGCGAATCCAGATACACCTCTTACCTAAGCATGCTCGAAGACAAAGAAGAAAGTAAATATAGAGCTGCCTATTAAGCAGGACAAACCTACGTAAAAACGAACGATATGAAAAGATTAGTATTTACAATGACCCTGTTTCTTTTCTGCGCCATGTGCACATTTGCCCAAGAGGTGAACTACAAGGACAAGCATCAGTATAAGGATTGGGTAAAATTGGCGCCTAAGTTGGATGATGCATTTTTCAATACCCAAGAAGCTGTCCGCATTGCCGAGAATGTATTGTTGTATCAGCAAATTACGGGTGGATGGCCTAAGAACATCTACATGCCGGCCGAACTAAATAAAGCTGAACAGAAAGCTGCTATCGCTGCTAAGCAGGATGTCAATGAAAGTACTATAGACAATAGTGCTACTAGTACTGAGATTCAGTATCTGGCACGTACTTATCAGGCTACTAAAGACAATCGTTACAAAGATGCGGTTATCCGTGGACTTGAATATCTCTTCAAAGCACAATATGCCAACGGGGGATGGCCTCAATTCTATCCTCGCCCCAAAGGATATTACATTGAGATTACTTACAATGACAATGCCATGTTCAATGTGTTGCAACTACTACGTAAAGTCTATGAAAAGCAGGAACCCTATACCTTCTTACCCGACACTACTGTAGAGAAGGCTCATACCGCATTCAATAAAGGGATAGAATGCATACTTAAAACTCAGGTGAAACAGAATGGGAAACTAACTGTTTGGTGTGCGCAACACGACCATGTGACTTTACTACCAATCAAAGCAAGAGCTTATGAACTTCCTTCGCTTAGCGGACAGGAATCGGATAATCTCATTTTGCTACTAATGTCAATCCCCAACCCTTCGGAAGAGATAAAAAATGCAATTGAGGGAGCTGTAACTTGGTTCAAAGAATCAGCCATAAAAGGTCTGACTGAAGAAAATTTCACCGATTCCAAAGGCCGTAAAGACTTCCGCATGGTGCCTTGCACTGATTGCCCGCCAATGTGGGCACGCTTCTATGACCTAGAGAGCAATCGCCCCTTCTTTTGCGACCGTGATGGAGTGAAGGTATATTCGATATCAGAAATCGGATACGAACGCCGCAACGGTTATAGTTGGTACAATGATGATGGTGTAAAAGTGATAAAGGAATACGAAAAGTGGAAAAAGAAACTTTGATTATCGTTCAATAAAAAAGGATGGCTCTTATGGGCCATCCTTTTTTATTTCATTTTGCTAAGTGCTTACTTGCAACCACTTACACAAACAGGCTTTATCTGTTTGAAGAAATCGTTCCCTTTATCATCTACTAAGATGAATGCAGGGAAGTTCTCTACTTCGATCTTCCAGATGGCTTCCATACCCAATTCAGGATATTCCACACACTCGATGCTCTTGATGTTGTTCTGTGCCAAGATAGCAGCCGGGCCACCAATACTGCCCAGATAGAAACCACCATGTTTCTGACAAGCATCTGTTACTTGCTGACTGCGATTGCCTTTGGCCAACATAATCATGCTACCTCCATGACTCTGGAAAAGGTCTACATACGAATCCATACGTCCAGCTGTAGTTGGTCCCATAGAACCGCAAGCCATTCCGGCAGGAGTTTTAGCCGGACCTGCATAGTAGATAGGATGATCCTTAACGTATTGTGGCAAGTCTTCTCCTCTATCCAAACGTTCTTTCAGTTTGGCATGAGCAATATCACGCCCTACGATAATAGTGCCGTTGAGCGACAAGCGGGTGGAAACCGGATACTTAGCCAATTCTTTCAAAATGTCGGCCATCGGTTGATTTAAATTAATCTGTACAGCCTCGCCTTCGCCTGCCTGACGAAGTTCTTCAGGAATGTATTGACCTGGATTATCTTCCAGTTTCTCAATCCAGATACCATCTTTGTTTATCTTACACTTGATGTTACGGTCAGCTGAGCACGAAACGCCCATACCTACAGGGCATGAAGCACCATGACGAGGCAGACGAACGATGCGAACATCGTGCGCAAAGTATTTACCACCAAATTGTGCGCCCAAGCCCATCTTTTGAGCTTCGAACAACACTTCCTTTTCCAATTCTATATCACGGAACGCCTGTCCACCATCATTACCCTCTGTAGGAAGAGTATCGTAATATTTAGCAGAAGCAAGTTTCACTGTCTTTAAGTTCATTTCGGCTGAAGTACCGCCGATCACAAAAGCAATGTGATAAGGCGGGCAAGCAGCCGTACCCAATGTTTTCATCTTCTCTACCAAGTAAGGCACCAACTTTTCAGGAGTTAGCAACGCCTTCGTTTCTTGATACAGATATGTTTTGTTGGCCGAACCACCCCCTTTAGAGATGCACAAGAACTTATATTCCGATCCTTGAACAGCATAAAGATCAATCTGTGCAGGCAGGTTACATCCGGTATTCTTTTCGTTGTACATATCCAAAGGTACATTTTGAGAATAACGCAGGTTCTCTTCCGTGTACGTTTTATACACTCCTTTAGAGAGTGCTTCTTCGTCACAGCCGTCGGTCCATACTCGTTGGCCTTTTTTGCCTACAATGATAGCCGTACCGGTATCCTGACAGAAAGGGAGTTTACCTTTTGCCGAAACTTCTGCATTACGAAGAAAGGTAAGAGCCACATACCTATCGTTCTCGCTAGATTCAGGATCAGCCAAAATTTTAGCCACTTGTTTTTGATGTTCGGGACGGAGCATAAAAGCCACATCACGAAAAGCTACATTGGCCATTTGAGTAAGACCTTCAGCTTCTACTTTCAGAATTTCTTTTCCCTCAAACTCGCTTACTGAAACATAATCTTTCGTAAGCAGATAGTACTCGGTAGCATCCTTTCCCGTGGGGAATGGCGCTTGATACTTAAACGGAGGTGTTGCCATATCTTTAAATTATTACGTAATGTTAGTTAGTGAGGCAAAGTTAGCTCTTTCGATGCAGAAAACAAATAAGTAATAATCTAAATATGTCATTGGCCTATTTAAAATCTTTTCTACTAAAATAATATAAGAAATAATCTGAATCATTGCTATACATAGTACATCTCATATAATCATCTGAAGTTTCAGTAACTTTATATGCCTCTTTATGAGTATTCTGAAAAGTTATTTCTATCGTATTATTTTTCAAGGTCCATGTTATTGGTTCAGCTATATTTTCACCATAAAGTATCTTATATGCACCTGTACCATTGGCATTGAATGTAAATTGAGTAGTAAGAGCATCAACCCATTGACGTACTCCATTTACATAACCTTCTGACACTTGAACATACCATATTCCGGTAACGTCTGTTGACTTTACATTTAAATCATCCTCCTCAGCACATCCATTAAATAGAAAAGAGGAGAAAACCATCATCAAAATAATTCCTAATGTTTTCATAATACTTTATTTTTAACAATTTCAAACAATATACTAGGTAAATGAAAAGTAAAGAGAAATACTGCATAACCAAACTCTTTTTTAGTCAAACGTATAAAGGAATGAATTTACTTAACAAGTAGCGTTTTTTTGTCAAGAGGAAGTTTACAGATTATTAACGGAGAAGAAGTTCTCTCAAAACATAAAGGAGTTATTCGGATAACAAATAAGCAAATTATAGAAGAGACAACGTCTTTCGGAGGGTTTGCAACTGTCAGATTGCACAAAGACAACGGTCCTTTTGCCCAAAGAGAAGCATGGAGTTGGTTGAAAAAAACCGTTCTCTTGGTTTTGGAGCAGTGCGGACATGAAAAAAGGGAGAAATCGAAATTTCCCCCTTTTACTGTATTTTAATCTGAATATACTTTATGATTACGTTTACAAAAATACAACTTTACGCACCAAAAGTCAAGCAAAACTGCAATTATTTTTAAGCCAATTGTCCTATGCGGTTAATGAGTTCGTCACCCAATGCCGTCTTGTCATCAATATGCTCAAGCACAGCAGTAACAAAAGGATTACTCTCAAAGTCGCCTCGTACTTGTTCAAAGTCGAGCTTCCTTTCGTCCGGCGAACCATCCACGCCAAAGCCGGTCATAGACGAAAGCGAGAATTCTTTGCGGGCATCATCATATACCATACGATCCAGTCCCACAACCGCTTCTTTCCACGTGTTCACTATCTCAACCACATCTTTAGCCATAATCGTCTCCGGATCAAGTCCGTAGAACTCTTGAATCTTGTTGTATGCCCACGTCCACTCATACGTATAGTAATTCTTGTGCATCTCAGCAAAACAAGCATTCATCTTCTTCAAGCGGTCAATCTCCCCGCTTTCTATTCCGTTTATCAGCTTGTCAATTTCACTTTTAGGAGCTATCAAGCCGGAGATGTCCACCCACTCTCCTACGCCGGTCTCCGTATCCGGCCGCAAGCGTTCTCGAATCTCCTTGTTGCTCTGAAAGTTGATTCCCTCCAAGCGCTTAATGATGGAATTACCCAGGAATTTATGCAAGGCAATCTCATAATATTTAATTCCGCTATTGAGCGAGGAATTTTTCATCTTCGCGCTTTGGTACGAATAGATCTCGGAAGTTTCACCGGACACCCTCCTGAGTTCTTTTAATATCGAACGCCCTTTCAACATCTTCTGAATGGTGTAGGGACTTAACAGATTATAGTTGATACAATCCAACTTGTTAGGGTCCGTTCGTTTATCTCTCTTAGGCCATTTCTGCGCATCACGTATGGTACCCACACTACGTAGGTTCACCCCCGGCACCAGATAAGTCGTATTCCCTTGCTCTATCAGATAAGAAAAAGGTAGATTAGATGTGTCGGCATGGTTCACGTGCCGCCCCATCACCAATGAAAAAGCACCCACTCTGGCCGGCCAAAGAATATATGAGTCGGAAGTTGTTTTGGCTCCACGCTCCAACGTACCCTGATGAATAGGGCCCAGTTTATACATGTGGTTACTTTGATTTGATCCCGAACCGGCGTTCATAAACGAAAACATGCCGGCAATGAGTAACGTAGATTTGTGATGCGTAACCGTATAGGGGCCGGCAAAAATAGCGCAAGCTTCACCGTTCTCGCCCTGGCAATTACTGAAGAACAAAGAATCGGAAGCAGAATAGTTGTGTCCCAACTGACAAGCCTGCCCCACAAAACAACGGCTCAGCATCGTGCCATCATCTACATGCGAACCCGAAGAAATGATGAAATCCTCACAGATCACTCCGTATCCAATGTGTACCGGAGCCTGTTCATTGCTGTTGATGCTTCCGTTCTGCAAACGACAAGCACCTTCAATGTGACAAAAGTCGCCCACCTTCACGTTCTTGATAGAGCCCGTGTTCACAATCATCACCTTGCTACCAATGCTTCCTACAGCAGAGGCATGTTTGTTAGAGTAATAATCCGTCATTTTCTTCATCCGGCAAATCAACTCCGGCCGATGGCGATAGAGTGCCAAGATATAGGCCTGATGAGCAGACAACTTATCATTGATAAGCACTTCACGGCCACCGGTTTCGTTCAGTACGGCTACTTCCACTCCATTGCCAAACTTCGACAACCCATCAACTAAGATGATATCCACGTTCTCAATAAACGTATCATCACCAATCTCGTAATTGGCGATGTAGTTTTGAATGTTTTCGATGCAGCAGTTATCGCCCACCGTAACATTGTGTAGTGTCACATGCCGTAAGCCCGCATGCTTTTCTATTCCACCCGGCAAAGAAAAAGAAGAGCGAAAAACGCCTAACTTCACATCTCCCGAAAAACGTGTGTGATGTACAAAGACTGGTTCAAACTCTTCCGATACCAATACTTTCCCCCAATCGTCAGCCACACACGACTGACTTTTCAACTGAAGCATTTCATCTTCAGTCAATTTCCGATAAATCTTCATTCTATTCTCTTTATCTATAATGATTCTTCAGCCAATATTCAAAAGCAGGATCTTGAATTTCCGTCACCTCCCCCGGCTGTATGTCTATTAAATCCTTTTCAAGCGTCGCTTTACGTAGCTTCTTGATATTAGGCGAGGAAAAATAATTATTGTATTAGACTATTGAAGTTACGATTCAATAACTGTGTTTCATCGATTCTATCCGTTTTAGAACAAAGATATATACAAAGAATGAAACCAACAAATTTCAAATCGATTGATTTCAAATTGATTGGTTTCATCAAAAGCATAACAGTCGCAGTACGCCTGCTAGCTACAAATTATTATTTTAACGAGTTATTCTTCGTCGTCGTAAGTCTGATAAAGAAAATCATTATAAGGAAAACGTTGCACATGCAGAGCCTTCACTCTTTCATAAACGACATTCTTTAGTTCCTCTAGATTGATCTTCTCACGGGCGGAGATAAACAAACAACTGTCCTCCATCTTTGCCATCCACGTTTTCATCAGTTCTTCGAGTGTTAAGTTTTCTTTTGTTCGGGGCGTAAGGTCATCGGGAGCTTTCTCCACGTAAGTATATGCGTCTATCTTATTAAATATAAGGATGCAAGGTTTTCCTCCGCCGTCAATGTCAGCCAAAGTCTTATTCACCACCTCTATCTGTTCCTCAAAACCGGGATGAGAGATATCCACCACATGCAGCAACAAATCCGCCTCACGCACCTCGTCCAGCGTCGACTTAAACGACTCCACAAGGTCAGTAGGAAGTTTACGGATAAACCCTACAGTATCCGAAAGCAGGAAAGGCAGATTCTCAATGATCACCTTTCTCACCGTAGTATCGAGCGTAGCAAAAAGCTTATTCTCAGCAAACACCTCACTCTTTGCCAGCAGATTCATCAAAGTAGATTTCCCTACATTGGTGTATCCCACAAGAGCCACACGAATCATTTTGCCACGATTCTTTCGCTGCGTAGCCTTCTGCTTATCAATGTCGGCCAACTGAGCCTTTAGTAGTGACATACGATTTAGGATGATACGCTTATCCATTTCGAGCTGCGTTTCACCCGGACCACGAAGCCCCACAGAGCCACCCATGCCACCGCCGGAACCACCCGATCCGCCACCTTGGCGTTCCAAGTGCGTCCACAAACGAGTTAAGCGAGGCAACATATATTTATATTGCGCCAATTCCACCTGCGTTTTGGCATTTGCCGTTTGCGCACGCATAGCAAATATATCAAGTATCAATGAAGTACGATCCAGTATCTTTACCTGCAATTCAGCTTCAATATTACGCAACTGCTTAGCCGAAAGTTCATCATCAAAAATAACCATTCCAATTTCATGCTCCGTCACGTACTCCTTAATCTCCTGCAGCTTACCCTTGCCCACATACGTCACCGAGTGCGCCATATCCAGTCGTTGGGTAAACGTCTTCACTATTTCCGCTCCGGCTGTCTCAGCCAGAAAGGCCAGTTCATCAAGGTATTCATTCGTTTTCCTCTCATCCTGCGCCTGTGTGATAAGTGCCACAAGTATGGCTGTCTCACTCTCTGCTTCGGATATTACAAATTCTTTCATGCTTACTATTCTAATTAGAAAGGCAAATATAGTTATTTGTTTTCATTATTCCCATTCTGAGAGAAATTTAGGGATAAGGGATGCATTTTAGACATGCGTGGTGAGAGAAAAAAGAAATATGATCTATGAATTTGCAGTAGGACTAAACGAAGGTGTAAAGATAACAGGATTTAGCTCTACAAGACTCCTGAAAAGGGATTTATAGAATGTACATCGTTTCTCAAGTTTATCATAGGAGAGGGAGAGATTTTAAGCAACCTAAGCAATAGAGCAGAATGCCAATAAAAAATGTAGGCATTAGAAAGAAAAGCCTTTCTAATGCCTACATTTTTTATGGATTTTGTCCTATTCCTATTTTAAAACAGATAATGCTTGTTTTGGGATTAGCCAATTTACAAACATTCCTCGATTATTTATAAGCCGGATTTTGATCGTTCTTAGTTAAAGCACCATTAGCATCAATTTCGTCTTGAGGTATAGGTAATTCAAACTTATCTGATCCTGCAGGCAAATCAACAGCAGAATCCCATAAATCATGACCCTGAACTCCTTTCCGAACTAAAGGAAGATTTCGTCTTTTAAGGTCAAATTGACGATGTCCTTCTGCAAATAGTTCTCTTCTTCTTTCATTTTGTACTTCTGTAACAAGCTGATCGTTAGAACCTGTATACTTAGATAAACCACGAGCAACACGTACAGCATCTAAAGCATCCTTTGCAACATCATAATGAGCTTTATCCGCAGCTAATTCAGCTATAATCAGATACATTTCAGAGCCACGAAGTACATTAAAGGAACCTTGTCCCATTTCATTATTGCGACTATGTATTTTAGTAGTTAAATAACCTCCTTTTGCCGCAGGAAATTTAATATATTCCCCTGTAGATGAATACTTTGGAAATTGGCCTTTACGAACATCATTATTATCCATTAGATCAATCAAATTTTTTGAAACACGTAATGAACTATATCCATCAAGTACGTTAGACTCATCATCATCGCAATAATACCAGAAAGAAGGCAAAGAAAGATAGAATTGATTATCATCAGTTGTACATTCAAAAGCCCACAAGGTTTCACTATTTACTTCACAAAATTTAGATTCATAAATACTCTTATCCATAAGAGTTATTCCTTTAAGTGCTGCTTTAGCATGCAAGATGCCATTCGTTTCATCGCCTAAATCTAAATACAATCTAGCCAAAATTCCATGAGCAGCATTTTCCCCAATATAAGCTTTGGAAGAAGAAGAGTTATCCGTTAATAATATGCACGATCTCTCCATATCTTTTACCATCTGATCGTACACCTCTTTAACGGTTGCACGAGGAAGATCTTTAGTAGAAGAAGATAGGCGCAAAATAACTCCAGCTGAATCAGGATATTTATTAACAGGTTTTGCATAAGCACGAACTAAAAAATGGTAAGCGTATGTTCTTAGAGCCAAAGCTTCACCTTCAACACGATTACGTTCACTTGATTCCGCTAAAGAATTAATATTATCAAGAATCGCATTTGCATTATCAATCAAACTATAGCAGTTCTTCCATGGATCACGAACATAAGTATTACTTGCAATTACATTATATTGATATGGAGCAACAAATCTATTATAGTTATTAACAGGATTTACTAATGCATCATCACCTGCTATATCTGGATAAAAGAATATATACTGGTTTGTATTATTAGCAAGCCAACCATTTGTGAACCAATCATAAGTTCCTGTTAGAACCAATTGGGCAGCTTCTATAGTAGTAAATACATTTGAATCCGCAAATTTGTCAGAAGGAGATGTTCCTAAAAATCCATCCCCACAACTAGCACATGTTAAAGCAATAGCCAGGGATAGTATAGAGTTTCTTATTTTATTCATAACAAAAGAATTAAAGAATTAAAAACTAATATTTATACCAAACAAAAGCGTTTTAGGTAATGGAATAGTTCCTTGACCGTCAAGCAAACCTGTAACACCACCTAGTTCAACATCATATCCTTTAAAATCACGATCCAGATTCCAAACGAAAACGTTCTCAACACTCGCAAAAACACGAAGGTTTTCTATCAGCATTTTTTGAGTCCAACTCTTTGGCAATGTATAACCTAAATTGATACTCTTCATCTTTATAAAATCAGCGTCATGTAAATAACGACTAGATATCTCATTTGAGTTTGAAGTGCTGTTTGGCACAAAAATAGGATTCTTTGCATTCACATTAGTAGGAGTCCAATGATCTGCTTGTTCTTTAATAGCCTGAAAGCCGGCCTTATTACCGTCGTTCAACAAAGAAGCTTCATATCCATCGTATACTTTACCACCAAAGCTATAAGTGAACAAGAACGAAAGATCAATGCCTTTATAATTAAAAGTATTATTAATACCCCCAAAAACATTTGGCAAAGCTGAACCCAATTTATACTTACCTGCCTTTGAATAAGTGGAAGTTTTTTCTCTTGTAGGATTACCATCAGCATCAATTGCGTCTTTATACCAAAGTGGCGCACCTGTTGTTTTATCAACACCAGCCCACTCTTGCATATAAAATTCATAAAGGCTATATCCTTCCATTCTTATCTTTGTTCCAACCACTTCTTGTTCCTGAGGATAAGATGTTATTTCATTATTATTGTATGCAATATTAAAATCTGTATTCCAAGTGAATTTTTTAGTTCTAATATTAGCAGAATGCAAGTCAAACTCAATTCCGGAATTCTTCATTCCTCCCAAATTTGAGAGAACGGATTCAAGACCTGTAGAAGGCGCCAAAGGCTTATCTAGCAATAAAGCACTTGATTTCTTCACATAATACTCTACAGAACCAGACAAGCGATTAAACAAAGAAAAGTCCAAACCTATATTAAAGTTTTTGGCTTTCTCCCATGTCAAATTCTCATTAGGTAATTGGCTATGAGTAATACCAACCTTACCATTATAGTTATTCCCGCTAGCATATAAGCCCTGATATCCATATAAATAATCTGATGATTTATTCCCTGAAGTACCATAGCTTGCACGCAATTTCAAGTCATCAATCCATTTCAGATCTTTTAAGAAATTTTCCTCACTTACTCTCCAGTTCAAGCCGGCACTCCAGAAAGTTCCATATTGGTGATTTGGAGCAAAACGAGATGACCCATCAGTACGAATACTAATTGAAGCAAAATACTTATTAAGATAATCATAATTTAAACGACCAAAATAAGATACCATACGCTCATTGTCAGTTACAGAACCAACTTCTTGGGGAGTTGCGGCTACATTAAGTTCAATAAGGCCTCCATCTGGAAAGTTTGTACCCTGCGCATAAGTTCTTTTATATTGGTTTTTAGTTGCTTCATAACCTGCTAACACACTAAAATTATGATCCTTAAACAAAGTAAAATCATAATTTAATGTACTAGTAAACGACGCCGTTAAGTTCCAAATAGCATATTTGTACAAACGACCCTTTGCAGCTGCGCCATTACCATGTTTTGCATTATACCATTGAGTCTCATCTAAGTTAATATAATCATAAGAAAGACTATTTTTCCATTTTACACCTTTAATGTCAAACTCTACATATGGATTGACTAAAGCACGGTAGGTTTTCGTATTATAGATATCCGACTCAGCAAATGCAACTGCATTCATATCATTGTAGACCGGATTTTTATAATTATAAATCACATTTCCATTTGCATCGTATTGCTTTTCAAATTTTTCATCTAAATTATAAACCGGAACAGCATTAGGCACATACATAGCATTAGTCAAAGGGCTAGCTCCACCTCCTCCTCCAACTGGAGTATCTTGCTTAGATAAAGAGAATGTAGAATTAATACCCGCTGAGAACCAAGGTTTAATCTGACCTGAAACATTAGCACGCCCAGAATATCGTTCAAAGTCTGATCCGATAACAATACCATCTTGAGTTAAATATCCTAAAGAAAGGAAGTATTTAGTTTTTTCATTTCCCCCATTAATACCTAAATCATATTCTTGAGATTTACCTTTTCTAAAAATCTCATCCATCCAATCGGTATCAATCTTTAACTTAGCGCCACTAACTAAATTACCGTTAGAATCAAGGGGACTTGCAACATTGTAAGGATTGCGACCATAAACAGCCTGTGTCGATATATTAGCAGCAGTAGCAGCAGCAGCCGGAGTCATATTTTTCGCAATATTCTGGGAATAAAACCCTCCATAATACAAGCCATAATGTTCTGATGCACTCATCAAATCATAACCGTTTGAAGGCAACTGAGAAAATGAAGTCTGAGCTTTAAAAGAGACCTTAGCTTCACCCCTTGAACCTTGTTTAGTCGTAATAAGAATAACTCCATTGGCCGCACGAGAGCCATACAATGATGCTGCAGATGCGTCCTTTAAGACTGTTATAGATTCAATATCATTGGGATTTAAGCTTGATAAAGGATTAGCTGAGGTTCCATAAGAATCTTCATTAGCTACCTTACTTAAGTTCTTTGACTCTATAGCAACTCCATCAATAACATACAAAGGGCTACTTGAAGCAGACATAGAACCAATACCACGAACACGTACTTGAGTAGCAGAACCTGGTTGTCCAGAAGTACTAGAAATCTGCAAACCAGGTGACAATCCTTGAAGAGCTTTTTCAAATGAGGTCCCAGGTACTTTGGCCATGTCATCAGCTTTTATAGAAGCAACAGCCCCCGTTAGCGATCCTTTCTTTGCTGTACCATAGGCCACAACTACAACTTCGTCCAACAACTCGGCATCAGCTTTTAAAACTACTTTCAAAGTCGGTTTGATAGCTACTTCTTGTGATTGCATACCAATATACGAAATCTGCAAAGTCTTTGCAGAACTTATGCTTAGTAAGAAACTATTGACGCTTTCTATTTAAGACTAGAGTCTGCTTTCTTTTAAAGATAGAATAGTGCCAACCTTTACATCTATTAATTCAAGCTATCTAAAGGTCAGCAGTATTCACATGCGATAATTAGAATTAGCAAACATTATCAGCAGAAATCCTTCTATTAGAAATATTTTCAGTGCATTTTTCCAAATCGCGAATAATAGTCATGTCCATTATATCGGTATAAACTTGTGTCGTTTTAATGCTTTTATGGCCTAATAATTTCTGCACAGTGGTAATATTTACTCCATTATATATTAATAGGGTAGCATTTGTATGACGGGCAGTATGAAAAGATATGTGTTTTGAAATTCCTGATAACTTTGATATTTTTATAAGTTCTTTATTGGTATTAGAATTGTCACGGAGCTTAAAAAATGCAGATAAGTTATCCATATATTTTTCTAAAATAGAGATGCCTTTACTGTCAAAAAGTAAATAAAGAGGTAAACGCACTTCCGTTTTAGTTTTTATAGATTTATACATTAGCCATATTTCTTTGTTTAAAACAATAAAGTTCTCAGGTTTTAAACTTACAAAATCAGAGTATCGTAATCCCGCATAGCAACAAAAGAGGAAGGCATCTAATGTTGTTTGTAACTTCATGTCATTTCCTATTAATTGGAGCTTTTCTAATCGTTTTAGTTCGTCTGGTGCTAGATGGGTATGAGAATTTTCTATTGTTTTTATCTTATATTTCCTGAATGCATACTTCTGGATATCCATGTAGTCTTTGTTTATAGCTACATTCACATAACGTTTCAAATGTTTCATGTGTTTTGCGATAGTATTTATATGATAGCCTTTTGAGCGAAGATGTAATTCAAATAAAGATACAAATTCAAACGTTAAATCAGAGAAAAATATTTTTTTTTATACTGGCTTAATAGTCGGTAAGTAGATAGGTGGTTTTTCTTAGTGCTTTCATTGAGAGATGAGTTTGCTATTTCGCTCTTTAAGAACGGAAGAAAAGAAAGATCCTCCTTGTGTGGTAAAAGTGCTTCTTTTAATGCATCCAATGTTATCAGTTTGCCTTGTTGCCATAAGCTCAACTCTTCCTTTTCAATTAGAGCAACACATTCATAGAGCATCCTGTTTAATGCTTCTGCATTAGGATGATTCTTTATTATTTGTTTTTTATTATCCCATTGCATTGGCGTAAGATAGATTTTAGTTGAGAAGTATTTTCTCCTTTTATTTAGATAAGCTTCTACTTGTACTACAGCCATTCCTCTCTCGTTAAGGCTTCGTTTTCTATTAAATACTAAGTTATAAATAATCTTGTCCATATTTTAAATAAATAAATAATTTGATTCATTAAAGGAGGCTACGCTCAAAATTCAACTTTATCTGCAATCCATCAGAACTATCATAAAGCTGAAAAATAACCTATGCTATGCTTGATGCAAAGGTAATTGTTTTATGGAATTACTCGCACTATATGGCACTTGTTACATGTTGGAGGAAAACATTAACCCTGTTTATAGAATTTTGTTGTAATGACAGTAGCTAGAAACAAAGGCACTTAAGCTACTGAAACTGCCTTCTTAAGCTTATAAAACATCCCCATGTTGTGTGTGCGAAAATCCCCATGTTCTTATAGATAACATGGGGATGTTTCAATACACAACATCCTCATGTTTTTACCATTGAAATTTAATGAAAAAGACATTGAACAGCCTACTTTAGCCAGACATGCAAGGCAGTTGGCAAGAACGTGATCGTTTATTCGTCTCATTGCTGTTATCATTCGGGGGAGTATCGATTACAGGGACCAAAGTTGCCAATTTATTTTTTATACCTTACTTATATTATTTAGCGGAATCACATTTATTTCAAATTTAACGTCTTTTATTTTTCTTATATTTGCTTTATCTGACTTCTTGTCAGGAAAGGAAATATAAAAATTCAGCATCAAATAGCTGCTTTTTTAATGCGATTTCCTGCTTTATGCTATTCATAAAACTGGTAATTTATTTTTTTATGAGACAATATGATAGTTACTTTTCTTAAAACTATTGCTTTTTTTACAACATTTCATGTTATAAAGCATATAAATAAAATAATTGTTTAACAAATAGTCAGACAATTAAGCTTTTGTTTGAAAAGTGTTTGTTTTTTCATATAAAATTAATAAATTTGCATTCTGTTAGAGTAAAGAAACAATTAATGTAAGGTTAAATTTTAAGAGAGAATTTATGAAAAGAAAACTAATGCTGTTATTGGCCTGCCTTTTTGTAGGCATAGGCTTGGTAACTGCTCAAACTCAAAAAGTGACAGGCGTTGTTACTTCTGAGGAAGACGGTCTACCAATTGTAGGTGCCTCAATTTTGGTAAAAGGTACAACTGTAGGTACTATTACTGACGTAGATGGTCATTTTACTTTATCTAATATACCAAGTTCTGCAAAGACTTTGCAGATTTCGTATATTGGTATGCAATCACAAGAGGTAGCTATCAGACCTACCGTGAAGGTTGTGCTAAAATCTGATGCGCAAAATTTGGATGAAGTTGTAGTCGTTGCTTATGGTACGCAAAGTGCACGCACCGTTACAGCCTCTGTTTCGTCTGTGAAAGCGAGTGCTTTAAAGGATGTTCCAAGTGTGAGTTTTGACCAAATGCTTCAAGGACGTGCTTCCGGAGTAAGTATTACAACACCTTCTGCAGGTGTAGGACAAGCACCAATTGTGCGAGTGCGTGGTGTGAATTCTATTACTTCAGGCACATCGCCTTTATATGTAGTAGATGGCGTGCCTATTCAATCGGGTAATATGTCCTATTTGGCAAATGTAAATGCCTTGGCGGATATCAATCCAGCGGATATTGTATCAATGGATGTATTGAAAGATGCCGCTGCCGCTGCACTCTATGGCTCTAGAGCAGCAAACGGTGTTATCATCATCACTACCAAGCAAGGTCAAAGTGGCAAAACAAAGGTTACTTATGATGGCTTTGTTGGCTTTTCTAATGCCACAGGCTTTTATGACATGATGAATGCACAAGAATATACTGATTTTAAGAATATGGCAGTTAAGAATCGTTATGGAACGGATGAAATGTCACTAACTAAAAATTATGTATCTCCTTATGGCAATAAAGCTTTCAATCTAATGAAAGATTCTCAAGGTAATATTATTGATACAAGTTGGAAAGATGCTGCTTTCCAGAATGGTTTTTCTCAGAGCCATTCTGCTTCAGTTAGTGGCGGTTCTGACAAGACTCAATTCTATTTATCAGGTAACTATACCACTCAGGATGGTATTGTTAAAGGTGATAAATATAATCGATTAGGAGTAAAAGCAAACATCAATACAACTGTAACTCAATGGTTGAAGATAGGAATGAACTCGAATCTTTCAACAGGAACAACTTCTTATGTTGATGCAGCCCGTAGAGGCTCAAACTTTTCTGTAGGAGGTTTCCCACGTTTAGCATTGATTAATGCTCCCAATATACCTATGTATAATGAAGATGGCGCACCATACTATCAAACTAAAGGATTAGGATATGGAGGTAATACAGTGTTTAGCACTTTTTCTAATCCAGAGGCCATCTTATCTTTGGGTAATGGACTGAGTAGTGATATGATGCATTTTGTTGGATCTTTTTACGGCGAAGTCACTCCTATAAAAGGACTTGTCTTAAAAACTCAATATGGCATTGATTATGCACGATTGGAAGATCAACGTTTTTGGTCTCCACTCCACGGAGACGGTGTTAATAGTAATGGTTTAGCAAATGCATACAATACTAAGAATGATAAGTGGACGTGGACAAATACTGCTACATATAATTTCTCCCTAGGTGAACATAATTTCAATGTTTTAGCGGGTATGGAGGCGTCTGAAACAGATTATTCAATTTGGACGGCTCAGCGTAAGGATCTTCAAGATACTAAATTTACTGAGTTCCAAGGACCTTTTGGTTCAGCTACAGCAGAGGGTGATTTGAGTAAAAATTCAATGGCTTCTTATTTTGGTCGTGTTAACTATGATTTCGCCTACAAATACATGTTATCATTAAATTATCGTCGCGATGGTTACTCGGCACTAAGCAAGAAGAATCGATGGGGTGATTTTGGAGGAGCTTCAGCTGCTTGGAGGGTTTCTGAGGAAGCTTTTTTTGAACCACTCAAATCGATTGTGAATGACTTTAAAGTAAAAGGAAGCTTTGGAGTTGTTGGAAATACAGACATTAAAGATTATGCATCAAGATCTTACTATTCAAGTTATAATTATGGTACGAGTGGTACCTATAGCTTAGGACAAATAGCTGATCCCAATCTGAAATGGGAATCATCTGCAAAATATGATGTTGGATTTAGTGCACAACTCTATAACAGGATTAATGTAGATTTTGACTACTACTACACAAAATCTTCTGATTTGATACTTGATGTACCTCAAGCTCCTTCAAAGGGAATTCCATCTGGAGTAATTACCACCAATGCTGGTAAAATGAAAAATAGCGGTATTGAATTTACTATATCCGCAGATGTGATTAAAACGAAAGACTTTACATGGGATACAAGTTTCAATATAACAACAAATAAAAATAAAATTCTTTCTTTAGCAGAGGGAGTTGATAATATTATTGCAGGCGACGATGGTGGTCTCGAACAGACTAATATAACAGTGCCCGGGAAGTCTATCGGACAGTTATATCTCTATCCAACTGCTGGAATAGACCCAGAAAGTGGACGTAGAGTTTTTATTGGATCGAAAGGTGAACGAACTCTTTTCAAGTATGAAGAAGGAGATTGGTTTACAGAAGATGGCAAACCTTTCACTGGTGAGTTTACTCCTGTTATTTGTGGTGGTACCACCCCAACTTGGTATGGTGGTTGGAGCAACAATTTTAAGTATAAAGGTTTTGATCTATCTTTGTTCTTTCAATTTTCTGGTGGCAACAAGATTTACAATGGTACGAGAGCGACGACTAGCGATATGCGTTACTGGAACGATTCTAAAGATGTGCTAAAGAAATACTGGACACCAGAGCGTAAAAATGCTTCATACGCTTTACCTATTTATGGCGATAATTATTCAAACGGATCCGCAATGGCTTTCACTGATTGGGTTGAAAAAGGGGATTATTTACGCTTGAAGAATATATCTTTAGGCTATACTTTTGACACTAAGACTTGGCCTAAAGCAATTGGCATTTCTTCACTTCGTATTTATGCTCAAGCACAAAATTTATTTGTAATTACCGGTTATTCCGGAATGGACCCAGAAACATTAACTAATGTGGAGAGTTCAACATTAGCTGGTGGAACAGATAAGAACACGCTACCTCAAGCTCGCACTTATACGATAGGTGTTAATTTGTCATTTTAACAAAAAATTTAAAAGGAAATAATAATGAAAAGAAATATTATATTTTCGATATTATGTGGCTCTCTTTTGCTAGGCAGTTGCAGCAGTAGTTTTCTTGATCAAGAGCCGCCATTGTCTGTGAGTGAAACAGATATTTTTACGAGCCCTGCACGTATTAAAGCCACCTTGGATGGATTATATGCTGCTATTAAAAATTCGGATACTAAATCTTTCATGGGTGGAAAAGTTTATGTAGCTTTTGATAACAGAGGCGAGGATTTAGTTAATATCTCCTCTAATCTTGTCACTTTGTTTGGCACCTATAACATGAATGTAGGAATAACAGATGTTGAAAATGCTGACACATGGACTGCTGCCTATTTAGCAATCAATAAAGTCAACACTTTTCTAGAATCGCTTGAGGCTTCCAAGAGTGTTGCTGGAGATATGTATGAACAATATAGGCAAGAGGCTTTATTTATTAGAGCATTTGCATATTATTATTTAAACAATCTATATGCAATTCCTTATTCTATTTCACCGGATGCCAAATCAGTGCCCTTGCGTTTGCAAGCAGAAAAGGGAGCAGATAATAACAATATGCCACGCTCTACAGTTAAACAAGTATATGAAAGAATACTTGAAGACTTAAGTGTTATATCAGCATTGCCAACAGGAGTGAATACATATGATGCTGTTACTCATGCAACTCAGGCTGCAGCCAATATGTTGAAAATGAGAGTATATATGTCAATGAATGATTGGGATAATGCAATTATAGCAGGAGAAAAGATAGTTGGATATTCTCTTACAGAAGATGTTACAGCGATTTATAATACTCCCTATTTTAGTAAAGAATCAATCTTCTCTCTCCCGATGGCAGATACCAACGTACCTAATACTCAACAGGCTGTAGCTGAATATTACAACGATGGCAAAATCATGTTAATAGATACGGATCACGGAATTATGTCAAAACCCAATTACTCTTTGGCTAAGGATAAACGCATTAGTTCTTTTAAAAGCAATGATAAAAAACTATTAAAATTCACTGATGCTAAAACAAAGTTACAATGGGTACCTATCTTTCGTTATGCGGAAACTCTATTAAACCTTGCTGAATGTTATACACATAAAACGGGAGGAGAAGGGACAGCTAAATCATTGTTAAAGAATGTCAGACATCGTTCTATAAATGCTTCAGACGATTTGTTGAAAATTGATGATCTTTCTGGCGATGCATTAAAAGACGCTATATACAATGAAAAACGATTAGAATTCATTGGTGAAGGCTTACGTGGAATTGACATAATGAGGAGGGGCGAAAATTTTGTCAAAATAGATAACAATGAAACGATCACAGTAACTCCTACAGATAAGGGTTATACTTGGCCAATACCTCAAATTGAGACTAGTATCAATCAAGATATTAACAAATAGGCAGAACAAAGTATAGATATTACTTTTAGGATTATAAAACAGTAGATTCAGCTATTAGCTTGTCTCTACTGTTTTTTTTATTTCTACTTAGATGATATAAAACCCTGAAACAAGCGAAGTTATTAGGTTACAAAAGATCTCTTATTTCTTCTAATGTATTTATTGTATAAGTAGCTTCAAAAGGGAAAAGAGTACGTTCCACACAATTATAATAAATCTGATGCATGCCTACTCCTCTCGCACCCACGATATCAGCCTCCCAACTATCTCCAATCATCAGTGAGTCAGCAACTTCTGATTGAGTAGCTGATAGGGCATAGTGGAAGATCTGTGGCCATGGCTTCATCACTCCAATGTCATCGGAGAGAATAATCTTTTTAAAATAACCGTCAATGCCAGCTGAGCGCATCTTATGATACTGAAGTTCCCGAAAGCCATTAGAGAGGATATAAAGATTATACTTAGGGAACAAATACTCAAGCAATTCTTTAGCATAGGGCATCAGATTACTTTTAGTAGGAATTACAGCAAAGAAATCATCAGAATAAGTTTTCGCCAGAACTTCATCAGGCACGCCCACTGCTTGAAGGGGGTACAGAAAGCGTTGGTTATTTAATTCTTCTTTGGTGATATTGCCATCGCCATACTCTAGCCACAACTCGGAGTTCCTCTTTTGATAAAGAGTATAGAAGTGTTGAAAGGAATCAAAATAACGATTGAGCTTGTGTTTAAAATACATTTCTTCAAATGTATTGCGGGCATTAAGGGAGAAAGCCCAAAGTGTATCGTCCAGATCGAAGAATAAGTTCTTATATTTCATTACTATGGAATCAAATGGTATAAAAAATATGTCAATATGCTAATCGTGAAATAGCATATTGACATATCATATTTATTAGTGAGACGAATCTTACTTCACTTGCATAACCAAATATTTGGATACACTCCAGAAATCTTTTGGATTGGTAATCTTTAAAGTTAACTGTCCTTTATCATCTTTATCTAAGCTATATGAGCTTGTTGGATGGTTGGTCAACACTTCAACACGCTTAGAATACAACTTGATCTCTTTCGTTGTACGAATGTCAATCTGAGTAAAGTAGTCCTTATTAAAGTCTGAACTCTTAAGCACATCTCCACTTTGAAGAATCTTTTGTGATTTCAACTCTGCTTTGGTACCAAAAACAAACCAAGCAGTGTTGATTGCTCTGTCTTGCTCTGAAACTGTTTGTGCTTTAGCTTCATTTTCAGCAGTAAGCGATTCTTTGTCGGCTGACAAACCGGTTACCGCAGCGTCCAATTCTTGAATGCGGATGTTTTTAGAAGCTAACTCCGTTTGTAGCTCTTCGATGCGTAGTGTCTTCGCCGCCAATTCAGCTGTCAAAGCTTCGACTGCTTTCTTCAATTGGGCAGAATTGTTTTTACTATTCTTAA
The DNA here is from genome assembly GCF_963666545.1 of uncultured Bacteroides sp. Taxonomy (NCBI): domain Bacteria; kingdom Pseudomonadati; phylum Bacteroidota; class Bacteroidia; order Bacteroidales; family Bacteroidaceae; genus Bacteroides; species uncultured Bacteroides sp. The sequence goes on along the minus strand of NZ_OY762899.1, from coordinate 3,119,460 downwards.
GCATAGACTGCAATTTTGCTATCTGAGCTTTGTTCGCTTCCATTGTTTTGCTAATGAACTCAATATCCGAAGCGATCTGTTGCTTAGCTGAAGCAGCATTCTCGGTGATGGTACCACGTTGCAAGTCAACACGACTTTCAGCAGTATTGATCTGACGGAAGCCTTCTTGAATTTCATTGAAAGTACCCATCATCTCATCCAACTCTGAATTGCGTTGAGTCAATTCCGTCAAGAGCGAATCATTTTCCGCTTTAAGCTGGTCTTTATTACCACCTTTGTTATCGCACGAAGCCAAAAAGGCCACGCATACAAATAAAATTGCTAACTTTTTCATACGTTTCTGTTTTACGTTTCTTAATGAAGTTATTTCTAATCGTCTATTCCTCCTATTACTATCACAATCTCACCTCTGGGATCGGTTTTGGTGAAGTGTTCCACCAATTCGGCTAAACTGCCACGCACAGTTTCTTCGTAAAGTTTAGAGATTTCTCTTGAAACTGAAGCCTGCCTGTCGGGGCCGAAGTATTCTACAAACTGGGTTAATGTCTTCAAAAGGCGATGGGGCGATTCATAAAAGACCATCGTACGTTTTTCTTCCATTAAAGATTTCAGCTTGGTCATCCGTCCTTTCTTTTGGGGTAGAAAACCTTCGAAGCAAAATCGTTCATTAGGCAAACCTGATGCCACAAGTGCGGGGACAAAAGCTGTTGCCCCGGGCAAGCACTGCACTTCAATGCCATTGCGAACACACTCACGCACCACAAGAAAGCCCGGATCGGAGATTCCCGGTGTACCTGCATCTGAAATGAGTGCAACCGTCTCTCCGGCCTTCATCCTATTAACAACATTCTCCACCGTTTTATGTTCATTAAACTTATGATGAGACTGCATTGTGTTTTTTATTTCAAAATGCTTTAGAAGAATTCCCGAAGTGCGAGTATCTTCTGCTAAAATCAGGTCTGCTTCCTTTAGCATTCGAATAGCCCGAAATGTCATGTCTTCAAGATTACCTACCGGAGTAGGAATTACATATAATTTTCCCATTTCTGCGCTAATTGAAATATTTCTTTAAAAGTTCAGTAAAATCAATCACAGCCTCTTCCTCTGCGTCAGCACCTAACTCGGAAGAGAGATAAACCAAAGCGTCAGCAAGAGTCTCTTTACTGCTCAACTGTTGCAACACGGCATTCATCCGATCAGCATCACCATGAAACAATTCACGAGCAAAACGAAAAGAGTCATTCAGACTCATTGCTTGTCGTAATCCTCCTGCCGGTTTTATTTGTTCTGCCAAAATGATTGTTGCTATAGGAGCTACTACCTGCGGAATCGAGTCTATCGCACTCTCTGAAATAATTTCTTCGGGTACAATCGTTGTATCTGCATGAATAATAGACGGAGAACTTATGTCTACATTTTTAATCAAATAATCTTTTTCTTTTAGTTGTTGCAATAAAACATCTAAGCGTGAGCGCATCTGCAAGACAGTACGCTTAGCCACCTCCTTTAAAGGTGAATTGGGTTCATGCGAAATAACATCTATCAGGTATTTCAACTCCTGAACATCTAATTCTATGTCGGTTAATAATGTTTGCATACGATTTTCATCTCTGAATGATATCGCAAATGTAGAAATAAATAATGAAAAAAAGCCGATAAGCAAACAAAAGTGCTACTTTTGCAATTAAATATAACACACTTTATAATGGTACTATTTTCGGAGGATCAGATACAAGAAACAAAAATGAGAGGAAGAATTGAGGTTATTTGCGGATCAATGTTTTCGGGAAAAACAGAAGAATTGATTCGTCGGTTGAAACGGGCTAAATTTGCACGCCAACGCGTAGAAATATTCAAGCCTGCTATTGACACTCGTTATTCAGAGGAGGAGGTCGTATCTCACGATAGCAATTCAATCTCCTCCACTCCTATTGATTCTTCAGCAAGTATATTGTTGTTTACGTCCGAAATAGATGTAGTAGGTATTGATGAAGCTCAATTTTTCGATAGTGGCTTGATAGAAGTGTGTAACCAGTTGGCCAACAATGGCATTCGGGTGATTATTGCCGGACTGGATATGGATTTTAAAGGTCTTCCATTTGGACCCATACCCGGACTTTGCGCTATTGCGGATGAAGTTTCTAAAGTACACGCTATCTGTGTGAAATGCGGCCAACTAGCCTCTTTCTCGCACCGCACAGTAAAAAGCGAAAAACAAGTATTATTAGGAGAGACAGAAGAGTACGAACCCTTATGCCGTGAATGCTATGTGCGCGCCAGACAAGGAGACAAAGACAATACTTAAAATAATATTGCAATTATGTTAGACAAGAAAATAACATTTGATAGTTTTATCCGCATGGTATTGGGGATGGGCATTATTGTAGGTGTCTTGATGCTCATCGAACGATTGAGCGGTGTATTATTGCCATTTTTCATTGCATGGCTCATTGCTTATCTTCTTTATCCGTTAGTTAAGTTCTTCCAATATAAACTACGATTGCGTAACAGAGCCATAGCAATTATCTGCGCATTGCTAACCTTAGTTCTAGTAGCCGGAGGAGCTTCCTACTTACTAATACCCCCTGCCATTGAAGAGTTTGGTAGAGTACAAGATTTACTGACTATTTACTTTGCAGATGGAATAGATAGTACTAACATACCTAAGGTTTTATCAAAGTTCATACACCAGAACGTAGATATGGAAGCAATTAATAAAATGCTTAGTCAGGAAAATATAGCCGAAGCAACCAAAAACATTCTACCTAGATTGTGGACATTGTTATCTGACTCCATCGACTTCTTATTTAGTATATTGGCCTCTCTTATCATATTACTTTATGTAGTTTTCATTTTATTGGACTATGAATCGATTGCTGAAGGATGGATTCGTTTATTGCCTGAAAAGTATCGTTATTTTGCTACAGCATTAGTACAAGATGTCCAAAAAGGGATGAATAACTACTTTAGAGGACAAGCACTGGTAGCACTCTGTGTAGGCATCCTGTTCTGCATCGGTTTCTTAATCATCGATTTTCCACTGGCAATAGGACTAGGAGTTTTTATTGGTGTATTAAACTTAGTTCCCTATCTAAAAATTATTGGTTTTATACCCACTATTGCCCTAGCAATATTAAAAGCAGCCGATACAGGAGGTAATTTCTGGATTATACTTGCATCTGCATTTGCCGTTTTTGCAATAATACAAACGATAGAAGATGTAATAATCGTACCCAAAGTTATGGGTAAGATAACAGGATTAAACCCTGCAATCATCCTGCTGTCTCTTTCAATTTGGGGGAGTTTAATGGGAATATTAGGCATGATCATAGCCCTACCTATAACAACTCTTCTACTTTCATATTATCAACGCTTCATTGTTGGCCACGAGAGAATTAATCAAAAAGTAAAAGAATCATCTGATAATCAGTCAACAAAGAGCTATGAAGAAAAATAAATGAAAGTTTTTCGTTCAAGTCTCTTGCATTTTAAAGAAATACCTATATCTTTGCACCCGCTTAACAGCAATAAAGGATTGATTCGCTAGCTCAGCAGGTAGAGCACAACACTTTTAATGTTGGGGTCCTGGGTTCGAGCCCCAGGCGGATCACTAAAGAAGAACGAAAGTTCACCATTTGTAGCCCCTTAAATTAATTATTTAAGGGGCTATTTTATTTCTTAATTTCACAAAGAACGTTCCTAAAGAAGCACAAACCGTCAACCTAAATAAATTATTGGACAACAATCTAGGAAATCTTACACATTAATAAATCGAAAAACAATATCTTTGCACCCAAAACAACAATAGAACTGATGAAAATCAATACTTTATTGAGCATATTTGCTCCAAAAGATGTTAAGTTTCTCCCAATGCTGGCAGAAACGGCTTCCATTCTGGCTCAGTCATCTATCTATCTTCAAGAGCTTTTCTCTTGCGAAGATAAAGAACACAGAGATGAATTATGCAGGTTGATTAAAGCTGAAGAGGTGAAAGGCGATATCGTTACCGGAAGTATCATCCATGAATTGAACAACACCTTCATTACTCCTTTTGACAGAGAAGACGTCCATGCTCTTGCAGATGTTATGGATGATGTTATTGATGTGATCAACCGTTCTGCACAAAAAGTGCTTCTCTACCAACCCCACTATTTCCCCAAACACGCTGCTTCGCTGGTTGAAATCATCAAGAAAGGCAGCGATGAAATTCTAAGTGCAGCAAACGAGTTATCTAATATGAAGAAAACCGACCTTCGTCTTCGTGCTCATTGCAAAGAAATAAAAAGGTTGGAAGAAGAAGCTGATGCTGTTTACGAAGAAGCTATTATGTCTCTTTTTAAAGAAGAGAAAAGCTCTGTTGAACTGATCAAACTCAAAGAAATTATTCAGGAGCTTGAGAAAGCAGTAAATAAGATTAATAGCACGGGAAAAGTGATCACTACTATCCTCGTAAAATACGCTTAGTAAATAGAGTTATATGATATTATTGATTATTGTTATTGCATTAGGACTCATCTTCGACTTTATCAACGGTTTTCATGATGCAGCCAATTCTATTGCAACGGTCGTAACAACCCGTGTTCTAACTCCTTTTCAAGCCGTTCTGTGGGCTGCCGCCTTTAATTTCATCGCATTCTTCGTTGCCAAATATATTTTTGGTGAGTTTGGCATTGCCGACACTGTGTCTAAAACAGTTTTGAAGGAATACATTACACTTCCTATTATTCTCTCGGGCCTGATAGCCGCTATTAGCTGGAACCTTGCAACATGGTGGTCGGGAATTCCTTCTTCGTCCTCACATACTTTGATTGGTGGATTTGCAGGAGCAGCAATTTGCGCCTCAGGTTTCCAAGCAATCCACACTGCTGTGATTATAAAAATTGCCCTGTTTATCATCCTGGCTCCACTCATTGGCATGATCATCTCGGCAATAATCACAATTGGAGTATTGTGGATATTCAAGGGAGTGAATGCCCGAACTGCGGAGAATTCATTTAGAAAGCTTCAGCTGATATCTTCCGGATTATTTAGTTTGGGACATGGGTTAAATGATTCTCAAAAAGTAATGGGTATTATTGCCACAGCGATGATTTCCTACGGTGCTATTGACTCTGTTGAATCAATGCCCGATTGGGTTCCTCTATCTTGTTTTGCAGCTATAGGCTTAGGCACTATGAGTGGTGGATGGCGCATTGTTAAAACGATGGGAAGTAAAATAACAAAGGTTACCGCCTTGGAGGGCGTATGTGCTGAAACAGCAGGTGCCCTTACCCTTTTCATCACTGAGATTCTTAAGATTCCTGTAAGTACTACACACACCATCACAGGCTCTATCATGGGAGTAGGAGCAGTCAAAAGACTGTCAGCCGTTCGTTGGGGGGTTACTATAAACTTAATGTGGGCATGGGTACTTACAATCCCTGTCAGTGCGTTGCTTGCCAGCATCATCTATTTGATCGTAGACTTTATTGGTATTAAATAAAGGACAGCGTATGTGGTGCACTTGATGTAAGTACATCACATACGTAATTCTATCAAAAGCCTGATTATTTCTTCTTCCCTCCACCAATAAGGAAACCGACTTTCAATCCAGCAGTGAGTGCCAATGGAGTATCATCGGTAGCGCCTAAAAAACCATAATGCCAAGACCTATCATCCGGATTATGACCAAAGCCATAACCTATTCCGGCAAAAAGATCCAAAAGAAAGACATCTGCAAAAACCCACTGTTTACCACCAACAATCATTAATGAGAACATAGTGCTAGAACGACGTTTCTTCGAAGAATAAACATCATCACCATAATAATAATTATCCTCATCTACTGCATAATGCAAAAAGGTAGCTTCGGGCTTAACATAAAAACCTTTAAGCACATGAGCATATCGATGGCGACGATCATACCAATTGGGTGAGGTCAGAAATTTATAACCAAACTTAGCTATAAAACCAGATGGATTATCATCATCAGGATCTACTCCAGCACCAATAATACCAAAGCCGAATTCCATAGACTGTCCGGGCTTCAGACTATGCTCATAGGAAAAAATACTGGATCCCATCAATGGAGAAAGAAAACTTAATTTTAGGGCATCTTTTCGCTGCGACTGATAATGTTCCGCCCCAAACATTGAATCGGAAAAGGTTAGTTCTTTACCACTCTCGAAAACAATCTTGGTTACGTTATTCTTATCCAGCGTAAACGTCAAGTTCTGCGCATAAGTGTCAGTAGAGTACTTGATTAACTCCTCCCCTATTTCAACTATTTTGCATGAAATAGTATCTGTAGGATTTTTACGATAGATTTTGTCTTGGGAAAAGACTACCCCTGCATAAAGAAGAGCAGTCATAGTAATGATAGTAAGTCTAAAAAAGTTGTTCATAATTTTGTTTTTCTAGTTGTCTGTTATGTCCTAGTATAGTGAAAATATCGCACAAACATATAGGAATCTGTTGGGTGGTCTATTTTGTGATCAACACCGTAGCATAAGCGGAAATTCCTTCTTCACGCCCCGTAAATCCGAGCTTCTCTGTGGTAGTGGCTTTGATAGAAATATCATCAACGTCAATGCCCATTACGTCGGCAAGAGTCTCTTGCATGGCAGGGATGTGCGCTTTCAGCTTAGGACGTTCAGCACAAACGGTTGCATCAATATTGCCGATCTGATATCCCTTACTACGAAGAAGTTCTACTGTTTTACTCAGAAGTATTTTACTGTCTATATTCTTAAACTCACCGGCAGTATCTGGAAAATGATAGCCAATGTCGCGCATATTGGCTGCTCCTAACAAAGCATCACAAATGGCATGTACCAACACATCAGCATCAGAATGACCAAGTAAGCCTTTCTCGTGTTCAAGACGGATACCCCCTATCCATAATTCGCGATTTTCGACCAATTGATGAACATCGAATCCAAATCCTACTCTTATTTTCATTGATTTAGTTTTTCCTTTAACATATTACCTAAACTAACTCGGCAAGGAGTATAGCCCAAAAAGGACTTCAGCGAATATAAAAATCAAGCAGTTTCTCCTCTTCCAGATAACCTTGCAAATGTTGGCCAACACGAACCGGACCTACTCCGGCGGGTGTACCTGTGAATAATAAATCACCTATCTTCAGTGTAACAAAACGACTGACATAAGCGATAATATCATCTATCCGAAAAAGCATATCCGCAGTAAAACCTTGCTGAACAGTTTTATCATCAATATTCAGATGAAAATGTAGTTGCTGCACATCAGCAAACCGGTCAACAGGCACAAATTTCCCAATAGCAGCAGAATCATCAAATCCCTTGCAGAGTTCCCAAGGATGTCCTGCCTCACGAAACTTACGCTGCAAATCACGGGCAGTAAAATCAATACCTACTGTAACGGCATCATAATAACGCTTAGCAAAGCGAGGGGCAATATTCTTGCCCAAACGATTGATACGAACCACTATTTCGGTCTCGTAATGTATCTCTTCAGAAAAGTCTGGTATAAAAAATGGTTTACTGTCTTTAAGTATGGCTGAATCAGGCTTCATAAAGATAACCGGCTCTTCGTTGACAGATGTGTGTCCCAGCTCTTTATTATGCTGAGCGTAATTCATCCCTATAGCTATAATCTTCATTAGCGCTCATTAAAATTTAAACGATTGAACATAACTGCCAAATGGGCATATAGAGAAGTGTTTTGCACGACAATATCTTCCGGTACACGTATACGAAAAGGGGTGAAATTCCATACAGCTTTAACACCTCCGCCCACCATCGTATCGGTTATTTGCTGAGCAATCTCAATAGGTACGGTAAGAACACCAATATTGACTTCGTACTCTCTCATTTTTTTCGCAAAATCATTCGAATGAAAAATAGGAATTCCATTAATACTCGTTCCTACAATATCCGGATTGACATCGAATGCTGCAACGATCTTCAGCCCAAAATGAGTCAAACCCGAGTCGCGCAACAAAGCACCACCTAGGCTACCAACGCCAAAAAGAAAGGCTTTATGCATATTGGTAAAGCCCAGAAAATCTTCGAGAACCTCTATCAGAACATCTACCTCATAGCCCACACGCGTGCGACCTGTAATATTAACATAAGAAAGATCTTTAGCTATCTGAGACGCATCAATATTGATCTCCTTCGAAATTTGAGTGGAGGAGACATATTGTTCACCCTTCTGCTTTAGCAATTTGACATTAGAAAGATACCACGGAAGCCTGCGTAATGTAGGTTCCGGCACTTTTGCGATATCTTTGTGATGTATTTGATTGCTCATAGAAACTTATTGCTTTAACGTTAGTGAAAGACAAAATTACATCTTTTTTCGGGATTGCAAATTTTATCGAGCAAAAGCTTAACATAATTTCTATATAAAAGTAAATAAGTTAAGCCCCTAAAAGTTTACTTTGGCAGGGATATACTGGCAGAAACTCCAGTGGAATGATGTTTCAAATTATCAAACCCGCCAAAAACACCTATGCGGGCAAAGTCAAGAAATCCAACAGAATATCCAATTTCAAAATAAGGTTTACGATCATAAGCTATAAGCGAGCGCAAATGCAATGCCTCGTCAAAACCTTTTTTTTGGAGAAAAGGCAGATGCTTAAGTAGCAAATAGGGAGTGCTCCACATCAAATTGGTTTGTGCCCAACGAGTGGCGGTGGAGTAACTGTAATTCCCCGGCAGTGAAAATCCTTCACTAAAGCCTCGTTCGGTAAACGGAAGATTGGTTGTCGCAAAATGCTTATAATCAGGGAATTGCAATCCTTTAGCATGAAAGAAACTTCCAGCATTGGCATACCAACTCAGACGATTGAACATCCCAAACTCCACCGTATGTTTCGCAGAAAATTCAACACGGTGATAAGAGGAAATATATCTACTTCCATTCATCGGAAAGGCACGCTCATAAACCAATGTAAAAGTAGGAAAAGCAGAATCTTCATAATTCTTCTTCCCTTCCACCATGTGGTAATAATGCGCAGGAGTGTAAGCTAAAATAAAAGAAGATTTTAAAAGATCATTTTCCGGCATTACCACAAACTTGCCGTTTCCCGGAATATTAGACTTTGCAGATTCATTAAACAAACTACCGGAAATGGTATTGGTCAATGTTCGTCTGCGCTGCCATTGAAGCGAAGTCGAAAATTGTAATCCATTGGTCAATTCAATGTTATTATTCAAAGAGAGAAAATGCTTTTCGTATAACTTCACTTCATTACGGGCAAAAAGTAGAGAGGATATACCATTGAATAAGCGTGATTCTCCATTCTCTTCGTTATAATCAGCAGAAAGCACTCCTCCACTTATTGTTAAGTTTCCTCCTCCGCGAGGCGCATACTCCAGAGAAAGGGAGCCACTACCCAAAAGTTTTTTGCGAGAGGTGGTATAATAAAGCTTAGGTGTAAAACTTAGAGCCGATTTCTTTGATAGATTTATTCCTGCTGTCAGCTTCGCTCCCACCCAAAGCCCATCAACAAAGTTATATTCAGGCACATAAGAAGCAAGACTGTAAAGGCGCAACCAAGCATTCTTGTCTTTTGTTCGGAATGTATTGCCAGAGACTAGTGTATTTAAAATTCCATCTGATGAGCCAACAGCAACACTAGAAGAACCATTCCCCTTCTTCGTGAGAGAATCTTTCACGACTGTCAGCTTCTCTTTGCGTACATAGCTTTCCATTTCTTCAGGTCGCAGAGGCACACTCCTCACAGTAGCCCAGTACAACGAATCTTTTTGCCCTGCCAGAGAATCCGTCTTCGTGTTGGTTTCGTTTACCCTTAACCTTCGTTCATATTTATTCTTAGAGCGAAGAGTATCAGAGAGTTCAATGGATTTTGTCATCAATTTCGATAGCTTGTAAGCGTCAGCAGTAGAGAGTTCTTCTTTCGAAGTGATCTGTTCTATTTGCTCAAGCACCTTCCGTTGCTTCTTGGTCATAAGACGTGCAGCAGTAGCATTTGCATTGGCTGCGGAGGTTAACTGTTGGGCAGTAAGCGGTTCCTTATTTGTCTCAACCTTTCGATAATGCACTGCTGCAAGATAAGAAGCTTCCGCTTTAATACCCACAACGTCAATAGCGCAATTCATGCTGGTAGAAGTAGCAAGGAACACCGTAGGCTTCACTTCCTTACAAGTCACCTTTATAGTCGCCTTTAATCCACCTCCGTCTAATGATAATTCGGCAGCAGAGATGCACCAAAGATCTTCTATAATATACAGATAACCCGAAAGCAACTTGGGACTATTCTTTTTCGGAATCACCCGAATCTTGTTCACCAAGTGTTCTCCCTCAGCATAACAACCTTCAATTTTGAAGCGGTAATAAGAAAATGCCCCGGGGCTCAAAGGAGAAACCTTTCCAAACAATTCCGGAGCATACATGTTAATAGTAGTTAAACCCAGATTAATCTTAACTTCATCAGGAAAAGAGTTGGAATACGCTTTTATTTGATTTTCCCATTTATTGGGTGCCGCAAAAGAGACTTCACGTTGTTCTTCGAGCACAAACAATTTGCCTTCCAATTTCTTTGATGTCTTCCTTACTTCTTTAGACAATTTGAAGATGAGAGGAATTTCTTTCACTTTACCTGTACCTTTGAGATAGGTTCCTGCAGTAAAGCTTTTCAATTGAGTTCTATAATAAGGAGCACGAGCGATTGCATGCCGGATGACAGTATATGCAGGATCTTCGGCATTGCGACGTATGCTTACCTCATTCAACTGATATATTCGTTCCGAGAGAACAATATTTTGTTCCAAGCCCTCTGTCGGCACCTGTATCGTCAATACTTTCTGAGTAAATCCGATGGATGAAACCTCACATGTATAACGCCCTGATTTTAAAGTCGTCTGAAAAAAGCCATTGTCATCTGTAGTAGATCCGGAATGTAGTTCACGCAAATAGAGAGATGCATAAGGAATAGGATTTCCTTTTTCATCCGTCACCCTTCCCTTAAACGTTTGGCTCAATACGGGCAGAGAAAGAATGCAAATAACAATAGAAATGAGTCGTCGTTTCATTTATCTGTTAGCTATTAATTTTTAATTCTAAAAGCATCCATGTGAATGGATCACATTCATTAGACGATAAATCATTGAAAAAATTGCAAAGCCCAGAACTAAATATTATTTTTGAGGAATAATTATAGAATGGTTGGTTATGAAAAATAATGATTGGAAAGAACGATTGAATGTAGTTTACTCTACCAATCCAGACTACAACTACGAGAGCGAGAATAATGAAGAACAGGCAACAGTGGAGCCTAATAAGCAAAACCTGCGCGTGCAGCTTGATAAGAAAAACAGGGGAGGAAAAGTTGTTACGCTCATTACCGGATTTGTTGGTACGGAAAATGAGCTTAAGGAATTAGGCAAATTGCTTAAAAGTAAATGTGGCGTGGGCGGCTCTGCTAAAGACCATGAAATCATTATACAAGGCGACTTCAAGCTAAAAATAATAGATTTGTTAAAGAAAGAAGGATATGTAAAGACAAAGCCTATAGGCTAATAACGTATTTACTTTTTCTCTTAGAAATAAAAATGGCCATGCCGAATATCTCCGGATGGCCATTTTTATGTAAACTATCTAGATTCTATTAATCTACGTTAAGCGTAAAGCGCTTGAAAGCAGTAACAGTAAGACCTTTGCTTGAGCTATCCAAGAATTGAGCAACAGTTAACTTACTGTCCTTCACATATTCTTGTTGAAGCAAACAAACTTCCTTATAGAATTTATTGATGCGACCCATTGCTATTTTCTCAATCATATTGTCAGGTTTGCCTTCTTGACGTGCTTTGTCAGCCGCAATTTCTTTCTCACTGGCAAGTACTTCAGCAGGAACACTTTCAGGATCCAATGAAATTGGGTTCATTGCAGCTATTTGCATCGCAATCTCGTGAGCAACTTGTGCCTCAACGTTAGGTTGATTGAAAGATGCAATCGTAGCAAGTTTATTTCCCGGGTGAATATAGATAGAAGTTGTAGGGCCTTCAACAAAGCCATATCCATCCAGTTCCATTTTTTCACCGGTAATACCAATACGGTCAATAATAGCATCACCTACAGTGCTTTTTCCCATTGGAAGAGCCTTTACAGCCTCAATGTCTGTGCACTTATTAGCAATAGCCAAATCAAGAATTTCGTTAGTAAGAGCAACGAAATCAGCATTCTTTGCAACGAAATCAGTTTCGCATTTCAGCGCAATCATCGCTGCGTAATCACCGGTTGTCTTGGCTAATACACATCCTTCAGACGCATCACGATCAGAACGCTTTGCAGCGACAGCCTGACCTTTTTTACGAATAATTTCCACTGCTTTTTCAAAATCGCTGTCAGCTTCTGTCAAAGCATTCTTGCAATCCATCATACCGGCACCTGTCATTTTGCGCAGGTGGGTTATATCTGCCATTGTTACAGCCATATTATTAAAATTTGGTAGTTAGTTGTTTGATTTTAAGCTTCTTCGTCTTCTTTCAAGAAAGCAGCAGCCTTAGCTGCATTGATTGCTTCCTCATCCGATTTATCAAGTCTTGCTTTTGCCGGTCTCTTCTTACCTTTTGAGACAGAAGCTTCACCTGCAGCTTCCAAGTCAACCTTTTCAGCTTTTCTTTCTTCAAGACCTTCTTGCATAGCCATGCAGCAAGCTTCAAGAATAACTTCAATAGATTTTGTAGCATCGTCATTTGCAGGGATCACAAAATCAATATTTGAAGGATCTGAATTAGTATCAACAATTGCAAATACAGGTATTCCTAAACGATTAGCTTCACGAACAGCTATATTTTCTTTCATAACATCTACGATGAAAAGAGCAGACGGAAGACGAGTAAGGTCTGCAATAGAACCTAAAGTCTTATCTAGCTTTGCACGTTGACGTGAAATCTGAAGAACTTCTCTTTTAGAAAGATTAGAATAAGTACCATCGCTAGTTAACTTGTCGATAGTAGTCATTTTCTTAACGGCTTTACGGATTGTTGGGAAGTTAGTCAACATACCACCCGGCCAGCGTTCAATAACATAAGGCATATTCACAGATGCAGCTCTATCAGCAACAATCTGTTTCGCTTGTTTTTTAGTAGCAACAAAAAGGACTTTCTTGCCTGATTTTGCAATTTGTTTCAGAGCTTCAGCAGCTTCGTCCACTTTTGCAACAGTCTTGTGGAGGTCAATGATATGAATACCATTGCGTTCCATAAAAATATAAGGAGCCATAGATGGATTCCACTTTCTCTTAAGGTGTCCGAAGTGGCAACCGGCTTCCAATAATATATCGAAATTTGTTCTTGACATTTTTTTATTCTTTAAATCGTTTACTTTCTTTTTTGTTTTCTAAACCAACTGCCGGGTAGCCTGAAAGAAGAGTCCCGATAGTTTAGATGCTAAACGTTCTCCTGCTCTAACAGCCCAGACAACATTAACGTTTACTGAACTGGAATCTCTTACGAGCTTTTGGACGACCTGGTTTCTTACGTTCTACAGAACGAGGATCACGTGTCATAAAGCCTTCAGAACGGAGAGCAGATTTATCTTCAGCGTTGATTTTAACCAGTGCACGAGAAATTGCTAAACGCAAAGCCTGAGACTGACCAGTAAAGCCACCACCCGACAAGTTTACTTTGATGTCATACTTTTCAGCAGCATCAAGCTTGTTCAATGGTTGTTTCACTACATACTGAAGAATAGTTGATGGAAAGTACTGTGCAAGGTCTCTCTTGTTGATAGTAATCTTTCCTGTACCTTCGCTAACGAATACGCGAGCGATTGCGCGTTTACGTCTGCCTAATGCATTTATTACTTCCATTATTTTTATTTAAGTAGGTTTATATCAATTGTTTTTGGGCATTGAGCTTCATGTTTGTGCTCACCACCTGCGTAAACATACATGTTACCCAGTAGTTTATCACCCAGCTTATTTTTAGGAAGCATACCCTTAACAACTTTTCTCATCAATTTGTCGTCACCATTAGGCTTTGCTTGCATACGGGCAGGAGTTATTTCTCTCTGACCACCGGGGTATCCTGTATATGACAGATAGATTCTATCATTCCATTTATTCCCTGTTAATTTTACTTTGTCTGCGTTAATGATAATTACGTTATCACCGCAGTCCACGTGAGGGGTAAAGTTTGGTTTATACTTACCTCTCAACAGTTTCGCAACTTTTGCTCCCAGACGTCCCAAAGACTGATCTGTGGCATCAACAACAACCCATTCTTTGGTCACTGTCGCTTTATTTGCAGAAATGGTCTTGTAACTTAAAGTATCCACTCTTAATTTGTTTTTTAAATGTTACTACTAAAAAAAGTCTTCACCACGTATTAACTTTCCCCGGACAAAGGAGAGCTAACTCGCTATGAATGAATCTCTTATCCTTTTGTGATAATAATCGGCTTGCAAAATTACGGCTTTTCTTTGAATTGGCAAACTATTTCTATCTTTTTTTGGTTTTATCAGGGTACTTGAAACGATATTAATCACATTCAGCTAATTACACACACATAAGCTCTAAAGGCTTATAGAAAAGGCATTAACGATAAATGCTACTTGTAAGTCTAGACTTCACGGGCGTGAACCGTAGAGACTACACGTGTGGAGTGTACAGATCACGCATGCAGTCCGTACACTCCACACGTGTGAAGCGAAGAGTGTCACGCTCTTTTCATCCATAAAGCTACCATACTTTGAGATTGATTTAGCCTTAATCTTATTTAGTGCTAGTGATGGTGAATAGAAAGAACACTAAGGTAGACCGCATTTTACTTGAGTGAAGTGAGAATGGAGGCAGCTTTCATGCTGAACACAAGAGACAACAAACTCGAAAAGAGGCAAATTAAAGAAGGTTGAACCAAAAGTGTGATAGTAAACCCAGAAAAGTGAGAGTAAAACACCTGAAAACGTGGTAGACATATTTTACTATCACCCGCTAGAAAAGCCTGTCATAAGTGCTTTCAGAAGATTGTGTGATAGATGTGATAGTAAAACGTGTTTTTTCATGGGAGGTAAATGTAGCCGCACAAAGAAAATGGAAGCCTACCAAAGCAAACCTCCATTTCAATTAGTCGTTATAAATAGTAGAAAGAAAACTCATTTTTTTGCTTGCTTCCTCTTATTCACTGATTCTACAGCTTCCATCACAACAGATTGATTTTCAAAGCGTTTAGTATATCCGGAATAATCAGGATGTGTTCTTTCGTAATCGGGATCAACAAATAGAGGGCTGGAAATAATATGGTCCGCAGTAGAACGATTACAACAAAAGACGATATTCTCCACACCGGCAAGACGAGTAAGTGCCTTCACATCTGTATCATGTGGTTGCAATGTCATCGGATCAGTAAAAAAGAAGAGGTAATCAATTTCTCCATCTACAACACGTGATCCCATCTGCTGATCACCTCCCAACGGGCCAGATTTTAGGATTGTAAAATCCCACTCTATCTCGGGATGTTTCTCTTTTAAGGCGGCAAGAATTAGCGTACCGGTAGTGCCAGTGCAATAAAACTTGTGTCCCACCAACAACTCAGAGTTCCAAACCACCCATTCAATCAGGTCTTTCTTCATAGCATCATGTGCTACTAAACCGATTTTTCTAATTAGTTTTTCCATAATAATTCAATATCAATCAAAAGAATTTATACTTCCCACATTATATAATATTAGAAAAGAATTTCTTCCCTTTCAAATAGAACAGTGCTAAGATACTACTATTTATCCGTTCAGGAATAGGATTTAGTATCGTTTTTTTTAGATTTCTCTCCCTCTCTGCAAGAAACAGAGATTGCATCTTTTTAAACTCCCGACGTGCCTGAACCACTGCCCTAGCATTAGGCAGCTGCCCCTTAAGCAAAAAGGAAAGGGCAGCAACATGATCGAGCCATGCACGCACGCACATCACACGGTTTAATTCATCTTGTGGCAGATTCTTGTAAAGCATGACAAGATTATTGCGAAAATTAAGAAATGTTTTACGAGGATTTTCTTTTTTAAGAGTAGCTCCACCCACATGATAAACCACACTTTGAGGGATACAAACGATTTGTCGCCCTCTGGCACGCAACCGCCAGCAAAGATCAATTTCTTCCATGTGAGCAAAGAAACGACCGTCTAAACCTCCGGCATCACGATAGTCTTTCAACCGAATAAACAATGCAGCACCGGTAGCCCAAAACACAGGAACCACAGTATCATACTGACCATAGTCTTCTTCTACAACCGACAAAATTCTACCCCTACAAAAAGGATAACCATAACGATCAATGAAGCCGCCCGCTGCTCCGGCATATTCAAATTGCTCCTTCTGCCGCCAACTGCGTATTTTAGGTTGGCATGCGGCCACCTCAGGATGAGCATCCATGTACTCTACCAAGGGAGAAAGCCATTGGGGAGTCACCTCCACATCGGAATTGAGCAACACAACGTACTCAGCCTCTATTTCTTTCAAAGCCAAGTTATACCCATCGGCAAAACCATTATTATCAGCAAGAATGATTAAGCGTACAGTAGGAAATTCCCGGTGAAGCATGGAAACGGATTCATCTGTGGAACCATTATCGGCCACACAAATTTCAACTCCACCCATTGCCTCGGAGTGTGCGACAACAGATGGCAAAAAAGAGCGAAGCATCTCGCATCCGTTCCAATTTAATATAACAACAGCGGTTTTATTCATTTTTCTGTTCTGCAAGGTGTTCATGTTTCCAGCGTTTGTGCGACCAAAACCAGTAGGCGGGTTCACGCAATATAGTCTGCTCTACATGGCGAGCATACATTTCTGTGATCTCGCCATCGACCGTGTTTTTTGGATGTTCGGACATCAATACAAAGGTAGCTTCGCAATATCCTCGTCTTTCTTTTTTTAATTCACAATAAAACACCGGATAGTTCATCATCCGGGCAATACGTTCTCCCCCATCCATGAAAGCTGTATCTTGATTCAGAAATTTCGTCCAGTAATGGAGGCTGTGTGCATTTGGAGATTGGTCGGCAACAAGGCCAAGCGCAAGCTTTTTTCCGGCATGTTTAGCACGAATCACTTCACGAGCCGTATCTGATTTTTGCACGTTATAGCCACCAAATCGAGAACGAATGTTGCGAAACAAGCGATCAACAAATGGATTGCGAATTGTTTTATATACCTGCATCGGGATGTCACCGGGCCTCATGAACATGCCCATACCAATGGTCCATTCAAAATTGGCATAGTGTGGCATCATCACTACAATGCCACCATACTTCTCTATCATTTCCAGATATTGTTCTGTGTTTTCAAAGTGCATACGCCTATGCAGTTGGGCTACAGGCATCTTTAGCATCTTTAAGCTCTCCAGCATGTAGTCGCAGATATAGTGATAAAACTTTCGTTCAATGATGCGTAGTTCTGCTATCGACTTTTCGGGAAAAGAGTTTTTCAAATTCCGTCGAACAACCTTCTTTCTATATCCTATCACTTTATACATGAAGAAATACATCACGTCAGATAACACATACAGCATTGAGAAAGGCTGTATGGCTAATAACCACATTCCCAGATAAACAAAGATATAAACAAATCTAGACATCCTTATTCTTTAATCATTTATAATAGTGCCCAAAAGAGCCGTGCCTTCTTCATTAAATTCGCCTAACCGAAGTAGTACCACTTGATTATCCAATTGATTAAGACTTTCCAGTTCCACACGAATGTAGTTTTGGGTAAAACCATGCATAGGCGCACCCGACTTAGCTTTCTCCAACAACACGTACATCGAGTGCCCGATAAAACGAGAATAAAAAGCCTTCGTCTTCTCTTCTGAAAGTTCCAGCAAGCGCTGACTGCGCTGATGTTTTTCGGCCGCAGTTACAACATGATCTATTTTCAATGCCTGAGTGCCTGGACGTTCTGAATAGCTAAAAACATGTAGCTGTGCCACATCCTGACCCTTAATAAACTCATAAGCAGCTTCAAAATACTCATCTGTTTCACCACGCGTGCCAACAATTACATCTACCCCAATAAAGGCATCTGGCATCACTTCTTTTATCTTCTTTACTTTAGCGGCAAAAAGCGCCGTATCATATTTCCGATGCATCAGCTTCAAAACCTCATCGCTACCCGATTGCAACGGTATATGAAAATGGGGTGCAAAGCGACGTGAATGCGAAACGTATTCTATAATCTCGTCCGTCAGCAAGTTAGGCTCTATAGAAGAGATGCGATATCGTTCAATACCTTCTACTTCATCAAGTGCTTTTATCAAATCAAAAAACGTTTCTCCCGTACTTTTGCCAAAATCTCCAATATTCACCCCAGTCAGCACAATCTCCTTTCCTCCTTCTAAAGCAGCCTTTTTAGCCTGCTCTACCATAGATGAGATCGTGCCGTTACGACTTCGCCCACGAGCGAGAGGAATCGTACAATAGGTACAATAATAGTCACAACCATCCTGCACTTTCAAGAAGAACCGCGTACGGTCTCCTCTTGAACAGGAAGGAGCAAATGAAGAAATGTCCTTCAACACTGATGTATGCGCTTCACCCGATTCCAATTTCTGCATATTGCCAATATATTGCATAATATCAGCCTTCTGCTCGGCACCCAGAACCAAGTCAACCCCTTCCATCTTAGCTATGTTCTCAGGTTTAAGCTGAGCATAGCAACCTGTAACCACAACAAATGCTCCGGGATGTTGCTTTACCAATCGATTAATTACTTGCCGACATTTTTTATCAGCCATTTCCGTTACCGAACAAGTATTCACAATACAAATGTCCGCTATTTCGCCCTTTCGTGCCGTGCGAACGCCTGACTCACGGAGTATTTTTCCTATTGTTGATGTCTCTGAGAAGTTTAATTTGCAGCCTAATGTATAATAAACGGCTGTCTTATTTTGAAATACAGTAGTATCTATCATAATTCTGTCAAATACATAATTCAATGCAAAGGTACACATTATTATAATTAAAAGTTGTTATTGTAATCAAGAGTTATTTAGCAAAGACTTTCGATACTGAAACATTCTTTCTATTTTTGCACAAAACAACAAAAATCGTGCAATGATAAAAGAGAATTTCATCAAACTATACGAAAACAGTTTCCGAGAGAATTGGAACCTACCGTGTTACACAGACTATGGAGAAGAAGAGAGCTATACATACGGACAAGTAGCCCAAGAGATAGCCAAGTTGCACTTATTATTCAAACATTGCAGCCTCCGCCGTGGTGACAAAATAGCAATCATCGGAAAAAATAATTCACGGTGGTGTATAGCATATATGGCCACCATCACCTATGGTGCGATTGTTGTACCTATCTTGCAAGATTTCCATCCAAACGACGTTCATCACATCGTGAACCATTCGGAGTCAACTTTCCTTTTCACTAGCGATAGTATTTGGGAAACATTGGAAGAAGAGAAATTATCCGATTTACGAGCTGTTTTTTCGTTAACTGATTTTCGTTGTTTGCATCAGCGGGATGGGGAAACCATCCAGAAATTCCTGAAGCACATAGATGAAGAAATGCAGCAAACTTATCCTGACGGATTCCGCAAAGACAACGTGCAATACACCACACTCAGTAATGACAAAGTGATGTTACTGAACTATACCTCCGGAACCACCGGATTTAGTAAAGGAGTAATGCTTACCGGAAACAATCTTGCCGGAAATGTAACCTTTGGTATTCGCACCGAACTACTTAAGAAAGGAGACAAAGTACTCTCCTTTCTTCCTTTAGCACACGCCTACGGTTGTGCGTTCGACTTTCTTACAGCTACAGCTGTAGGCACGCATGTTACCCTACTGGGAAAAGCTCCTTCACCCAAAATTATCATGAAAGCTTTTGAAGAAGTAAAACCCAACCTGATCATCACTGTTCCCTTGGTCATTGAAAAGATATACAAAAATGTAATTCAACCTCTGATCAGCAAAAAAGGGATGAAATGGGCACTAAGTATCCCATTGCTAGATGCACAAATATACAGCCAAATCCGTAAAAGAATGATCGATGCACTAGGTGGACGATTCAAAGAGATCATCATAGGTGGAGCAGCTGTGAATCCGGAAGTCGAGGAATTCTTTCATAAAATTAAATTCCCCTTTACCATCGGATACGGAATGACAGAATGCGGTCCCCTAATAAGCTATGCCCCCTGGAATGAATTCATCCGCACATCATCCGGAAAAATTCTCGATATAATGGAAGCTCGTATCTACAAAGAGAGGCCCGATATGGAAACGGGAGAAATACAAGTACGCGGAGAAAATGTAATGGTGGGGTATTACAAAAACCAGGAAGCGACCAATGAAGTGCTTACTGACGATGGCTGGCTACGCACCGGAGATCTTGGTACAATAGACGTAAATGGCAATATATTCATCAGAGGCCGCAGCAAGACGATGATACTAAGTTCAAACGGACAAAATATATTCCCCGAAGAAATTGAAGCCCGATTAAACAATATGCCATTTATCCTTGAAAGCCTTGTTATAGAAAGGAATAAAAAACTCGTAGCATTAGTCTATGCAGACTACGAAACACTAGATTCACTTGGACTAAACCATCCTGAGCATCTAAAGACAATCATGAATGAAAATCTCAAAAGCCTAAATAATTGCGTAGCTGCTTACGAGAAGATTAACCAAATACAACTATACCCCACTGAGTTCGAAAAGACTCCTAAAAGGAGTATCAAAAGGTACTTATATAACAGTATAGCAGAGGATTAAACATGTTCTATAACATCTTACTAAAAGAAAAAAAAACGGCCTCAACAAAAAAAAATAAAAAAAAGTCGTCATTAAGAGTACAACATATCAAAAAAGTCTATACATTTGCAACGTTTTAATAAGCAAATGATTGTATTACAGATTTAAAAAGCAAAGAAAATGAAAAAATTAATTTTAATGTTCGCAGCTATTGCAGCAGTATCTTTCGCATCATGTGGTAACAAACAAGCTGAAGCTGAAAAAGCTAAAGCTGATTCAATCCGTATCGCTGATTCAATCGCAGCAGTAGAAGCTGCAGCAGCTGAAGCAGCAGCAGCAACTGATACAACAGCAGTTGATAGCGCAGCAGTTGTAGCTGAATAATTTCAGAACAACAATTAGAAAATTAAAAAGCCTGTGGTGTTTACATACATCACAGGCTTTTTTTATTCACTTGAAGTGAATAAAAAAAGCCTTTAGGCATCTCTTTACTACCCTGCATAAAGATCAATAAAGCATATAAAAAAGATGGGCATTCCCAAATAAGGAATACCCATCTTTTTTATATATTATCGTTAACAGAAAAGTTACTCTGCAACAACCTCAAAAGGAATTTCAACAGAAACATCCTTGTGAAGCTTTACGATAGCTTTATATGAACCAATCTCTTTTACTACGTCTTTAACAACAATGGTTTTTCTCTCAATTTCAAAACCAAGCTTTGTTAATTCATCAGCTATTTGGATGTTACCAACTGAACCAAAAATAGTTCCGGTAGAACTTACCTTTGTTCCAATAGTAAGTGATACAGCCTCTAGCTTAGCAGCTAATTCTTCTGCATCTTTTCTGATCTTTTCAAGCTTATGAGCGCGTTGCTTAAGATCTTCAGCCAACATTTTCTTAGCAGAAGGAGAAGCGATAACTGCTTTTCCTGTGGGGATCAAGAAATTACGACCATAACCAGATTTAACCGTTACGATATCATTCTTATAACCCAAGTTTACTACGTCTTCTTTCAATATAATTTCCATACTTTTCCTCCTTCAATTATTTCATCATGTCAGTAACAAATGGAAGTAACGCCAAATGACGTGCTCTCTTCACTGCTTGTGCTATTCTACGTTGGAATTTCAAAGAAGTACCTGTAATACGACGTGGAAGTATTTTCCCTTGTTCGTTTAGGAATTTCTTCAAGAATTCAGGATCTTTGTAGTCGATGTACCTGATACCACTTTTTTTGAAGCGACAGTACTTTTTCTTTTTCACGTCTACTGAAGGCGGAGTTAAGTATCTAATCTCTGATTGATTTTGTTGTGCCATGATTAATTTTCCTCCTTTTTAGTTGATTTCAGTTTTCTTCTTTTAGCAGCATATTCAGCAGCATATTTCTCCATTCTAAAAGTAAGGAAACGGATAACACGCTCATCACGACGGAAGTTTAGCTCCAACTTCTCAATTACTGTTGGTTCTGCACTAAACTCAACCAGCTGATAAAATCCTGTGGATTTTTTCTGAATTGGGTAAGCTAGCTTTTTAAGGCCCCAATTCTCCTCATTAATAATCTCAGCACCTTCTTCAAGAAGTATGCTTTTGAATTTTTCTACCGCTTCCTTCATCTGAACATCAGACAAAACGGGAGTTAAAATGAAAACGGTTTCGTATTGATTCATACTCGTTTAATTAAAAAAATAATTATTTTGTTTTTAAAATTCGAGCGCAAAGGTAGGATTTTTATTCCGAACAACAAACTTTTGATCTTTTTTTATGTCTCTAGAATAGGAATTATCAGTTAAGGAAGTTATCTTTGCAAAGTTGCTTAAACAATAATTTCATGATTGAACAGTTTAACTTTGATATCAGATTAATTTTTGCTATACTAAACGGCAAAGTCTCTGCAGCCATAAACAGGAAGCTCTATCGAAATTTCCGGCAAAACGGATTAGAGATTAGTCCGGAGCAATGGACTGTCTTGATTTTCTTATGGGAGAAAGACGGAGTTACACAACAAGAATTATGCAACGCAACCTTCAAAGATAAACCAAGCATGACCCGCCTTATTGACAACATGGAGCGTCAACACCTCGTTGTCCGTATCTCAGATAAAAACGATCGTCGTACCAACCTGATCCACCTGACCAAAACAGGAAAAGAGTTGGAAGAGAATGCCCACACCATCGCCAACAGAACACTGAAAGAAGCGCTGCAAGGCATCACTGTAGATGAATTACGCATAAGCCAAGATGTACTCAGAAAAATATTCTACAACACGAAAGACTAATTTTATCAAAAAAGAATCGACTATTTAAATTGCTTAATGTTTTTTTTGCATAAATAATTTCGCATGTAAAAGAATAATGCTTTTCTTTGTATTATTCGAAATATAATTCACTAAAAGACACACAAATGAAAGCTTTTTTAAAAAATCTGGGATTAATACTAATTCTAATTGGAGCAATTATTTTAATCGTTTGCTCCCTGACAGGTAATGTGAACAACAATGTAGTGCTGCTATCTTCAGCTTTATTGGTCGTAATAGGAATCGTTTCTTATATTATTCTTAATAAAAGAATTACTGACTAACGCTTTTTGACATCATAAAAAAAGGCCGAAAGAATTTCTTTCGGCCTTTTTTTATGATGTTCATATCCATTAAACTTCAGGTTCCGGGGTAATCAGTTTATAGCCCTTTCCGTGAATATTAATGATTTCAATAGAATCATCTTCCTTAAGATGCTTACGCAGTTTCGTAATATACACATCCATACTACGTGCATTGAAATAATTGTCATCTATCCAAATAGTCTTCAATGCAAAATCACGTTGTAATATCTCATTTGCATGCGCACAAAGTAATCCTAATAATTCAGATTCTTTGGTAGTAAGCTTCGTTTGCTTCCCCTCGCTTGATAAAATCTGCTTTTGAGTGTCAAAAGAGAACTTTCCAATCTTATAGACGTTGCTCTCTTTATTTTTCTTTCCATGAACGCGTCTCAGAATTGCTTCTATTCTAAATGTCAATTCCTCCATACTAAATGGTTTCGTAATATAATCATCCGCACCAATCTTAAAACCTTCAAGGATATCTTCTTTTAAAGTTTTAGCAGTCAAGAAGATAATAGGAATTTCCGCATTTGCAGCACGGACCTCTTGAGCCAATGTGAAACCGTCTTTCTTCGGCATCATCACATCAAACACACACAGATCGTATTTATTTTTAAGAAAAGCCTTAAAACCAGCTTCACCGTCAGGAAATAACTCAGCCGAATAACCTTTCGCCTGTAAATACTCTCTCAAAAGCATGCCAAGGTTTTCATCATCCTCGCATAGCAAAATACGCAGTTTCTCGTCCATATCATTCATTTTTTAATATAGGTAATGCAATAATAAATTTAGTTCCAACATTCAATTCGCTCTCAGCCCTAATAGCTCCTTTATGATCTTGAATGATCTTTCTTACATAAGCCAGTCCCAATCCAAATCCTTTTACATCGTGCAGATTACCTGTATGCACGCGATAAAATTTATCAAATACTTTTTTTAAATTTTCTTTTTTTATGCCGATGCCATTATCTTGTATGGAGATCATCAACTTACCTTGTTCATTCCAAGTCCTGACATCTAACAACAAATCCTCTTCCGGTTTCTTATACTTTACAGCATTGTCCATCAAGTTAAAGATTACATTCGTAATGTGCATTTCATCAGCAAAAATAGTAGCCTCAGCTGCAGCCAGATCAGATGTAATCTTTCCATTATATCGTTCAACCTTTAGAGTAAACGTATTAATTACCCCAGAAATCATTTCATTCGCATCTAGTTCTTTCATCTTTAAGGTAGCCTTCTGTTTGTCAAACATCGACATCTGAAGAACTTTCTCCACTTGGAATCTTAAACGTTTCGTTTCATCATTAATCACACCGGAAATATGTTGAAACATTTGAGGCGATTTACCTACCGCAGGATCTTTTAGCATTTGTGCAGCCAAAGAGATTGTCGATATAGGAGTCTTAAACTCATGCGTCATGTTATTAATAAAATCATTTTTCATTTCCGTGAGCTTCTTCTGCCTGAATACAATATAAATTGTAAAAATGAACGTTATTAGCAACACCAATGTGAAAACCAATGAAGGAATCATAAAGCTCACCGAGTCAAAGATATAATCTCTTTTAGCAGGGAAATGAACCCTTATAACACTCATCTTTGCCGGCGGATCATTCGGGAAAAGGATCTGGCTATATGAACTCTCGCTACCTTTATCATCATAATCAGAACAACGATACACTTCACGACCATCTTTGTCAATAACAACGAAATGATAAGGTATATCTATTCCATTATTTATCAGTTCTGATTTGAGGTATTGATCCAAGTTTTTAAAATTGACCCGTTCCTCAAGTAATTTATCGCTAGCCCTATAAAGCATTTGCCAAACAACTTCATCAAGCAGAAAACGTTGATATAAATAGCGATTCTTAATCGCTTCTTGTAAGGTTCTAGACGTTTGAGGTATTGTATTAGTACCGTGCCTGCGGGATATCATAGCCTTAGGCAATGCTGAAGGCTTAGTTGTTATGGTCTTCAATTCAAATGCTGAGTACATAGATCCATCCTGTGTCGCAACAGAATAACGCTGGGTTTGCTGAATTAGGTCGTTTTTCTGGGGAGAAGAAGATTGAGCCAAAGCTTGCCTCTCAGTATCCGACACGTCTCGCTCTAACCAACGCTGAGTTTCATCGTATTCTACATTCTTTGAAACCTGATATAGACTACGTTTTACCGATTCATCGAATTGCTCATTACGCATTTTCACCATTTCTTCGATATAGCTTACCTGTAAATACAGTAAACTAAGAAAAGAAAGGCCCATAACGATACCCAATATCCAGATTGTTGACTTCTTCATGACAACAAAATTAACACTCCCTAATTAACATTCCTAATGAATTAACCTGATTTAACCGCCAGTTCTCGTTAATTAACCCAAATGTTTTTTTTATATAGCATTCTGATGATTATAACAAAAGATAAAGCTTTTAGTTTGCAAATTTAATGAAAAATTAAACATTATAGAGACAGAGACAAATATTGATGGCAACATCCTAAAAAGCCGTCATTTTTCAGCTAAAAGAATGACGGCTCATAGATTTGTATCAACAACACTTATTCTTCAGTATGTTTCGCTTCAAATTCTTTAATCAGCTTCTCTTGTATATCAGCCGGAACAAGTTCATAACTTGAGAATCTCATTATAAATGAAGCCCGGCCACCCGTTAACGAGCTCAGAGCAGTGGAATAGGAAGACATCTCCTTCAGAGGTATCTTGGCCGTCAATTTCTCAAATCCTTTTTCACTACTCATACCCATAATAACAGCTCGCCTGCCTTGGAGATCTCCCATAACATCACCCATCTTGTCTGAAGGCACAAACACCTCCACATCATAAATCGGTTCCAATATTTTAGGTCCCGCATTCTTAAAGGCTTCACTAAAAGCATTCCTACCTGCAAGCATGAATGAGATTTCATTGGAATCTACCGGATGCATTTTTCCTTCATACACAATAACACGTACATCTCGGGCATACGAACCAGTAAGTGGACCTTGCTCCATACGAGCCATGATTCCTTTTAAGATAGCAGGCATAAAGCGAGAGTCAATTGAGCCACCTACTATACTATTAATAAAAACAAGTTTACCACCCCATTCAAGAGATATTTCTTCAGTGCCCCTCACTGTTATTTTGAACTCTTGCCCATTAAACTTATAAGTGTCCGGCACGGGCATTCCCTCTTTATAAGGTTCGACAATAAGGTGAACTTCTCCAAATTGTCCGGCACCTCCCGACTGTTTCTTGTGCCGATAATCTGCCCGAGCAGCTTTGGTAATTGTCTCTCTATAAGGGATCTTAGGTTCCTCAAATTTAATAAATAGTTTTTCGTTATTCTCCAAACGCCACTTCAAGGTACGTAGATGAAATTCCCCTTGCCCATGCACAAGCGTCTGTCTCAGTTCCTTAGATTGCTCTATAACCCAAGTCGGATCTTCTTCTCGCATACGATTAAGACTGCTCATCATTTTTTCAACATCCGACTCAGTTACAGGCTTAATAGCCCGCGTATATCTAGAATTAGGATATCTAATAAAATCAAATCGATAGTCACAATCTTTTCCGTTCAAAGTATTCCCTGTTTTCACATCCTTCAACTTCACCGCAGCACCTATATCACCTGCTTGAAGCTCCTCTACTTTTATTCGATTGGCACCAGCTACAACGTATATTTGCGCAATTCGTTCTTTTGACCCTCTATTGGCATTTAGCAGATCATCACCTTCTCTCACTTTGCCACTCATCACCTTAAAATAAGATATCTCGCCAATATGAGGCTCTACACTTGTCTTGAAAAAATAAAGAGACGTCGGCCCTAAAACATTCGGGGCAATCTCTTCATCTTCTGAATTAGTCACTTTAGGCATCTCCGACACAAAAGGAACTACATTTCCCAAGAACTCCATCAAACGCCGGATCCCCATATCTTTACCTGCACAAACGCAAAAGACCGGAAACATTGCACGAGCAGCAAGTCCCTTACGAATTCCTTCACGCATTTCATCTTCACTAAGAGATTCTTGTTCAAAAAACTTCTCCATCAATCCTTCATCATTCTCGGCTGCAGCTTCTACCAGAACTTTATGCATTTCCACTGCTTTATCCATTTCTTCAGCCGGAATTTCTTCTATGATAGGAACACCACCTTCTGGCTTCCATGAATATTTTTTCATTAAGAGTACGTCAATCAATGCATTAAATCCAGGCCCTGTAGTTATAGGATACTGAATCGGAACAACTTTAGACCCATAGGCTTCTTTTAGTTGTTCAAGGATATTATCATAATCACATTTCTCATTATCAAGCTGATTGACAAGAAAGATGACTGGTTTATTAAGCTTTTCTGTGTATCTAAAATGGTTTTGGGTACCCACCTCTAACCCATAATGACCATTTAACAGAAGAACAGCAGTATCCGTTACATTCAATGCAGTAACAGCTCCCCCCACAAAATCATCCGCACCCGGACAATCTATCATATTCAGCTTTTTATTATTCCATTCAACATGGAATACGGTAGAAAAAACGGAGTAACCATATTCCTGTTCTACAGGAAAATAATCACTCACTGTGTTTTTTGCGGCAACTGAGCCGCGACGCTTTATAATACCACTCTCGAATAGCATCGCTTCAACGAGAGTGGTTTTCCCAGAGCCAGAACTTCCCAATAAGGCTATGTTCTTAATTTCATTAGTCTGATATACTTTCATGACATATAAGATTTAAAGAGTTAACTCAATATGTTTTCTCGCATATTTTTGATTAAGTGACGCGCAAATTATAAATTAATACAATTAAAAACAATAATTACTCCGTGTTTCTAAACAATGTTATGCAACACATCCGTTCTATTTAAGTAAATTACTAACTTTACAGACTAATTAAAAGATAGATGGAGATTCCATCTATTAACCTAAAAAACCCAACGATGGCAGGAATATACCTACATATACCCTTCTGTAAAACTCGTTGCATCTATTGCGACTTTTACACTAGCACCAATAATAATTTGATGGAAAGTTATATCTCAGCTCTCTGCAAGGAGTTAGAGATGAGGCAAAATTATCTACAGGGAGAATCCCTCGAAACAATCTATTTTGGAGGAGGCACCCCTTCACAACTTTCCTTAAAAGATTTTAGAAAAATATTCAATACGATTGAACAAGTCTATAATACCGCACATTGCAAAGAAATAACCCTCGAAGCAAACCCTGATGATTTAAGCACTGAGTACTTAAGTGAACTGGCTCAACTTCCTTTCAACCGAATAAGCATTGGCATACAGACATTCAATGACCCCACCTTAAAACTACTAAAACGACGTCATAATGCCGAGCAAGCTATCAAGGCTGTCGAACATTCCCGAGAGGCCGGATTTAAAAATATCAGCATTGATCTTATGTATGGTTTACCCGGTGAAAATGAGGAAACCTGGAAAAAAGATTTGGAGCAAGCCATAGCACTTAATGTGGAACATATTTCGGCATATCACTTAACATACGAGAAAGGCACTCCTTTATATCGGATGTTGAACAAACGTGAGATTGAAGAAGTAAACGAAGAAGATAGTATCCGTTTTTTCTCACTACTAACCGAGCAACTCTCTGCAGCAGGCTATGAACAGTATGAGATATCCAATTTTTGCCTTCCCGAAAAATACTCTCGTCACAACACTTCTTATTGGAAAGGAACAAAATATCTTGGTTGCGGACCGTCCGCTCATTCGTTTAATGGTGAAACCAGGGAATGGAATATTTCCTCAACAACTTCATATATAAAAGGTATAGAAAATAATCAACGGTCTTATAAAGCAGAAGACTTAGATGCGAACACTCGATACAACGAGTTGGTCATAACGTCAATGCGTACTCGTTGGGGGCTTTCTCTAGAGCAAGTAAGCCAGCGTTTTGGACAGTTCTATTTAGATTACTGCCTAACTATAGCAAACAAGTACATCGCAAACGAGCAATTGGAATTGCAAGACAGCCACTTGAAACTAACAAAGAAAGGCATTTTCGTCTCTGATGGAATCATGAGCGACTTACTACGAGTAGAAAAGTGAAATGCGGGCTATCCGCTCCAACCTGTTCAGCATGTTCACCTCTCTAGAATATTCGGGAGAGGTGAATTATCTTTTTTCCACCATCCAACCCCATCGAGTGCCAATTAGCCAGCAAGACCCTTCGGATATTACAATTATATTTCATTTTGCCCAAAATGAGTAACATTTACCTATCTACGAATTGATATACATCAATAAAACATGCTATATAACATATTTTTCGCCTGTTTCTTTTTATGTTATAAAACATATCCATATCTTTGCAGAAGTAAAAAAGGAAAATAAGCGCTTAAAATAAGTTTTCAACAAGTATTAGTTTTTAGGTATAACAAATTAAAAAGTAGGTATTATGAAAAGATTAGGATTAACATTAGTGGCAGCCCTCTGCCTGGCTGTTAGTACATTTGCAGCAGGGAATCAACCTACGACTGCAAAATGGGAAGGAAACATCAACGTAAGTAAGTTGAGCAAATATTTGAAACTGACTTCTGCTCAGACAGAAGAAGTTGCTAACATCTCTGATTATTTCACTGAACAGATGGGAAAAGCAAGTAACTCATCAAAGAAACAAGACGAATTGCTTAAAACTGCAGTTTACGGTAACTTGAAATTGATGAAGAAAACGCTGTCCCCAGAACAATACAGTAAGTATACTACAGTTCTGAACATTACTTTGCAAAACAAAGGAATTGAATTGAAATAAAATCCATAGATTAAATTATAGAAAAAAGG
Organism: uncultured Bacteroides sp.; assembly: GCF_963666545.1. Taxonomy (NCBI): domain Bacteria; kingdom Pseudomonadati; phylum Bacteroidota; class Bacteroidia; order Bacteroidales; family Bacteroidaceae; genus Bacteroides; species uncultured Bacteroides sp. Next base: position 3,089,371 of record NZ_OY762899.1, on the reverse strand, counting down.
GTATTGCAGTTTCCGCTGATAATACCCTTTTTTCATGCTTATTTGATCGTCACCATGGTGGCGCCAAAACCATATTCTTGAAACGATGCGTCTTGTGACTTACATGCGCTATATTTGCGTTTGAGTTCATCCAAAATAGCTTTACGCAGCACTCCATCCCCTTTTCCATGGATAAAAACGATTTTCTGCTCACGCTTGCTTTTATATTCCTCCATCACTTCCCGAAACTTTTCCAACTGATAGTTCAAGATCTCACCACTGCTCATCCCTTTCGTATCATCCAATAATTCATTGATGTGAAGGTCAACTTCTAAAATTGAATTTTTCACATCATGCTTCACCAAAGGCTGAACTCTAGGTTTATCAATTTCCTTTTTTTGCAATAAAGCCACTTGAATCTCGTCAGCCGATACATATACCTGCTTAATAGGAAGATCATTCTTCACAACATCATAAATCAGAGCCGGTTCCACAAAATAGGCCGATTCATGAAAAGTATGTAATTTGTAGAATTTCACAGTATCAATGCGTAACTCCACACTAACCGACGGTTTTTGTGCAAACGTTCTACCGTCTTTGAATGCGATGAGTTCTACAACTAGGCGTTCCATTTCATTCAGAATTTCTTTTGAGAATTCTTCGAGCAAAAGTTTTGTGTTCGGCTCAAGTAAACCATGAGAACGAGTTTTCCACGCTTTCCCCTCAGCACTCAGATAGGTATAATACATATAGTAATTACTATCATTCACCAAATACGCCTCAAACGAGGTGCTGCTGATAGTTTTCACGTCAACAGGCACAAAAGCAAGAACCACATTCAAGCTATCACCTCCACGCATCTCTACCGGGCGAGTAGTTATTTCAGGCTTGCCCACCTTCACCTCTTCATGCTTAGCAACAGGTGCAGGTTTTCTTTTCAAATTATAGTCATCTGTTTCTATCACTACACATTCGCGAGCAAGCATTGGAATCTCAAAACCATCGGTACCTTCAACCAACACGATATCTTTACCCCGAAAACCTTTCACGATTCCCCCACCAACTTCGCTAAGAAATCGCACTTTATCTCCAATTTTCATAAGCTCATTTACTAATTTGATTCTTTATATCAGCAAATATCGCTACTTTTGCCGAGGAAAGAAAGGAATCATGAAAGAAAACCCCAAACATATACGGATCAGCGAATATAATTATCCGCTTCCTGATGAGCGCATCGCCAAGTTTCCCTTGCCTGTAAGAGATCAATCGAAATTACTCGTCTACCGTCATGGCGAGATTACCGAAGATCTGTTTACTTCACTACCCTCCTACCTGCAACAAGGTAGTCTGATGATCTTTAATAATACGAAAGTGATTCAGGCCAGGCTCCATTTCAGAAAAGAAACTGGCGCATTAATCGAGATATTCTGTCTGGAACCCATTGCCCCCAATGATTACGTTCTCAATTTTCAGCAAACTCACCATACTGCCTGGTTATGCATGATTGGCAACCTAAAGAAGTGGAAAGAGGGTGACCTGCATAAGGAAATAACAGTGAAAGGAAAAGAAATTATTCTCACTGCTTCTCGAGGAGAATGCCATGGAACAAGCCATTGGATCGGCTTCACCTGGAACGACCCTGAAGTAACGTTTGCTGATATATTGGAAGAATTTGGCGAACTTCCCATACCTCCATACTTAAACCGTGAAACACAGGAAAGTGATAAAGATACCTATCAAACGGTGTATTCAAAAATAAAAGGATCGGTAGCCGCCCCTACTGCCGGTCTTCACTTCACGCCGCAAGTGCTGGATGCACTAAAAGGAAAAGGAATAGATTGCGAAGAACTGACTCTGCACGTAGGCGCCGGAACATTTAAACCAGTAAAAAGCGAAGAGATTAAAGAGCACGAGATGCATACAGAATATATCTCCGTCTCTCGCAACACATTGGAGAAGTTAATAGAACATCATGCAGAAGCCATAGCCGTAGGAACAACTTCTGTTCGCACGCTAGAAAGTTTATATCATATAGGAGTCACTCTCGCACAACATCCCAATGCATCAGAAAGTGAACTTCACGTGCTCCAATGGCAACCCTATGAGACATTGGAATCTGTTAGCCCGATCGAAGCATTGCAGAACATTCTTCTATATCTGGATCGCAACAACATGGAAACATTACACACCAGTACTCAAATCATCATTGCCCCCGGCTATGACTATAAGATAGTGAAAGCGATAGTTACCAATTTTCATCAACCGCAAAGCACTTTATTGTTGCTGGTCTCCGCTTTTGTAAAAGGCAACTGGAAGGCTATATACAACTATGCACTAAGCCACAATTTCCGTTTTCTGAGTTATGGCGATTCTTCCTTATTAATTCCCTAATAAACACATTCTATATGAATCAAGACAATCAGCAAGAGATTTTTCCTATCGTAGACGAAGATGGAAACATCATCAGCTCAGCCACCCGTGGAGAGTGTCACAGTGGAAGTATGCTGCTACATCCCGTCATTCATCTACATGTATTCAACTCCAAAGGAGAACTTTATCTACAAAAACGTCCTGAATGGAAAGATGTACAACCCGGCAAATGGGATACTTCCGTAGGCGGACATGTAGATTTGGGCGAAAGTATCGAGATTGCTCTCAAGCGAGAAGCGAAAGAAGAACTGGGTATAACCGATTTCATACCTGAGCAACTCGCCCATTACATTTTTGAATCTGCCCGTGAACGAGAACTAGTCTTTACCCACAAAACGATATATGATGGCGTGATCTCACCTAGCGACGAACTGGATAGTGGGCGTTTCTGGAGTATTGAAGAGATAAAAGCGAATATAGGAACAGATATATTTACTCCTAATTTTGAAGGTGAAATAGAAAGAACCAAACTCTTCTAAAGATGAATAAAAAGGATGAGAACTTACGCTAAAGAAGAAGCCATAGCACGAATTGGCTCTCTGGCAAATGCAGGAAAACAATTTGTGTTTATCATCAATTATAAGCAAGACTGTTCCTACATTGAAGAAACCAACAATATCAATTCAGCAGAGTTACGATACAATCTGAATGGATATACAAATTGCCACAACGCTCCCACTTCAAAAGAAAAGAAAACAGCGCTTTTTTGGCAGCCTCATCCAATTCCTTTTAGCACATACAACCATTCTTTTCAGATCGTTCGAAAAAATATTCTGGCCGGAAACAGCTTCCTCACAAATCTAACTTGCAGCACTCCCATATCCACCAATCTTACCTTAGAAGAGATATTCTATCGCTCAGAAGCTCCATACAAGTTGTGGATAAAAGATCACTTTGTCTGCTTCTCTCCTGAAATATTTGTACGCATCCACCAAGGAAAGATTTTTTCTTATCCCATGAAAGGAACCATAGATGCTAACTTTCCAAATGCCGAAAAGCAACTAATGAGCGATCCGAAAGAAATAGCCGAACATGCCACCATTACAGACCTCATTCGCAATGATCTTAGCATCGTGGCCGAACAAGTACAGGTGTTGCAATACCGATACATCGATACCGTACAAACCAGCCAAGGCCCTATCTTGCAAACAAGCACGGAAATCAGCGGACAGCTTCCTCCCGATTACGATTCGCATCTGGGTGAAACACTCTTCAAGCTTCTTCCTGCAGGCTCCATTACGGGGGCCCCAAAACCTAAAACGATGGAGATAATAAGCAAAGCAGAAGATTATGAACGCGGATTTTACACCGGGATAGTTGGCTATTTCGATGGTAAGAACCTCGATAGTGCTGTTATGATTCGCTTCATCGAACAAAAAAACGGCGAACTATTCTTTAAAAGTGGAGGTGGAATTACTAGCCAAAGTAATGCAAAAAATGAGTACCAAGAAATGATACAGAAAATTTATGTACCTATTTATTGAAACCATACGGATAGAAGACGGCGTTGTGTGTAACCTTGCATACCACAACAAAAGAATGAACGAAACTCGTGCTGACCATTTCGGACAATTACCACCCCTCAATTTATTCGACTATATCACCCCTTCACAAAGTGAAGGTCGCATAAAGTGCAGAGTGATTTATCAGGAGAAAATAGAAGAAGTAACTTATGCATCATATACCGTTCGCCCTATTCATTCCTTGCAGTTAATCAATTCAGACACGATTGATTATCATCACAAAAGCACAGACCGGGACACGCTCAACAGTCTTTTTGCCCAACGATGCAATCAAGACGATGTCCTCATCGTAAAGAAGGGTTTGCTAACCGACACCTCCATCGCCAATATAGCCCTCTTTGATGGGGAAAATTGGTTTACACCATCCGCCCCGCTACTAAAAGGCACTCAAAGAGCATTTCTCCTCGATAAGGGATTAATAGAAGAAAAACAAATTCGTGCGGAAGACTTGCACTCCTACCAACAAATAGCCTTGTTTAACGCCATGATTCCTTTCGGTGAAATCATTCTCAGTACCGACAAAATATTCTAAACCGATCTTTTTATAAATAGCTATAGCTTCTAATTCCAGGGAAGTACATTCTCGCCATTTGTTTCTAGTGCTGAAACTAAAGGTTTCTTACGTTGAAACAAAAGGTTTGACATGCTGAAACAAAAGTTTCAACGTATTAAAACTTTTTGTTTCAGCACATAAGAATATCATGAAACTAATATTCGCACCAGATTTGCCCTGTATTTCCCTGGAAATGGTTGACTTTGATTTAGTTTATTTGTATAAGTGGTTGACTAAAAAAACTACTAATCCTAAATAAGGTTGTCTTCTGATTAAGCTTATTGCTAAATTAAGTAGACCGAACTTTGTCTTATTACTGAAGTTAGTTGACCCTGCAGTTGTCTTATCACTAAAAGTGGCAGACTAACCACTGGTTATCGCTCAATTAAGTAGCCACTTAGCTATTGTAGGAGAAGATAAAGAGAAAAAAACCTCTTTTCTTCTCTTGAATCTGTTATAAACAGATCATTCTTGGCTTCTTCATGTGCAAATGTATATAATATTAGCATTTATAATTGATTAGTCAGAAGATATTTTTCTCTGTAACTAACCCATTTTTTATTGAGTATTCCACTTTTAGTTGCTGCTTGCGCAGGTGTCATCATATCCAGGCTCATGTGTGGTCGCTCGTTATTATAAAACCCAACAGCCGTTTTTAGTGCCCCACGCACTTTTTCTATCGTATGGAACCGCATGTCTTTAAGTAGTTCATGCTTGATGATGCCGTTTACTCTTTCGGCCACGGCGTTATCTTTTGGATTGCCACTTTCGGTCATGCTGATGCGAACTCCTTTTGCATGCAAACCGGAGGTATATTCAAAGCTTGCGTATTGAACGCCTCGGTCTGAATGATGGATCAGATCGACTTCATCAACTCCTTTTAATCGTTTGAAAGCCATCTCCAACGCTTTGAGCGCATAAATGCTTTCAAGAGTTTCTCCCACGCAATAACCGATAATCTCCTTGGTGTAGGCATCGGTTATTATCGACAGATAACAGAATGTGTAACGTGTTTCATCCAGCCACAAAAGGATATAAGTGATGTCGCTTACCCACAACTCATTGGGACGACAAGGTAACAGGCTACGTGTCAAATCAGGATGTTTAGGAAGATGATGGGAAGAATCAGTCGTGCGAGGATGACGAACGCGCTTACGCACATTGAGCCCATACTTGGATATAATTTCCATAAAGCGGTCGCGCCCAAGGGCATGCTCATCTCCAAAGCATTGGCGATACATATACCACAGTTTCTCACCACCAATGCCCGGATCTTTTCGACGTACCTCCTTGACATATTCAAGAATAAAATTCTCCTTAGCCAGATACTCCAAATACCGGTTATCATCATACTTATAATAGGCTTGTTTCGTCTTACCAAACAGCGCACACAGGGTAACTACGGAAAGGTGTGTACCCTCGGTGCAAAGCCTTCTCACTGTTTGGTGCCAGATTTTTTTCTGATGGGGATGTTAAACATCTCTTCAGCGATATCGATCATGGTGTCATAGGCATGCGAACGCAACTGCTCATGCTTAAGTTCTTGCTGTAAACGGGCATTTTCACGCTTTAAAGCTGCGATTTCATTCAACTGATCATTCCGGGGAGAATCTTTTTTCTTCATACACGCTACCATTTCAGGGTTAGAGGTCTCAAAGGTATGAATCCAACGCCATAAAGTGCTACGGGAAACTCCTGTTTTTGAAGATAAAGAATAAAGAGATTCCTGAGTGTCAAAATACGCCGAGAGAACTTCTAAACGAAACGAATCTGAATAAACGTCTGACTTTTTCATCTTACTATAATTTTATAGGGTGATTATGAAGTCAACCTTTTCCAGGGTAAGACACCCTGTACTTCCCTACTCATTTACAGATAAGAGAAAGTAACATAAAGAATAGCCTAGACTGCAATAAATAAAGCCAGAATGAACTAAACTACTGATTAAGGGATGTTTAACTATTGTTACGTAACATGTACTAATGATAATGTAACATAAAAAACGATTCTGTAACACCTCTTTAAAATCGTGTATCATCCTTTTTAAATCTCTTGAAAAAGGTATTATATTTTTGTACTTCGAACGTGTAGCCCTTCAGGACTGCGCAAAGGTAAGGTTACTAATAAACCATATTCGAAGTACTATGAATAAGCAATCTCAGAGATTAAGATCGGCTGTGCTGTTGTCAGCATGTGTCTTAGGCTTTTACACTGTATCATGCAGTTCTTTGCATAAAGACGAAAATTTGCCGGTAATAGGCAAGTCAGTAGCACTCTTCGACCATTTCAATTACAAAGGAGAAGATGACTTTTACGTTTCCAATCCTTTACCTGGTGAAGACTATTTCTACAATCCTATTTTACCGGGTTGGTATTCTGATCCCAGTATTTGTACTAATGGTGAAGGGGATTATTTCCTTGCAACTTCTACTTTTACCTACTTCCCCGGAGTTCCTCTTTTTCATAGTAAAGACTTAGTGAACTGGAAACAAGTTGGCAACATCTTAAACAGACCATCGCAATTGGTGAATATGAAAGGTCAACATGTGAGTGGTGGCATTTTTGCTCCGGCAATTGAGTATAATCCTCACAATAAGAGTTATTACATGATAACAACGAATGTGGGTGCTGGAAACTTTTTCGTGAAAACTCAAGACCCTTTTGGTGAATGGTCAGATCCTATTATGTTACCTGAAGTAACCGGCATTGATCCTTCGTTCTTTTTTGATGATAACGGAAAGGCGTATATTGTTAATAACGATGATGCACCCGATAATAAACCTGAGTATAGCGGCCATCGGACCATACGGGTACAAGAATTTGATGTGCACACGAACAAAACAGTTGGACCTCGTAAAATATTGATAAATAAAGGAGCTTACCCAGCTGATAAACCTATTTGGATCGAGGGACCGCATCTTTATAAGATTAATGGGAAATATTTCCTGATGTCTGCCGAAGGAGGAACCAGTAATTGGCACTCGGAAGTCATTTTTGGTGGTGATTCTCCAATGGGTACATTTACTCCGTGGAAAAATAATCCGATACTAACACAGCGACATTTAGATCCTTCTCGCCCTAATCCGGTGACATGTGCCGGTCATGCCGACATAATTCAGACGAAAGAAGGCGACTGGTGGGCTGTGTTTTTGGCCTGTCGTCCTATTAATAATAAGTTTGAAAATTTGGGTCGTGAAACTTTCCTGATGCCTGTAAGATGGAGCGATGATGGCTTTCCTTATATGACTCAAGATGATGAGTTAGTACCTTTAATGGTAAACCGAAAAGGCGTGAAGCGCGAGAAGGAAGTTACTTTTGGAAATTTTGAGCGAAACGAAACATTTGATTCTACTGCACTCAGTATGGATTGGATGACGTTGCGTGCTCCTGCAAACGACCTGTACAATTTGACTCAAACGCCGGGCTATCTTACTTTAAAATGTGCAAATATAAGTACTACCGAAAAAGACGCGCCTGCTTATGTGTGTCGCCGGATACAACATCATAAATTTGAATGTGATACTCGTATGTTGTTCAATCCTTCCAATGATAAAGAAATGGCAGGTCTTCTATTATTTAAGGATGAATTGCATCAATATTTTCTGTGCGTAGGAAAAGAGGGTAGTGCAAAACATATCTCTCTCAAACGAATTGGTGAGTCTGAAAATAAAACATTGTACAGCCATAAAATAGATGATGAAATAACAGCAATAGACTTGAAAGTGATTTCAAGAGGCACCCATTTGGACTTTTACTATTCATCTGATGAAGTAAACTGGAAATTATTATGTAAGAATATTGATGCCACGTATTTATCAACTGCAACAGCAGGAGGATTTACCGGCACTACTATTGGCTTATATGCTACTTGTAAATAATTAGAATTATGTGTTTGTTAATCTTAAAATGTACGCTTATGAAGGAAATGAATGATGGTAGTTAAATCTTCTCTAGTTAATCTTTTAAACAGTTATTAAATCTTCACTAATAGTAAACTTAAACTAATAGTAAATGAAAAATGTAGTAAAACAAATTCGAAAAATTCCCTTACTTGTTTTTTGCATGCTGTTGTATAGTTTTGCCATAACAGCGCAAACTGGAGTCATAGCAAAAGGAGTAGTCGTTGACGAACACAACGAACCAATCATCGGAGCAAATGTTACGGTGAAAGGAAATACATCAATAGGCACCATAGCGGATCTTGATGGTAATTTCCAATTAAAAGTGCCCAGCTCAAATTCAATTTTAGTGGTTTCATTTATTGGTATGGCAACCAAAGAAGTTAAAGTAGGAACAGCTAAATCTATTAAAATTGTTCTACAAACTGATAATGTGCAGCTGCAAGAAGTAGTAGTTGTAGGTTTTGGCCAGCAGAAGAAGGCTTCGGTGGTAGGTGCCATCGCACAGACTAATTCGAAGGCTTTGGAACGTACCGGTGGTGTAACAAGTTTAGGCCAGGCCTTGACCGGTAATTTACCGGGTGTAGTAACTATGACTACTACCGGTAAACCAGGCGACGAAGACCCGAAAATTACCATTCGTGGTGTCACTTCATGGAACAATAGTGATCCGCTGGTACTTGTTGATGGTGTTGAACGTCCTATGAATAATGTTGATATTAATTCTGTTGCTTCAATATCCGTATTGAAGGATGCATCTGCAACAGCTGTATTTGGTGTACGTGGTGCTAATGGTGTAATCTTGATTACCACCAAGCGTGGCGAAGAAGGCAAGGCCGTAATCAACATCAGTGCCAGTACAACACTGAAGACTTACTCGAAATTACCTGACATGATGGACTCGTATAACGCACTCTCGCTTCGTAATCAGGCTATAGAGAGTGAACTGGCCTATCATCCCACTTCATGGAGCTATTATCTATCACAGGACAGACTGAATAAATATCGCTATCCGGCCAATCAAGCCGAAGCCGAACGTTACCCCAACATGGACTGGGTGGATTATTTGCTGAAGGATGTGGCTACATCGTACAATGCCAACGTTAACATAAGTGGTGGTACGAAGTTCGTGAAATATTTTGCTTCTGCCGATTTTGCTCATGAAGGTGATATATATAAGAAAGTGACCAACACGAAAGGTTATGATCCCGGATTTAGCTATGACCGTATCAATGTGCGTAGCAATCTTGACTTCAGCCTGACAAAGACCACCAAACTGCACCTCAACCTCTCAGGGTCGCACGCTGTGAAAAAGGCCACGCGAAGTCAATACGAAAATCTGGTTTGGAGTGCATTCTATGGCATCTCGCCCGACTCTTTCATGCCAGTGTATAGTGATGGAACTTTTGGTTACTACTATCCCAATCCCACACAAGCTGCCACAAACAGTTACGAGAACCTCAGTGTGAGCGGTATTGGCTATACCACCGATGATCGCTTGAACACCGATTTCACCTTAGAGCAAGATCTCGGCTTCTTGCTAAAAGGCTTGAATGTACAGGGGAAGCTGGCATTCGACAACGCTTTCCGCGAAACAGATCGTGGTGTGGATGATACGAACGACTGGGAGAACGAAGCTCATAAGTGGATTGACCCCGAGACAGGGCAGGAATATACCGATATTACACCCGATGCATTGTATAAGTTCGACTTCAAGAACAACAATGCTTGGAGAACCGGTGCCGGTACTGTTCAAAACTGGGCTACATACCGTCGTATGAACTACTCTGCACAGTTGAACTATTCCAATAAGTTCGGTAATCATACAGTGGGCGGTATGGGTAACTTCAGCCGCGAACAATATGCCACGGGTAGCGAACAACCTCACTATCGTGAAAACTGGGTGTTCCGCGCAACTTATGACTATGACAGCCGCTATATGGTGGAATACAATGGTGCATACAATGGTTCTGAAATTTTCGCCAAGGAAAACCGCTTCGCCTTCTTCAATTCAGGTGCTATCGGATGGATGGTTTCGGAAGAACCTCTTGTGAAAAAACTAGATCTGAAATGGTTGGACATGTTGAAACTGCGTGCTTCGTATGGTCAGATTGGAGATGACAATGTCAATGGACGTTGGCTCTATATGGACACATGGAATAACGGTGGTAGTTATCGTCAGTCGTTGACAGGGGTAGATCCTGCCAAGAGTCCTTACACTTGGTGGCAACAGAGTCAATTGGGTAACAAGAATCTCAAATGGGAGGTGGCTACAAAACTTGACCTAGCTGCCGATTTTGCCTTCTTTGGCGGAGTTATTTCCGGTTCGTTCGACTACTTCAAGGAGAAACGTTCCGATATTTTAATTACCGGTGCAAACCGTGCCGTTCCTTCATACTTCGGTACTTCTGCTCCCGTAGATAACCTCGGCAAGGTAGATAGCGAAGGATTTGAGTTTGATGTACGCTGGAACAAGCAACTGAACCGTGACTGGCGCCTTTGGGGTAATGCCTCTCTGACCCATGCCGTCAGCAAAATTAAAGAGGCGGACGATCCCAAACTAAAACCCGACTATCAGAAAAAGGCCGGTAAGGCCATTGAGCAGAATTACTCGTATGTGGATCATGGTTACTACAACAGCTGGGATGAACTTTATGGTAGCACGGCGCACGATGAATACGATAGCGGTCGTAAACCAGGTAATTATGTCATTCTTGACTATGATGCCGATGGAATCATTTCTGTGAACGATAACATTCCTTACGGTTTTACAGCCACTCCTCAGAACACCATGAACCTTCAGGTAGGTTTTGATTACAAAGGCTGGAGTTTCTTCGTTCAGTTCTATGGTGTGAGCAACGTAAGCCGTTCTGTGGGTCTCAGCAGTTTGGGCGGTACACGTAACACAGCTTTCGATGAAGGCAGTTATTGGTCACCAACCAACCAAAATGCTGATGTTCCTCTGCCTCGTTGGCTGAATCAGACAAGCAAATACACCGATGGTACCCGCTTTCTCTTTGACGGCTCCTACACTCGCTTGAAGTATGCAGAGCTTTCATATACCTTCTCCGAAGAGAAATGGCTCAAGACATCGGGTTTGAATAGCTTGAAATTATTCGTCAACGGAAACAATCTTCTCCTTTGGACCGACATGCCCGATGACCGTGAGTCAAACACCGGTGGATGGAGTGCATACCCCACTCAGCGTCGTTTTAATTTAGGTTTCAAAATTACACTTTAATCTGAAAGCAAGATGAAAAACAAGATTATTTACATACTTATCGTATTCTTCTCTTTCGGCTTCGCATTGACTTCGTGCACCGACTATTTGGACAGAGACTCTGCCTCTGTGCTCTCCGAAGAAGATGCGTTTAAGAACTTCAATAACTTCCAGGGATTTGTAGAAGTGATGTATAATGTTATCCCCGATGTAGCCAAGCATAACTGGGTCAGCTCTTTTAACTGGGGCGATGACGAGGTCATAACTACCGGAAATGGTGAGAACCTGATGGGCTATGCCATTGATGGTGGCAACTATCGTAGCTATATAAAGAAAGGCGACTGTTTTCTGGATCGTGAATGGTACGTAGACCAAAAGCCTAATGGATCGGGGGCACGTTTTGATAAAGCCCTGTGGGGCGGTGGTTGGTATGCCATCCGTCAGGCCAATATTGGTCTGGAAGCTCTGCAGAAAGGTCTATTGAAAGATGCCACACAGGAGGAACGCGACTTTATTGAAGGTCAGCTCTATTTCTTCCGCGCATGGTTCTACTTCCAGCTTACTACCTATTGGGGTGGTTTGCCCTATATAGAGAGCGTTCTTGCTTCCGATGCGCAGTTCAACCTGCCGCGTGAAAGCTATCAAGAGAACGCTGAGAAGATGGCAGCCGACTTCCAGCGTGCAGCCGACCTGCTCCCAATTGACTGGGACAACACTACTGCAGGTGAGCGCACTAAAGGAAACAATGCTTTTCGGCCTAACAAGATTTGGGCACTCTCTTATTTGGGCAAGTCTCTGCTCTATGCCGGTAGCCCCTTGATGCAAAATGGTGGTGAAAACGACAATCGTTCGTATAATGCAGATTATTGCAAGCGTGCCGCTGATGCCTTGGGCAAGGTGCTTGCTATGGTCGAGGGCGGTCAGACTCAGTATGCTTTGGTTAACTTCGATAAATACAGCACGCTGTTCTACACCAAAGAGCAGAACTGGCTGATGCCAGGTGGTACGGAAGCCATCATGCGTAGCCCCACTTTCGGTGCCGACTCTTACTGGCGCCAGATGAACTCCTACCAGCTGTCATACATTTGCGACGGCGATGGCATTATCTTTTGTCCTGCCGCTAACTATGTGAACTATTTTGGTATGGCTAACGGTCTGCCCCTTGACGATTCCAATTCAGGATTCAGCAAGTCGCAGCCTTGGAAGGATCGCGACCCGCGTTTCTACAACAACTTTATTTACGATGGTGTGAAGATGATTAAGTCTCCATCAGCTGCGAGAAAAGAATATCAGTATGCCAATCTTTACGAAGGCGGCAACTGTAGCAACAACCCTAGCAAAACCAGCCGTACAGGTTACTTCAATTACAAATTCATCCCGTTAGGTGCCAATAAGGATGATTCGGATTATGGGTATGGCAAGGCTACTCATCTCCATTTATCTTGGTTGCGTCTGGCAGAAGTATATTTGCTTTATGCCGAAGCTGCTGCACAAGGTTATCGCTCCCCCACCGGTAAGTCTTCTACTTTCGGGAAGAATGCCGTACAAGCAGTCAACGTAATCCGTGAACGTGCGGGTGTGAGTGCTGTGGCCGATAGTTACACGGGTGACTTGGACAAATTCATGGGTGAGGTTCGCCGTGAACGTGCCGTTGAGTTGGCCTACGAAGGACACCGCTTCAACGACCTGCGCCGCTGGAAATTGCTGACCGTGTATCCTTATAATATTAAGACCATGCAGAAGTTTGACCGTGATCCTATAGCAGATTGGGATGAAGAAAATAAAAAAGACCGCAACTTTGATCCCGATGCTGACCCCAAAGAACGCAAGGTTGTTAACTTCCGTGAAGAAATCGTTACACAGCGTAACCTTTCTGGTAAGCACTATTGGTTGCCGTTCAAGACAGATGATGTGACGATGTATCCGGAGTTCAACCAAAATCCCGGTTGGTAATGGTTTTATTAACGTAAAAACTATAAAAAATGAAACATATATATAAAGGACTTGTATTTTGTGCGGCGTTTGCTTTCGCTCACACACATATTGCCGCTCAAGAGACGCTGGCCGACTTGGTGGAAGCTACCCAAGCGGATACGCTTCAAAAGGTGCAAGTGGCATTCCGTTCCATAGACCGAAGCGACCTATTGGGCGGAGTATCAGTCATTGATATGAAGGAAATGTCAAAAAAGGCATATACAAACTATAGTTTGGCTCTTGTTGACAATGTGGTGGGTGGTTTCAATGGTAACATCTGGGGAAACAGCGAATACCTCGTTATGGTGGACGGTATGGTGCGCGATGCAAACAATGTGCTCCCTCATGAGATAGATCAGATCACTCTCTTAAAGGGTGCTTCGGCTGTAGTACTCTATGGGCCGCGTGCCGCCAAAGGTGTCATCTGCATCACTACCAAGCGTGGTAATGTAGGCGATCTCAGAATAAATGTTCATGCCAATACAGGTTTCTATACTCCAAAGTCTTATCCCAAATATTTGGGTTCAGCAGAGTATATGAGTCTCTATAACGAAGCTCGTGCTAACGATGGTTTGGCTGCAAACTACTCGCAGGAAGCTATCTATAATCATGCATCCGGTTTGAATCCCTATCGCTATCCCAACTTCGATATGTACTCTTCAGATTACCTGAAGAAAGCATACAATCGCTCCGAAGCAATAGCCGAAATTTCAGGGGGTAGTGAGAAAGTGAAGTATTATACCTCTACAGGTTACTATCGCGAGTCATCGCTCCTTAAGGTGGGCAATACGGAGGATAATTACAACAGCCGCTTCTTTGTACGCGGAAATGTGGATATGAAATTACATAAACTTATCACAGCGCAGGCTGATGCCAATGTTACTTTCTATGACTCTTATGCAGCTAGCGTGGACTGGTGGGGGAAAGCCGCCACGCTGCGTCCGCATCTCGTGTCGCCGTTCATTCCTCTGAGTTACATAGAAGAGACCGACCCGAGTTCATTGAATACTGTGCTTAACAGTAGTTACATTAAAGATGGTAAATACTTCTTCGGTGGTACGCAACAGAACCCAACTAATCCGGTAGCTGATGCATATGCAGCTGGAGACAGCAAGCTTGTTAGCCGCCAGTTTCAGTTTAATACACGTTTCGATATCAATCTCTCTCCATTACTTAAAGGACTTTATCTCCGTGCCAAATATGGTATAGACTATGCTTCTACCTACAATCAGGGTTATACTAGTAGTTATGCTACATTTGCGCCTGTGTGGACCAATTACAATGGAAAGGATGTTATTGCAAGCATCACGCAGTATGGCAAGGATGAGAAGAGTGGCAGTGAAAACATTAACAATTCGGCCTATCGATACACTTATAACGTATCCGGTCAGTTCGATTTCCAGCGTACAATCAATGCCGACCATAATCTTTTTGCTATGATTTTGGCCAATGCTTGGCAGACACAACGGAGCGGACACTATCACCGCACTACCAATGCTAATTTAGGTTTTCAGGCATCGTATAACTATCAACATAGATACTATGCTGACTTCAGTGTTGCAATGCCTTATTCGACCAAGTTGCCAGAAGGCAAGCGCACAGCTTTTTCTCCCACAGTTACTCTGGGTTGGAATCTAGCTAAAGAGTCATTTATGGAAAACTCCATCTTTGATGACCTGATGGTAACTGCTTCGGCAGGTATAATCAATCAAGACCTTGATATCACCGATCCCGATTCCGATAACGAAGACGGTTACTACCTTTATAAGGCAGTGATACAATCGGGTGGCTGGTACAGTTGGGGTGACAACGGAGGTTTGGCTGCCACTGAGTTCCAACGTGGTGACAAGCCTGATATGACCTACGTGAAGCGCAAAGAGCTGACCGCTGGTTTGCGCGGTTCTATGTGGGACAAGCTGATCAGTTTTGACGTTAACTTCTTCACAAGCAAAATGGATGGTGGATTGATTCGTGCCAATTCGTTGTATCCCAACTATTTCACGCAGACCGGTTATCCGACATCGTCTATCATTCCTTACGTGAACTTCAATGTAGACCAGCGTACTGGTTTCGATTTCAGCGTATATGCCAATAAGAAGGTGGGTGAAGTGGAACTAACTCTTGGTGTAAGCGGAATGTACTACAAGAGTACAGCCAAGAAGCGAGATGAGAACGTTGAGTTTGGCTATCTCTCAGCTATTGGTCGCGCCTTGAACGGACATTGGGGATTGCAGAGCGAAGGTTTCTTCCAAAACCAGGCCGAAATTGATGCTGCTCCTGAACAGACATTTGGAGACGTGAAACCTGGCGACATACGTTATAAAGATCAAAACAACGATAAGAAGATTGACAACAACGACCGTGTATTCTTAGGGCGTTGGGACTCTCCTTTCATGAGCGGTATCAATCTTACTGCTAAGTGGCGCAACTTTACCCTTTATGCCATGGGTAACGTCTACTTGGGCGGCTATGGTATGAAAGACAACTCATACTATTGGGTAAAGGGAGACGGCAAATACTCGGAAGTGGTGCGTAACCGTTGGACTCCTGAGACGGCAGCTACAGCTACCTATCCACGATTGACTACGACTGACGGTGCCAACAATTTCCGCACTTCCGACTTCTGGATGTACAAGAACGACCGTTTTAATCTTACTCAAGTTCAGCTTACTTACAAAATGTCTGAAACAGTCTTGAGGGGAACTTTCATTAAGGGTTTGAGCTTTTTTGCCAATGCAAACAATCTGCTCACCATTGCGAAAGAGCGCAAAACTTTAGAACTGAACGTAGGTAGTGCACCTCAAACACGCTTCTACCAACTTGGTTTTAAGGGCACTTTCTAAGAAAATGATAAATTTAATAATCAAGATTGAAAAAATAAGAAGTTATGAAACTAAAAAAGATCATCTTATCAGCGGCATTATTAGTGGCATTCTCCGCTTGCGACGATTTGTTTGAGCCGGCAATAGAGAACCACAAAGATGCGGCAGACTTGAAAAATATGCCTTCATGGGCTGTCGGTTTGTTGGGCCATGCCTATATCAGTAATCCGCTGGGTGAAAATGCCAACTCTTGGAAGTTTACTGATGTAGCGACTGATGATGCCGTATCCAATGATATAGGAAATTCTTATCTGAAGATGGCAACCGGTTCTTGGCGCGCTGACAACAATCCCATGGACAGTTGGCAATACTTACGTGCATCATGGCAATACCTAAACCAGTTTTTGGAAATTTCCGAAAATGTGGAATGGGCCAGAGATAAAGTGGCTTCCGACCTTTTTAAAGTACGTTTCCAAGGTGATGCCTATGGTATGCGTGCCCTCTACATGTATCATCTGTTGATGAGTTGTGCCGGATGGGGTGTTGATGGGCAACTACTGGGTATCCCCATCCTGACAGAGTCGGAAAACATCAATTCGGATTTTAACAAGCCTCGCAACACATTTCGTGAATGTCTTGACCAACTGAATAAGGATGTAGACAAAGCCATTGAAATGCTTCCCGAAGAATATGGTGATGTAAATGCTACAGGCGATGTACCCGCTAAATATATCCAGATGGGCGCCGACCTTAGTCAGTACAACCGTGTGTTTGGCAACCATGCAAAGAATCGTATGAGTGGTCGTGTAGCCCGAGCCATCCGTGCCCAAGCCGCTCTGCTTGCAGCAAGTCCTGCCTATAGCGAAGGCTCTGGAGTTACTTGGGAGCAGGCCGCCAATAGCATGGCTGAAGTGCTGGCCAAGATTGGCAGTAATCCTATAGCCAACATTGACCCCACGGGTAATAAATGGTACGAAGACGCCAACGGTATCAAGAACCTGACAGCAGGTTACAACCGTCCCGAATTCTTGTGGCGCAGCAATAAGAACGAAAGTGCCGACCTTGAAAAAGATCAATATCCTCCTTCGCTCTTCGGCAAGGGGCGGGTAAATCCCTCGCAGAACTTGGTAGATGCATTTCCTTCACTGACAGGTTACCCCATCAATGACCCGCAAAGTGGATACGATCCTCAGAATCCGTATACTAATCGTGACCCTCGCTTAGGTCTGTACATCATCTATAACGGTAGCAAGGCAGGTACGGGTAAGAGTGTTATTACAACTGCTTTCGACGGCAGTAACAACGATGCTATGAACAAGTTCGATGGTGCTTCTACGCGCACTGGTTATTATTTACGCAAGTTCTTGGATATGAATGTGAATGCTAATCCTAGCAACACCACTAATGGTTACCATATTAAACCTTGGATTCGTTACACCGAAATTTTCCTGGGTTATGCTGAAGCAGCCAATGAGGCTTGGGGACCGCAAGGTAAAGGAACTAACAGCTACTCGGCCTACGACGTAGTTAAGGCTATTCGCAAACGTGCCGGTATCGGTGAGAATGGCGGTGATCCTTATCTGGAGTCGGTGAAAGGCGATAAAGATAAAATGCGTGAACTCATCCGCAACGAACGTCGTCTGGAGCTCTGTTTCGAAGGTTTCCGTTTCTGGGATTTGCGTCGTTGGAAGGTGGATATCAGCAAGCTCAACGAAACCGTAAAGGGCATGAAAATTACGGGAACTAACCATGAAGTGGTAGACGTGGAGAAACGCGGCTACAAGGATTACATGTACTACGGTCCTGTACCTTATAGCGAAATATTGAAGTTTAATGCCCTCATCCAGAATAAAGGATGGTAAGTAACAGGCTACGTGTAAACGAATTTATATAAACTGAATAAATGAAAATAGCAATGAAAAAATCATTCCTGATAATAGCCGCTATGGCGGGAGCCTTGTTTACTTCATGTGAAAATGGAGACAGGGAGTTTCCCGACTATAAATATTCTGCGGTTTACTTTGCCTATCAAAGTCCCATCCGCACCATTACACTGGGTGAGGATGAATCAGTGGACAACTCATTGGACAACGAGCACAAGTGCCAGATTATGGCAACAATAGGCGGTGTATACGAAAACAAGGGAGATGTAGAAATCGGTATCCGGGTAGACAATTCGTTGTGCGATGGTTACACTTTCGAAAGCACCGGAGGTGACGTAGAACCTTTGCCCGCTTCTCACTATACATTGAGCGCCGACAAGATTGTCATAAAAAAGGGCCAAGTACTAGGTGGCGTCACAGTGAATCTAACCGATGCATTCTTCAATGACCCAAAATCTACGGGATTGAATTATGTTATCCCTGTAGTGATGACCAACGTGCAGAATGCTGACTCCATCTTAGCTGGAAAGCCCTTGGTTGATGTTCCCAATCGCATAAAAAAAAGCGATTGGGATGTGCAACCTAAAGACTATATTCTTTATGCCGTGAAGTACATCAGCAAATATGATTCGCACTACTTGCGCCGAGGTACTGATACTTATAGCGGTAACAAGACTGGTACAGAGGTTCGCCATGCTACTTATGTAGAGAAAGACGAGACTATCGACGGATTCAGTACCGTGGGGCTGAATAAAGTGCAGTGGGCTCGTCCCACCCGCAACACAGCCGGAAAAATTATTGATAGCAAATTGCTACTCGCCTTTGACGAGAGCGGTAACTGTACCATTACTTCCAATTCTCAAGGTGTAGTAGCTAGCGGTAGTGGTAAGTTCGTTGTCAAAGGTGACAAAAAAAGCTGGGGTAATGAAGACCGTGATGCGCTTTATCTGGACTACGCCATGGACTACGATGGCATCCATTGTGCCACCAAAGACACTTTAGTGGTGCATTACCGTGGCGTGAAGGCTGAATGGTTCACTCCTTTGAAGAAATAATGATAGGGTTTCTTATTAAAAAAGTATTTATATGAAACATACAAAAAATATTTTAGGAACAATGCTCCTAACAGCCGCAGTTGTTGCCACCTCTTGTGTGGACGACAGTAAGTTGCTGTTTGCTTTTGAGAAGCCTGCATCTATTGCAGGCATGGAATATCTCAACGAATATGATGCATTGAAAACTTATGTAAACAGCAGTGCTAATCCCGACTTTAAGTTGGGAATTGCATTGACTGCAAACGACTATATTGCAGGTGGTCTGGTAACACGCCTAGCCAACTCCAACTTTCACGAAATGACGGCTGGAAATGCCATGAAATATGCCTCGTGTGTGGCAAACGACGGTACGATGAATTTTGGAACCGTAAAGAAATTTGTTTCTGCGGCCAAAGCCGGAGGACTTACCATTTATGGACACACATTGGCCTGGCATGCACAGCAGAATAATAAATATCTGAATGGTATTATTGCTGATAAGGTGATACCTGGAAGCGGTGGGCCATCATTGGATACGAGTGTTATAACGAATTCAAATTTTGAAACGGATGCTAGCGGTTGGAACGGTTGGGGTAATAATTCAACACGCGGGCGAACAAATGCAGGTGAAGGTTTTGACGGGAGCTATGGTTTTACTTTTACCAATCCTTCCGCAGTAAATTCTTGGGAGGCACAAACAGTTTATGATTTTGCTTCACCGTTGGAAGTTGGATCTACTTATGTTTTAAACTTTAAGGTAAAAGGTACTAAGAATGAGAATATTACTGCTGCTTTGCAAAATCCGGATGGCTATCATGGTTGCGGCGATTTTCCTGCAATTGATATTACCGGCAGTTGGAAAGAGCACACTCTTGAAGTAGTAGTTACTGGAGAAAATGCTCTCCGTTTTATTTTTAACCATGGTACGTATGCTGGTACTATTTGGATAGATGATATCACACTGTGTCGTAAGAATCCAAATGGTGGTGGTTCTGTAATAACAAAGGATTATGCTACTCAGAGTAACTTTGAAGATGGTGTTGCTTTAATGGGGTGGGGTAATAATTCTACCCGTAATGTCGTTGATAATAAAGGATATAATGGAACTAAAGGGCTTGAAATAGTCAATCCATCAGTCGGAAATTATTGGGATGTGCAAGCAGGTTATGATTTTGCTAACGCATTGACTGAGGGCGAAACTTATTTCTTGAATTTAAAGATCAAAGGTAGTATTGCAGGTAGTATTAAGTCTGGATTTCAAAAACCTGCTGGTTACGCTGGTCGTGGAGATTTTCCCTCTATAAGTATTACTACCGATTGGAAGGAAATTACTGTTCAAACTACGGTTACAGGCGATGCAGCGACTCGTTTCTTATTCAGCTTAGGTGATTATGCCGGAACCATTTGGATGGACGATATTTCTATTTACCGTGAAAAGAAAGGTAATAGTATTCCGTTGACTCCTGAAGAGAAGAAGGATACCCTTACATGGGCCATGAACAAGTGGGTAGAGGGTATGATGAAAGCTACAGACGGTTATGTCACTGCGTGGGATGTAGTGAATGAAGCGATTGCCGGTGGAGGTGATGACGGAGAAGGTTTTTATCCTTTGCAATCAGCGACTAATGTCAGCGCAGACGATGCCAAGAACAACTTCTACTGGCAAGACTACTTAGGCAGCGTGGATTACGTGCGTATTGCTGTGGCTGCTGCTCGCAAATATTATGCCGAGAATGGTGGCACCAATCCTCTGAGGCTCTTCGTCAACGATTATAACCTGGAGTCAGATTGGGATGACAACAAAAAGGTTAAGAGTTTGGTACACTGGATTGAGAAGTGGGAAGCTGACGGTGTGACGAAGATTGATGGTATCGGTACGCAGATGCACGTGAGTTGTCATGCCAATGCCGAGACACAGAAGAGCAAGGAAGATCACGTGGTGAAGATGTTTGAAATCTTGGCAGAGAGTGGGAAACTCGTGAAGATTACTGAGCTTGATATGGGCTATGTAGATGAGGAAGGTAATAGTGTGAAGACAACGAACATGACCGAAGCACAACACAAAGCGATGGCTCAATACTACAAGTTCATCGTAAAGAAGTACTTCGAGATTATTCCTACCGCCCAACAGTATGGTATTACTCAGTGGTGTATCACCGATAGTCCCACCGGATCTGGCTGGCGCGCTGATGAACCGGTAGGTCTTTGGGATGCAAACTACAACCGCAAGCATACCTATGCAGGATTTGCAGACGGATTGGCTGGTAAATAAGAGTTTTTAAATGATTGTCCGCGTCACGTCCGTAACCTGTGATTTGAACTGTGTCAGGCACAGTATAATACAGTTTACAAGACGTCATGCGGACAATTAATAATGCAAACTTCCGTAAACAAGCAGGTCTGCAATAAAAAAACCTTTTAAATAATTATAAAATGAAACATTTATTCAAGTTCTCCCTTTGCGCATTGGCACTTGCCATGAACGTGAATGCCGGATTTGCGCAAAACAGCGAAACGGGATTGAAGGATACTTATAAGGATTACTTCTCTATCGGTGTGGCCGTTAATATGCGTAACATCGCGAATCCCGAACAGATTGCCATCATCAAAAAAGACTTTAACAGTATTACGGCGGAAAATGATATGAAGCCACAACCTACCGAACCTGCTTACGGGCAGTTCAACTGGGAGAATGCCGATAAGATTGCGAATTTCTGCCGTAGCAACGGACTCAAGCTTCGCGGCCATTGTCTTATGTGGCATGCCCAAATAGGACAATGGATGTATCAGGACGAAAAAGGAAATCTCGTGTCGAAAGAGAAATTGTTCGCGAACATGAAGCATCATATCACAGCCATCATGGAACGCTACAAAGACGTGATATATGCGTGGGATGTGGTGAATGAAGCTATCTCCGACGGTGGCCGGCAAGGTGGTTGGCCGGGTATGGGACAGCAATCCGGTCCATATCGCAATTCGCCTCTTTATCAGATAGCTGGTGACGAGTTCATCAAGAAAGCCTTTATCTATGCTCGTGAGGCTGATCCCAATGTGCTACTTTTCTACAACGACTATAATGCAGTCGACCCGGGCAAAAGGGACCGCATCTACAACATGGTGAAATCCATGAAGGAAGAGGGTGTACCCATTGATGGTATCGGCATGCAGGGACACTACAACATCTATGGTCCGAGCATGGAAGATGTGGATGCCGCCTTGACGAAATATTCCACGATAGTGAAACATATCCATATTACCGAATTGGACATTCGCGCCAGCGAGGAGATGGGAGGCCAGCTCAACTTCAGCCGCGAGGCTGGCAATATCAGTCCGGTGGTCAAAACGCTTCAGGAAGATCAATACACGCGTCTGTTCCGTATCCTCCGCAAACATAAAGATGTGGTGGATAATGTCACCTTTTGGAATCTCTCAGACCGGGATTCATGGCTTGGTGCACGTAACTATCCGCTCCCTTATGACGAGAACTACAAGCCGAAGCCCGTTTATAGCCTCATTAAGGATTTCAATCCGGCACTCGACAATGCCGAACTGAAAGAGGACTTCCGTCCTTCCACGTTCAACCAGCCCGGACAACAGTATCCAATGGTCAATTCGGAGGGATATGCTCGCTTTCGTGTAGTTGCCCCTGATGCCAAATCGGTCATCGTCAGCCTCGGACTGGGCGGTCGTGGCGGGACGGTTCTCCGCAAGGATAAAGACGGCGTATGGGTGGGTACCACAGATGGCCCCATGGACGAAGGATTCCACTATTACCACCTTACTATTGACGGCGGCGTATTTAACGATCCGGGTACCAAGAATTATTACGGTTCCTGCCGATGGGAAAGCGGCATTGAGATTCCGGCTCATGACGCGGATTTCTATGCCATGAAGCAGGTGCCTCACGGAAATGTTCAGCAGGTTTATTTCTATTCCAAAAGCACAGGCACCCATCGTCGCGCATTCGTCTATACACCACCCGCTTACGACAAGAATAAGAAGAAATATCCGGTTCTCTACCTACAGCACGGATGGGGGGAAGATGAGACAGCATGGTCCGATCAGGGACATGCGAATCTGATTATGGATAATTTGATAGCGGAAGGTAAGGTTACGCCGTTCATCATCGTGATGACGTATGGCATGACGAATGATATAAAATTCGGAGGTCTAAATGAATTCACGGCCAAGGAGTTTGAAGCAGTACTGGTGGACGAACTGATACCTTATATTGACAGTAACTTCCGTACGCAGGCCGACAAAAAGCATCGTGCGATGGCGGGGCTTTCCATGGGAGGCTTTGAGACAAAACTGATCACCCTGCGACGTCCTGAGGTCTTTAATTACTACGGACTGCTGAGCGGTGGTACATACGCACCTAGCGACATCAAGGACAAGAATCAGGTTGAATCTATCTTTATCAGCTGTGGGAGCAAAGAGAATCCGGATGGTGTGACTAAGGCTGTGGATGAACTTAAGACTGCCGGTTTCAAGGCAACGGCTTTCGTCTCTCCCGGTACGGCGCATGAATTCCTTACCTGGCGCAGAAGCCTGTATCACATGGCACAGCAGATTTTCAAATAGGACATCTGCAAAATGAAATGACCGGTTTATTATTTGTATTTTATATACTTGGCCTGCACTGCCTGTGAAGATCGTGCAGGTTTTCTATTTCAGGTGCTCTTCCATATATTTTGTTGGAGGAACCCCGTAAAGTTCTTTAAAAGCAGTTGAAAAAATTGTAGGATTCGCAAAACCTATTAAGTCAGATATTTCTACCATAGTATAACGCTTTTGAGTAAGCAAAATAGCAGCTTGTTTTAGGCGGGTATTACGAATGAAATCTCTAGTGGTCTGATTGGTAAGTTCTTTCAGTTTTCGATGCAGATGTACTCTACTAATTCCAATTTCACTTGCAATTAATTCAACTGTTAGGTTGGGATCACTTAAATTCTTGTTAATTGCATTCATAACACGTTCCATTAATTTCTCGTCAGGAGACAGTATTTTAATCTCTTCCATTTTATCTTCGTGATCTTGATTACCACTGAAAGTATTGCGTAATCTTTCTCTACTACTGATGATGTTTTGTACTGTTTTTCTAAGAACTTCAATATGGAAAGGTTTAGTCATATAAACGTCTGCTCCGACTTCCAAGCCTTCAATATTATCTTCTTCTCTTGTTTTTGCTGTCAGCAAAATAACAGGAATATGGTTTAAATTTACATTCTGCTTTATTTTCTTGCATAGTGTCAAACCATCCATTTCAGGCATCATTATATCACTGATAACTACATCTGGTTTACGCTTGAAAAGTGTATTTAAAGCTTCTTTCCCGTTACTGCTTTCCAGTATGTAATAATCAGCAAAAAGCTCTTGCTTAAGGTACCTGCGAATTTCTTCATCATCTTCTACTATCAATACACGATATTTCGTTTTCTTGCGAATTTTCGGATCTTCTTCGTCTTCGGTTTCTTCTATTGTTGGTATTGGCTCAGTTGGTGTATATACGAGTTCATTCTCCGTTAAATGATCTAATTCTTCCTGTTTTAAATGACTGCAACCCATAGGCAGGCGAATGACAAAACGGCTACCAACACCTTCCGGATTGTTTTCGGCGTGGATTTGTCCGTGATGTAATTCAACTAATGAACGAGTGAGATGCAAGCCAATACCTGTGCCTATGTTTGAGTTGTTTAAATGGTTTCGTATTTGGTAGAATCGTTCAAAGATATGTTCAATTTCTTCTGGCGCAATTCCGATACCTGTGTCTGCAATTATAATTTCGGCATAATTGCTTAAAGGAGTTTCTAAATCTTCGTTATGGCCAGATTTGATATATATATCTACACGTCCACCTTCCGGAGTAAATTTAAAGGCATTAGAAAGAATATTTAAGATTACTTTATCAAAGTTTGTCGGATCAATCCATAAACCAAATGTATCGAACAGCTCATGATGAAATGTTAGTAAATGTTTATTAACAGTTTGTCCAGCAAAGGTATTGCATATCTCCTGAATGAATGCTACCATATCTGTTTCGCGAAACATAAGAGACATTTGTCCTTTATCTATTTTACGAATATCCATTAGCTGATTGATCAGTCGAAGAATACGTTCCGAATTTCTATAAATGGTATGATATGTTTTCTGCCTCGAAGGATCGCTATCAGTTGAGATTAATTTTTGAAGAGGGCTAATAATAAGGGACATTGGCGTGCGAATCTCATGAGAAATATTCATGAAAAATTGTAGTTTAGCTTCATTAATTTGCTCTGCATGAATATGCTGTAGCATTTCTTGTTTGGTGCGGTATCGATGTTTGGCTTGCAATACAATAAACCAAATTGTTCCGGCTGTCAATAAGGCATAAATGAGTTTGGCCCACCAAGAAGCCCACCAAGCCGCATGAACATAAATTGTGATTTCTTTTACGTCTGAGTCGACCATGTAATCTTGTACTTTTATTTTGAAGTGATATGTTCCAGGCGGCAGATTGCTGAATGATACTTTATTATTACCAATTGGCAGACTAACCCAATTATTATCATTCATCGCATATAAATAAGTTATGCGCTCGGGATTGTTCATTTCTAATGTGGAAAATTCTATAGTAAATGAATTATCATCGTGCGAAAGGTTAAACTCCGTAGCTTCAAATACAGGTTCATTAATGATTTCTCTTCCTCCTGATAAAACGCCTTGTCTTACAGGTTGATTATGTAAATAGAAGTCGGTGATACGTATATTCCATTTTTTGGCGGGGTTAGTAATTTCTTGAGGATTGAAATAGGTTATACCATTTGTTCCTCCAAACCAAATTGTTCCATTGGCATCTTTAAATGAGGCATTCTTGCTAAATTCATTTTCCTGCAACCCATCACCTACAAAATAATTGATGAATTTATGGCTGCTTCGGTTGTACTGTGAAATGCCAGCATTTGTACTGATCCATAAATTATCTTGTCCATCACCAACAATTGCATAAACAGCATCGCTAGGTAAGCCATTTTCAGTGGTAAATGTTACTAATTGTTGACTTTGAGGATCCCAGCTAGATAATCCATCGGATGTTCCTATCCATATAATGCCCTTTTTATCTTCATAAATGGAAAAAGCAATATGACCTGAAAGAAATCTTTTGGTAATGAATTTATCTGAATTTAAATTGATACAGCTTACACCGTCATAAGTACAAGTATATAGCTTATTGTCTTTGGAGTAAAGTAAACAATTAATCCATTTATTGCTGTTTTTATTTGCTTTTTCAGGATATCTTAACTTATTTGTTTTGAGTTCGTAATAATAAAGACCTGCACCCATGGTGGCTATCCAAAGTCTCTTATTTTTATCTTCAACAAAATCATATACACGTTGAACTCTATTACCATCTTGGTCCAATAGCTCTTTAATATAGGTGCAATGGCCTGTTTTACGTTCAAGCTTGCTCATACCCTTAGTAAAGGACCCGATCCACATATTACGTTCGGAGTCCTCATAAAGCCCGAATACAGTAGAAGGCACACCCTCTTCACTATCTGCGGAATAAAAATGTGTTTTCTGTTTCAAATCTTTTGTGATACCATATATACCATCATTGTCAGTTCCTACCCACAAGGTACCTTCATAGTCGCGGCAAAGAGAAGTGACAGTATTTGAACCAATAATATTTTTGTCTATAGCCTTATTTCCAATGTACTTGAAACTGTTTGGTTGTGCTGGGATCATCATCACCCCCTTTTGATAGATAGCTAGCCAGAAATTACCGGTATTGTCTTTTAGAATAGAGTGTACTTTTGATTTATTGGAATCAAAATGGCTATTGTCAAATGGAAGATCCATTATCTTTTGCTGTTTAATCTTGTACACTTTCATTCCTTTCCCATCCGTTCCTATGTACAGCTCATTTTGGTTGTCCGGATATAAAGATTTTATAGGTAAATTCAGTTTTCCTTTGTATGGAATGGGCTTAAATGAATCACTCGATTGGTCGTATACGAAAAGCCCTTTGCCCATTGTGCCTACGTATATATTGCCATTCAGATCTTCGCAGAGGTCAACGATAGTTATTCCTTTTTCATCTTTTAGATAATGGGTTACTTTTTTTTTATCTGATATTTTATATATACCATTTTCCCCTTTAGTTATCCATATATTCCGATTTTTATCTTCGATCATATAATCTGTTGAGGTGATGGCTATGGGCAAATTGAGCTTTTTCACAATTAGTTCTCCTTTTTGAAGAATTAGCTTACATAAGATATTTCCTGACACCCAGATTTCTCCATCTTTCCTTTCTATAATGGTAATGATGGTACTATCAAACAAATCACCATTTTCCCATTTGGCTTGCGGAGTAAAAGAATCGGTTCCCGGATCATACATTTGAACTCCTTTATATGTTCCGACAATCAGGTTTCCTTTACTGTCTTCAAACAGAGCACGAACATAGTTGTGACAGAGTGAATGCTCGTCATGCTTCTTGTGTTTGTAGACGGTAAATTTGACTCCATCGTATTTATTCAATCCATCTTCGGTAGCAATCCATATCATGCCGTTTCTGTCTTGATATATTTTGTTGATCAAGCTACTTGATAATTTACTATTCGTGGTGAACAGTTGGCACGATTGACCGAAGACTGTGATTGAAAAGAATAGAATAAAGAAGATACTTAATGTGTTTTTCATATTGATAATCTCTCCTTGTTACTGCAAAAATAAGCATATCTTCAAATAAAAAAAGAATTGTCCCTGCTAATATAACAAAGGAACCGCATGTTGTAACATGGTCAAAAGGTTATGTTACGTGATGCGGCTGATAAGTCGAAACAGGGCAGAATATTGCTGTCGATAAGAAAAAAGAAGAGCGTTTTTGTCGAAGCTAAGTCATTTACTGATTTGGAATGAGAGTATTCGTTTGAATGACAAGTATGACTAGATATGTGTGTCTTTGAAAGAAAAAGGGGAAATCAGGAGAAGCAATTTTCTCATCATTTGTTTCTAGTGATGAAACTAAAGGTTTCTTACGTTGAAACAAAAGGTTTAATGTGCTGAAACAAAAGTTTCAACGTATTAAAACTTTTTGTTTCAGCACATAAGAATATCACGAAACTAATATTAGCACCAGATTTACCCTGTACTTCCCTGGAAATGGTAGACTATGATTTTATTTCTATATTTGGTTGACTATAAAAAACACGATACCTAAAACTAGTTTCCTTTCTTTAGCCCTATTACCAAACTGAGTTGACCAATTATTTAGCCTCTATCAAACTGATTGCGTATCCTCCTCCCGGAGCCGCTTTTAGTTTCAATTTTGTTTTATTCGTTACCACACGATGCGTTATTTGATAGGCTTGTGGATTCTTCTCATAATCAGCATTCTTTGCATCGGCATAAATAGTTGCCTGATACTTCTTTCCGGGGTCAAGAAAATCAAGAGACAAATTAGAAAGATGTCCATTCTCATCACTTGTACAACCAACAAACCAGTTATTAGTGCCTTTCGCTTTGCGAGCTACCGTAATATAATCACCCGGCTCGGCTTCCAGATACTTGCTATCATCCCAATCTACGGCTACATCTTTGATGAATTGAAAAGCATCCATAAAGCGTTCGTAGTTTTCCGGAAGGTCTGCTGCCATCTGCAAAGGACTATACATTGTAACATACAAGGCCAGCTGACGGCACAAAGTGGTGCGCACCCATGATTTATTATTTGGATTTACTTTCCATATTTTTGTTTCAAAAATGCCCGGAGTATAATCCATCGGGCCACCCATCAAACGAGTAAAAGGTAAGATGGTGGTATGATCCGGATGACTTCCACCAAAAGCTTCATACTCCGTACCACGGGCAGACTCATTACCTATCAGGTTAGGATACGTACGGCAAAGTCCGGTAGGACGAACAGCCTCATGAGCATTCACCATGATTTTATAATCGGCAGCTTTCTTAATGGCATACAGATAATGATTATTCATCCATTGCCCGTAATGATGTTCACCACGAGGAATGATATTCCCTACATAACCACTCTTCACTGCATTATAGCCATTGTCTACCATAAATTGATATGCCTTATCCATGTGCCTTTCATAATTGCGTACTGAAGAAGAGGTCTCATGATGCATCATCAAGCGAACCCCTTTACTTTTCGCATAAGCATTCAATGCTTTCACATCAAAATCGGGATAAGGAGTCACAAAATCAAATACATCATCTTTTGAGTGCCCGAACCAGTCTTCCCAACCTTCGTTCCACCCCTCTACCAACACCTGATCAAAACCATTCTTAGCTGCAAAGTCTATATATTTTCTCACATTCTCATTGTTAGCAGAGTGCTTGCCATTAGGTTTGGTCTTGGTATAATCCGTTTCGCCCAACTTTACAGAAGGCAATTCGTCAGTATAGGCCCAAGAACCTTTCCCGGTAATCATTTCCCACCACACACCTACATATTTAACAGGTTTTATCCATGAAGTATCTTTTATCTTGCAAGGCTCATTTAGATTCAATATAAGATGTGAAACCAGAATTTTGCGGGCATCGTCACTTACCATTACCGTTCTCCATGGCGATTTACACGGAGTCTGCATATATCCTTTATTTCCCAACGCATCAGGAGTCAGCCACGATTCAAATACCAAATTCTTATCATCCAGATTCAGATGCATACAAGAATAATCCACCAAAGCAGCTTCGTGCAGATTGATATATAGCCCGTCATCACTCTTCATCATCAAAGAGGTTTGCACACTTGTTGGCGAAAATTGAGTTTGAGAAGCATTGCTACTGATAGATGCCTTCATCAGCCCTCTTATTTCAGTCAACTTTGAAGTTGTATAGTCATACTCCTGCGTATCATAATCTCCTGCAATCCAATAAGCAGTATGATTGCCTGCCATGGCAAACTGAGAATGCTCTTCAGCGATTACAAAATAATTCAGATTCTTTTGCTGCGGAAACTCATAGCGAAAGCCTATTCCATCATCATATATCCGGAAACGGATTAGAATAAAACGTTCCATTGCCGGTTGGTTCAGTTTCACTGTCAGCTCATTGTAGTTGTTTCTGATGTTTTTCACTTCACCCCACACAGGTTGCCATGTTTCATCAAAAGTAGAAGTTTTAGAATCAACTAACTCAAAACCGTTGTATAAAGAAGATTGACCCACTTTACCTGATTTAGAAAAATCATTGAAAGAGGCAGGCGCATTCCCATCCTCCAGTTCAATACCTAATTTACTCTCTTTTATAACAGGCTTACCCTTGTAACTCAACTCATATACCGGCACACCCTCTTTTACCTCAAAGTTCAGCACCAACTCTCCATTCGGAGATTTTATCAGTTCGGCTTTCATCGCTACTGCCCAAAGGAGTAATGCCATACCCAATAATACCTTTTTCATTCTATCTATCTGATTTTAAATTTAGTAATTGATAAGCACCTGTTTTTGCACACCTGCGTCGGGCAATTTCACCTTGCAAACATGAGCCTCTTTATCCCATGTCCAAGTAATAGATTCCGTATTACCTTCAATACTTTCATTGAAAACAGTAGCTTTCACTTTCTTCAACTTCTTTCCGTCCATCGTTATCTGTTTAGGAAGCGCAGATGTATAAACAGTAAACACAAAACTACGTTTCCCCGGAGTTTGATATCCCTTCCCCTCACGAGCAAACAAAGTAAGTTCGTATCCCTTGGGCAATGTCCGGAAGCTAATGGGCGTTTTTATAAACTCATCACGCTGATAACCCAAATTTTCTCCCTCATCTTCGTACAAAGAGAACTGCGCCATCTCTCCCTCTTGTGCAGGAAACACCTCAAAAGTTATAGGGTAGACCTTTCTCTCAGTTGTATAATTCAGCACAGGCATCGTTGGTATAATAGAACCCTGTTTCACAAACATCGGAATTACGTTTAGCGGTGCATCAACAGTTGTCCACTGCTCACCATTCAACACGGTTTGTTTATCATTATAATTCACCCATTTCCCTTCGGGCAAATAAACATTTTTAGTACGAGCACCCTTTTTCACCACAGGAGCCACCAGTAACTCTTTGCCAAACATAAACTGCGCATCTGTTCCAATCGTCTCCGCATCGAGCGGATACTCCATAAACATCGGGCGCATAATAGGCAATCCCTTATCATGAGCCTCCCGGGCATAGGTATAAATATAGGGCATCAAACGATATTTCAGTTCGATGGCAGCTTTCGCATTCTGTTCGGCTTCAGCACCAAATAGCCACGGTTCAACCGCCACATCACCTTCATGGTGAATACGGCTCAATGGATTAAATGCCCCAAACTGTATCCAACGGGTATAGAGTTCGGCCATTGCCGGATAATCTTCAATATCGCCACAATAACCGGTAATATCACAAGTCACAAACGGAATCAACCCCAATCCCGCAGATAACGTGACAGGAATCTGGTTCGCTAATTGTCCCCACCCTTGTAGTACATCATTTCCATTGCCGCTATCTCCTGTCCAACCAAACGTATAACGCTGCAAGCCCGCATAAGCCGCGCGAGTCATCTGGAATACACGACGGTCGGGATTACGTTTCTCAAATTGTTCCTTCACCACCTTGTCCCAAGTCAGTCCATACACATTATGAATTTCATCGTGCATTCCCAAATGATGATTCATCACCAAACGCTCCGTCTGGTCTTCATTGCTCCATGCAGGTTCACCCATATCAGTCCAGAAGCCGGCAACACCATCATCAATCGGTTTTTGCTGATAAGCGCCCCACCAATCGGCCACTTTAGGAAGAGTAAAGTCCACAACGCCACAGTTTCCGCCCCATGGCCAAGGCATATCATAACTTTTTCCGGTAACACTGTCTTTCACAAAATAGCCCATCGCATCGGCCTCTTTCCATTGTTTCTCATTGGCCTGCGAAATCACCGGATCCTGAGAGACAATCACCTTAAAGCCCATCTCCTTTAAGTCCGACAACATTTTCTTCGGATTTTCATAATTACCTTTCCGCCACTCAAAATCCTGCAAGTTCTGTGTCCAACCAATGTCCTGATAGATAATATCACAAGGAATTCCACGGTTGCGATATCCTTTCGCTATGTCGCGTGTTAGCTTTTCGTTCGTCAGCAAACCCCGGCATTGTGCAAAACCCAACGCCCATTTGGGAGGCATAATGGCTTTACCCGTCAATTCCACATACTCACCCATAATCTCCTTATAATCTTTGCCGAAGATAAAGTAATAAACCATCTCCCCATCGGGCGCTTCAAAACTGTAATAATCACGGCTCTCAGTGCCAAACTTAAACTCTGTTTTATACGTATTATCTAAAAACAGACCATAGTGATAGCTACTCATAAAAAACGGAATGCTCTTATACAAAGGGTCCTCGGCAATGCTGTAGCACGGTTTATCACTGTTCCACATTTTATAAGCCTCTCCCCTGCGATCCATTTTGCCTGTCTTCTCACCTAAACCAAAAAAGTGTTCGTCGCGTCTCAACGTTTTGTATTCAATCTTTTTAGAACCTTCGCTCACATGGCCCTTATCTGCATAATCGCTAAATATCAGTTTCTGATACTTGTCGAAGATTTGCAGACTACACGGTTTTTTATTTACCCGAATACGAAGTTTTGAAGTAAACAGTTCATAACAAGCAGGTTGTTCGTCTACATGAATGGTGTCTATGTCTTCCAATTGCTCGTTTATAATAGCAAACGAAGAATTCTTTCGCTGAAAGTTACCATTCGGAGAAAACCATATCTTCACCACCGACTGACTACATAGTTGTAGTTGAAGTCCGGCACTATTCGTTAAGTGAAAAGTCACCCGGTTTCCCCGCAAAGAATAAGAAGAGCAATCTCCCGAAACATTTGCCATTAACGGCAAGTTCAATAATAAGCCAAGGGCTATAATTAATAGTCTGTTTTTCATTCCAATCTTTTTTATTATTCAAACACCACCATTGACCAATATTTCAGCGAAGGCAGCACAAACGAAACCGTCCCGTCTTTCTGTACAAAAGCCAGTTCCTGTGGCACACCACCATGTACATCGGGCGAAGCCACCCATATTTTGTTCACTTTAGCAGTTGAATTCAATTGCAAAGGAAGTGCCGAAAGCAGATTCGGTTCAGGCATATCGCCGTTCAAATCCCGCCAACTCACATTGTTTGCCTGAGAAAAGTTAATTAGGTGAATCACTTGTCTATTATCCACTACCTTTGATAAAGCGGTAACATATCCAACCTTTGGAGGCCAAACAGAAAGTTTCACCTTTGCATTTGTCGTGCTCAAATTCACTACGTTTTCACTGCCACCGTCTCTGAGCAGATTCTCATAAGCCGTCATAAAATCATAATAATGCGTCATTGCTGTTTTCAGAGCTATGTTCATTGATAAGTTACTGTTCGGAAAATACTCTTTGCACAGCATGTGGTCACCACCAAGTTCTAGGTGCGAACCACCCAAAGCAAACATCACCGCATCGGTAAGCAATATCCCCGGAGTATTAAATATCCCCTTGGAATCGGCAATATTATAATTCATGTACGCAGCAAAAACCGTTTTCAATTTATCACTCCCATACACATTATTTGCCTTGATAATTGTTCTCAGATGATCAAAGTCAGCCTCATCATTCCAAACCTCATTATAAAGAAAATCAATCTTCCCTGTTTCTGCTATTTGTTTAGCCCCATAACTGCTAACCGCATTCATCACCAATCGCTTATCAGGATGCGCAGCCTTCATCGCTTCAATAAACGAAGCATATCCTTTCAGCAGATTCACAGCCGCACCACTATAATCATACAGAGTGCCTCGTTGTCCTAACTGATCTATCTGATAACCATCGAAATCAAGATTAGTATATACATCATCATTGCGCTGAGCCATATACTTTTGCCACTCCGCATTAGCCGGATTCACCAGATAGATATCGCTCTTCCAGCTACTTGGCAGATCATGACTATCTTTGGAAGTATGTGAAGCACCTTTAAAAAGATACCATTCCTCCTTCACTCCATCGGCAGCCGCATCGCTTAGAGCTCCGAAACATAAATTGTAAAACATAGACTTCATGCCAAACTCATGCTGAGCCTTAATGTAGTTCTTCACAGCACTTGTGTAAATAGTACGATTGGCAATATCGGTATATGTATCATCCAACTTCTCTCTTGTACCACCCAAAGGCCAGTGATGCTTATTATGCCAGTCTTGAAACTGCACTCCGTTGATGTGATGCCTGTTCAGGTAAGCCATCTCTTCGCGCGTTACCTCCTCTGTTTTATCCTGACCAAAAGTAGCCACGAATCCGTATCGGGGAAAACGTGTCCAATCACTGGAAACATCTATGGCAACAGAGCCAAGAATCACCTCCGTTCCGTCAGATTCTGTCTGGTACAGATCCACCATATATCCCGTAAAATCATTCGACGGAGCACTCCATGTCCATGTTACCGATCTCAGACTTTTCTCTTCAATCACCGTTGTCAGATGTCGGTAACGGACTTTCGTGCCCGCTGGTACATTATCGGCAGTGAACAAAATCGCCTCTCCCGGCTTATAGCAAGCTTTATCAGTAGAAATATCCACAGCCAGACTCGATTTGACAGTAGTCACTTTGGTAACACCGCCTGATTCTCCGCCACCTTGTCCGGGTTCTTCGCCTTTGCTACAAGACGTGAAAAATAACATCGTAATAAATACATATATAAATCTGCCCATTATCCTATCTTTTAAGATGAAGAGCGACCGACTGACAAGTATCCGCCGTCGCTCTCATTTATTTAACTCTACCTATTGCTTCACTATTGAAATAGTCTCCTTCAACTGATTTGCAGTAATTACGTATGTGCCCGCTACAGCTATTTTCCATTTCATATCCACATCACCCAAATTGACGTCCGGATACAGAGCTTTGAAATCAGTGCTCGATTTATCAACAAACAGCATGTTTTCGGTTGTTCCGGTAGGTGCTTTGTCTTTTGTATCGGGCATAAACCAAGCACCACTCCAATCTGTTTTTTTATCACATGATATTTTTAGCTCACCAACACTTAATAATCCTCTCCATGTAAACTCATACGGACTGGAAGTTGCTTCCATAGCTGTCGCATTGGCTAAATCCCAGGCGGAAGGAGATGCACTACCTACCAGATAGAGACCTGTATAAGGAGTAAATGGTTTCATCAGCATCTTTTCTTTATTCTTCGTCACATCAAGTGCTATCTTGTATGCCTTGCCACACTCAGACTCTTTCATAAGCCATTTGTTATCATCCTTACTATTATAAACTACAGATGTACTTGTATAAGGAGCATTGGCTTCACCGGCAAATAACATATCGGCCCAACCCTCGGCTGTACCAAATTTAAACTCACCGCCATTATTCCACTCAAACACGTCGCCATAGTGGAATAGATTTATGCGCAGCGGATCTTTTACCATTTGCATAAATGCCCAGTTAGTGAAAGAACCAACGAAGTACACCTTTTCAAAACGTACGGCACTTCCATCTGTTTCGGTCACGGTAAGCGTTAAATTGAGCAAATCAGCCGTTACAAGGTATATTGCATCTTTGGTTATTGTGAACTGTCCGTCAGGACCAGAATCGGATGAACGATAGACGAGTTTCAATCCATCGGCAGACTCAGCTTTATTGTATGACGGAAGGAGTTCACCCTTCGTTGTGATAAACTTTAAGTTACCAACGGTTAACTTACCTGTCCATGTAAAAACACCTGTTTCAGAGCGTTCCATTTCTGTTGGTTCGAAAACGCTCCAAGCCGTAGGTGTTGCATCGCCAATCAGATAAAGCGTAGTAGTTACAGGCTTGTAACTGGTAACAGAAAATGAGGTCGATGAAGTCTGTGTTGATGTTTCTTCTGCATCCACCACAGAAGCGGTAATACGCGCTTCAAGATCTGCCTTCGTTCCGGTTACAATGTCCAGCTTATCACTCAGTAAGATATTCAACTCTTCTACGGTCTTTGTCCATTCATAAACGCCACTACCCAAACTTTCAGAATACGCATTGGCAAAATTGGTTCCCGCCTTTGCTACCTCCAGCTTATAAGTAATTTTATTCCCGGTTCCGTAATTTGTTCCGGTAGTCCACTTTAGAGTAAGTGCATCATCTGCATGATTGATTTCATTCAGTACCAGCGTCTGTGTGCTTGCTGTAAGAGTAAGCACATTGCTTCCTTTATCCAGTTCAGCATAATCCTCGGCACAAGCAGTCAAAAACATACAGCCTGTGAGGAAGAAAAGTATTTCATATATATTCTTTTTCATAATTCTTGCTAGTATTAGTCTGTTAATAACCTGGATTCTGTGTCATCAGTGTATTTGAGTCCATCTCTGTTTGCGGAATAGGCAACAGAAGACGTTCTTTTGTTACATTGCTTTTTCCTATTGATTTTAGGAATGAAAGCGCATACTCACCCTTGTTGATACGAACCATATCAAACCAGCGATGTCCCTCAAAAGCCAGTTCCATTCTGCGCTCATGAATAATTTTTTCGCGCATATCCTCTTTCGACAAAGTAGTTTGAACATCCGCTAATCCGGCACGTTTACGTACAATATTCAACGGTGCGGCAGCTTGTGAAGTCAACCCCTGTTCATTCAACGCTTCTGCTTTCTTCAACAATACATCGGCATAGCGATAGACAACAAAGTTGGCAGGATCGTTCACCGATTCTTTAGCAATATCCTTAGATACAAGGAACTTACGCACATTATATCCGGTATACGACCACGTTTTCTTATATTCTATGCTATTAAAAGGTTTGCAACCATCATAAAGAATAGTCACATCTTTACGCTTATCGCCCTCTTCATACTGATCCACAAATTCTTGGGTAGGTTGGTTCCATCCATAAGCACCAGCCACCATTCCTGAATTACGAGGTCCCATAAAAGTAGACCGCCATGACGACTGAGTATCGGCTCCCCAAAAATCAAATTTAGTATTACCTGAATACTGAACCTCAAAAATAGATTCCGCCTGATTGTTTTTTATCGGATTAAAATTATCAGCATAGTTGCATGTAGATAAATCGTAGCCCAATGCAGTAACCTCATCGCACAGCTTAACCACCTCACTATAATAATTAGCATTATCGGGAGCCAAAGTGAGGTAAATATCGGCAAGCATAGTCAATGCAGCATCCTTGCAGGCGCGTCCTTTATCTTCTGCAGCATATTCACTCTTAGCCGGAAGCAATTCAATGGCATTCTTACAATCGGAAATAATCTGTGCATACACCTCATCCTTTGTATTACGCGCGATGGCAGTAGATTCACCCGCTACATAAGGTTTCAGCCTCAAAGGCACACCACCATATAGACGAACCAGAATATAATAATAGTGAGCACGCAGGAAGTAAGCCTCACCCATGCAACGATTCTTAAGACTTTCTGTTACGTTAGCGCCGGGCAGATTGTTGAGAACAATATTGCAGCGTCCGATGCCTACCCATGGAGAGCGCCATACATAGAGTGCATATCCATTATCACTCAAAGCAGTAAAATTAGATGCCTGAACAGTTTCCAGACCATCTGTGCCACCCCCGGCACCAACTTCGCTGTTTCCTGCAATAATATCAAGACACCAGATACGTTGATTATATAAGTTAGACGATTGAAGAGATTTATAACAGGCCGTAGTCAACGCCTCAGCCACTCCATCCGTTACTTCCGATTCCGGATCTACAGCATCAGTAGGAGCTTTATCCAGAAAATCGCTGCATGATGCCAAAGTTACAAGTGCCAGCATCAATAGTATATTTGATATTTTTTTCATATTATCCTTCTTATTAAAAATTAAAGTTAACTCCTACGCTATAAGTACGTGATATAGGGTAGCGATTACTGTCAATGCCATTTACAGCTACTTCCGGATCAAATCCCGAATAGCTGGTTATTGTAGCAACATTCTCACAAGAGAAATAAATACGTGCATTGTCCAACTGAATTTTCTGCAGCCACTGTTTAGGCAATGTATAACCAAGTGTTATATTCTTAATTCTCAGATAGGAGCCATCTTCAACAAAGCGGTTAGATACACGGCAGTTTTGATTTGGATCGCCCCATACGGCACGCGGCATAGAGTTACTTGTTCCCTCACCCGTCCAGCGATTCAAAGTTGCCGTCGTTTGATTATAAGCAGCCCCCATGCCTTCATTATCGATATTATTCACATTATAAATATCATTACCTGACACACCTTGTAAGAAGACAGAGAGTTCAAATCCTTTATAAGTAAGTCTATTATTCATCGAGAAGAACCAATTCGGATTTGGATTACCAATGACCGTACGGTCATTATCACTAATAACACCATCATTATTCAAATCTCTGAAACGAATATCACCAGGCGCAGCGCCTACCTGAGTAGAATGTTTAGCCACCTCATCGGCATTCTGAAAGATGCCATCGGTTACATAACCATAGAATACGTTAATAGGATAACCAGCCTTCAGCATAGTGAGATATGAATTGTTATACTGATTAATATACATAGGCGTTTCGCTATTCAAATCACGAATCTCATTTTTGTTATAAGTAGCCGTGATTGTAGTTTCCCAGTACAACGGGCCTTGCAAGTTCAATGTTCTTAATGACGTTTCGAATCCTTTGTTGCGCACCTTACCGGCATTGGTATAAGTAGTTGTAGTATCTTCGTAACCGGAAGTGATAGGAATAGATGCCTTCACTAACATATCCGATGTATTCTTTACATATGCATCCAATGAGAGATTAACGCGTGAATTGAAAAGGGCCAAGTCTACTCCGATATTGGCTTGTGCCACCTCTTCCCAATGAATATTGGGATTAGAAAGTGTAGTAGAGACCAGTGCGGTAGCATCCGTACTGGTAGTGCCAAAAGGATATACACCAGTATTGTAAGTAGCCACATAGCCATAGTTACCAATCTCTTGATTACCGGTAACACCATAACCCGCACGAACTTTCAGATCATTAATAAAGAAATTCTCTTTGGGGAACCACTCTTCTTCGGACATGCGCCATGCGGCAGATACAGAAGGAAAAGTACCCCAACGATTATTTTTACCGAAGCGTGAAGAGCCATCGCGACGAATGGTAGCAGTAAGCAGATAGCGGTTATTATACGAATAGTTCAGACGACCCATGAATGAGAGTAATGACCATTCACTGGAAGTGCCTCCAATAGAATGCATCTTCTCACCATTACTCATCTCTTTAACATTATCAAACATGAAACCATTCACCTGAGCATTTAGATTATCCGTTTCATTCCATTGTGCAGAAGAGCCCGCCATTAACTCCAAGTGATGTTTTTCAGCAAAAGTGCGATCAAATACAAAATAATTATCCCATAAATAAGTGAATGCTTTGCTATCTTTTTTATAGCGAGATGATTCTTCTATCGGAGACGGTTCCCAATCATAAGCCGGTGTAAAATTGTCCTCGAACCAGAATTTGGCATCGTAGCCAAAAGTACTCTTCAGTTTTAGCCATTTGGTAAAAGAGACTTCGCCTGTAATATTAGCTAAAAAATTATATCCTTTTGTCTCATTATCCATCAGGTAAGTTGTGCCTATCGGATTACGGATGCTACCGAACCATTCTGAATTGCCCACTGGCCCGCTCCATGTTCCATCCTCATTTTTTAAAGTTTGCGTAGGCAAAGCTTTCATTGCATCTCCAATGTTATAGGTTCCAGCCTTTTTCACATCTGTGCTGAAAGCCAGATTGGTAGTAAACTTCAGCCATTTTTTAACCTGAGCATCACTGTTTGCCTGAAAGTTAAACCGACGGTAGTTTACGCTTCTGACTGTACCTGATTGATTAAGAAAACCACCCGATACATAATAATGAGCCTTCTCCGAACCACCTGAATAACTTACCGAATAGTTTTGCATCACACCTGCATGAAGCAATTCATCAAGCCAGTCTGTGCCTGCACCCAATGTGGTAGGATCTGCCCAATTAGGATTTGTATTACGCCCGCCATTTGTCAACATCTCATTGCTCAATGCGGCATATTGAGATGCATTCAGCATATTCGGCACACTTGTTGCATTTTGCACAGCCCAATTGGCCGTAACAGAAACCTTACCTGCACCTTCCTGACCACGTTTACTGGTAATCATTACCACACCGTTGGCACCACGTGAACCATAAATAGCGGTAGCAGATGCATCCTTCAATACATCCAGACGCTCAATATCTGCCATGTTTAGGGAAGTAAGTCCCAAATCAGTAGGAATGCCATCAATCACCACCAATGGATCACTATTATTAATAGTGCCTAATCCGCGGATTTTGATAGTAACATTATCGCCTGGTTTACCGGCATCAATAATCTGCACACCAGAAACCTTACCTTGAATCGCTTGTCCGAGGTTAGCCACCGGTGCATCTTTCAAATCCTTCTGGCCGACAGAAGAGACAGCCCCTGTAAGGTCACTCTTCTTCATAGTACCATAACCTACAACCACCACTTCATCCAATACTTTTGTGTCTTCTTTTAACACAATTACCATAGACTTCTTACCGTCAACCGGAATAGTCTGTGTGGAATAGCCAATAAAAGAAACCGTAATTGTTGTGTTTGCCGGAACAGTAAGAGTGAAATCTCCGTTGAGACTCGTGATTGTACCATTTGTAGATTTTGTTTGCATCACGCTGGCACCAATAATAGGTTCACCTGCGGCATCTTTTACAAGTCCTTTTACTGTAATTTGCTGTGCAAATGCACCAAGAGATACGAACAGCCCTATTAAGACTAATAGATAGCGATGTTCAAAACTTTTCAGTCTAAAACTCTTTTTCATGTACATCAATTTAAAGTTAAGTTATTTTTTTTGTTTCTCACACCATTTGCATCTGAGAACATCGATTATGCAAATTTAGCGGCATTAACCAACCCTTTATTTCTATATAGTAAAAAGGTAGTTAATTGAGCAAAATAAAATCGGATAAACAGCTAATAATCAACAACATAATTAAAAGTAAAGAGTGAAAATAAGTAGTAGATTTATTCCTTTATAAGACAGCTAAAAACAAAAGAAGCCTCAACTTTATAGAGTTAAGGCTTTTCTGAGTCCGATTAAAAGAGGGTACTACAATCTATTCGGCCAGCCGCCCTATCTGCATTACTTTGTCTTCAAATTCATCACGTTCGCCGACAGCTTTATTACGAACCTTGGTTCGGTAATTATAGATGGTCGTTACAGAGTAACGAAGGAATTGCGCAATTTTCACACTATCCGTAATGCCCAAACGTATCAGGGCATAGATACGCAGTTCCGTATTCAGTTGTTCATTCGCTTTTGGATAAATACGTTCACCCTCCAGAAGCAGATGATTAAAGTCTGCCACAAAATTAGGGAACAAGCGTAGAAACGTATCGTCAAAATTGAGATAGAACTCTTTTAGTTCATTTTCAATAACCTGCGTAGATTTAATGCTCTTATATAGTTCGTCTACCTTTCCCGTAGAGGCTATTTTGCCAAGCGAACGACGATAAGCATCCATCTTCTCAAGATAGGTGGAGCATTGATCCATGTATCTGCCAATGTATTCCTCTTTGATAAAGTTTGTTTCCGAAAGAGTAAGGTTAGTCTCCTTCAACTGATTATTAGAATCTTGCAACCTATTGTT
This sequence comes from uncultured Bacteroides sp., assembly GCF_963666545.1. Classification (NCBI taxonomy): domain Bacteria; kingdom Pseudomonadati; phylum Bacteroidota; class Bacteroidia; order Bacteroidales; family Bacteroidaceae; genus Bacteroides; species uncultured Bacteroides sp. The sequence continues at coordinate 3,047,403 of NZ_OY762899.1, read as the reverse complement.
TACGTCCTTCAGTTCTTGATTCAGTTTACTCAGTTCAATGTTTACTTCCCCTATATGACGACGTGCCACAGCCACTTTCCTCATTTGCTTATATAAGAAGAAGATGGTTATCAGCAAAATAACAGACAGAACACTAATACCCAATAGCCCCAATACTATTTCATGCTTTTGCTTTTCGTTTTTCTGGGTATAGGCTTTGTCTATAATAGGAAATATTGCTCCTATCTCAATGGTGCGCTGACGAGCATTACAGCTACGGGCATCTTCCATAGAGCACTTCAAATAGGTATATGCCCTGTCAATATCGCCTGATTCATAGAGAGCATAAGCCAGTTCACGTAGAGAGACATATTCCTTAACGGCCGATTGCAAATCGGAGATAGAAGAAACTGCCAGATTCCACATCATATTCTCTTTATCACCTTTGCCCTTATAGACTTGAGCCAGAGAAAAAGAGAGGAAGGCCAGATTATGGTCTGCCGGATCTATTTTTCTCTTCGCTTCGTTAAGAATGAGCAAAGCTTCATCGTACTTCTTTTTGGTAAGCAGCTTCTCTACACCAATAAGCGTATGTTCAATGGTTCCTTTCGGTTTAATAATCAATAAAGAATCTCTGTAAGTATCTACTATTTTATTATATTGAATCTTTTCCTTTTCGCGAATAGCATAGTCGGCCATCAGACCATACATAGTCCGGTATAGATGATAATAATAAGGACGCAAATAGCTGGGTAGTTGTGTAGAATGAACAGATACCATCATATCCAGTGCCTCCTTATACATTCCTGTGAGGCTCATAATATCGGCTATGTTCATCCGCGCATCAGACAAATGTTCCAAATTGTGAAGTTTCCCTGCCAATTCGAGCTTCAGAGTAGCATAATGAAAAGCCGAATCCGTATTAAAATAGCGGTACTCGTCAAAGAGTTTCCCTAAAACACTGTAAATCTGTTCTTTATCAGACAAGCTTCTGCAAAGCTCTTTATAGTCCTGAATACGAGTTTCTTTGCGCTCTGTATAAATAGAGCGCTCACGTATTGTTTTATCTAAAGCCTTAAGTATGGAATCATTTCTGCTTTCACAGTGTGAGGAAAAAAAACAGAAGGTAGCTAAAAGAAACAATATTGCCTTTTTCATATATTAAGGAGATTGATTTAACAAGAACAAAGGTAAAAAAACATTTAGATTCATCATAAAGAACCCATCGATACTAATAGACAAATTAGCACTTTTCAGAAAGAATCGGTACACATGATGCCGAACTTACCTATGTAAACACTTTAATCTACGCACACTATAAATTCGACCGAAGTAATACATCCATTACTTCTACAAGAACTAAATCATGCTCCAGGCCATTCTATTGTACAAAAAAAGCGGAGAAAAACTCCGCTTCAAAATCAAGCTAAATGCTATATAAAGGCCTACTTGGCCAATTCATTAATAACATCCATTATTTTTTGACCTATCTCATTTGCTGCTTCCATGGTAGAAGCTTCGCTATATACACGAATAATAGCTTCGGTATTACTTTTACGCAAGTGCACCCATTTATCAGGGAAATCAATCTTTACTCCATCGATATCATTGATCTCTTCATTCTTATAGATTTCCTTTACTTTGGCAAGGATGGCATCCACGTCAATATCCGGAGTAAGATCAACACGATTCTTTGCTATAAAGTAGGGTGGATACGTGGCACGAAGCTCGCTTACTTTCTTTCCTTCGTGAGCCAAATGGCTAAGAAAGAGTGCAATACCAACCAATGCATCACGTCCGTAATGACTTTCAGGGTAAATAACTCCACCGTTACCTTCACCACCAATCACAGCATTTGTAGCTTTCATCTTAGTTACTACATTTACTTCACCTACAGCCGATGCACTATATTGCATGCCGTATTTATTAGTAACATCACGTAACGCACGAGTAGAGCTAAGATTAGATACTGTATTTCCAGGAGTATGTTTCAACACATAATCGGCAACAGTAACCAGCGTGTATTCTTCGCCGTACATCACTCCATCTTCACAAATCATAGCTAAACGATCCACATCCGGATCGACAACAAAAGCCACATCTGCTTTTCCGCCTTTCATCAGGTCCATGATATCACCTAAATTCTTTTCTAGTGGTTCGGGGTTATGTGCAAAATGTCCGGTTGGTTCACAATAAAGTTTTTCTACATGTTTCACTCCCAAGCGTTCCAAAAGTTCAGGAAGAATAATCCCTCCAACAGAATTTACACAATCTATCGCTACCCGGAAGTTCGCTTTTTTAATAGCCTCAACATCCACAAGTTGAAGTGCAAGTACGCTATCTATATGTTTTTTGTTATACGTCAAATCTTTGCGGTAAGAGCCCAAATGGTCTACATCTGCATAATCAAATTCTTCTGCTTCTGCTATACGAAGCACTTCATTGCCTTCTGCTGCATTCAGAAACTCGCCCTGTTCGTTGAGGAGTTTAAGGGCATTCCATTGTTTAGGATTATGAGAAGCAGTAAGAATGATTCCCCCGCAAGCATCTTCCATCGTAACAGCCAGTTCGGTCGTTGGCGTAGAAGCCAAGTCGATATCAACAACATTCCATCCGAGCCCCATAAGAGTACCGATTACAACATTATTCACCATTTCGCCGGAAATACGAGCATCCCGCCCCACAACAATTTTATTACTATTCGATTTACATGTCTTGCGGATCAAAGTAGCATAAGCTGAAGTAAACTTGACGATGTCAAGCGGATTTAATCCTTCACCCGTAGTTCCGCCGATAGTTCCGCGAATTCCGGAGATTGATTTAATTAGCGTCATAGATCACAAAATTAATATGTTATTTGTAAATTTGGAACTTTGTTATATCATAGAAATAAGGATAAACATACTGAGAAGCAGTAGTGTGTCCCATTTTTGAAGGTATAATCAGCTTCACGTGAGCACGATCTTTAATGTATGGCAAAGGGATAAGCCATCCGGAAGGAACATTGGCACCATAGTACCGAAGCATATTACCCTCAGTAAAGGTTCCCGAAACCAAAGATCCTGAAACAGTATAATTAAAAGAGTCAACCCAATCATCAGTCCCAAAGTTAGAAACAATAGTTGTGTCTTTTTTCATAATATCATATTCCATAAAACGCACCAATATCTCATCACGTGTCTTCACCGTATCTCCTTCTCCACGATCTACAATCTGCATATACACACCGTTAGAAAAGCCGACATACTCATTTGCGGCGACATTGGTTATGGTATCTTTCTCAAATTCGCTCTGAGAAATGACCTTGATATTATTTGTTTTAATAAAATCATTGATCGCATCTTTTTCATCCGAAAGCATTTCGGCATACGTCTTTGTATTATCACAAGCCTGAAAAAATGCGCCTACGCACAACAAAGAAAGAAATAGGAAAGTCAGTTTTCTCATATCCGTAACTTAATATTGTAACACAAAAGTATTCTATTTTCACCATAAGTTAAAAAATGAATGCGAAAAGTTCTAGTCTTTTAACCTTTTCGCTTTAACTTTTAACCATCAATTCTCTTTTTTAGCTTTTTAAGCAGTCAACAAGTCTTTGTATTTTTCAAGTCCTCGCTCAAAGACCCTCACCGCCTCTTCCATCGAACCGGAATATTCACCACCTGAAGCATTCAAATGTCCACCTCCATTAAAGAATTCAGCTGCAAACTTATTGCAAGGAAACATCCCCACCGAACGGAGTGAAATCTTAATCATCGGTTTCTCGGTGTCTTCTCTTAGAAAACAAGTGAAACAAACATTTTTGATAGATAATGGAATATTCACAAATCCTTCGCTATCTCCTTTTATATAATCAAAATTACCTTGTTCTTCTTTTGTCAATGATATCAAAGCAGAATTATGAGCTGCATAGACTTTCATCTTAGAGAGCACATACCCCATTAATCTCAGACGACTCTCTGAATAAGTATTATACACCTTACGATAAATATCATCCTTATCAATTCCTTTAGAGAGTAACTCACTGATAATGAAGTAGATTTCCTGGCTATTGGAATTATACGTAAATCCTCCTGTGTCTGTCATCATACCCGTATAGATGCATTCAGCTCCGTCTCTGGAAATATCACTAAAATAACCCATACGGCAAATTAGACGAAAAACCAATTCGGAAGTAGACGATATTTCAGGATGAGAGATAGTGATGTCACAAAACTCTTCCGGATGAGGATGGTGATCTACCATCATTTTATGGGCAGAAGAAGCTTCCACGGCATCTGCCATAGCATCAATTCTTTTCAGTGCATTAAAATCAAGACAGCAGATAACATCAGCTTCAGCAATCAACTTGTTAGCAAAATCCCGATAACGGTCATATAACAGAATTTCTTTACTACCCGGCATCCATTTTAGAAAATCAGGAAAAGCATTCGGTACAATCACATTTACCGTTTTGTCTTGTGAATAAAGAAAGTGCCAAAGTCCCAGAGATGAACCGATGGCGTCTCCATCAGGAGAGACATGAGAAACAATAACTATTTTATCGGCCCGTTCGAACCATTTAGTAAAATGGTCTATTTTAGTTTGTTCAATAACCTTAGTCAGCATATATTTTCTATTGATATAATCGACAAAAATACGAAAATCTTTGTTTATCAGAGCAGAAAGCAGACAGAACCTTTGTCGCCAAGAGAAATAAAATGAATTCCCATCTGCATACACTCCTCCGAAAATTCTTTTTTGTGCCAGTTAGGAATAGATGCATCCAACACAACCGTCTGTACAGAGAATAAACCAACCAACCACTTCAATCGCCCTCTATATCCTTTACACAGATAGAGATAATCGACAGATAAGGGATGCTCGCTCACCTTATTTAGCCAACGATCATCATCAACAAAACAGACTTGTTTCCCGCCAAATGAAAGAATGTTATTACGAAAATTAATATACTGATCCGCTTTAGCACTTAATACAGAAGCAGGCGGAAGAATATGTAATCGATTCCAATACCCCGAAGCAACAGCATAAAGACGTTTATCATCCACCACACAATCATCAGGATGTACTAGCCAAGAGCGTCCACTAGCTTTTATGCAATGCGCTACAGGACAATTACGTACATTATAGAAAACTAAACTATTATAAGGATGATCTTTATAAAGCATAGCTGCATGATAAGAGCATAAAATGAATACAGAGGTCAGAAATGCAATCATGTTCCTCCCATCTCGAAAAGATATATAACGAACAAATAGCAGTATAAATAAATAAATAGTTAAGACCTCAAATGGATAAACCCAGATATTATCTATGGAAGAAAAGGGTAATTGTTCTACCCAACGCACCGAGCCGTTCAACAATTGCAAAGTAAACTGAACAGCCTCTTTCAACCAACTCTGAACCATTGGGAGTGGTGTAAACAAAAGCATGACAACAGCCAGATACATAAGAATAGAAACCAATGGAATAACGAGCAGATTGGTTAGAAGAAAATGAGTAGAATAGCGGGAAAAATAAAACAGAACCAATGGCGCAGTGCCTATCTGAGCCGCAATGGACACAGAAATCAAACTCCACACATACTTCGCTAACCTATTGGTAAATGTAATTCTATTATAAATCAGTGGATGAAAGAGTAATATGGCTGCCACGGCGCAAAAGGAGAGTTGAAAACCAACATCGAATAACCAGCAAGGATTATATAACAACATCAATACCCCTGCAGCAGCAAGAGTATTCAGAGAGAAAACTTTTCCTAGAACCAATCCTGACAAAGCAAACAAGGAAAACATCATCACCGAACGAACCACAGAAGGCGAAAGACCCGCAAGGAAAGCAAAAAGCCAAAGTGCAACTATAATGATTAGAATACGGAAAACCTCTATCATCTTTGAACGACCGGGTATTCTTTTTAACAAGAAGAGCAACATCGCATAAAGAAAACCAATATGGAGACCGGAAAGCGCTAATACATGGCTCGCACCGGAAATGGAAAAAATTTCTTTTATCTCATCGCTCAGCTCATCCTTGTAACCTACTGTCAGTGCAGAAAGTACCGCAAACTCATCTTTGCTAAAGCCCAACGACCGATAAAGGTTTAATATCCGTTCACGGTAATCGGCAGCCAGTTGCTTCAACGAACGAGCCGAGTCATGTCCCACATTCTTCCAATTATGAGCAAAAGCAAAGCCCGTTCCGCTTATTCCTTTGCGTAGAAGATAGCGGGCATAATCAAACTCATCAGGATTGCCATTATTTTTGGGAGCAGATATGTGAGCATAAAATAAAACCTCATCTCCTCGGCACAAGTGCTCACTAGCCGAATCTTTAGTCAAATAAAGTAGAATATCTTTTTGAAGCGAATGGGTTGATACAGAATCAACTTGGTTTAGCAAATGAATCGTGCAAAGAACACTCCGTTCTTTTATATCCGGATGTTCGGCCAAGACACCTCGATACACCATTTCATCATCAGGAAAAGAATGGATAGTTTGTGCCAGTCTCCAACCGGAGCCACCAAGACCTATTGAGAAGAATAGCAGATAAACACCTGCCCCAAACAACCATCGATAAGAGTACTTTCTAAAAAGAAATGAAAATCCACCAAATAGTAGAGAAATAAGGAAAGCAACAAGAGCTAACTTCCATACAAACTCTTTGTTCTGAAAAGATAAAGCGTCACCGCAAATAATGCCCACCGCTAATGGAACAAACAGCCGCAAAAAAGGATATCGATGTAGAGATTTTAAAAAGGACACAGAAAGAAATTACTACATATTCTTTAAATCGTGAATCATTGCTACTGGATCTTCAGCAGCGAAGATAGCATTCCCGGCCACAAGCACATCGGCACCGGCAGCAATCAGCCGTGCTCCCGTCTCTTTATTCACGCCCCCGTCTACTTCAATCAGAGCTTTAGAGCCTGTATGTTCAATCAAAGCGCGCAATTCTTTTACCTTCTCCACCGAGTGCTCTATAAATTTCTGTCCGCCAAAACCGGGATTCACACTCATCACCAGTATCATATAGACATCGTTGATAATATCTTTCAGAAAAGATACAGGAGTGGCGGGATTGATTGTTACGGCTGGTTGCATACCGGCTTCACGTATTTGCTGAATAACACGATGCAAATGGGGACAGGCTTCAAAATGCACATTCATCACTTTAGCACCAAGAGCTTTTACTTCGGGAATAAACTTCTCAGGGTTGACTATCATTAAATGCGCATCAAGCGGTTTATTTGTTAATTCGGCAACATACTTCAACACCGGAAAACCAAATGAGATATTGGGAACAAAAACGCCATCCATCACGTCAAGATGCAACCAATCTGCTTCACTCTGGTTAATCATTTCTATGTCTCTGGCCAGATAAGCAAAATTAGCGGATAATATGGAAGGGGCTATAATTGGTTTCATTTTTCACTAAGTATATAATTCGTAGTACAAATGTAGATAAAATAGTTAGATCATCCTACTTTCATACAAAATTCTTCCGTCAGTTTAAAACCTCTCAACAGTTCCTCTGTATGGAGACGTTTCTTTCCGGGAAATTGCAAAGACTTGATCAAAATAAAACCATCTGACGTCGCTACTTTTATATATTTCTTGCCATCAGTAAGAATCGTTCCGGGCACAAGTTCATGCACCTCTTCTATTTTTTCCGACTCGAATATCTTCACGACTACTTCTTCACCACCAGGGCAATTCAATGCTGTCCATGCTGCAGGATAAGGGGATAAACCACGAATAAAGTCGTAGATCCGTTTGGTTGGTTGCGCCCAGTTTATTCTGCACGTATCTTTGAATATTTTAGGTGCCGGACGAAGTTCGCCAACCACAGCCATCTCTTCTTGAGGCATTGGTTTCACCCTTCCGTGAAGAATGGCTTCAACGGTTTCCACAACCAGTGTACCTCCAAGCAGCATCAACTTATCATGTACAACCTCTACATTATCTGTATCGGCAATGGGAATAGATACCTGCTGAATCACTTTCCCGGTGTCAATCTGATGCGTAAGAAAAAAAGTAGTGATACCCGTTTCTGTATCTCCGTTTATCACAGCCCAATTAATGGGTGCCGCCCCGCGATATTGAGGAAGCAATGAGGCATGAAGATTAAAGGTTCCAAAGCGGGGCATATCCCACACAATTTCAGGCAACATTCGAAAAGCCACAACAACTTGCAAGTCGGCTTGCCAGTCGCGTAAGGCTTGCACAAAATCCTCATCTTTCAGTTTTTCCGGTTGCAATAATGGAAGATGGTTGTCAAGTGCATATTGCTTAACGGGCGAGAAGTGAATTTTATGCCCGCGCCCTGCAGGTTTATCAGGCATAGTTATTACACCCACTACATTGTATCCCCCATCTATCAAGCATCGAAGTGGTTCGACTGCAAATTCGGGCGTACCCATATATACTATTCTTAAATCTTTCTTATCTGGCATAGCAATAACAAGTTAAAGTTAATCTTCAGAGAAATGCACTAACAATTGGCGATATGAGCTGAATATCTTTGATTTTGAGACAAAACCCAAATATTTACCTTCACTATCGGCCACCGGAAGGTTCCAGGCCTTTGTATCATCAAAGGTTTGCATCACCTGCTCCATGCTGTCGGTATCATACAAACGGGCAGGAACGGAAGTCATCAGTTTACTAACCGTGAAGCGGTGGTACAATTCTTGACGAAACATAATGCTGCGAATATCATCAAGAAGAACGACTCCCAAGAGTACTCCGACATTATCTGTGACCGGAAAGACATTACGATGCGAAGTAGAAATGGCTTTCACCAGTTGACCTAAATCCATTTCCGGATGAACAGTTACAAAATCTCGCTCCACGACATTTTCCATTTTCATCAATGTCAGCACTGCTTTATCTTTATGATGCGTCAATAATTGGCCTTTTTTAGCCAGACGCATAGAATAAATACTATGAGGCTCAAAAACGATAATCGTTAAATAAGAACTTACGGCTACGATCATCAGTGGCAGAAACAAATCATATCCTCCGGTAAGCTCAGCTATCAAGAAAACTCCGGTTAGCGGGGCATGCATCACACCACTCATCACACCCGCCATGCCCATCAAGGCGAAGTTCTTTTCAGGCAATTGGGGGATAAAGCCCAGTTGATTGCCAAAATGAGAAAATGCAAAACCTGCAATACATCCTAAAAATAAAGAAGGAGCAAAGATTCCGCCGCATCCACCTCCGCCATTTGTAGCACTCGAGGCAAAAACTTTGAATAGAATAATCAAAATGAGATATACAAGCAATAAATTGCCATAGCCATAGAACAAAGAATTGTTCATCACCGTATCCCACTCCGTATTACTCGCTCCATTCAGTAATAACTCAATGGTGTCATATCCTTCACCATAAAGTGGTGGAAAAAGGAAGATTAGCACACTTAGCATGATACCTCCCAAGGTCAATTTCTTATATGCTCCTTTGAATCGCCCAAATAGCCCTTCAACAGCATTCATGGCTCTGGTAAAATAGAGAGAAACCAACCCACAAAAGATTCCCAGAAGGATGACATAAGGTATACGCTCCAACTGAAACGGTTCGTCAAGATGAAACTTAAACATGGCTTCTTGTCCGGTCACGATGTAAGAAACTGTAGCAGCGGTAACAGAAGAGATTAATAGTGGAAGAAGCGAAGTCATGGTCAAATCAATCATCAAAACCTCGATAGTAAATACCAAACCGGCTATTGGGGCCTTAAAAATTCCCGCTACAGCTCCTGCTGCGCCACAACCAACTAACAGCATCAAAGTACGTTGTTCCATCTTAAAGAAACTTCCCAAATTAGACCCAATGGCCGAACCTGTCAGCACGATAGGAGCTTCTGCTCCTACCGACCCACCAAAACCGATGGTTATGGCACTGGCAATAGTGGACGACCAAATGTTATGGCGTTTGATGCGTCCCTGTCGGCGAGAGATGGAATAAAGTATTTTTGTTACTCCATGACTAATATCGTCTTTGACTATGTTGCGTACGAACCATCCGGCAAGAAAGATACCCACTACCGGGTAAACCAAATAAAGGAAGTTGGCATTCGTCGTATCAAAGTTATCCGTTAGGAAATTCTGAATCAAATGAATGAGATATTTAAGTAGTAAAGCAGCAATGGCGGTAAATATACCAACCATAAAACTAAGCATCAGAATAAAATGTTTCTCTTTAATTTTATCCTCGCGCCACATAAGAAGTCGTTGAACTAAAGCAATCTTTTCTTTTTTCATAATCTATATTAAACTTCTTGTTCCTAAGAATCAAGTCGTCTAATTTCTATTTACGTATTATTTTAATCACACCACCTTTATCCAATTTAATAATACTTGATGGTTTGGGGTGACCCATCTCATTCTGGCGAAAGGTGACAATATAGTCGACCAACGACTTTATCTCTTCACTCACCTCGCTAAAGTTGGCTGGAGAAGGTTGCCCACTAACATTAGCCGAAGTAGAAACAATCGCTTTGCGAAAGCGTTGGCAAAGTTGACGGGAAAAATCTTCATTCGTAACACGGATCCCCACACTCCCATCTTCAGCAAGGAGATTAGCGGCTAAGTTTCGCGCACCGGAATAAATGATAGTCATCGGTTTATCAGCAAGTTCAATCAAATCCCAAGCAATAGGAGGAACATCAGCCACATAGAATTCGACCTTCACCGATGAATCAACCAACACCAGCATCGCTTTGCTATCAGAGCGTTGTTTTATCTCATACACCTTGCGAACCGCTTCCGGATTTGTAGCATCACAACCAAGTCCCCAGATGGTATCAGTAGGATAAAGTATTACTCCACCTTCATTCATTACTTGGCAGGCTTTTTTTATATCTTCTATCATTTCTTTGAATATTGTAGATTGAATAACACGCAAAAATAGTACTTTTGCCCGACAATAAAAATGTTTAAGAGAAAACAAATGGAAGAAATAGAGTTTCACCATAGCTTACCCATACAATTACGCTTCAACGATGTAGATAAATTCGGCCACGTTAATAATGCTGTTTACTTTACTTTCTACGATCTCGGAAAAACAGAATACTTCGCATCTGTATGCCCGCATGTTGACTGGACTAAAGATGCCATTGTAGTGGTGAACATTGAAGCAAACTTCCTATCTCAAATTCTCCCGGCAGACCATGTAGCCGTACAAACAGCGGTTTACCAAATCGGGCATAAGAGTTTTCATCTCATTCAACAAGTGATTGAAATTGAAACAAATGAGGTGAAATGTATTTGCAAATCCGTAATGGTAGCCTTCGATCTCGAAAAAAACGAATCAAAAGAGTTAGAAGAAGAGTGGAAAGAAGCCATCTGCCAATTTGAAGGGCGAAACCTTACGAAGAAGTCTACTCATGCATAACTTGCGCATATAGATTTTCTTCATTCTATCACTTCCCCTAACGTTTTTTTTCGTACTTTTACCAATCGTTGGCAAAGCACGTTCTTAGCCGACCTTTGAGACAGAAGAAAGAAAAAATAATATATAAAATGAACTACAAATGGAATTATCAACCCATTACATCCGAACAAGAACAGAGAAGCCAAGCACTGGCCCAAGAACTGGGAATTAGTCCAATATTGGGGAAACTATTGCTACAGCGGGGAATTACAGACGCAACAGAAGCGAAAAAGTTCTTCCGCCCGCAATTACTTGATTTGCATGATCCATTTCTAATGGAAGATATGGATATTGCAGTGGAACGCCTGAACAAGGCAATGGGAAAGAAAGAACGAATTCTTATTTATGGAGATTATGATGTAGATGGAACCACAGCCGTGTCTCTGGTATACAAGTTTATCCAACAGTATTATTCGAACATTGATTATTACATTCCCGACCGCTACAATGAAGGTTATGGGGTTTCTATTCAAGGAATAGATTATGCTGCCGAAACTGGTGTGGGACTCATCATTGTACTCGACTGTGGAATTAAGGCTGTTGACGAAATCACCTATGCAAAAGAAAAAGGCATTGACTTTATCATTTGCGATCATCATGTGCCCGATGGCGTATTGCCACCAGCCGTTGCAATCTTAAATGCCAAACGACTCGACAACACATATCCCTACACTCATCTCTCCGGATGTGGAGTAGGCTTTAAGTTCATGCAGGCATTTGCTCTCAATAATGGCATTGAATTTCATAATTTGGTTCCTCTACTCGATCTGGTAGCAGTCAGTGTAGCATCGGACATCGTACCTATCATGGGTGAGAACCGTATTCTTACGTATCACGGACTGAAGCAACTAAACAGTAATCCGAGTGTTGGACTGAAGGCCATTATTGATGTGTGCGGATTGTCTGATAAAGAAATTACCGTTAGCGACATCGTGTTCAAGATCGGTCCGCGAATCAATGCTTCCGGACGCATACAGAATGGGAAAAAGGCTGTTGATTTGTTAACTGAAAAAGATTTTTCATTAGCATTCGACAAGAGTAATGAGATTAACCAATACAACGAGACCCGCAAAGACTTAGATAAGACTATGACGGAAGAGGCCAATCAAATTGTCTCCAATCTGAGTGGCTTGGCCAACCGACGCTCCATTGTGCTATACAACGAGAATTGGCATAAAGGAGTGATAGGTATTGTGGCCTCCCGATTGACAGAAGTCTATTATCGTCCGGCGGTAGTACTAACCCGTACGGATGATATGGCCACCGGCTCCGCACGTTCAGTGTTGGGTTTTGATGTCTATAAGGCAGTTGAACATTGTCGCGACTTACTCGAAAATTTTGGCGGGCACACCTATGCTGCCGGGCTTTCGATGAAGATAGACAAAGTAGAAGCCTTTACTCAGCGCTTCGAGGAGTTTGTTTCGCAACACATCTTGCCCGAACAAACATCTGCAATGATTAACATTCATGCGGAGATAGACTTTAAAGATATAACTTCAAAGTTCTGTAGCGACCTGAAAAAGTTTAATCCATTCGGCCCTGAAAACAATAAACCTATTTTCTGTACTCATCATGTGTACGACTACGGCACAAGTAAAGTGGTAGGTCGTGATCAGGAGCATATCAAGCTAGAGCTAGTAGACAACAAATCGAACAATGTAATGAACGGGATAGCCTTTGGACAAAGTTCACACGTGCGATATATCAAGACCAAACGTTCGTTTGACATCTGCTATACAATAGAAGAGAATACCCATAGACACGGAGAAGTGCAATTACAAATTGAAGATATTAAGCCGGCAGAGTGAGCATTTATCACGAAATACTGAAACGTTACTGGGGCTATGACACCTTCCGTGACTTACAGGAAGACATTATCACTAGCATTGGCCAAGGTAAAGATACGTTGGGGTTAATGCCTACGGGTGGTGGCAAGTCCATCACCTTTCAGGTTCCCGCTTTAGCACAAGAGGGAATATGTCTCGTAGTGACGCCTCTCATCGCTCTGATGAAGGATCAGGTCCAGAACCTGAAGAGCCGTGGCATCAAGGCTCTTGCCGTTTATTCGGGAATGACGAGGCAAGAGATTATCGTAGCATTAGAGAATTGCATCTTCGGCAACTACAAATTTCTCTATATTTCACCGGAACGTTTGGACACAGAAATCTTTCGAGCTAAACTCCGTTCTATGAACGTGAGCATGATAACCGTTGACGAAAGCCATTGCATCTCTCAATGGGGATATGACTTCCGCCCGGCTTACCTGAAAATAGCCGAAATAAGAGAACTATTGCCGGGAATACCCGTACTGGCGCTGACAGCAACTGCCACACCGGCTGTGGTAAAAGACATCCAGGCAAGGCTCCACTTCAAGCAAGAAAATGTCTTCCGGATGAGCTTTGAACGGAAGAACTTGGCCTATATCGTCCGCAAGACAGACAACAAAGCGGGAGAATTGCTTCACATACTTCACCAGATATCCGGAAGTGCCATCGTTTATGTACGCAATCGGAAAAGGACAAAGGAAACCACGGAGCTCTTACAGCACGAAGGCATCACAGCCGATTTTTACCATGCCGGACTAAACAATGATGTGAAAGACCTGAGACAGAAGCGTTGGCAAAGTGGAGAATGTCGTGTGATGGTAGCCACTAATGCTTTTGGTATGGGGATAGACAAGCCTGATGTGCGAGTTGTGGTACATCTTGATCTTCCCGACTCACCGGAAGCCTACTTTCAAGAAGCAGGTCGTGGCGGGCGCGACGGTGAAAAGGCGTATGCTGTGATCTTGTATTCCAATGCGGACAAGGCATCGCTAAAGAAACGGATTGCGGACACATTTCCGGAGAAAGAGTACATCAAACAAGTGTACGAACACGTAAATTACTACTACCAGATGGCTATGGGAGACGGCGTGAATTGCATGTACGACTTCAATCTGGAAGAGTTTTGTCGCAAGTTTAAGCATTTCCCCGTACCGGCCGACAGTGCCCTGAAGATACTTACCCAAGCCGGATACATTGAATATACAGCCGAGCAAGACAATGCCTCCCGATTGCTTTTCACGATTCGTCGGGATGAACTGTACAAGCTACAAGAGATGGGTGCCCAAGCCGATGCCTTGATACAAACGGTACTACGATCATACACCGGCGTATTCACAGATTATGCCTATATTCACGAAGAATCACTAGCCGTACGCTCGGGATTGACCCGGCAACAAGTATACGACCTCTTAACTCTGTTGGATAAAAGACGTATCTTAGATTACATTCCACGTAAAAAAACACCTTATATAATATATACGCGTGAACGGGTAGAATTGCGTCACTTACAAATTACCCATACGGTATACGAGGAACGGAAAGAACGATACGAAGCACGGATCAAATCCATGCTAGAATATGTTACCTCCGAAACTGCCTGCCGAAGCCGGATGCTGCTTCATTACTTTGGAGAAAGAAATAAGCACAACTGCGGACAATGCGACAACTGCCTCAGCAAAAAAGCAACAGATACTCTTCCAAACCTTGCATTCGACCTATTGAAGCAACAGATTATCGACGTCCTCAGCCTGCAGCCCTCTACTCCGGCCGACATAGCCCGCAACATAGAGACGGCAGAAAAAGAGGAGTTAAGTACAACTGTTCAATATCTACTAGATGAAGGTGTACTCCAAATGAAAGACGGCATGCTGCAACTAAAAGCACTTTCATAATAAAAAACAGGCACAAGCATGCCATCTGATAAGCATTATTTATTATTTTTGCAAAGAAACTAAAAACAAAAGAACATGGCTAATTTCTTTAAATCACTCTTCTCTGGAAAAGTAGAAAACCCGGAAGAGGAACAATTGAAAAACAACAAAAAGAACTTTGATGTATTAAAGTATGACGGACTCCGTGCTCAGCGCATAGGACGTGCCGACTATGCTGTGAAGTGTTTCACCGAAGCGCTCGCTATCGAAAAAGAATTTGAAACGATGGGCTATCTTAGTCAACTATACGTACAGACGGGAGAGCTTGATAAAGCACGAGAAGTATTAGAGGAAATGGCAGGCATGGAGCCTGAAATCAGTAGTACTTTTCTGACCCTGACCCATGTATGCTATATGCAAGAAGCCTATACCGACATGAAAGAATTTGCATTAAAAGCAATCGCTATAGAGCAAGACAAAGCCATGCCACTCTTTCAGTTAGCCAGAGCAGAACGAGGATTGAAAGATGAACTTAGCACAATAGCAAACCTCACCAAAGCACTCACTTTAAAAGAAGATTATACGGAAGCAAGACTGATGCGTGCCGAAGTATTGCTGGACATGAGCCAATATGAAGAAGCGCAAAAAGACCTGGAAGTGATATTGGAGCAATCTCCCGATGAAGAAACCGCACTCATTCTGCAAGGAAAGCTCTTTGATGCTACCGATAAAGGAGCAGAAGCGGAAGAAGTCTACCGAAAGGTAACCACACTAAACCCATTTAACGAGCAAGCCTACTTAGCACTAGGCAAATCATACATCTCTCAGAAGAACCTTTCTGCTGCTATTGAAGTTTTCGATGAAGCAACCGAGATAAATCCCAACTTTGCATCAGCCTACCAGGAACGTGGTCGTGCCAAACTATTGAACGGCGACAAAGAAGGTTCGATAGAAGACATGAAAAAGGCACTCGAACTGAATCCTAAAGAAGCAGAAGCTTTGAACGGACAATTTGAGAACCAAGGCGAAAAATTCGATAATATTCTTGGGTTTGTGCATTAAAAACAAATGAAATGAATAAAGATAGAGGCTCCCTGACTTCGGGAGATATCGCAATGCCTATACTCTTTTTAGGACATGGAAATCCGATGAATGCTATCGAAGAGAATGAATTTGTTGAAGGCTTTAGAGCAATCAGCAAAGACATTCCCAAACCTAAAGCCATACTATGTATCTCTGCCCATTGGGAAACAAGAGGTACATTTGTAACCGCAATGCCTCATCCGCAAACCATTCACGACTTTGGCGGGTTTCCACAGCCATTGTTTCAAGTACAGTATCCCGCACCCGGAAGTCCTGAATTAGCAGAACGTATACAAGAACTTATTACCCAAACAACAGTCCTCGCAGATGATAGTTGGGGATTAGATCACGGTGCCTGGTCAGTCATCAAACATCTTTATCCGAATGCCGATATACCTGTTGTTGAACTCAGCATAGATCACGACAAATCCGCCTCATATCATTATGAACTAGCCAAAGCATTAGCTCCGCTAAGACAAGAAGGAATACTTATCATAGGAAGCGGCAACATTGTCCACAACCTCCGACGGGTTGCGTGGGATAAGCTTAATGATGATAACTATGGTTACGATTGGGCCATAGAAGCGAACGAAAAAATAAAGAAAGCCCTACTAGAAAGAGATCATCAAGCACTCATCAACTACCCAAACATGGGAGCATCCCTGCAACTATCAGTTCCTACCCCAGAGCATTTCATTCCTCTTCTTTATATACTTGCCTTGCAGAAAGAGACCGATTCGATTAACATCTTCAATGATAAGTTAGTGGGTGGATCACTGTCTATGACGTCTGTAATGTATTGCTAAAATTCTCCTTTCTCTCCTACAATGGGGTTACTCCTCAGCTATTTCCAAATGATACAAAGCGAGCTTAATTCATTCATTGACAAAAGATCTCATTGGAGTTATTTGTCAATGTTTAAGAAAACCGGTCAAACCCCTCTACACGCCTTCTGAGAGGGGGTATATTGAATGTACTAGATCAACGTGTTGAATGCATACTTTCAACACGCTGATCTAGTACATTCAATACGTTGAAGTTAGCTCTTCTGTTTAGAGTACATCTTACGTAAAGAAATATAATCATTCACCAAACGATGATAAAGACTTTTTTTCGCACCATTTCCATATATAGTCTAACTCATAATAATAATTAATGCATCATAGATACTATATTACACATAATACAAACCACATAGTGCCAAATACGCACTTTAGCGAATTCAATTACTTTTATCGTATATCATTAAACAATACTTTTGTACACAAAAGCAGTTGCCTACCAATCATTATTAAACTAAATATCAATGAAAAATAGACATACAGTAGTTATAGTCGATGATGAACCAAAAGACATAATAAACCTGTCAGTTTCTTTAAGAAAAACAGAGAAAATAGAATTGGTAGGAACCGCGCAAAACGCAAAAGAAGGAAAAGAGATTATACTAAAAACGAAACCCGATCTTATTTTTCTAGATATTGAGATGCCTTATATTAATGGCATAGAAATGCTTCGAGAACTGAAGAATGCGATTAGTTGGCATTTGCACGTTATTTTCTATACAGCATACAACAAATATCTGTTAGAAGCACTCAGAGAATCTGCCTTTGACTATTTGCTAAAGCCTTATACCGAACACGAATTTGAACTAGTCATAAACCGATTCCTTAAACATACAGAGATTGCACAAAGCCAAACTCCATTTAGAGATTCAGTGTCCACTCTATACATCAAAGAAAACTCTCGCTTTCTCATCACAACTATAAAAGGCTATATTTCTCTGAAAGCAAATAACATTGGTTATTTTGAATATATAAAAGAGAAAAGGCATTGGATGGCTATATCAGATGATCAAGTTATCCAGCTAAAGAAAAATACCTCCGCCGAAGACATTCTCAACCTCGATTCAGTTTTCATCCAGATAAACCAGCAACAAATCATTAACATCTCCTATTTACAAGCCATTGAAGGCAAAAGATGCATCATGGTTTCACCCTTCGAGAAAGCAAACGGATTGGTCATTTCCCGATTCTTTTTCAGCTCAGTCCAAGAACGTTTTTTCATGCTATAACATCGCTCCTATCAGTGCGACTCCTCCTTAATTAGACTATTTCTCCTCTGTAGCAACATCAATTATATAAAAAGGCAATATTTTATTCACTTTTTTAATGCAACATAAACACTTATTCCTACCACATAAAGACATCAAAAAGCAGTACATAGCATATACACCAATATGCCATCTTGTCAGGTCTAAATTCTTTAGATAAATTCGCATTAAAATAAACAAGAGAAGTACAGTCTTCTGACGCTAAACTGCTATAGAGAAGATGATTTGGTGCTTCTTATTATTATTGAAATTTCGTGTATCTAATAATATATTATTAATGTAATTTGAAACTTATGAAAAAGAATTTTGTAAAAGTAGTGCTTCTCGGGGCATTAGCATTTTCTACCACGGTTTCTTTCATCGGTTGTAAAGACTATGATGATGACATCGACGGTGTGAAGGAGTCTATCACAGCGACAAACTCCGATCTTTCAACCAAAGCTACAGCTTTGGAAGCATCTATTGCCAGCCTAAAATCCGCACAAACGGATGTAACTGCTGCTATTGCTAAAGCAACAAGTGACGCCGAGAAAGCTGCTTTGCAAGCCAAAGCTGACGCTATTGCTTCTTCTTTAGCTGAGATGACAGCAATTAAAACTGATCTTACAGCTTTAATCAACTCTAACACGAGTAACATTACTACGCTGACTCAATCAGCAAAAAGTATTGAAGAAAGACTCACAAGTGTTGAAAAAGGCTTAAGTAGTATCCAAAAAACACTAGTTGGTTATACCGATTTGGTAGAGACAGTAGGTAAGTTACAGTCTGCAATGACACGTATTGACCAGATAGACAATTCGTTGCAAACTCTTTCTACTGAAGTTGAGCAAGCCCTAGGTGACATTGCCGAGCAAAGGAAGGCACTTGAAATACAGGGCAGTACCATTAAGCACTTAGAAACTCTAACCGGTACTCATTCTGAAGAATTAAGCGCAGTACAAGACAAGATTAAAGAGCTTCTAGCAAATCTTGAAACCCAGAAAGCTGCTTTAGTCAAAGCTGCGACTAAAGAAGAGTTAGCCGTTGTTCAAGCTGCTGTTGATACGAATAAAACTTCAATAGAAAATCTAAGTGCCTCTATCGACAAGATAAACACTAAGATTAATACTCTAGGTAGCCTATTCTTTTCTATGATTACAAATATTAGCTTTGTGAGTGAACCCTCTTCTGATATTGATCTGACAACTGTTGCTTGCACACAAGACGATTACACTTTTGGCGATGAATCCGGAGTAAGTGGAGGCATACCTTTTAAGAGAGGACAAAAGTATACAATGGAATCAGAGAAAATACAAATTCAAGTATCTCCTTCAACTGCTGAAGTTGATGGATCAACCTTCTCTCTCATAAAGAGTAACGGAGAAACACTCGACAACTTTGTTAATTTAACAGTAAAAGCCAATGAGGAAGTATTGACTAGAGCCAAATCTATAGGTGGCATTTGGGAGGTAACAGCTCAATTAAAAAATGACTTTGATGCAACTAAATTTAGCATAGCAACAAAAACAGGTAGTAAGAAATATCTTTTTGCTATTGCAGCAAAGGAAACTACAAAAGACATCAAAGATGGAGAAAGTAGTAACCGAGTTACCGCTTCACCCTATAAATTGACATTTGCTCTCAGCAGTAACTACACGCTCCCAAGCGACATCATCAGTTCTACAGTTAACGGAGTTACAATAGGAAATAATATACCTGTAGAAATCAACGCCCCATTCGCTGTTAGCACACAAGGTAATAATGAAGGGATTTACGCAAGCTACATCACCCTTTATCAAGATCCGGCAAGTGGTATCACCGATAATGACATGGCCGTATGGAGAAGCTATAAAATAACAGGAATTAATGCGGTCAGCAAAGAAAATAAATTTAGTATTAATATCCCAAGTGACGAGGCTAATGGTAAAACAATACACTTCATTATACGAGCAGTTGATTTTTCTGGAAATCGATTATTAAGCAAAGCATTCTCAGTAGTCTGTGGCAAACAGAATTCTGCAGCACCTTCATTTTCTGCAACTGTCACACCGGAAGCCGCTGAAGCAGGCAATATCTACAATATGCCAAGAGCAGTTAAAATGAGCGCTAATCTTGCAACAACAGACGCAGATGCATCTAATTTGCTCCATGGATCATACAATGTTTCTATTACTGGCATGAGTAACATTTCCGCCGATTTCTATAAAGAAGATCTTAGCACTGTACTTGTTTTAAATACGACTAGTAATATTAAGGATATAGCTGCAATCAAACTTACTAATATTGATTTGACCAAAATCCCGGATAACGGATCGGTAACAGGTAATATCGCTTTCACAAATGCCAGTGGCCTACAGGTTCTAAATGTCCCCATTACATTAAGCAAAACCATGCCAGCCTTCCCAAGCGCATTTTCAGCTAAAACAGGAATGTTAAACAACGGAATTATTACTGTATACCCAGAGTTCACCGGTAGTTCAAGCAAAGCAACATTTAAATATACGAAGATCTTCAATATGATCACTGACCTCAATAGCTCATACTTTAACTTTGCAAGTATGAATAATCTAGGTACGAAAATCGATTTTACCGATAGTAAGATGATTCAGGTAGACAATAGTCTTGTTGGAAAAGAAAAGAGTTCAATAGACATGAAGGTATCATACAATTATGGCACAATATCATCAGTTACAGCTAACAATTCTTGGAAACCTGTATGGAGTACAGCATTCGCAATCAAATTTGCTAGCATTCCTGAAGAATCAGTGATAAGCCTTAATGGAGATTTCACCATTACATACCCCGCAACCACCAAAACCCTAGAGGCTGATGGATATATCATTACAAGAGCGAATGATAAGAATACAACTGATATGAAACTAATAGCTGGACAGAATGATATAAAATCAATCATTGAACTTAAAACTATTAGTGGTGCTAATATTATAGATGAATATTACAAACCAATATTACAGCTTGATGGTTCTATTAAATTCGACAAAAAGAGTGATCACGCTGTAGTCAACGAAAACGTTCCTTCAACTTTAATCATTACAATAAAGGATGAATTTGGTAACACATTTAATAAGACAATAGACTTTACTATTCTTAAACCGTAATAATAGTATCAGTTGTCTTTTTAACCTCAAAGAGGGGAGAACAATAAAGTTCTTCCCTCTTTCATTTTTTGTTCCAAATAAAAACAAAATGTAGACAATCAAATAAAGACAAAACAAACAAAAAAACAGAGAAAAAAAAGATCAAAGTAATATTAAGAAGTAGTATAAAGCGCATAATAGTTAATATAAAGTTGTAAAATACATCTATAGAACACTCATTATCCATTTACGGGATTCATTTATCTATAGCAATAGATAAAACACAAATAAATAACAAATAAATAATTAAATATACATTGTTATTACTTTATAAATACATATATTTGTGAGTAACAAGATACAAAACAAATAATAATCTCAATCGAGCTTTCAATAATGAAAAGACTATACACACGAATTGTTAGTTGGGGCACAATAGTTGCATTTATCTGCTTTTTCCTTACCTCCGCATGCAACAATAGAGGTTCCCGCGATAAATCGGAACTAAAAGCTGACTCGTTGCTCGACTCAGGAAGAGATCAACTTTTCAAAGATCTTCCATTATCCAAACGCCAGTTAAAGGAAGCCATGATAGCCACCAAAGACAGCCTGAAATATTATGATGCATACGAAGCCTATGCCACTGCATATTTATTGGAAAATAAATATGATTCCGGAATAGCAATGAAAAAAGAAGTATTTACTTTCCTCGAAAAACAACCGATAACACCCAGAAGGCAAGAATTATTAGCGTCAGTAAACAACTCTTTTGGGGCTTACTACTCATTGATGTACCAACCAGACACTGCTATTACATATTTAATAAAAGCGCTACAATGTCCACCAGACAAAGAAAGTTTACCTGACATATACATAAATCTATCTGATCAATATAAGACGAAAGGTGATCTAGCTACTGCCGCCTACTACTTAAGATTAGGTCTCTCCATCAGCGATTCATTGGATCTTAAGAAAGAGAAATTTCCTTTTTATTATGGGTTAGCCGATATTTACTTGGGGCTAAGGGATTTTAAGTTGGCCAATATGTATTATCTGCAAGCAGAAAAAGAGTACAAAGACAGAAGATTTGATGAAAAAATCATCTTTTGCAACAACAGAGGTAACTATTATTACTATAAAGAAGAATATAAGAATGCTCTTATCTGGTTCAAACGAGCTGAAAGTTATTTAGCAAAAACGGATTATGACTATTTTAAAAATTTGGTAAGCACCAACTTAGCTGATGTCTATTTAAACTTAAACAAGTTGGACTCATGTAGATACTACTATGAAAAAGCTGAACCTTATTTTAAAACGGTTGATCACAAAAGCATCCTCTATTATATCAACACGATTAAAATAGGTCTCGCCATAGCTCAAAACAATTTTTCTTCGGCTAAGAAGCTACAACAAGAAATACAAAACGATGAAGGCATAGAGCCGAATATCGTATCTATTCGCACCAAATATCTGGAAAAGCTATCTTTAAAGGAGGAGAATTATAAAAAGGCATATAAATATCTTCTCAAAAACTCGCTATTAAATGACTCACTTCGCAACGATATCACACAAAAAAGAATTGCTGATCTGGATATGCGCTATAAACAAGACAGCACTCTAATGAAGAAAGATTTGCACATACAGAAACAAAATGCAGAAGTTAAAGCCTTCAAACTTAGTACATATATTTGGATACTTATATCTATATTAGGCTTACTAGGAACGATCTTTGGGTATTACGTTGTTAAGAGAAGGAATAATATTCAACGCATGCGATATATAGGGCAAATAACAAGCCTAAGAATAGGTAACATAAGAAATCGAATCTCTCCTCATTTTATGTTCAACGTTCTTAATAATGAGATGCAAGATCTCGATGAAGAGAAGAAAGTCCGCTTGTATACATTAGTCCATCTACTACGCAAAAGCCTTGAAATGGCTGACCAAGAAAGTATTCCACTTAGTGATGAAATAGACTTTGCTAAAGCTTATATCGAGTTAAGCAAACAAAGAATTGGAGGGAATTTCGTAAACAGATGGGATATTAGCCCAGTGATCGACTTAAAGACCATCAAAATTATCCCAATGATGATGCAAATACCTATTGAAAACGCCATTAAGCATGGATTATCACAACTTGAAGGAGAAAAAAGACTAATAATTAAGATAATCAGGGAAGAGCAAGGCATACGAATCTTTGTTATAGACAACGGAAGAGGGTATCATCCTGATAGAGAATCTTCAACTTCAGGCACAGGAACCGGACTTAAAGTGCTGAACCAAACCATGCAGATATTGAATGAAAAAAACGCTCAAAAGATCACATTCAACATAAATAATATGAATACTCCGGGAGAAACCGGAACAAGTGTTGAAATTTTTATTCCGCATTATTTTAAGTTTGAATATAAATGAAAGAAAAGTATACTAGCATCATCATAGATGATGAACCGGAAGGAATTTCAAATTTATGTGCTTCTTTGCAAGACATCAATATGATTGATGTAATCAAGACGGTACAGGTCCCTCAAAAAGGCAGAGAGCTAATTCTGAAGAATAAGCCCGATTTACTTTTTCTGGATGTAGAAATGCCGGAAGTTAGTGGATTCGAATTGCTAAGAGAAATAAAAGATTTGGTTAGCTGGCCAATGCAGGTTGTTTTTTATACCGCCTATGACAAATACCTGCTGGAAGCTCTTCGTGAATCGGCTTTTGACTACCTCTTAAAGCCTTATACCGAAACGGAGTTTTTGATGGTTATTAACCGTTTTCTGCATTATATGCAGTCGGAAGAAAAGAAAGGTTCTTTGCAGGAGTCACTGTCTACGCTATACGCCAAAGATAATTCGCATGTTCTTATTACAACTATTAAAGGATACCGATCTTTGAGATTTGAAGAAATAGGTTATCTTGAGTACATAAAAGAACAAAAGCATTGGTTTGTTATCCTTGAAAACCAACGCATCCAACTCAAGAGAAATACCAGCGCCGAAGATATTCTGAAGCTTGCTTCTGCTTTTACACAGATTAACCAGCAGCAGATTATCAATATCTCATATCTAAGTTGCATTGAAGGAAGGAAATGTATTATGGTACCACCTTTTGAAAAAGCAAACAATCTCAATATTTCCCGAAACTTCTTCAATTCGGTACAAGATCGCTTTTTTATGATCTAAAAAATACGATTATTGGCACTATCCAATATATTGTGTAAACTCTAGCTCGGGTCTTTAGATTCGAGTTATTTTTTTTATCTTTAAAAATAAAAATATGGATAGTGTTATGTCAAAACGAGAAAAGCGCCAGGCAGTTCCTGCCGAGATGCTCAGTAAAGAGTTCTTGAGTCAATTCAAGACAGAGGAAGATGTTAGTCAGTTTCTCAAAGATCTTCATTCTCAAGTATTGGAACAAATGCTTCAGGGTGAGATGGATGCCCATTTAGGTTATGACAAGCATAGTACTGATGGTTATAACAGTGGTAACTCTCGCAATGGAAGCTTTAGCAAGAAGATTCAGAGCGAGCATGGTGAGCATCTAATCGAAGTTCCTCGTGATCGCAAAGGAGAGTTTGAACCTATTGTGGTTCCCAAACATCAAAGTCGTGGTTTATCTATAGAACGCCTGGTTATCTCTCTTTATGCAAAGGGAATGAGCGTATCTGATATTGAGGATGAGTTACGAGATATTTATCAAATAAGCCTCTCAACCAGTGCAATATCAATCATTACCAATAAAGTCACTCAGGCTGCAATTGAGTGGCAGAATCGCCCGCTAGAACGATTATATATGATTGTTTGGATGGATGGCATCGTATTCAAGGTTAGAGAATCAGGAAAAGTTATAAACAAGACTGTTTATCTATGTGTGGGGCTTAATAACCGTGGCTACAAAGAAGTTCTTGGTATGTGGATCGGGAAGACTGAAAGCTCTTCTTTTTGGATGTCTGTTCTAACGGATCTCAAAGCACGTGGTGTGGAGGATATACTTATAACGGTAACTGACAACCTAAATGGCTTTACCGAAACCATACGTGCTGTATTTCCCCAATCCACAACTCAAATATGTGTGGTACATCAAATACGTAATTCATGTAGATATGTTGTATGGAAGGATTTAAAAGAGTTTACGGCTGATATGAAAGAGATTTATACCTCCGTCAATCGAGACCAAGCAGCCATCGCATTGGAAGAATTTGAGCGAAAATGGGGTGCTAAATATCGTCATGCCGTACAAAGTTGGCATCGCAACTGGAACGATCTGACTGCTTTCTTTGATTTTCCCATAGAGATACGTACTATCATTTATACAACCAATTTAATCGAAAATCTGAATGGCAAGATACGGAAATATACCAAAACAAAATTATCATTTCCTACTGACGATGCCCTCAGAAAGTCCGTTTGGTTGGCTATTAGTGAGATTGAAAAGAAATGGACGATGCCTATAAGAAATTGGGGTGTGGTTATGAATCAATTTTTAGTTATCTTTGAAAACAGAATCGAACTTTAGCACTCGACTAAAGCTCGAACCCGAATATAGTTTACACAAAATTATGGACAGTGCCCGATTATTCATTTATCATCTTTGCATTATTGAACTATAATAATTATATCCGCATAAAACGTTCAGTTATGGATATAATTAAAATCTCTTCATTCCTCTAGCGGGTATGGAAGCACCTATTTATGCAATATTTATGTAACAAGCAGACAACAAGGAAGTGCCCGAAATGAGAAAATCATATTTAATACACGCCAAAACAAAAAAAATATCGTTTTTCATTTGCGTTTAAGATAAATGTATTACTTTTGCCCACGTAATAGAAACAAATATAGATTATATGAATTCGTTTGCTTACACATTTTCCTTCTTTTTTTACTTTTACTTTAGCCAGAGAGTAGAGCGGGAATTTGTATGTATCTAACGAAAGTAAATACTGAAAATAAAAACTGAAGAAGTCCCGCTCCAATATTGGATGCGGGATTTTTTTGTATCAGACCATTAGATAAGATGAAAAAGGTAGCAATTCAAGGAACATTAGGCTCGTATCACGACATAGCCGCTCACAAGTATTTCGAGGGAGAAGAAATCAAACTAATTTGCTGTGCAACGTTTGAGGATGTTTTTGCCGCAATGAAAAAGGATAGTGAAACAATAGCTCTACTGGCTATTGAGAACACTATTGCCGGAAGTTTGCTTCAAAACAATGAGTTGCTGCGACAGAGTGGTGCACAGATCATTGGTGAATACAAGTTACGTATCTCGCATAGCTTTGTCTGTTTGCCGGACGAGGATTGGGATGATATAACGGAGGTCAACTCCCACCCCATCGCCTTGATGCAGTGCAGGGACTTCCTTAATCATCATCCACAGATGAAGGTCGTTGAAACTGAAGACACGGCACTGAGCGCAGAGGTGATCAAAGAACAAAACCTTAGAGGACATGCTGCTATCTGCTCACGGGCTGCCGCCGAACGCTACGGGATGAAGGTTCTTCAAGAGGGCATCGAGACAAATAAACACAACTTCACTCGTTTTCTGGTAATAGCCGATTCATGGCATGCGGATGAAGTTCAGCAACAGAACATCAACAAAGCAAACATCGTTTTCACCCTCCCTCACACTGAAGGCAGTCTTTCACAAGTCCTTTCCATTCTATCTTTCTATAACATCAATCTGACTAAAATACAATCGCTCCCCATCATCGGCCGTGAGTGGGAATATCAATTTTACGTCGACGTGTCATTCAGCGATTATCTGAGATACAAACAGGCTATAGCGGCCATCACTCCATTAACCAAAGAACTCAAAACATTAGGCGAATATGCAGAAGGAAAATCAAGTATGTAAATTTGCTCCTGCCGACAGATTGTCGGGGGTAAGCGAATACTACTTCTCGAAGAAACTGAAAGAAGTGGCTCAGATGAACGCTGAAGGCAAGAATGTGATCAGTTTGGGAATAGGAAGCCCGGACATGCCTCCTTCGGACGAGACGATAAAAACGCTATGCGATGGTGCATGGGATGTCAACGGGCATGGTTATCAGCCATACGTGGGAATCCCTGAGCTAAGACGGGGATTTGCCAATTGGTATCAACGATGGTATGGGGTGGAATTGAATCCGGAGACTGAGATTCAGCCGCTTATCGGTTCCAAAGAGGGTATTCTGCATGTTACGTTGGCTTTCGTTAACCCGGGAGAACAGGTGTTGGTCCCCAATCCCGGATATCCTACTTATACTTCTTTGAGCAAGATTCTGGGTGCAGATGTTGCTTACTATAATTTGAAAGAAGAGAACGGATGGATACCCGACTTTGAGGAGCTGGAGCAAATGGACTTAAGTCGCGTGAAACTGATGTGGACGAATTATCCCGGTATGCCAACCGGTGCCAATGCTACTCCCGAACTGTACGAAAAGTTGGTTGATTTTGCCCGGCGCAAGGGGATTATCATCGTGAACGACAATCCGTATAGTTTCATCTTGAATGATAAGCCGCTAAGCATTCTTTCGGTGTCGGGGGCAAAAGAATGTTGCATTGAGTTCAACTCGATGAGCAAGAGTCATAATATGCCGGGCTGGCGCATTGGGATGTTGGCTTCGAACGCTGAATTTGTACAATGGATTTTGAAGGTAAAGAGTAACATTGATAGCGGGATGTTTCGTGCGATGCAGTTGGCTGCGGCTAAAGCTCTGGAAGCTGATGTCGATTGGTACGAAAGAAACAATAAGAATTATCGCAATCGTCGCCACTTGGCAGGAGAAATAATGAATGTTCTCGGATGCAAATACGACGAGAAGCAAGTAGGGATGTTTCTTTGGGGAAAGATACCCGAAAGCTGTGCCGATGTGGAGGAATTAACTGAGAAAGTATTGCACCAGGCTCGTGTATTCATCACTCCGGGATTTATCTTCGGTAGCAACGGAGCCCGATTTATTCGCATCTCACTTTGCTGCAAAGAGGAAAAACTGGCAGAAGCTTTGGAGAGAATTAAAGTTATGAAGTAACGGTCAAATGATCCTCCGGAAGACCTCCTTTTATAGAGTGAAGTATTTAAATGAATTAAATAAGAATATAAACAATAAGCTGCCAATGGCGGGACACGCAGTCGAGTGCCGAGCAGACATAGAACAAAAAAATCATGGAATTAGAATCAATTTTATTACCGGGCGTAGAGGATAAGAGACCAATCATTATAGCAGGTCCGTGTAGCGCCGAAACAGAAGAACAAGTGATGACCACGGCCAAACAATTGGCTGAAAGAGGTATGAAGATATTCCGGGCAGGAATCTGGAAACCGCGCACCAAACCGGGTGGTTTCGAGGGTGTAGGCGTAGAAGGTCTGGCTTGGTTGAAAGAGGTGAAAAAAGAAACGGGTATGTATGTTTCTACCGAAGTGGCCACTGCTAAACATGTAGAAGAAGCGCTGAAAGCTGGTATTGATATTCTATGGGTAGGTGCCCGTACTACAGCGAACCCGTTTGCTGTTCAAGAGATTGCCGATGCATTGAAAGGCGTAGATATCCCTGTATTAATAAAGAATCCGGTAAATCCTGATCTGGAATTATGGATCGGTGCATTGGAACGCATCCATAATTCGGGACTAAAGCGTTTGGGAGTCATTCACCGCGGATTCAGTAGCTACGATAAGAAGATTTACCGTAACTTACCACAATGGCACATCCCTATCGAGCTTCGCCGCAGAATACCGAATCTGCCAATCTTCTGTGATCCGAGCCACATTGGTGGGCGTCGTGAACTGATCGCTCCGCTTTGCCAACAAGCCATGGATTTGAACTTCGACGGTTTAATTGTAGAAAGTCACTGCAACCCCGATGCTGCATGGAGTGATGCATCACAGCAAGTAACTCCCGACATACTCGATTACATTATCAACCTATTGGTGATCCGCACGGAGACACAGACAACGGAAAATCTGAGCCAGCTACGCAAGCAGATTGACGAATGCGACAATAATCTGATTGAGGAGTTGTCAAAACGCATGCGTATCGCTCGCGAGATCGGCACATACAAGAAAGAACATAACATGACCATCTTGCAAACGGATCGCTACACCGAGATCTTGGAAAAGAGAGGTTCTCAAGGTGCACTTTGCGGCATGGACCCGGAGTTTATCAAAACTGTATTCGAGGCTATCCATGAAGAGAGCGTTCGCCAACAGATGGAAATCATAAATAAGTAAAGCGATCATGAGAATATTAATTCTTGGAGCCGGAAAAATGGGTTCCTTCTTTACCGACATACTAAGCTTTCAACACGAAACGGCCGTCTTCGATGTCAACCCACATCAGCTACGCTTTGTGTACAACACTTATCGCTTCACTACATTGGAGGAAATCAAAGAGTTCGAGCCTGAGTTGGTGATCAATGCGGCAACAGTGAAGTACACGCTAGAGGCTTTTAGACAAGTGTTGCCTGTGCTATCAAGAGACTGTATCATCAGTGACATAGCATCGGTTAAGACGGGATTGAAGAAGTTTTACGAAGAAAGCGGTTTCCGCTACGTGTCCACCCATCCCATGTTCGGCCCCACATTTGCCAGCCTCAGCAATTTAAGTAGCGAGAATGCCATCGTTATCAGCGAGAGTGATCATCTGGGAAAAGTATTCTTCAAGGATCTGTATAACAGTCTGAACCTGAATATCTTTGAATATACTTTCGACGAGCACGATGAGACGGTAGCTTATTCGCTCTCCATCCCGTTTGTTTCTACTTTTGTATTTGCTGCCGTCATGAAGCATCAGGAAGCTCCAGGCACCACATTCAAGAAACACATGGCCATCGCCAAAGGGTTAATGAGTGAAGATGACTACCTGTTACAGGAAATCTTATTCAATCCCCGCACTCCTTCACAGGTAGAAAATATCCGCCGTGAACTAAAAACGGTATTGGAGATCATCACCAATAAGGATGCAGAAGCCATGAAGAAGTATCTGACAAAGATTCGTGAAAACATCAAATAAAGCCATCCTTTTTCTCCGGAAAAACTTGACTTTGCTTGTTTAATGTATTATCTTTGTAAGAGTAATCATAAAATATATTCAGATTAAACTACAGTAAAAGAGGGAAGTTTCGGCTTCCCTCTTTTTTTTGGCACCTCTGCGTCAGATAGCCCCCAGAAGGCTTGTGACGAAGCAAGAGAACCGTTCAGTTGGGTAAACTGCACGGTTCTCTTGGGCCGAAAGATGGTTGCACTTCACCAATATGCCTATTTGTTATCGGAATAACTCCTAATGAAACTTAGATTCCCTCTTGTTGTTATTCGAAAGATGTCTATTTGTTCTAAAAAGGCTCTGCTTCCGTTAATAATCAGTAAATCGCCTCTTGACAAGAATGAGTTCAGAAAATCAATCTGTATAACCTATTCATATAAAAGGAAAAGGGTAGCTTGGTAGTATAACAAATTAGAAGTACTTTTGCGATACTGAAAAATCTCTCGTAGAATGATAGATCAAGCAACCATAGACAGAATACTCGATGCCGCGCAAATCGTTGATGTAGTATCGGAGTTCGTTACCCTGCGCAAGCGTGGAGTGAACTATGTGGGGCTATGTCCCTTTCATAACGAGAAAACGCCGTCGTTCAGCGTCTCTCCCGCCAAAGGTTTATGCAAATGTTTCAGTTGTGGCAAAGGTGGCAACGCAGTGCACTTCATCATGGAGCACGAACAAATGTCCTACTACGAGGCCTTGAAGTTTCTTGCCAAGAAATACAACATTGAAATCAAGGAACGAGAGCTGACTAGCGAAGAGAAACAGGCTCAAAGTGCCCGCGAAAGTATGTTCATCGTCAACAGCTTTGCACGTGATTACTTCCAGAGTATTCTGAAAAATCACATTGACGGGCGCAGCATTGGCCTGGCCTACTTCAGACAGCGCGGCTTTCGGGATGACACCATAGAGAAGTTCCAGTTGGGCTTCAGCACTGAACAGCACGATGCACTAGCTCAGGAAGCAGCAAAAAAAGGCTATCAAAAGGAATTCCTTGTAAAGACGGGGCTTTGCTACGAAACGGATGAAGGCAGATTACGCGACCGTTTCTGGGGACGGGTAATGTTTCCTGTGCATTCGCTTTCGGGCAAGATTGTTGCCTTCGGCGGACGTGTGATGAGCACTGAAAACAAAAAACTGGCCAAGTACGTCAACTCACCGGAATCTGAGATTTATCACAAGAGTAGTGAGTTATACGGCATCTACTTCGCCAAGCAAGCCATCGTTAAACAAGACCGTTGCTTCCTCGTCGAAGGATATACGGACGTAATTTCAATGCATCAATCGGGCATAGAGAATGTGGTTTCATCATCGGGGACTTCATTGACAGCCGGACAAATCCGTCTCATTCACCGCTTTACCAATAATATTACTGTTCTATACGATGGAGATATGGCGGGTATCAAAGCTTCCATCCGAGGCATTGATATGCTACTGGAAGAGGGAATGAACATCAAGGTCGTACTTTTACCCGATGGAGATGACCCCGATTCTTTTGCACGCAAGCATAATGCCACCGATTTTCAGGCATACATCTCTGCTCATGAAGTTGACTTTATTCGCTTCAAAACAAACTTATTGCTCGATGATGCCGGCAAAGATCCCATCAAGCGAGCCGAATTAATTGGTGATATCGTACGAAGCATCTCTGTTATTCCCGAAGCGATTATTCGGTCGGTATACATGAAGGAGTGCAGCCAATTGCTACGTGTTGAAGAAAAACTGCTTGTGGCTGAAGTTGCTAAATTGAAAGAAAAGCAAGCCGAAAAAGAGAACAAACCGACAAGCTATAATCAGTCGCCCACTCCGTCAAATGGCAATGTTCCACCACCACCAACAGAGGAAGGAATCACTCCTCCTTACGAATCATTCATTCCGCAAGAGGGTAAAGAAGGACAAGAATT
This sequence comes from uncultured Bacteroides sp., assembly GCF_963666545.1. Lineage (NCBI taxonomy): Bacteria > Pseudomonadati > Bacteroidota > Bacteroidia > Bacteroidales > Bacteroidaceae > Bacteroides > uncultured Bacteroides sp. The sequence goes on along the minus strand of NZ_OY762899.1, from coordinate 3,015,111 downwards.
CTATAAGTTTGAACGTCTGATTATAAAAACGATCATACGCTATGGGGAGAAAATTATGTGCGAAACGACAAACGAAGAAGGAAAAGAAGTACCTGTAAGTGTCATTGCTTACATCATCAACGACTTGAAGCAAGATGATCTCACCTTTCATAACCCACTTCATCGGCGGATTCTCGCCGAAGCTGCAGTACACATGAATGATGAAGGATTTAGAGCCGAACGCTATTTCATGTCACACCCCGACCAAGAGATAAGTAGATTATCGGCCGAATTACTCAGCAACCGTTACCAGTTGAGCAAAGGCCAAAAGATGGCAACAGACGAAGAACGATTGTTTGAAGTGGTTCCTGACTTCATCATCAACTTTAAAAATGCAATTGTGAACGCAGAATTAAAGCACATCATGTTTGCACTTCAAGATCCGACCATAGCCAACGACGTAGAAAAGTGCAACGCCATAATGCAGCGCTACCATGAGATGAAGCAAATTCTGAACATGATGTCCAAGCGTTTGGGAGACAGAGTGATACTACCCAAATAGTCCATTATCGATAGCCAAAAACTATCGATGCATAATGAGATTCATAAACTCCTCGCGCGTCTTTGCCTGATTAAAAGCACCTGTAAAGTCAGAAGTAGTCGTTATCGCATTTTGTTTCTCCACACCCCGCATCTGCATGCACATGTGCTTAGCCTCAACCACCACCATCACACCAAGTGGATTTAAAGTTTGCTGAATACATTCCTTTATCTGCAAAGTCATGCGCTCTTGCACTTGCAATCGATGAGAGAAGATATCTACCACGCGAGCTATCTTGCTCAAACCCGTAATATATCCGTTGGGGATATAAGCCACATGTACCTTGCCATAGAACGGCAGCATGTGATGCTCACACAGGGAAAAGAAGTCGATATCTTTCACAATCACCATCTGACTGTATTCTTCCTTGAATTTGGCCGATCGAAGTACTTCGTGCGGATCCATGTGATATCCTTTAGTGAGAGTAAGCATGGCCTTGGCTACTCGCTCGGGAGTCTTTAAAAGTCCTTCACGCTGAGCGTCCTCGCCTAACAAAGTAATAATACCGCGATAATGGTTCATCAACTCCTCCAAGTGGGGAGAGTCTACTTCTTCTTTTTCTAACATGAGTAAGTTATAAAGGGATATTGACTTGTTCTTTTACAATAGAGACTTCTTTGAAAACGCCTGTCGATTTCAATTGTCGCATCGCAGCATCAGCCTCTTCTATGCTACGAAAATCACCTACCCGGCATAACCAGCGAGGAGAAGAAAATGTAGTGTATACCCTCAAATCAGGGAAATACTCTTTCACCTTAGAGCCTACACTTTGGGCCTCACTACGAGCGCTTCTCGAATTATTGCCTGCATACACCTGTACTCTGTAACCGGCCACTTTAATAAATTGTTGCTCCTCTGTACTCATTGCAGTGTTTGACACACGTTCTTGCCCCAGTAGAGCATCAAGTCGTGAATCTTGATGAACAGTAACCTTGCCTTGTCCCGGCACATCACGCTCCAAGCTCTTCACTATATTCTGTGCTTTTGCTACAGAAGAAGCAAAAAGTAAAAACAACAAAGCAAAGTAAAACGAATAAATCTTCATATACACTAGTTAATAAATAAAAAAGATTTGTGAACCCTGCTACGGGTTCACAAATCTCTTACTATTGAAAGTTATGCATTAAATGCATCGATAATGCCTTTGAAGTCGGCTACGTTCAAAGCAGCACCACCAATCAAACCACCATCTACATCAGGATTAGCAAACAACTCTTTCGCATTAGAAGCCTTGCAACTTCCACCGTAAAGGATTGAAGTATTATCTGCCACTTCTTTTCCGTATTTATCAACGATAGTAGAACGGATGTAAGCATGGATCTCCTGTGCTTGTGCTGCAGAAGCTGTTTTACCGGTACCAATGGCCCAAACGGGTTCGTATGCCAACACAATCTTAGCGAAATCTTCAGCAGAAAGATCATACAAAGAACCAGCCAATTGAGAGTAAACAACTTCATTCTGTTTATTAGCTTCACGTTCTTCCAATACCTCACCGATACAGAAGATAGGAGTCAAACCGTTGGCCAAAGCCAACTTCACTTTCTCTTTCAAGGTCGCAGCTGTTTCACCATAATAAGCACGACGTTCTGAATGGCCCAAAATAACGTACTTTGCTCCTGTGGAAGCAACCATAGAAGCTGACACTTCACCGGTATAAGCACCTGATTCTTTATCAGCACAATTCTCTGCGCCTACACCAATCTTAGCAGCATCAACCAAAGGTGTTACCGAAGCCAAGTGGATAAACGGTGTGCAGATAACCACATCGCAGTTTTGTTTTTCACCAGCCAAAGCTTCATTCAATTCTTTTGCGAGAGTAATACCCTCTTGAAGGGTCTTGTTCATTTTCCAGTTTCCTGCAACAATGTTTTTTCTCATTTTGTTCTTTATTAAAGGGTTAATCAATTCTTTATCTTTATTCTTTCGTTTACGATCATTTCTTTTCACCACCAATATATCAAGTCCCAACACCAATAACAACGGTAATACAAACCACAAGACTACCTGCTCTATTGTATACACATCGCTTTTAACTTTTTGTTTACCCAATTCCAGATTCTCCAACTTATCAGTTAATGCATATTCATCGGGTAAGTCATTGTCACTCCACTTATTGAGAATAGTAGCATTCTTAATCAACATCAATCCGGGATTCGAACGGATCATCGTTTTTAGAGTTATATCATCCATCAAACAGAACGGGTACTCTGCTCCTGTTTTATCCCTCCATTGATCAATTTGAGACTCTTCTGATGAAGTCAAGCAATAGAATCCATAACCATGTTCCACACAATAATCATAAATCTCATTAATCAAGTCAATATTGCTATCGTCTGCTTCTTCTATCCGATGTGCCACCAGAAAGAAAGTATATCCTTTGTTTGTAAGTACCCGATCTGTTATATCGTCACCGGTATCTCTATCCATCATTGAGAAATCATGAATCGTAGGCTCATAACCTTTCTCCTTCAATACGCTACGGGCATCAATAAACGTCCATGTACTATCGGGATAATTATCAAGTCTGAATTCCTTCTTTACTCCATTCTTCTCTAAAATAAATACATTCTCAAAGACACTTGGCTTCGCTCCTTCGGGAATATTCATCCCCTCTATTATATTTTCACCTATCTTATACGGACGAAAATCAAGAATAGGCAAACGATTCAAGCAATAGAGTGAAAGGAAAAGCACAAAAAAGATCGTATAGAGTGAAACTAACCACTCTGTTTTTGCGCTTACGAAACGTATAATTAGATGTTTTCCTCTAAAAACAGAAACAGCTCCAATCAGCAATATCAGATTCTTCCAGAAGGTTTGCCAGTTAGTCAACACCCAGGCATCACCAAAGCAGCCACAATCGGAAACTGGATTCTTTAAAGCCAGGTACAGCGTAAGAGGAGTCATTCCAATCATAAGCAATAAAGACAGCGTTGTTGAAGCTTTCTTTCGTACCCCGAAAAAGAGTAAGACGCCAATAGAGAATTCTAAAGCGGACAAGGCGATAGAAATTAATAAAGGAGCATAAGATGGAAGTACGCCATCCATACCAAAAGCAGTCAAGTAGTCTTGTATCTTGTACTGCGTTCCTAGTGGATCAACGGCCTTTACAAATCCTGAGAAAATAAATAGCCCGGCCAGTAAGAACCGACACAGATTTACCCAGACACTTGTTGCTATATGTATTTCTTTATTCCTCAAACTCAATTTTAATCAATCCGAAAACCGAATAATTAATCATATCCATGTAGTTCGCATCTATACCCTCGGACACTAATGTTTGTCCGGACAAACTTTCTATTTGCTTGGTGCGGTATATCTTCATCAAGATAAGATCCGTATAAGAACTGACACGCATCGTACGCCATGCCTCATCATAATCGTGATTCTTGGCCAGCATTAACTCCAGCGCTTCCTTAGAGTATTTGTCATAAAGTGCCATAGCATCCTGATTCGTAATATCAGCCGACTCAGCATAGCCTAATTCCAGCTGTATCAAACCTATAATACCATAGTTTACTATTGCAATGAATTCCGACCGAATTCCCTCATCAATCAAAGTCACCCCTTTGGTTTCTATGCTTCTGATGCGATTGGCCTTAATGAAAATTTGATCTGTAACGGAAGCCGGACGCAGAATGCGCCATGCAGGACCGTAGTCATGGAGTTTTTTGGAAAACAAATCGCGGCATAGTGCGATGACATGCTCAAACTGTTGCTTGGTCTCTTTCATTTTATTACGAATAGAGTGCAAAGTTAGCAATAATTAAAGAAAAAAGAAAAGAGGGCACTCTAAATTATATTAAAGTGTCCTCTTCACGTATTTTGTTTATAGATATTAAGAGCAGCGAAGTACCTGTCCCGGTCTAAGCGTCGTTCTTCTACTTATTCTGTTCAGCTTACAAAGTCTATCAATCGACACACCTCTTTTAGAAGCAATGCGAGATAAAGTATCTCCACTTTTCACTTTATGATATCTGATAGTTCCTTCATCTGCTCTGGCCATATTACCACTTGAAGAACCAACATGCTCATATCCTCTGGTCTTTCTGAAAGTATATGTGTCTGCAACAACATCTTGTTTTGGGAAGTCAAACATATAAGCAGGATTAATAGCAATTCCCAAGAAGCGAGTCTCAAAATGTAAATGAGAACCGGTAGAGCGTCCGGTATTACCTCCCAATCCAATAGGTTCACCTGCTTTAACCTGTTGATTAATGTCTACCAATTGCTTTGATAAGTGTCCATAGATCGTTTCCAAGCCATTCTCATGACGAATAACCACATAATTACCGTAACCTCTACGCTCAAAGTTAACGATACGTACTTTACCGTCAAAAGCAGCAACAATAGTATCTCCTATATTCACTTTAATATCAAGCCCGTTGTGCATTCTTCTCCAACGAGGTCCAAAAGGTGATGTAATACGCGTATTAGGGGTAGGCATGCGAAAACCGGTAAGATTAATCGTGAAAGACTCTGGAACAATAGCCTCTTTGCCGTAAGCATGTACATATCGGGTATCCCAGTTAGGATATAAGCTCAATGCAGGATAAGCAGCCTGCTCAGCACGAATTTGCTTTTGTAAAGCAAGTGAGTCTACACTCTTTAATTTTCTATCAATTGGAGCTTGGCGAGCAATCAGATCCTGAGAAAAAGAGTTCAGGCTGATCATTGCCGTTGCGGCAATCAATACGGTTTTAATACAATTAAAATTCATTCGTTTCTTCAATTCGTTAATATTCATCACAGGCATATAGAAAACCAAAAGTAACCTGCTTGTAATCGAATATCTCTTCCGGTTTAAAAAATCTCTTTAATTCAGTAGCAGCAGTTTCAGGTGAATCGGAAGTATGAACTATGTTTTCTTGAAAACTCATACTATAATCACCACGAATGGTACCCGGTGCTGCTATGCGCCCATTAGTAGAACCGGCCAAAGCATGGACTACTTGTATCGCATCTACTCCTTCAAAACAACAAACAATGACAGGAGCCGCCATCATGGAATCTTTCACGCGCTGAAAGAAAGGCTTAGTACTCAGATGCGAGTAATGTTCACTTAAAATCTTATCCGTCAAATGTATCATCTTCATTCCGGTCAAATGTAATCCCTTGCGTTCAAAACGATGAATAATCTCACCAACAAGCCCACGTTGAAGGGTGCAAGGCTTTAAAATGACCAGCGTTTTTTCAATCATAAATGATACTATTTCAAAGGTTTCTAAGTGGTGTCTTTTTCAAAACTATCCCAAAGATAGTATTTACGATTTAAAAAGCAATAGGCCCCTTAACTTTTTTTTCATACAACAACAGATATTCTGTAGCAAATAAGGGTTGCAAACCACTATAAACAGGGAGAATAAGAGCAAATATGTTCTGCAGCAGTTTTTTGCAAACAAACTGTATCTTTAACCGTTTTTTCAACTAATAGAGGCCCAGTTAACATTTGATTTACGAAGTGACTTAAGTTGCCTCCAAAGAAGCTCATTTTCGGGATGAGTACCTGTAGGATCTTCATCAACAATTCGTTCAGCAATACTACGCACATGCTGCAACAGTTGACCATCACGGGCTATATTTGCAATTTTCAGATCAAAAGCAATTCCACTTTGCTGCGTCCCTTCAAGATCACCAGGACCTCGCAATTTTAAATCAGCTTCAGCTATTTCGAAACCGTCGTTTGTTCGCACCATTATTTCGAGCCGCTTTTTTGTTTCCTCGGCCAACTTGTAGCTAGTTACCAAAATACAATAAGATTGATCGGCTCCACGCCCTACCCTTCCACGAAGTTGATGTAGTTGCGATAATCCAAAACGTTCCGCATTTTCAATAACCATCACTGACGCATTCGGAACATTTACGCCTACTTCTATCACAGTAGTTGCCACCATTATTTGTGCTTCACCGGAAACAAAAAGTTGCATTTGTGCATCCTTCTCTGCAGATTTCATTTTGCCGTGTACCTTACAAACCTTACATTCAGGAAACTCTTCGCAGATATGCAGATAACCTTCTTCCAGATTCTTTAGGTCAATCTTTTCACTTTCTTCTATTAATGGATACACAATATAAATCTGGCGTCCCTCCGCTATCTGTTGGTGCATCGATTTATAGAGGCTCTCTCTGCGGTTGTCAAACTGATGAACCGTAACAATAGGTTTTCGTCCAGGAGGAAGCTCATCAATAACAGAGACATCTAAATCACCATAAAGCGTCATTGCCAATGTACGGGGTATAGGCGTAGCCGTCATAACCAACACGTGGGGAGGCTGGGTGTTCTTACTCCAAAGCCTTGCCCGCTGAGCAACGCCAAATCTGTGCTGTTCGTCGATAACCACTAAGCCCAATGAAGAAAAACGAACCGTATCTTCTATCACCGCATGCGTACCTATGAGTATGTGTACATCTCCCGCTAGCAAAGCCGAAAGAATGGCTTCTCTCTTCTTCCCTTTTATCCTACCGGTAAGTAATTCAACCCGAAGGTTCATGCCATAAAGTAACTCCTTTATCGTTTCGTAATGCTGATTGGCGAGAATTTCTGTGGGTGCCATCATGCAAGCCTGATAGCCATTGTCCAGTGCAAGCAAAATACTCATGAGCGCCACCAATGTTTTGCCACTGCCCACATCTCCTTGTAGTAAGCGATTCATCTGTTTGCCACACCCCACATCTTGTCGAATTTCTTTTAACACACGTTTCTGAGCACCGGTCAACTCAAAAGGAAGATTCCGAGTATAAAACGTATTAAAGATTTCACCAACATTCTCAAAGATGTAGCCTCTATACTTTCGCTGCCTATCTTTTGAGTATTTCAGAATATTCAGTTGCACATAAAACAATTCTTCAAACTTTAGTCGGTATTCTGCCTTCCTTAGTAAATCGGGATGAGTAGGAAAATGGATATTTCGCAAGGCATCAGTCAGAATCATGAGGTGATGCTCTGCAAGTATTTTAGGAGAAAGAGTCTCGGGAAGAGGTTCCTGAATTTGCAGAATAACAGTTGCCATCATCTTTTCAATGGCATGAGAATTCAAGAAACTACGCTTCATCTTTTCCGTAGTATTGTAATAAGGTTGTAAACCCATGGAAGAGAGAGTTAATTCCGCAGCATCGTCAATGTCGGGATGGGCAATATTGATTCTCCCATTGAATACTGTGGGTTTACCAAAAACAATGTATTCTTGCTGCTGTTTATACTTACCTGTTACAAACTTGATTCCCTGAAACCAAACCAGATCAACAACGCCTGTTCCATCAGAGAAATGTGCCACCAATCGTCTTTGCCTTCCCTCACCAAAGGTTTCAAAACTCAAAATGTGACCCTTCAATTGAATGTAAGGCATGTTTCCATCAATCTCGCGTACGAGATACACACGACTTCTATCAACATATTTATAAGGGAAATAATACAAGAGATCATGTAAAGAATAGATTTCTAACTCTTTATTGAGTACAGCAGCTCGCTGCGGGCCCACTCCCGATAGGTATTTTATATCTCTGGTAGTTAAATCGAACATCACAGCAAAGCATCGGCTACCTTCAAATCAAAAGGAGTTGTTATTTTTATATTTTCCCTGTTTCCTTCTGTCAGGTAAACGGGAACCTGCATGGTTTCTACAACAGAAGCATCATCGGTAAACCTAGGAGTATATTCTTGCTGATAAGCTTGGATCAGTAAATCGGCATCAAAAACTTGAGGCGTTTGAATAAGCTTATACGCATTACGATCAACAGTCTCACTACTACCAACGGCTAGAATATGTCGCAAAGTTTCCAGCACATCAATGACCGGAATAACCGCCTTGCGGGTAACTGCAAGTTCATAGCAACGAGCGATTACTTCTTGAGAAACAAACGGACGAACACCGTCATGCACACCGACTAAACCGGGTTTGATGACAAGGTTCAGACCATTCCTGACTGAATGAAAACGAGTTTCACCGCCATCTGCAAGTCTATACTTTATTTTGAAATGGTGTTCATGACACAATTGATGCCAGTAATTTTGTTGCTCTTTGGGAAGAATCAAAATAATATCTATCTCAGAATCATACTGATGAAAAGCTTCAATGGTGCGCATCAGCACAGGCTTACCAGCCAATAGCAAAAACTGTTTAGGAAGATCACTTCCCATACGCAAGCCTTTCCCACCGGCAACTATAATGGCATATTTTGTCATCACCAAACTAATTCTTAACCCCCATAGCTTCGATCAGCTCCTGCTTCTTATCTTTACCGACCAACGATTCAACGATAGCCAAAGAGAATGCCATGGCAGCACCGGGGCCGTTGCCTGTAATGAGATTGCCGTCTTTTACCACTTGCTCAGATACAAATTCAGCTCCTTGTAGATCCCGTTCATAGCCCGGATAGCAAGTCGCTTTACGTCCTTTGAGTATCCCAAGCTTTCCTAAGATCATAGGAGCCGCACAAATAGCAGCAATCGGTTTATTCCGGCTGTTATAATCCAAAAGAAGTTCGCATAAACCTGCATGTTTATACAATGAGCCAGCGCCGGGCATTCCTCCGGGTAATAATAACATTATTGCATCCGAAAAATCGCACTCTTCAAATAACAAGTCGCAGGTAACAGCAATACCATGTGCACCAGTTGCCACATCTTCCGATGTAACACTGACCATCTCCACCTTCAAGTCTGCCCGTCTTAGAACATCGACAGCCGTCAGTGCTTCAATTTCTTCAAATCCGTCAGCAAAAAAAACATAAACAGTTTCCATGATTCATCTCTATTAGTAATGATTTTATCTAAGGTTAAAGTAATAAGTAATCGTTCCTGTTTGGTTATTTACACCGCTGACATTATTAAAACGGGCTTTTCTAGCAGCATCTTCGGCAGCTTTGCGCAGAGCCGAATTCACCGTATTCGTCTTTCGATTAATGCTAGTAGCAATGACTGTTCCAGCAGGGTTAACAGTGATAGTAACCACGACGCGGCCTTCATCCTGCACATTATATTGTGGACGTGGCAATCCTCCCGCACCGATAGAGCGACCTCCAAGATCAAAGCTACCATAACCGCCCGTACCACTTAAAGCACCCGTAGACGAATTTCCCGTTCGGCTCCCTTCCGTTCCCTTGCCACTCGATGAACCACGGTTTCCCATCTCGGTACCTTTTCCGAAAGCACCAGCCACCCGCTTACTAGCCAATTCTGCTGCAGACTTTCGTTCGCGTTCAGCTTTCTCATCAGCCAAACGTTGGGCATCAGCAGCTTTCTCGGCAAGTGTTTTCTCAGGCCGTTTCACTTCCGTTTTCTTTGCTTTCGTTTTTGATTTAAGGGCTACCGTTTCTTCTTCAGCTTGCGTCAGCATTTCTTGTTCCGAAGCTTCTTGAGGCTGAGATTGCGCCGCAGGAGTTTCTTCAGGCAGAATATCCACATCAACCAATGTCGACGGGTCAAATCCTCCCTGCGCAGCCATTGCATCACCTAGCATAACAGGCACGCCACTCTCTTCTGTCGGTTCAGGAGTAGCAATGCTAATCAGAATCAATAGAACGATCATAATGACATGCACCAACAAGGTAGCCAAAATGCCTATATATTTCCCCTTTGTTTTTCTATCCATTCTCACTTCGTTTCCTCAGGCGGGCGAGTAGCCAACACCATCTTAAAATGATTTTCATTGGCTATAATTAGTACTCTGACGATTTCACGATACGGAACTGCTTCATCTGCATAAAGCGCAACGTACATCTCCGGCTCTTTGGCGGCACATGCTTGCAGAAAGGGTGTCAACTCAGAAAGCTGCAACTCTTGTTCCTTTTCATTTCCAAAGGCGACATAGAAGTTCAATTCTTTATCTATGATAACTCGTGTAAGAGGCTTAGCCGACGTTTGTTGTTTACCTTGCGGAAGCAACACTTTAATGGCATTGGGCGACACAACGGTTGAAGTTATCATAAAAAAGATAAGTAGCAGAAATATAAGGTCCGTCATGGACGCCATACTAAAATTGGGTGATATTTTTGCTCTACGCTTTAACATGAGACTATTTTCTAATTTATTTTTTTACCGGTTCATTCAGCAAATCCATGAAGGCCATGGTTTTTGACTCCATTTTATTCACGACTCCATCTACCAATGCAACCAAGTAGTTGTAAGCAAACATAGCCATGATACCCACAATCAGTCCACCTACGGTTGTTATCATCGCTTCATAGATTCCTCCAGAAAGCACTGTGATATTAATATTATTACCAGCGTTGGCCATCTCATAGAAAGCACGCACCATACCGGTTACCGTTCCTAGGAAACCAAGCATTGGGGCACCGCCGGAAATAGTGGCCATCACTGCCAGTCCCTTTTCCAGTTTGGTTACTTCAAGATTGCCCACATTCTCTATAGCCACCTGAACATCATTTACCGGCCTCCCCAAACGGCTAATGCCTTTCTCTATCATTCGGGCCGAAGGAGTATTCATTGTGCGACAGTAATTGAGGGCCGACTTAATCTCACCACTCAGAATATAGTCCTTGATTTTATCCATAAACATCGGATCATCTTTTCCGGCTTTACGTATCACATACATACGTTCGAAAAGGATATAAAAAACAGCGATGGAAAATACTCCGAGAATAATCATAATCCATCCTCCCTTCACAGCCATATCTAGCATATTCATTTTTGCCGGAGCAGAGACTGGAGTAAGTACAGGGTTAACTGTAGCAAGAGAATCAGTGATATTTGCAGCCACTTGGGCCAATAACATTAGTGTATTCATCAGCGAAGGCAGTTTTTATATTCTTGAATTGTTTTTTCTAGTCCCAGATATAATGCGTCACTTATCAAAGCGTGTCCTATAGAAACCTCCTCGATCCAAGGAATATTTTTGTAGAGGAAGTTCAGATTCAGCAAACTCAGGTCATGTCCGGCATTAATTCCGATACCTAAGCTTCTGGCGATCTTGGCTGCAGCAACGAAAGGCGCCACTGCTGCTTCCGGATTCTTCTCATAAGCGGTAGCATAAGGCTCGGTATATAATTCGACTCTATCGGCACCGGCTTTAGCCGCATATTCTATCATCTCCGCATTGGCAGAAACAAAAACGGAAGTACGAATTCCCGCATTATTGAATACATCAAGTATCTCTGTGAGGAAATCATAATTTAGCTTGGTGTCCCATCCTGAATTAGAAGTAAGCTGCACAGGGCTATCTGGAACCAGAGTTACTTGGTGCGGCTTTACTTTCAATACCAAGTCGATAAACTCGGGGGCAGGATATCCTTCTATATTAAATTCGGTTTTCAATAAAGGCTTTAGATCATAAACGTCCGACTTCTTTATATGCCTTTCATCCGGACGAGGATGTACTGTTATGCCTTCAGCGCCAAAACGTTCGCAATCCAACGCCACTTTTACCACATTCGGAACATCACCTCCACGAGCATTGCGTAATGTTGCCACTTTGTTGATATTCACACTCAATTTTGTCATAATTCTATTATTTGTACGGGGCTTTCAATAGGCACCCGATTGGTCAAAAATACAAAATATTACCGAGAAGATAGCAATGATACGGAAAAAAAATCCCATTTTTGCATAGGTAATCAAAGTGCAAATGTAATAGGAATTACCGAAAGAGAGGCCTTTTACACTTAAAAGATTCATAAAAAGAAACCCTAAAAATTAACTAATTCTGATAATTTATGCGATTTGCCATATTCGGAAACACTTATCAAGCAAGGAAATCTTCGCATGCGGAAACTCTTTTCAGACTACTAGAGAAACGTGATGCCGAGATATCGGTGTGCCGGGATTTCTATCATTTCTTGGTATCGGATCTGAAACTAAACATCAAAAACGTTCGATTATTTGACGAAGATGATTTTGACGCAGACATGGTTATCAGCATCGGAGGCGATGGAACTTTCCTAAAAGCAGCCAGCAGGGTAGGAAAAAAGAATATTCCTATTCTTGGCATCAACACCGGACGTTTAGGCTTTCTGGCTGATATATCGCCGGAAGAAATGGAGGCTACTTTTGACGAGATTTACAATAAAAAATATAAGGTAGAAGAACGTAGTGTGTTACAGCTTAGCTGCGAGAACAAAAAGATGGAAACCTCTCCCTATGCTCTAAATGAAATAGCCATATTGAAACGAGACAGTTCTTCCATGATAAGCATACGCACAACGATCAATGGCGCGTATCTGGCTACTTATCAGGCTGATGGGCTTGTCATTGCTACCCCGACTGGTTCTACTGCTTATTCTTTAAGTGTAGGGGGACCTATCATTGTGCCTCATTCCAACACAATAGTTATCACTCCGGTTGCTCCGCACAGCCTCAACGTACGCCCTATTGTTATACCGGATAATTGGGAGATAACCTTAGAGGTTGAAAGCCGCAGCCATAATTTTTTGGTCGCTATTGATGGAGGGAACGAGTCGTTCAACGAGAACGACCAGATCACAATACGTCGTGCCGACTATACCGTCAAAGTAGTAAAGCGCTTTAATAATGTATTCTTCAACACGCTACGCAGCAAGATGATGTGGGGCGTAGATAACAGGAATTGAGCAGGATTTTTAAAAGTTAAGCCGTTAACTTCGCGAAGTTAACGGCTTAAACTTAATACGCCGACAGGAAGTCCTGAAAACAGGCGTTTTTTGAGACGAGTGCAATTAATGCGATTCTTTTATTAAAGAGCACCAACTTCTTTCAAAGCTCCGTTCACAGTGCGAACAGCAGTAGCACTAGCTTCAAATGCAGCTTTCTCTGCAGCATTCAATGGAAGTTCTACAATTTCTTCAATACCGTTGCGACCCAAAATTACAGGAACGCCACAACAGATGTCGCTTTGTCCGTATTCCCCATCAAGAGCTACCGAACATGGAATCATCTTCTTTTGGTTGTGAATGATAGATTCTACTACAAAAGCTCCTGCTGCACCTGGTGCATACCATGCAGAAGTACCAAGTAAACCTGTTAATGTAGCACCACCTACCATTGTAGATTTAGCTACTTCTTCCAACTTTTCAGCAGAAAGAAAATTGCTTACAGGAAGACCCTTATAAGTAGCAAAACGAGTCAAAGGAATCATCGTAGTATCACCGTGACCTCCAATAACCATACCTTCTACTTCGTTGGCATTGCAACCCAAAGCTTGAGATAAGAAGTATTTAAAGCGTGAGCTATCCAAAGCACCGCCCATACCAATGATACGATTTTTAGGCAAGCCCAAAGATTTCAATGCCAAATAAGTCATTGTATCCATTGGATTAGAGATAACCACAATGATTGCATTTGGAGAGAACTTCAAAACGTTCTGAGCAACAGACTTTACGATACCGGCATTTACACCAATAAGTTCTTCACGAGTCATGCCCGGTTTACGAGGAATACCTGAAGTGATCACGACAACGTCAGAATCTGCAGTCTGAGCATAATCATTGGTGCAACCAACTAGAGTTGTATCAAACCCTAACAGCTGAGCTGTCTGCATCATATCCATTGCCTTACCTTCTGAAACGCCTTCTTTAACGTCCAGCATTACTACTTCATCTGCCACTTCATTGAAAGCAAGCACATTCGCACATGTAGCACCTACGTTACCTGCGCCTACTACGGTTACTTTTGACATAATACTTATATTTTTAGAAAATTGATAATTAAAATCTATCTCTATCACGACGACAAAAGTACAACGTAAATAGTAATTAAAGAAATATTTCCGTAATAATTTTAGTTAAAGACATCGGTCTAATCCACTTTAAAACACTATTTTTGCAGCAGTTTATAACTATCTTTCAATTATGAATAAAAAAACTATCGGACTCATTGCCGCCATTACCGTACTAGTGATAGCAATTATCGCTATAACCTACCTCTTGTTTTCCGAAAAACAAGCTAACAAAGAGCTTACTCAAGAGTTTAGTTTAGAGAAACAAGACCTCGAGAATGAATACACCCGCTTTGCCACACAATATGACGAATTACAGATGACAGTGTCTAACGATTCGCTAGGGGAACTGCTCGGGCAGGAAAAAGTTAAAGTGCAAAGGCTTCTCGAAGAACTGCGTACTGTTAAAAGCAGTAATGCTACTGAAATCAGGCGACTTAAAAAGGAACTCGGCACTTTAAGAAAGGTCATGATAAGTTATATCAACCAGATAGATTCATTGAATCGCCTTACTGTCCAACAAAAACAAGTGATCGCCGAAGTTACGCAAAAATACAATGATGCTTCACGCCAGATAAGCAATCTTTCCGAGGAGAAGACCAAGCTTAACAAGAAGGTTACGCTCGCTGCTCAGCTAGATGCCACTAACGTGCGGGTTGAACCACGAAACAAGCGCGACAAAATAGCCAAACGAGTAAAAGACGTCGTGAAATTCAATATAAACTTCACTATCGTAAAGAACATCACTGCCGAAGCCGGAGAACGTACTTTATATATACGTATTACCAAACCGGATAACGATGTACTTACCAAGAACGCATCGAATACCTTCACTTACGAAAATCGAACCTTGCCCTATTCAATCAAAAAATATATCGAATACAATGGTGAGGAACAACAAGTTGTCGTGTATTGGAATGTCGAAGAGTTTCTCTATGCCGGTACGTATCGCGTGGACATCTTTGGAGATGGCATGCTGATCGGTTCTCAAAGATTCACATTAGAATAATAAGTCCACAACGACTAAGCGAATACGTTTATTGCCTCAAAGCTTATATAAAGTGCCAATAAGAATGATGACTATTCTTATTGGCATTTTATATATACCTAAATAGCAGAGCATTGTTAATAAAAAAGCTAAAATCATTTTGTGTATCCATTTAAAGGCTCTATTTTTGCACCGTTGTTTATGCAATTAAAATAGCAGTAATGCATGTCAAAGTGTAAAAAGCGGATTAAACAAAGAGTAAAGGAAGATTGTTCCCAAAAATAGAGTATGACTCTCATAATGTATACAATGCAATGAAAAGATTGATAAGTCTGATACTTCTTCTTAGTATTACATTCTCATTAAAGTCACAAGAGCTTCTTAGCTTAGATAGTTGCCGTGCATTGGCCATTGCCAATAATAAGGCTTTATTGATCAGTCGTGAGCGAATAAAAGTAGCTCACTACCAGCAAAAAGCAGCTTTCACCAATTATTTACCCAACATTTCAGCCACTAGTTCATACATGCGAAATCAAAAAGAAATTTCACTGCTGAACGATGAGCAAAAGACAGCTTTAAGAGGATTAGGTACCGGAGTAAATAGTCAAGTGCAGGGATATGCCCAACAATTGGTTACGCAACACCCGGAATTAGCTTCATTAATTTCTTCTTTGAGTGGCATAGATCTGGAAACTCCTCTCAATGCTGCAGGCAATTCTTTAGTTGATGCCTTGCGCACTGACACCCGAAATATCTATGCAGGAGCTATAACGCTGACCCAACCTCTGTACGTGGGAGGAAAGATTCGTGCTTACAACAAAATAACAAAATACGCCGAAGAGTTGGCCCGCCAACAGCACAATACCGGCATGCAAGAAGTTATCCTTAGTACAGACCAAGCCTATTGGCAAGTAGTTTCACTTATTAATAAGAAAAATCTGGCAGAAGGATACCTCAAATTACTCCAAAAATTAGAAAGTGATGTAGACAAGATGATTGCCGAAGGCGTAGCAACAAAAGCCGATGGTTTATCAGTGAAAGTAAAAGTGAACGAGGCGGAGATGACACTTACCAAAGTAGAAGATGGCCTCAGCTTGGCTAAAATGCTATTGTGCCAAATCTGTGGACTCGATCTTTCGGCACCAATAATTTTATTCGACGAGCGAATAGAAGACATCCCCGTGACACTAACCAACAAGACTTATTCTCTTGAAACAGCTTATGCAAATCGTTCCGAACTTCGTAGCCTAGAACTGGCTACCCAAATATATAAGCAAAAAGTAAATGTAACCCGAGCAGAACACCTTCCATCTGTGGCTTTACTAGGAAACTATCTTGTAACAAACCCTTCTATGTACAATGGTTTTGAAAACAAATTCCGTGGAATGTGGAATGTAGGTGTCATGGTCCAGGTTCCCATCTGGCACTGGGGAGAAGGTACGTACAAAATAAAGGCTGCCAAAGCAGAAGCTCGCATAAAACAATACGAACTGGACGATGCAAAAGAAAAGATCGAACTTCAGGTGAGCCAGTCGGCATTTAAAGTGAATGAAGCAGCCAAAAAGCTCACGATGGCAAAGAAAAACTTAGAGAAAGCCAATGAAAATCTGCGCTACGCAACTTTGGGTTTTGATGAAGGAGTTATTCCACCTAGCAATGTGCTCGAAGCACACACGGCATGGCTTTCTGCCCAATCAGAGAAGATAGATGCTCAAATTGATGTTAAACTTACAGAAATCTATCTGCAAAAATCTCTTGGAACTCTTAAATAAAGAAATCAACGTATCAATACTTAAACGATAAATGAACAAAGATATGGCTTCACAAAAATCACAAAACAGCAATATGCTGCTTGCATTTCTCACTCTACTGGGAATCATCATTTTGGTTGCAATAGCAGGATTCTTCATGCTCAGAAAAGGGCCCGAAATCATTCAGGGACAAGCGGAAGTCACCGAATATCGAGTATCGAGTAAGGTTCCGGGACGCATACTGGAATTCCGTGTAAAAGAAGGCCAATCAGTGAATGCAGGAGACACGCTTGCGATCATTGAAGCACCTGATGTAGTGGCTAAGATGGCGCAAGCACAAGCCGCCGAAGATGCAGCACAAGCACAGAATGAAAAAGCGATTAAAGGTGCACGCCAAGAACAGATACAAACAGCATACGAGATGTGGCAGAAAGCACGTGCCGGAGTTGATATTGCAGAGAAATCGTACAAACGGGTGAAGAATCTTTTTGACCAAGGAGTGATGTCCGCACAGAAGTTTGATGAAGCTTCCGCCCAACGAAATGCTGCCATAGCTACCGAAAAAGCAGCGAAAGCACAATATACAATGGCAAAGAACGGAGCTGAACGAGAAGATAAATTAGCCGCTGTGGCTCTTGTGAATCGAGCAAAGGGTGCTGTAGCCGAAGTGCAATCTTACGTAAAGGAGACGTACCTCATTGCTCAAACAAAAGGTGAAATCTCCGAGATCTTTCCAAAGTTAGGAGAACTGGTTGGTACCGGTGCTCCCATCATGAATGTATCTGTACTCGACGACATGTGGGTCACATTCAATGTGCGTGAAGACTTGCTCAAAGGTCTTACCATGGGTACAGAGTTTGAAGCGTTCATCCCGGCTATGGACAACAAAATAGTCAAATTAAAAGTCTACTATCTAAAAGACATAGGCACTTATGCCGCCTGGAAAGCTACAAAAACAACGGGACAATTCGATTTAAAAACGTTCGAAGTAAAAGCTCTCCCGCTCGAGAAAGTGGAGGGTCTTCGCCCGGGCATGTCGGTCATTTTGAAAAAGAAATAAGCAGTTAGAAACTCATTAAAATGGAAGAGAGAAAAAATAAATACACAGCACTTTGGCTTGTCATGAAACGGGAATGCCGACGACTTGTGTCGCGCCCCCTCTATCTCTTTTGCATGGTCATTGCTCCTTTGTTTTGCTATGTGTTCTTCACTACATTAATGGGATCGGGGCTACCCACAAATCTACCTGTTGGAGCGGTAGACTTGGATAATAGTGCTACCTCACGCCAACTTCTTCGCAACCTTGATGCCTTCAGTCAGACCGGCATTGTGGCCAACTACAACAGCGTAAGCGAAGCTCGCGAAGCTATGCAAAGAGGAGAGATATACGGTTTCTTCTACATTCCTGATGGGTTATCTTCCAAAGCACAGAGTCAACGCCAACCCAAACTCTCTTTTTATACCAATAATTCTTACCTGATCGCGGGTTCATTGCTCTTCAAAGACATGAAAATGATGGGCGAACTAGCCTCGGGTGCCGCATCACGCTCAGTGCTCTACGCCAAAGGAGCTACCGAAGAACAGGCAATGGCTTTTCTTCAGCCCATCGTTATTGATACACACCCCATAAACAACCCTTGGTTAAACTATTCGGTTTACCTGTGCAACACGCTTGTTCCCGGAGTTTTGATGCTCATGATATTTATGATAACAGTCTACTCCATTGGCGTGGAAATAAAAGATCGCACAGCCCGCGAATGGTTGCGAATGGGCCATAACTCTATTTACATTTCTCTAGCAGGCAAACTACTCCCCCACACGGTAATATTTTTCATTATGGGTATCTTTTACAATGTCTACCTATATGGATATCTTCACTTTCCATGCAACAGCGGAATCATTCCCATGATATTAGCGACTTTACTATTAGTGCTGGCATCACAATGCTGTGGCGTGATCATGATTGGCACATTTCCCTCTTTGCGGTTGGGCTTGAGCTTTGCCTCGTTGTGGGGAGTGATTTCATTCTCCATATCCGGTTTCTCATTCCCTGTAATGGCTATGCATCCTGTACTACAGGCATTAAGTAATTTATTCCCGCTAAGACATTACTTTCTTATCTATGTCGATCAGGCACTTAATGGCTACAGCATGGCCTATTCATGGTCCAATTACATGGCACTCCTCATATTTATGATCCTACCTTTTGCTGTGGTTCACCGTCTAAAAGAAGCTTTAATATACTACAAATACATGCCCTAATGAAAGAGATAAAACTCAAAGATAAAATAGCAGAAGGCATCAATGACCTCTTTTATATATGGAAGCGAGAGTTTCGTATCACTTTTCGCGATCAGGGCGTTTTGATTTTTTTCATATTAGTGCCTTTGATGTATCCACTGCTCTACGGCTTTATATACACAAACGAAGTCGTGCGAGAATTACCCGCTATGGTTGTAGATAATTCACGTAGCTCCATAAGCCGCGAATATCTAAGGAAAGTAGACGCTACACCCGACGTAAAGATTGTGTCGTACTGTAGTGATATGGAGGAAGCTAAGTTGATGTTAAGAGAGAGAGAAGGTTATGGCATTATTTACATTCCGACAGATTTTAGTGACAACATTGCGCGTGGCATTCAAACAAAGATCAGCCTCTATTGCGATATGAGCGGACTACTCTACTATAAGAGTTTATTAACAGCCAATACTGCTGTATCTCTTGATATGAACAAAGATATTAAGATTGTTCGCTCGGGCAACACAACTAACCGCCAAGACGAAATCAGTGCCTATCCTATTGAATATGAGGATGTAGCCATGTTCAATCCGACCAATGGCTTTGCCGCTTTTCTCATCCCCGCCGTGCTAATACTACTCCTACAGCAAACTTTATTATTAGGGATCGGACTATCTGCAGGTACGGCTCGCGAACAAAATCGCTTTAAAGACTTAGTGCCCATCAACCGCCATTACAACGGGACCCTCCGCATCGTGCTTGGCAAAGGCTTCAGCTATTTTATGGTGTATGCAGTCGTCTCATTTTATGTACTCTTCGCAGTCCCACGCATGTTTAGCCTCAATCAGATTGGGCAAAACAATGACCTAATACCCTTTATAGTCCCTTATCTGACTGCCTGCATATTCTTTGCTATGACTGCATCTATTGCTATTCGCAATCGCGAAACATGTATGCTACTCTTTGTCTTCACCTCTGTACCTCTTCTATTTATCTCCGGCATCTCATGGCCGGGAGCTGCTATACCTGCATTCTGGAAATATTTCTCCTATATCTTCCCATCAACTTTCGGAATCAATGGCTTTGTTCGCATCAACAATATGGGAGCTACGCTAAGCGATGTATCCTTTGAATATAAAGCATTGTGGCTGCAAGCAGGAATCTACTTCCTCACCACTTGTTGGGTATACCGCTGGCAAATCATCATGAGCCGCAAGCATGTAATCGAAAAACACAAAGAGCTAAAAAACAAGTTGGTCATAACAAGTAAAGCAAGGTAGTCTCTCTTCTTTACGCAAAGAAAAAGACACCATTATCACAAATATTTTCTTCATTAATCTTATTTAACCCATTGCATAATTGAGTATTACGAATTATTCGTAAGTTTGCGATATAATCGTAATTAAAAGAAAGAGAAATGGAAAAGTTAAGTATACAAGAAGAAGAAGTAATGATCTACATCTGGGAGTTGGAAAGTTGCATCGTTAAAGATATTGTAGCCAAGTATCAAAAGCCGGCTCCCCCCTATACCACTGTAGCTTCTATCGTAAAGAATCTGGAGCGCAAAGGTTATGTAAAGCCGGAACGTATAGGCAACTTGTATCGCTACTCTCCGGCTATCAAGCAAAGTGAATACAAACGTACGTTTATAGGCAATGTCGTTCAAAACTATTTTGAAAACTCTTATAAAGAGATGGTCTCTTTCTTTGCCAAAGATCAGAAGATTTCGGCCCAAGACTTGAAAGAGATCATCGAAATGATTGAGAAAAGAAAAGATCAGTAACTGATTAAAAGAGAATCGTATGAGCCCTGAATTAACCTATTTTCTGAAAGTAAACGTCGCTCTTATCTTGTTCTACGCCTTCTATCGGTTGTTTTTCTATAAAGACACCTTCTTTCAGTGGCGCCGATTGGCACTCATTGGCTTCTTCCTTGTTTCAACGCTCTATCCTATGATGAACATAGAAGAATGGATTAAAGAGAGTGAGCCAATGGTAGGTATGGCCGATTTATATGCGACTATGGTGCTGCCTGAAGTAACTGTCGGCATGCAAGCCGAAACGCAAGCCATCGATTGGCAAAACCTACTGTTTTCCTCATTCGGATACATCTATTGGGGAGTGTTGGCACTGCTATTCATACGATTCCTCGTACAATTATTCAGCATCTTGAAGCTCGCAATGCGTTGCCGCAAGACAACAATAGAAAATACACAAGTTTACTTGCTTGATCGCCCCATCGGTCCTTTTTCTTTTTTTAGATGGATATTCGTCGATCAAGAGTCTCATACAGAGAACGAACTTAAAGAAATTCTGATGCACGAACAAGCTCACGTCCGCCAATGGCATTCCATTGATGTCGTCTTTAGCGAACTGGCTTGTGCTGTTTGTTGGTTCAATCCTTTTGCATGGCTTTTGAAGCGTGAGATAAGATGCAATCTGGAATACATGGCAGACAATCAAGTATTGGAGAGCGGACACGATAGTCAAACCTATCAGTACCACCTTTTGGGACTAACTCATCAAACTAAGGCTGCAGCAACTTTATATAATAGTTTTAATGTTTTACCTTTAAAAAATCGAATAAAAATGATGAATAAAAAACGCTCCAAAGCCATTGGAAGGACAAAATATCTATTATTTCTCCCATTGGCAGCCTTGCTTCTGATTGTCAGTAACATTGAGTCAGTAGCACGGACAACAATGAGAATTGCCAATGAAATGCTCCCTGATCCTGTTCTAAGCTCAGAGACAAGTCGTTCTTTTGAAGAGCCAACAGATTACGCCAATAACGTTCCCGAACCTAAAGCGGTATCTAAAACAGAAGTTGTGAATCCTAAAGATTCTCTAAAGAAAGAAGATAAAGAGCTGGTTTTTATGGTAGTGGAACAAATGCCGGAGTATCCCGGAGGACAACAAGCATTAATGAATTTTCTAAGGCAGAACGTTAAATACCCTGCTAACGCAAAAGAACATCAAATACAGGGACGTGTTATTGCCCAATTCATAGTAGAAAAAGATGGTAGCATCAGCGACAGACACATAGTACGCAGCGTATCACCGGAATTAGATGCTGAAGCGATGCGTGTAATGTCAATAATGCCAAAATGGGAACCTGGTAAACAAAGAGGAGAAAACGTGCGAGTAAAATACACGATACCAATCAGCTTCAATCTAGATAATGAGCCCAAAGAAATAAAAGACAATAACCTACCAGAATCCGTGGTTGTGGGATATGCTCCCAGAAAAATAGAAGAAACAACTGATCAATCTGCATATCAGGTAGTAGAAGAAATGCCTAAGTTTCCCGGTGGGCAAGAAGCTCTAATGAGATACATCGCTATGAACGTAAAATATCCCGTAGATGCACAAAGAGCCAAAACACAAGGGCGAGTTATCCTTCAAATGGTCATTGATGAACAAGGGAATGTCACTTCGCCTTCTATCATACGCAGTGTATCTCCTTCAATAGATGCAGAGGCTATACGTGTAATTATGAGCATGCCTCAATGGCTACCCGGAAAGAATAAAGGAGAAGCGGTTAAAGTGAAATACACGATACCTATTACATTCAAACTCACTCCTCCTGACAACAATAAAAAGGAAGCGAATAATAAATAGAATTATTAAAAAATCACGTACTCTCCAAAGCTTACTATAAAAAGTGCCATAAGAGAGTGCGTGACCTATATTCTTTTTACAAAAGGCCGAACATGCGTTGCAGTTAATGCATCTCCACTATTTTGGTTGGAGCCATTTCTACGTTTCGGCGATCTACCTGACGAACAACACTGGCAGCAAGAGAAAGGAATGCCCGGCCAATCATTGAATCTTCATTCAGTACCACAGGAGTACCATTATCACCACCTTCGCAAATGCTCTGTACAATAGGAATTTGACCTAACAAAGGTACATTCATCTCTTCAGCCAATTTTTTAGCACCTTCTTTCCCAAAGATATAGTACTTATTCTCGGGCAATTCAGCCGGAGTAAACCACGCCATGTTTTCTACCAAACCAAGGATAGGCA
Organism: uncultured Bacteroides sp.; assembly: GCF_963666545.1. Classification (NCBI taxonomy): domain Bacteria; kingdom Pseudomonadati; phylum Bacteroidota; class Bacteroidia; order Bacteroidales; family Bacteroidaceae; genus Bacteroides; species uncultured Bacteroides sp. The sequence continues at coordinate 2,991,880 of NZ_OY762899.1, read as the reverse complement.
CGTTCACCTTCTCGTTGGTAAACATGTTGATACCCTTACGAGCATCTGCCAAAGCTACGGCTTGCGGTGTACTTACCACCACAGCACCGGTCATGGCCAATGTTTGTACCACAGTAAGATGTATATCGCTCGTTCCCGGAGGAAGATCAATCAGGAAATAATCTAAATCCCCCCATTGCACATCGGCTATCAATTGCTTCAAAGCATTGCTCGCCATCCCACCGCGCCATAGTGTAGCTTGTTGAGGATCTACAAAGAAGCCCATAGAGAGAAGTTTAACTCCATATTTTTCTACCGGAATAATCAATTCTCTGCCATTCACTTTTTCGGTATACGGACGAGCATCTTCCACTTGAAACATTTTTGGCATCGAAGGGCCAAACACATCCGCATCAAGCAAACCAACCTTATATCCAAGTTTTGCTAAAGCCACAGCCAGGTTTGCAGAAACGGTAGATTTACCCACACCACCTTTTCCGGAAGAGATACCCACAATATTCTTCACTTGAGGCAACAGTTTACCAACTTCAGGACGTGGTGCTTGCGTACTCTTCACGCTAATATTACCCTCGATTTCAACCTCTTTACCCACATAAGTAAGTATGGCTGTCTCGGCAGCTTTCACCACCGATTTCATAAAAGGATCGGTCGGTTTCTCAAACAATAGAGAGAATGAAACTTTCATTCCATCAATACGAATGTTATCCTCTACCATACCAGCCTCAACGAGATTTTTTCCGGTACCGGGATAACGCACCGTTGCCAGTGCATCCAATATAAGTTTCGGATATATAGTCATAATTATAATTTATTTAGCCGTGTTCAGTCCGCTACGTTTACTGCGGTTGTAACTGCGATACGAATCCAGCTCTATTTCCACTTCAGGTTCTTTAAGTTCGCCCAATTGTGGAAGCAAGAACTTAATATACTTAATACTTAAACCCCTATCGAGCCATTGTTGTTCATAATAGGTTTTGATTCCCAGAATATTATCCACCAAATCGGAGTGATACAAATCTTCCGTAAGAAATAAAACAGGCAGCTTATTTTCCTCAATCATGTATTTGGTATACGTAAACATGAAGTTACTATCCGTTTTCAGATGGATGATACCATCCGGCTTTAAGAACCTTCGGTAGCGCTCCATGAAGTAAGTGGAAGTCAACCGCTTGGTCGCTTTCTTCATCTGTGGATCAGAGAAAGTAAGCCATATCTCACTCACTTCTCCTTCAGAAAAGAAGCGATCAATAATTTCTATGTTGGTACGAAGAAAAGCCACATTTGTCAGACCAGCTTCAAGAGCCTCAGTAGCCCCACTCCACATGCGGGCACCTTTTATGTCTACCGCGATGAAGTTTTTATCAGGAAACATCTTGCCGAGCCCTACGGTATATTCACCTCGGCCACAGCCTAATTCGAGCACAATCGGATTGTCATTCTTAAAGAAGTCTTCGTGCCATTTACCCTTCATTTCAAAAGGGACATTCTCCGCCACAGAATATGGATACTCAAACACATGCGGATATTCTGCCATATCGGCAAACTTCTGTAGTTTATTCTTTCCCATTTATTTAAATCGTTTCTACCCAACCGGTATAATTATAAAACACGCGATCATTAAACTGTTGACGGAATAAAGCATACTTATCAACGCCCGTACAGTGGCAAACACCCATGCGTTTAGGCAGGTTCACTCCTAGAAAAGCCGAAATAACATTAAACTTCTCGTTTTCTGCATTGTGTATGTGAAAGCCACCAAGAAGCAGCTTTGGACTTAACCCCTGAAATGCTTCTTGTACTACTCGTATCATATTCGTTATTCCACGATGTGAACAAGCACTAAGCACCGAAACGTTTTTTTCTCCTTTCAGTACCAAGACCAGTTCGTCCTCAAACGTATCAGGTTGTAGCTCCCCATTCACTTCCGTAAAGAAATGATCAAAATGAGTATCGACTTTATCCACAATTTTTATTTGTGGAAAGACAAACACGCCCGGTACTATTTCAGCATTTTCCTCAATAAAAAGAAAGCGACTCTTGTCTAGCGTTTCAGGATGCCTTAGCCCGTTCTCATGTTCATTCTTAAACTTTGGTCGAAAGATTTCACGCTTACAAACCACTTTCGCTTTCTTGTTCATCTCCAGAAAATGATGCAAACCGCCTGTATGATCACGATGCCCATGAGAAAGCACCACATAATCAACTTCCGTTAAGTCGATTCCCAACAAGCGGGCATTGCGCATGAATAGATCCGAAGCTCCGGTATCGAATAGCACTTTATGTTCCTTCGTTTCAACAAGCAGGGAAAGCCCATGCTCTCCCTGTAAGCCCTTACCGTAAACACAGTTCTCGGCCAGAGTCGTTATTTTATAATTCATTTCTTGACTTTTATTCCACAATCGTCACCCAACCATGCGTGTCGGGTTCATCACCATACTGAATGCCTCTTAACTTATTATAAAGCTTGGTGCAAACAGGTCCCGGTTTACCATCTTTAGAAATGACATACGACTTTTTGTTATCCAAATCGTCAATACGCTCAATCGGACTAATTACTGCCGCCGTGCCACATGCACCGGCTTCTTCAAAAGTACTCAATTCTTCTTCCGGAACGGGACGACGTTCTACCTTTAGTCCCATATCTTCAGCCAATTGCATCAAGCTCTTATTGGTAATAGAAGGCAAAATAGAAGTTGAACGTGGAGTAATATATGTATTTTCTTTAATGCCAAAGAAATTGGCTGCACCACATTCATCAATGTATTTTTTCTCTTTAGCATCCAGATAAAATTCACTGGCATAACCCAAATCATGAGCAAGCTTATTAGCACGCAGACTAGCCGCATAATTGCCACCCACTTTGTAAATGCCTGTTCCCAGTGGTGCCGAACGATCAAACCCACGTACAATCACGTACGGATTCGTAGAGAAACCACCTTTAAAATAAGGACCTACCGGTGTGACTAACACCAAAAATAGATATTCATCGGCCGGATGTACACCAATCTGTGCACCTGTTCCAATCAATAACGGACGAATATAAAGAGAAGCACCACTTTCATAAGGCGGCACAAAATGTTCATTCAACTTAACCACCTTCAGCACAGCCTCCCTGAAACGTTCAGTAGAAAGCTCCGCCATCATGATGCCCTGACAAGTAGCCTGCATACGAGCCGCATTTTCCTCCAAACGAAAGATGCGAATCTTACCATCCTTACCACGAAAGGCTTTTAATCCCTCGAACGCTTCTTGACCATAGTGTAAACAAGTAGCCGCCATATGCATATTAATATATTCACTGCTGCTTACTTCCAGTTCGTCCCAAGCACCATTCCGAAAATTTATTCTCACATTATAATCCGTCTTTATGTATCCAAATGACAGATTCGACCAGTCTATTTCTTTCATTTCATTTAGTAATTAGTCATTTCTCTTTGAGAGAACAAAAATAACTCATATTATTCAGATTGCCGCTTTTCTTCGAGCAATTTTTCGATCTCAGCATCTGCTTTCATGAGTTTAGCCGAGCAAAATGCTATAATTTCATTAGCTTCCTTAATCTTTTCACTCAGAAGATCAATATCCAGTTCATTGTTATCTATCTGACGAACAATCTTTTCTAACCGCTCAATTGCCTGGGAATACGTTTCTTTTTTAGCTGCCATAAGTCTATTATATTATTAAACGTTCAACTTTTTATTAACAAAAAATCAGATCGAGTGGGCCAAGATGATTATATTTGGATTATAAGTTTTTATATAATCGACAACGAACGAGCTCGACTTGCATTTTATGATCTGAATGATTCAGCGATGAAGATAAACAAATGGCGTGAAAGAGTCATGCTTGAAGTGCTAATTTTCGTAAATATTATCATCCATCATCATTATTTTTATGATTATCCGTTGTACTACCTAGATTGTGTTTTGCATGTAACCGAGGCTATCATTGAAATAACATATATTAAATGACTTGTTGCATCAAATTCAGACTTAATTTTTCCAAGTTTTTTCTTTGGCTTTCATCTTTCTCAGAGTTTCTTCAAACCCTTTAGTATCGTTCTTGCTAGAATGGCGTAAAGCCTCCTCCTCCTTGGCAATAGCTTCTTCACTTTGCCCTAGTTTATAGAGCAAGTTGGCGTAAGTGTCCAACCAAAAGGCATTGTTTGGGTATATCTCCAGTGATCGTTTAGACCAGCTAAGTGCATTGGATAAAATTCTTTTATCCGACACCATCTCAAAAACCTTCCAAGCAATATTATTGAGGTTTTCACTGATTTTATTCCTCTCTGCATGAGCAGAAATCTCTTTCAAATGGGCTATTTGCGCAGAATCAAGTCCAACTAATGCTCCGGAGTTAATTTCCTTTTCAATCCTTTGTGCAAATATTCGATCTTTTTCATTTATCGAATCTGGACTTATTTTCATGAGATAGTTGTTGCCAAAGTTAGTTGCATGTTTCAGATAATTATCAGTTTCTCCCGTGCGCTGATAGTATTCCATGTAAATTTCATCTTTTTGGCTTATAAATGAAATATTAGGTAATTGGTCATACACTTTCATCGCAGCAGTAAGCAATTGTTCATTTTTTGATTTAGCTGCATCTCGCACACTATTCATAACTCCTGCCAGAAGATATATTTGCACATATCCAAACAATTTCCCGAAATATTTCTCTTTGTACTTAAGTAAGTTTTCAAACGCAAAAGAATTTACTGTCATCAGCTTCCCCTCTTCCGTATACATTTTCACAATAATATCAGAGGTAAGTTCTTCTTCCGGAATAAGTTTCAAGTACTCATCGAAAAGCTTTGTATTAGACATTCTCAACATTGAGCGTTTATTCATGTAATCTAATATAAATTTCGGATCACTTTTCCTTGTAGCATATTCTTTCTCCCAAACAGTTATCGGCTTCGGATCATTCATTTCAGCTAAAGCTTTATTCGATAATGCAATAAAGTTATTTGCATCCATTGATCCCAAAGCATTGTAAAATAAAGCTCCGTCCGCTTTGATAAAGAGGTAAGCCGGAAAAGCTTTCACTTCGTATTTATCTGCTATTTCAATTCCTTCTCCTTTTTCTGCATCTAGCTGGTAACAGATAAAGTTTGCATTATAAGCTTTCCCTACTTCTGTAAGTGGAAAAATGTTTTTACTCATAGTCTTACAAGGAGCGCACCAAGAAGTATAAACATCAACAAAAATCGGTTTATTGATTCGTTGCGCTTTTTCAAGAATCTCTTTCCATGTTCCACTTTCAAATTCGATACCTTGCGAAAAGCCCAACAGCGAGAATAGTAGCATAGAAATGATTAACAATTGTTTTTTCATAATTTTCCTTTTCTTAAAATTTATTTTCGTCCAGATAAAATACAAATAAGCCTGACTATGGGTGTTATCAAAATTAGCCCAATCATCCACATCCCACAAATACAAATATGATACTAATGATTGATGAAAATTGGAAAATATATTTTAGGTTTTTCATAGTTGGTTAACTCTAGGCTTCTAGCTATACGTAGAATTATTATTATTACAGATATCTCCTGCAAAAATAAAGTTTTATGAATGAAAAAACAGTTTTTTTGTTACAAGATTTATCACCTATGTTACAACAAATGTAATATAAGCAAAAAATGATCTGTTGTATTTTATTTCGTTAAGTCTCGTAACCTCTTTTGAATAGGCTTTTCGAGAGTATTATAGGGGAATCTAGCATAGGATAAAGAAATAAGACGCCATGCGGTGGTAAATAAAAACAGATTTTTTTTGCAAAATAAAAAGCAAGCAGCTTTATGGCGGTAAAGTTACATATATAATGCTTACCCTAGAAACTTCCCCGAAGAGGCAAATGCATAAAAGTGCTCGCCTAAAGTATAATTAAAAGTTGAAGAACTATTATATAAATTAAACGTTTTTAATTGTTACAGTAGAATTCACTTCTCCTTTTGCCAAGCGGGTAGTAAGTACATCTCCCTCAGCAAGCTGTGTGGCATCTATTATTGCTTTCCCATCTTTCAATGTGATGCTATATCCACGCTTCAGCAAACGTTCAGGGGAAGCATCGTTTACCCGTTGATGCAACAGCTCCAAGTGATGCTTCTGTCTGGTAAACAAGGATGTTACTGCCTGAGACAAGTCTTTCTTTGTAGTCAATAACTGCATCTTCGCTTCCGAAAGACGTGAGGAAACGAATGACGGCATTCGATTTTGTAATATCCACAGTCGACGTTTTTCTTGCTCCAAGCGCAAGAGTACCCCTGCCCTTAATTGTTCAGACAGATTATCGAGCAAGTCAGCAGCTTCCTCCATCCGGTTAATAAGAAATTCGGCAGCCGCTGTTGGCGTCTTTACCCGTGTATGCGCCACTGAATCGAGTACAGTATCGTCTCGTTCGTGCCCGATACCCGTTATAATAGGTAACGGAAACTGTGCGCAAGAAGCCGCCAGCAGATAAGTGTCAAAGCCCGATAAGTCGGAAGTGGCTCCTCCACCGCGGATAATTACCACCACATCGAATTGATGCATCCTCGCATTTACAGCATCCAGTGCCGACAACACCGACTCTTCTACCTGATTACCTTGCATCAATGCCGGAAACAACTCTGTATAGAAAAAGAATCCGTGAGAATTGTTTTGTAACTGATGACAGAAATCACCGTATCCGGCCGCAGTAGATGAGGAGATGACTGCTATTCGCTGAGGAAGCACAGGTATCTCGAGTTCCTTATTTAAGGTGAGTACCCCTTCTTCTTCAAGCTGTTTCAGTATCTCTCTACGACGACGCGCCATGTCGCCCAATGTATAGGTGGGATCTATATCACAAACCGTAAGATTATATCCGTACAACTCATGAAACTCCACAGTGACCTTGACTAACACTTTTATACCCGATGTAAAAGCTTGTCCTGTTGCCTCTTCAAAATAAGGTTTCAGCATTCTGTACACATTCGCCCAAACAGTACCACGCGCCTTAGCTATGAGGTTATTACTACGAGGATCTTTTTGTATGAACTCGAGGTAGCAATGCCCCGTAGCATTAGACCGCACATCACTCAACTCCGCCTGTACCCAATATTCATCGGGCAAACATTGCGACAAACTGCGTTTCACCAATGCATTCAGATCAAAAAGAGAAAGAGGAGTTTCCATACCGATACTCATTAGATAAATACTATTTAATCACTGTTTGAGGGTTGTCTGATAAGCCTTCCACAGGTCGGGTACCCCATATCCATAGATATTATCAGGAAAGTCGACCCGATCACCCACTTGGCGCACCAGTTCTATCACCTGTTTAGCCGTTAGTTGCGGACAAGCCTGCCACAGACAGGACACCATGCCACACATGATAGGTGATGCAAACGAAGTTCCGTTAGCCCTTCCTATCACTCCATCCGTATCCATCACATCCGAGGCCAATCCCACAGCTACCACGTCGGGCTTAATCCGATTATCGGCTGTGTTGCCAATAGAAGAGAAAGCAGCCAGTACACCATTCTTTCCAACGGCCCCCACTGTAATTACATTATCCGCATCTGCCGGAGGAGTGATCTTTTTCCACGGACCGGAGCCTGCATTTCCGGCACTGCAAACCACAACCATTCCCTTATCTGCCGCCTTAGATGCCTCGCGAGACATCAAGGCATAAGTGCCATTCAGATCGCGATAGTTGTAGTTTTTCGTTCTATCATCAAACACATAATAACCCAAAGACGTATTAACGACATCCACACCTACACTGTCGGCGAACTCAAGAGCCGCTGCCCAATAATCCTGTTCTACCAAATTCTCTGAATATTCATCCTCGCTACGCAGTAACCAATACGATGCTTCCGGAGCGGTACCAACCATTACATTCGGTTGGTTCATCGCCATGCACGAAAGCACCTTCAATCCATGACTACTCTCTGCAAAAAGATCAGCATCCGGATTCACAAAATCTTTCACACCAAGCACACGTATATTATTCATCGCCTCAATTTGATCCGCATTATGAAATCCTGCGTCAATCACCGCAATCGTCATGCCTTGCCCCTTAAATCCCGCCTCGTGAAGTTTATCGCCATTGCTCAGCTGAATCTGTCGATAAGCCGGACCGTAATAGCAACTATCCACTCTTACGACTTTGTTCGTCACTGAATCACGTTGGGTAGATCTTTGTGATTCCTTTGAACCTGGTGCTTTCCAAACTTTTTCGGTAGAGCGTACAAAAGGAAGTGCCGCAATCTTTTTAATCAGCAAACTGTCATTGCACGATACCGTCACAATATTATCCCATTTGCCCGTAACCACTATTTTCACTCCTTTCTTTCGGATAGCATCCACATACTTCTCGCAGACCGGTAAGTCGGTTGAGTCGATCGGTAAGTGTTGTTTAACCCGTCGGGCGATCGCCTTTTCCGAAAGGAATTGCTCCGGCCGACTCAAGGAATAAGTGGTAACAGCCTTGTCTCTCAGGCTAATACGATACTTTAGTGTATCTTGTTGGGCAGATGTTCCTAACGAGATAAGAACAAAAATCATTAGAAAAAAAAATCTCATATCTATATCTTCTTTGAATTACACTAATTGAGGATAAACGTTCTGCCTATTAAATTGTTCCCCAAGCATCTTTATGCTCTTCAATCAGCAGACCCAAGCCTCGCTGTGAAGCAATAAATGCTCCGCCAAGTACCCGCCGCCCGTCATAAAACACAGCAGACTGTCCCGGGGCAATGGCCGAAGCCTCAGCTAAGAAGCGGACAAACAAGTAGCCTTCTTCTAATTTCACCACCTTGCAGGGAATCGGTGTACTTCGATAGCGAATACGCACTGCCAGATGATCGCAGGCAAAAAACTCCCGTTCGTCCGTAATGCTCGATTGTTCTACCAACATATATTCTGTTTTCAACTGCTCCACATCGCCCAGCATCACCGTGTTTTTCTGCGGATTCAGTTTCAAGACATAGGCCGGATGCCCCAAAGCAATCTCCAACCCTTTCCGTTGCCCAACGGTATAATAAGGAAAACCTTTATGTTCGCCTAGTTTCATTCCCTCGGAATTAACAAACCATCCCTTCCCTATTTCTTCATCCAATTGCGGATACTGTTCACGAAGAAAGTCACGGTAATTGCCCTTAATGAAACACACTTCCATGCTTTCGCCCTCTTTCGCCTTGGCTTCAAAACCTTTCTGACGAAGGTACTTCCGCACTTGCGGTTTCGTGTATGTACCCAGAGGAAACAAGCAGCGTTTCAGCACCGACTGCTCCAAGCGCCAAAGAAAATAAGACTGATCCTTCCGCTCATCATCACCCGTTACGATGTATACTTTCCCATCCCGTTCCTCCAACTGCGAGTAGTGTCCCGTAGCGATATGGGCACAGCCCAATTTATCAGCCCATTCAGTCAGAATGCGGAATTTAAAGAGCGGGTTGCACATCACACACGGATTTGGCGTACGTCCCTGCCGATACTCGTCCACAAAGTTCTTCACAATTGTTTCTTTGAAAGGGCCTCGTTCATCTATTACATAATGTTCTACGCCTATACGAGTAGCCAATTCCTGAGCCTCGAGTATAGGCATGCCCCACACATGCATAGTGAGCCCTACCACCTCATAGCCTTGCTCTTGTAACATCAAGCAAGTGGCAGAACTGTCTATGCCTCCGCTCATTCCCACCAGTACCCTTCTATTTTGTTCTTTCATTCACTAAAATCTGGATTGCTGCAAATCTACATAATTTTAAGGAAACTAAGAAGAAAGAGAAGAAGGTTACGAATCATCTATGGCAATAAATAGCACAATCTAAGCAATGACAAGGAACAAACTAAGCACACAAAACAAAAGAATTAGTTCGTCCCCCAATTGCGTGACGATAGTCACACAGCTGCAGGACTAAGATCACACAATTGAAGTACTATGATCACACAGCTGTGTGACTAAGTAGTTCTTTCATTAAAAAGAGTTAGATTATGTGTTCTATAGGCTTAATTTATAGGAGAAGAAGAGATAGTTAACGTATCAAAGAGAGGAATAAGACTAATACTAGATTCACTCACAACAAGAACAAAGAATACAGAAGACAAGAAAGAATCCTTATTTTGTTGCATTCTAAATAAAAAGCATTAATTTTGCCCCAGATTTCAATAAGAGGGGTGCCTTAATATAACGGGCTGAGATCATACCCATTAACCTGATCCGGGTAATGCCGGCGGAGGGAAAAATAGAAAAGTCCCCCTTTTCTGTTTAATTAAACTTTTAATTGTAATGAAAAAAAAAGCTATAATGCTAGCCGGGATACTCGTATCCGGCTCTATGTCTTTTGCCCAAAAAGCGCAAAAAGACAGTGTGAGAATTGTGCATCTACAAGAGGTGCAGGTCATCTCTACTCGTGCCACGGAAAAAACGCCAATGGCTTTCACCAATGTAAACAAGGAACAAATCAGTAAGCAAAATCTCGGGGTGGACATTCCGTACTTGCTTAGTCTCACTCCTTCGGCTCTGACAACATCGGACGCGGGAGCCGGGATAGGCTATACTTCACTACGGATACGCGGTACGGACGGTACACGTATCAACATTACGGCTAACGGAATTCCAATGAATGATGCAGAAAGCCATACGGTGTATTGGGTAAATATGCCTGATTTCGCTTCGTCACTGAAAGATATTCAAGTACAGCGAGGAGCGGGTACATCAACCAATGGTGCAGGAGCTTTCGGTGGAAGTGTCAATATGCAGACTGAAGGTATCAGCATGATTCCTTATGCAGAGGTAAATGGTTCATACGGTTCTTTCAACACCCACAAAGAAACAGTAAAAGTGGGTACGGGACTACTAAACAATCATTGGGCTTTTGATGCGCGCTTATCTAATATCAGTACGGACGGCTACATTGACCGTGCTTCGGTAGACCTGAATTCCTATTTCCTGCAAGGAGGGTATTTTACGGGAAACACTTCGATTAAATTAATCACGTTTAGCGGTTTGGAGAAAACTTATCATGCTTGGTACTACGCTTCGAAAGAAGAAATGGCAGAGCACGGTCGTCGGTATAACCCTGCCGGAAAATATACCGATGCTAACGGCAAGGATGTGTTTTATAAAGATCAAACAGACAATTACCACCAGACTCATTATCAGTTATTGCTAAACCAACGATTATCTCAAGCCTGGAACTTAGATGCTGCTCTGCATTACACGCGAGGTAGTGGCTATTATCAAGAATACAAAACCGACTCTTTAATGGAGTATGGCTTATCTACTTACATATTGAATGGTACAGAAGTGAAAGAGAGCGATCTCATTCGCCAAAAGAAGATGAGTAATGATTTCTACGGTGGAGTATTCTCGCTGAATTATAATAACAATCAATTAAGTGCCTCCATTGGCGGTGGATTGAATGAGTACGATGGCGACCATTTTGGTAAAATCATTTGGATAAAGAACTACGTTGGTCCCTTGAATCCGGAACAGGAGTATTACCGAAGTACAGCAAAAAAAATAGATGGAAATCTTTATGCGAAAGCTAATTATGAGTTGGGAGGTGGCTTCAATATCTACGGAGATTTGCAATATCGCTATATCAGCTATAAGATAAACGGAACCAATGAGAAATGGGACAAGAAAACCAAGGCCATGCAGCTGTTGGATATCAATGAAAACTTCAGTTTTCTGAACCCGAAGGCAGGCATTAATTGGGAACTGAACAAGCACAATCGACTTTATGCTTCTTTCTCTGTAGCCCAGAAGGAACCCACGCGAAACAACTACACAGATGGCAAGTTTAGTGAATATCCCAAAGCTGAACGTCTACTCGATTATGAACTCGGTTATGCATATGCCGACACATGGTTTAGTGCCGGAGCCAATCTCTATTATATGGATTACAAGGACCAGTTAGTGCTAACGGGACAACAAAACGAAGTAGGTCAGGCTATGGCAGCTAACGTACCCGATAGTTATAGAATGGGCGCAGAACTAATGATGGGTGCGAAGTTGAATAAGCATTTCCGTTGGGATATCAATGCTACTTTTAGCCGAAACAGAGTACAGAACTTCATCGAGATGCTTTATGAAGATGAAAAGACAAATCCCATTGAAGTAAAACATGGCGATACGCCAATTGCCTTCTCTCCTGATTTGATTCTGAACAACATCTTCAGTTTCAACTACAAAGGTTTCGATGCTAATCTACAATCACAATACGTTAGCAAACAATATCTTAGCAACGCAAAACAAAAAGATCAAATGCTGGACGCTTATTTTGTTAGTAATCTGAGTTTAGCATATACCTTCCAATTGCCACATGTAAAGTCGGCCAGCGTGGGTGTTACCGTTTATAATCTCTTCAACGAAGAATATGAAAACAACGGGTATGCAGGGAGTGGATATAGCGGGAGCAACAAAGAACGTTATAACTATTCTGGTTATGCCGCTCAAGCAGGTACAAACGTGATGACACATCTTACGCTACGCTTCTAATGAATTATCTCGAAATTATAGGAACTCTCATAGGCTTGCTTTATCTCTGGTTAGAGTATAGAGCAAGCATCTATCTATGGATAGCCGGCATCATCATGCCGGCCATCTATATCTTTGTGTATTACGATGCCGGACTCTATGCCGACACAGGTATCAATGTTTACTATCTACTTGCTGCCATCTATGGATGGATCGTATGGCAAAAAGGAAACAATAAAAAGATTGATTTGCCTATCAGGCATACTCCCATCCAACGGATTCTTCCACTAGCGGCTGTGTTCATTGCTTCTTTTTTTGCCATTGCATGGCTGCTGATAAATTACACCGATAGTAATGTTCCCTGGCTGGACAGTTTCACGACCGCTCTTAGCATCATCGGAATGTGGTTACTCGCACAGAAGTATGTGGAACAATGGTTGGCATGGATAGCCGTGGATGTTGTAAGTTGCGGACTGTACATCTATAAAGGACTTGATTTCACCGCTGTTTTGTATGGACTTTATTCCGTTATTGCTATCTTTGGCTATTATAAATGGATACGATTGATGAATAAAACATCACAAACAACATGAAACACTACCCTCTACTGACAAAAGCCAGCGTTGTAGAAACTGTAATACTGGCAAACGGGGAATATCCTACTCACTCTATACCTGTCACTTTACTGGAACATGCAACTTATGTGGTATGCTGTGACGGTGCGGCTGATACTTACATTCTTCAGGGGCATACGCCTAACATTATCATTGGAGACGGTGATTCTATCTCCGAAGAAAACAAGAAACGTTTCCAAAACATTCTGCACACAAGTTCCGACCAAGAAACGAATGACCAAACAAAAGCGGTCAATTACTGCTTTGAGAACGGAAGAAAGAAGGTCTTGATCGTCGGTGCCACAGGAAAACGAGAAGATCACACATTGGGTAATATTAGTTTGTTGATGGATTATCTGGACAAGGAAGTACAGGTAGAGATGGCTACAGACTACGGTGTATTTACTCCCATATGCGGCGATGCCACGTTTGATTGTTATCCGGGCCAACAGATTTCCATCATCAATTTTGATGCATCAGAAGTAAGAGCTGACGGATTGGTTTATCCACTCAGCGACTTCACTAATTGGTGGCAAGGAACATTAAACGAAGCAATAAACGTCACCTTCACTATATATGCAAAAGGAAGATATTTGATTTTCAGGGCGTACTAGGCAAGACGACATCTTTAATAATGCTTACCTAGCGTTAACATGGAGCGGGAACAAAAAGAGAAAACTCCGATCAGACAAAGCATCACACCCGAGATAATAAACATGTTGCTTAACCCTATCGCATCGGCAATGGTACCGGCGGCAACCAGTCCAACCATGGAGGGCAAAATGGCCAAGCTGAAATAAACGGAAAAGATGCGTCCAAGAATGGCCGGAGGTATTTGTAGCTGAATCACCGCAATAAAAGAAGCATTGTACACGCTCCCTGCTATGCCCCCTGCAAGTGTAAGAAACACAAAGAGCCAAAAGCCCGTTTCGGGTAATATACCCGAGAAGTAAAAGCTTAAACCAATGGCAATATACATCAGATTAATCAATAGAACTTTATTCACTTTTAATGCAAAGATGCCCATGATAGCTCCTCCGATGAGCATACCTGCTCCCCATGCCACTTCCACGACACTCATCTGAAAAGCGTCTCCGGAGAAATGTTTCAGCGTCATCAACGGGAACAGAACGGCAACCGGCATCAATACAAAAGTGGCCAATACGGAAAACGAAACCAGAGGAATAATACCCTTGATGCCTTTCACGGTGTGTACTGCGTCCTTAAGTTCAAACAGAACTCCAATGCGCTTGTTTTCCTCTTTCTCGGGGTTAGGTATATGGACAAATAAGAGTGAAACGCAAGCAATCAATGCACCTCCAACATCCAGAAGCAGAATATAGCTGATATCCATAAAGCCAATAAACAAGGCGCCTAATGCCGGACCGGCAATATTACAAACGGACTCTAGCATCTGGTTGATTCCTGCTATGCGGGTTAGTTGGTCGGTAGGAGCTAACAAAGGAACAGAGGCTTGCATGGCAGGCATGTGAAAAGCCGAACCCACAGAGCGTAAAGCCAAGAGTACATAAATATGCCAGACTTCAGCTATTCCCAGAAAGAAGAGAATGGCGAGTAAGAACGTACAAAGCGCAATGAATGAATCGGCCAGAATCATGGTCAGTTTCCTGTCCCAACGATCAATATAGACTCCGGCAACCAAGCCTATGATAGACTGGGGAAGTAAAGCTGCCAAAGCAGATAGAGCCAACACCTGTGCAGAACCGGTTTCAAAACTAAGCCATAAGATTAAAGCAAAACTAACGATAGAGCTGCTTAAAATAGAAAACAACTGTCCTGTCCAAATGACTGCAAAAACACTTTTCCAATTACTCATATCCGATAGTTATATAAAAATCCCGTGCAGAATAATTCTGGCGGGATTTCTACTGTATCTAACTGCTTAAAGACTTAACAAATAAGATTTGAAATCAGCAAAGTCTTTGCTCATCTCCAAGCTCTTCTTTTCACCTTTCATGAATTCTTGTAACTTAGCGGGAATAGTGACTTTATCATGGATAATGCCCTCTACTGTTTCGAGAAACTTAGCGATGAGCCGTTTCAAGGAATACGCCTACTTCACCATCTTTTAGTCCTTCCTTAAGCGCACGATAACCACAAGCACCATGCGGATCGAGCAGATAATGTGTTTCCTGGTAAACGTTCTGCAACGTTTCACTGATCTGTTCGTCGGTATAGGTGGTACCTGTTATTTCTGCTGAAATGGCTGCATGAGAGTGAGCATACAAGTCGAGTACACGGGCAAAATTACTTGGATCACCCACATCCATGGCATTAGCAATGGTAGCAATAGACGGACGAGGATTGTACTGACCTGTTTGCAGGTACTGATAGAATATATCATTCTTATTATTAGCAGCAATGAAGCGGGTTACAGGCAGTCCCATTTGTTTGCCAAACAAACCCGCCGTTATGTTTCCAAAGTTTCCACTGGGTACAGAGACCACCATCTTATCAGCTTTACCCAACTTCTTCAGTTGTGCATAAGCATAAAAGTAATAAAAAGCCTGTGGCAGGAAACGAGCGACGTTGATGGAATTAGCAGAGGTAAGCAATAAATGCTTATTCAATTCTTCGTCCATAAACGCCAGTTTCACCAATGCCTGACAGTCGTCAAAAGTTCCGTCTATCTCTAAAGAAGTGATGTTCTGCCCCAGAGTAGTGAATTGCTTCTCTTGTATCTCACTAACCTTTCCTTTCGGATAAAGTACATAGACATGAATGCCTTCCACGCCGAGAAAACCGTTGGCTACGGCACTTCCCGTATCGCCCGAAGTAGCAACCAATACATTTACATTCTTGAGCCCTTCTTTACGGATAAAATAGCCAAGCAAACGTGCCATGAAGCGACCGCCTACATCTTTGAAAGCCAACGTAGGGCCATGAAACAGTTCCAGAGAATAGATATTCTCATTGACAGGAACCAGAGGTACATCGAAGCTAAGTGTGTCATACACTATTTCTTTCAATGTATCTGCCGGTACATCTTCGCCAAAGAAAGCGTCTGCCACCCGATAAGCGATCTCCCGAAAAGAAAGTGTTTCAATGGTTTCAAAGAATTCGCTAGGCAGAGGTTTGATTGTTTCGGGCATAAAGAGCCCCTTGTCTGATGCAAGCCCTTTGACTACCGCCTCTTGTAAAGAAGCCATCGCAGCTTGTTTGTTGGTACTGTAATACTTCATCATACTATTGATTTGAATGCATAAATTCTTTCATAAACTCATCTCCTTTCAACACTCCATAGTCACCCTCACAAGCGGCTACTTCATCATACGTTTGTACCGAATCGGCAGTAATTCCCGGATACCAGATAAGGAACGGGATAGGATCTGAGGTATGTGTTCTGAGTTCGCAGGGAGTAGGATGATCGGGAAGTACAGCAATAGCTACCGGTTCTTTCCAATCTTTCACCGCTTCATAAATCGGGCCGACAGCACGACTATCCAAGTTTTCAATTGTTTTGAGTTTCAATGCTACATCACCTTCGTGTCCGGCTTCATCACTGGCCTCAATATGTAGATAAACGAAATCATCTGTCTTCAATGCCTCCAAAGCAGCAGCCACTTTGTTCTCGTAGTTCGTGTCATAGAGTCCGGTAGCCCCTTCCACATGTAACCGACGCAGTCCGGCATAATAACCGATACCTCGAATTAAATCAACGGCAGAGATCACAGAGCCCGACTTTATTTGCGGAAAAGTATCGGAGAGTGTTTCCATCTTTGGGCGATAGCCGGGAGACCAAGGCCAAATGCTATTGGCCGGATCCTTGCCTTCAGCCATCCGCTTTAAGTTTAACGGATGATTCTTCAACAGCTCTTGCGATTTTAAAATTAGTTCGTTAATCAAGTCAGCTGTTTCCTGCGCTTCAGGTATCAGCGGCTTCACTAACAATGGGCGGAACGGATGAAGCGGCACATCGTGAGGAGGAGTACAATCCAACTGTTTATTACCTCCTTTGATGACCAATAAATGACGATATGACACACCTGTATGAAAGGCTACCCTATCGCTTCCCAACTTCTCTTGCAAGTATTGAATCAGCACATCTGCCTCCTCGGTAGTGATATGTCCCGAAGAATGATTCTTCAGAATCTCACCTTCCACACAAATCAGGTTACAGCGCATTGCCATCTCTCCCGGCTTGAGGTCGATACCGATGCTTGCTGCTTCCAGGGCACCGCGACCTTCGTACACCTTCGGCAAGTTGTAACCCAGTACGGATAAATTAGCTACTTCGCTGCCCGGATGAAAGCCTTCGGCTACCGTCTGTAGCCTACCGTTGCGTCCCATCCGGGCGAGCATGTCCATATAAGGCGTCTTTGCATATTGCAGGAGCGTCTTGTCTCCCAATGACTTCACAGGCCAATCGGCCATTCCGTCTCCCAATATAATAATGTGTTTCATCTTCTTTTTCTTTATACATTAGCTATACTCATGATATCGGCAAATACTCCGGCAGCTGTTACTCCGGCGCCGGCGCCATATCCCTGAATCATCATCGGGTATTCTTTATAACGTTCTGTAGTAAGCAAAATAATATTATTACTTCCTTCGAGTCCGTAGAAGGGATGGCTGGTATCTACCTCCTGCAATCCTACAGAAGCCTTTCCATTTTCCAATTTAGCTACGAAACGCCAATGTTTATTTTCCTCAACCAATACCTTGCGACGAGCTTCAAACTCTACATCCAGACTAGGGACACGGTTCCAAAATTCGTCCAGTGATCCTTCAAAAAAGTTGTTCGGAACAAACAGATTCTTCTCCACGTCTTCTTGTTCCAGTTTATATCCGGCTTCACGTGCCAGAATCACCAATTTACGGATCACGTCTTTTCCACTGAGGTCGATACGCGGATCCGGTTCAGAATAACGTTCTTCCTGAGCCATCTTAATCGTCCGACTAAAGGGAACATCAGCACTGATCTTATTGAAGATATAGTTCAACGTACCTGAGAGTACCGCTTCTATTTTCAGAATCTTATCACCGCTGTTGATCAAGTCGTTAATCGTATTGATGATAGGAAGTCCCGCACCCACGTTTGTTTCAAATAAGAACTTCACCCCACGGTGACGGGCTATCTGTTTCAACTCCCGATAGTCTTCATATTTAGAGGAAGCTGCTATTTTATTGGCTGCGACCACCGATATATTATTTTGCAGGAAGTCTTTATATAAAGAAGCAACTTCAGGACTAGCCGTGCAATCGACAAAGACAGAATTAAAGATATTCATCCCAATCACTTCATCATGAAGAATTTCGGTAGAGCTCTCAATTCCTTTTTGTTGCAGCTCTTCCTGATAAGTAGCCAAATCGAAACCTTCTCGACGAAACATTGCATGAGCACCATCTGCGATGCCTACCACATTTAATTTCAATCCATTTTCGTGTGCCAACCTCTGTTGCTGACAACGGATTTGATCAATCAAGCTGCTACCAACAGTCCCTACCCCACAGATAAACAAGTTCAGGACTTGATATTCTGAAAGAAAGAAGGAATCATGAATCACATTGAGTGACTTACGAAGCGATTTCGCCTCGACAACAAATGAGATATTGGTTTCGGAAGCACCTTGCGCACAGGCTATTACGTTAATGCCATTTCGTCCTAACGTGCCAAACAGTTTACCTGCAATGCCCGGAGTATGTTTCATGTTTTCTCCAACAATGGCCACCGTAGCAAGATTTTTTTCGGCACAAACCCGAGCTATCTCGCCCATTTCTATCTCCTTGGCAAACTCCTCATTCAATACTTCGCAAGCCAAATCGGCATCAGCATTACGCACACCAATAGAGGTACTGTTTTCTGACGAGGCTTGCGACACGAGGAACACACTAATTCCACTTTTAGCCAAGGCTTTAAAGATGCGATAGTTCACTCCAATGACACCAACCATGCCCAGACCCTGAACAGTGATCAAACTGGTATCGTTAATAGACGATATTCCTTTGATGGCTTTGCTCTCGGGGCTCGATACATTTTGCTTAATCACTGTACCTGCTCCCTCAGGATTGAATGTATTTTTAATAAGAATAGGAATATTCTTGTGATAAACAGGATAGATGGTAGGTGGGTACACTACTTTGGCACCAAAGTTACAAAGTTCGGTTGCCTCTACATAGCTCAATTCATTAATCGTATATGCAGTGCTGATTACACGTGGATCGGCCGTCATGAATCCATCCACATCTGTCCATATTTCAAGGCTGTCGGCATTGAGAGCAGCAGCAAGAATTGCCGCCGTATAGTCCGAGCCACCACGTCCCAGATTTGTTACATCGCCACTTACTTTATCCGAGGAGATAAATCCCGGCGCTACAGAAACTTTCGGCATCACCTGAAACGCTTCCCTAATAAGAGAGTTGGTTAACTCAACATCCAATGTATGCTTGGAATGTTTATGCTCTGTTTTTATAAAGGCCCGCGAATCAAACCACTTGGCACCTGTTATTAACTTTGCCACTATAATAGAAGAAAGCCTCTCTCCGTAACTGACAATGGTATCAGATGTTTTCGGAGAAAGGTCTTTTATTAGATAAATACCTTGAAAGATATCCTTCAGTTCGTTGAGAAGTTCGCCCACCTGTCGCTGTAGGAGTGACTGTTCATCAACAGCAGGAATGACTTCTTTAATCATTGCAACATGTCGATAGACAATTTCACGGAACTCTCCTTCATACGCAGGGTCTCCCGCTGCGGCCATTTTGGACATGTGAATCAGTTTATCTGTGATTCCGCCTAACGCTGAAACAACAACTACAACAGGCTCTTCTGCCGACTCTACTATCTTTTTTACGCTTAAAATGCTGTTCACGGAACCTACGGATGTCCCGCCGAATTTCATTACTTTCATGAAGATGTTTATTTAAGAACAGTTGTCCCGAATGGGTGGGACAATGATGATTAAAATATAAATTTAAGAAAATGCCTACCGTCTGTAAGCGTGAATCACGTAGAAACACAAAACTATCCTCAACCCCTAAGGGTTGTGGTGCACATGGATGTGGTAATATGTGAATAGTTACGAATCATTGTCTCTGTCTCTACCTTTTTTGATGAGTGCTGCAAAAATAAGAATAAAAACATTCAATCTATTGCTTTTTTCCTGTTTTTTCTTCTAAAAGAGCTCTCATTTAACAATTAAGATGATTCTTACCAAACGGATGTTTCTTATCGGACATGGATATCCACCTACAGAGATCAGAGAGCGGATGAATCGTTCCATCGCAGGAGAAATCAGTATGTAAAAGCAGTGCTTTCTGATTAATTATCCTTATTTTTGCCTTTATTCTAACGAACGAGGAGAGGAATGGCAAAAGAAAAGACTGTTTATGTATGCAGCAATTGCGGGCAGGAGTCGCCTAAATGGGTTGGTAAATGTCCCGGTTGTGGAGAGTGGAATACATACGTAGAAGAGATTGTACGAAAAGAAATTACGAGCAAGCGACCCGTATCGGGAATAGAAACGGTAAAAACGAAACCGATTACACTAGATGACATTGAGGCTGACGATGAGCCGCGAATGGACATGCACGACGAAGAGCTAAATAGGGTATTGGGTGGCGGACTGGTTCCGGGTTCATTGGTACTTATTGGTGGAGAACCGGGTATCGGGAAATCTACGCTCGTTTTGCAAACAGTACTTCACATGCCGGAACGACGTGTGCTCTATGTGTCGGGAGAAGAAAGTGCCCGCCAACTAAAGATGCGGGCGGACAGACTCACCGACGCATCAAGCGATTGCCTTATTGTTTGCGAGACTTCCTTGGAACAGATTTATGTCCATATAAAAAACACCCGACCTGACTTAGTCATTCTTGACTCCATACAAACCATCTCTACCGAAATACTTGAATCTTCTCCGGGTAGTATTGCACAGGTACGGGAATGCGCAGCGTCTATCTTACGCTTTGCCAAAGAGACTCATACAGCGGTGTTACTCATCGGACATATTAATAAGGAGGGAAGCATTGCCGGACCTAAAGTGTTGGAGCACATTGTGGACGCAGTCTTGCAGTTTGAAGGCGACCAGCATTACATGTATCGCATCCTGCGAAGTATTAAGAACCGCTTTGGAAGTACTGCCGAACTAGGCATCTACGAAATGAGACAAGATGGATTGCGGCAAGTGAGCAACCCGTCAGAGTTGTTGCTGTCTCAAGATCATGAAGGAATGAGCGGAGTAGCTATCGCTTCGGCTATAGAAGGAGTAAGACCGTTTCTCATCGAAACGCAAGCATTGGTGAGTTCTGCCGTTTATGGCAACCCGCAACGTTCGGCAACGGGATTCGATCTTCGGAGAATGAATATGCTCTTGGCTGTGCTAGAGAAACGTGTAGGCTTTAAGCTTGCTCAGAAAGATGTCTTTCTCAACATTGCCGGCGGACTAAAAGTGAATGATCCTGCTATAGACTTGGCGGTGATTAGTGCCATTCTATCCTCTAATATGGATACAAGCATCGAATCGGATATTGCGATGGCGGGGGAAATAGGGCTTTCGGGCGAAATTCGTCCGGTGAACCGCATAGAACAACGCATTGGCGAAGCGGAGAAGCTAGGCTTCAAGCGGTTTTTATTACCTAAATATAACTTGCAGGGAATAGACACCAAGAGAATAAAAATAGAACTGATACCCGTCAGAAAAGTAGAAGAGGCTTTCAGAGCCTTGTTTGGATAGAACAGATGAATCCAGGCTAAGGATTACTTAAAGAACAAGAATCGTTTTAATCTGTTAATCTGTAGTGAAGTATATAAATAGTAAACAATGATACAAGAATACCAATTAAGAATTCTGCCAGAACAGGCAGCCAGCGAACAAGTACTGAAGCAGTACATTGCACGTGAGAAAGGTTTAGACCTAGATAAAATAACTGCTACGCGCATTCTGAAACGAAGCATTGATGCTCGGCAACGGACGGTGTTGGTGAACCTGAGTGTAAGGGTGTACATCAACGAGGTGCCGGCAGACGATGAATATCTGCATACGGTATATAATAATGTAGAAGACAAACCGCAGGTGGTGGTGGTTGGAGCAGGTCCGGGCGGACTCTTTGCTGCTTTGCGACTTATTGAGTTGGGGCTAAAACCTATTCTGGTGGAGCGTGGCAAGAGCGTGCGTGAGCGGAAAACGGATATTGCTCTCATTAGCAAGGAGCATATCATTGATCCTGAATCAAATTATAGTTTCGGAGAAGGCGGGGCCGGTGCGTTCTCAGATGGTAAACTATATACCCGTAGCAAGAAACGGGGCAATGTGGACAAGATATTAAACGTCTTCTGCCAACACGGGGCAAGTGCCTCTATTCTGGCTGACGCACATCCGCACATCGGTACAGACAAGTTGCCAAAGGTGATTGAGAACATGCGAAATACGATTCTTTCTTGTGGTGGAGAGGTGCACTTCGACACGCGAATGGATGCATTAATCATCAAGGACAACAAACTGGAAGGTATCGAAACAAATACAGGAAAGACATTCCTCGGTCCGGTGATACTGGCTACGGGACATTCGGCAAGGGATGTATACCGCTGGCTGGCAGCCAACAATGTAGCGATCGAGCCCAAAGGTCTGGCTATAGGTATTCGCTTGGAACATCCTTCGGAACTCATTGACCAAATACAATATCATAACCAGGCAGGACGAGGCAAGTATTTGCCGGCTGCGGAGTACAGCTTCGTAACACAGATAGACGGACGGGGAGTGTATAGCTTTTGTATGTGTCCGGGTGGCTTTGTCGTTCCTGCAGCTACAGGCCCTGAACAGGTGGTGGTGAACGGCATGTCGCCTTCTAATCGTGGTTCGAAATGGAGCAATGCAGGCATGGTAGTCGAGATCCAGCCCGATGACGAGGAGATAGATAAATGGATGGCGAGTAACGGTATAACAGAAGATAACACGCCTTCCGTACTCAAAACCCTTCGGTTTCAGGAAGAGGTTGAAAGACAAAGCTGGCTGCAAGGGGGCATGAAGCAAACAGCTCCCGCACAACGCATGGTCGACTTTACAAACCGTAAACTAGGCAGTGAGTTGCCTAAGTCATCTTATAGTCCGGGACTTCTGGCCTCTCCCCTACACTTTTGGTTGCCCGGATTTATCTCCAAAAGATTGTCACAAGCCTTTATACAGTTTGGGCGCACAAGCCGTGGTTTTCTTACCAACGAAGCAGTGCTGATTGGAGTAGAGACACGCACCTCCTCACCCGTGCGCATCATACGCGACAAAGAGACGCTGCAACACACCGTTGTGCAAGGACTTTTTCCTTGCGGTGAAGGAGCAGGATATGCCGGCGGCATCGTTTCGGCAGGTATTGACGGAGAGCATTGCGCTGAGGCTGTTGCCGCATTTCTCAAGAATGAACTTTAATACGCTACCTTAATGGAAATAGCAATTATTAATCCAGACACACTCTCGGCCATCGGGCTAAAAAAACTTCTTGGCGAGATAAGTCCGGAGTTCGTCATTCGCACATTTGCGGACTACGGATCGTTAGCCGATGATACGCCCGATATGTACACGTGGTATTTCATCTCTTCCCAAACCTACGTCCTTTATAATTCTTTCTTTCTGCCTCGAAAAGAGAAAACCGTAATTCTGATGCACGGCATCAGTTTCAACACCCCATCGGCAGGCAACCACATACTTAACATGTTTCTTCCCGAGAAGATGATGAAAGCAGAACTGGCCAAATTTTTCTCGGACAGTATTCCACTGAGTAGTTTGGATGAAGAAGCGGAGCTTTCGCCCCGGGAGATAGAAGTATTGACATTGGTCACGAAAGGGTTTATTAATAAGGAGATAGCCGACAAGCTGAACATCAGTCTGACCACCGTCATCACTCACCGCAAAAACATCACAGAAAAGCTCGGGATAAAGTCTGTTTCGGGCCTCACCATGTATGCCGTAATGAACGGATACGTGGAAGCCGACAGGATATAATCCTCATAAATAAGGATTGCAGGAACGTAATCTTTCATGTTACTTTGTGCTCGATAATTTCATCCTCGAAGTTTGCTGATAGCAACATCACGATGATGCACTGACCAGGCAAACTTCTCCGTGAACTAAAAGCTAGTAACATAATGAAAAAAAAATGTATCCTTGTTGCTCTGGCACTGCTAGGCACAATCAATGTATGGGCAGATGACGTACCTAAAGACACACTAAAGGTGGTGGATGTGGAAGAGGTAGTCGTAATTGCCACCCCAAAAGAAAATCGCAAACTTCGCGAACAACCATCGTCCTCCACCATTTTGTCTCAACAAGACATGCGAGACAATCAGGTGACTTCTCTGAAAAACCTCACCTCTATAGTACCTAACTTGTTTATACCCGACTATGGCTCTAAGCTGACCTCGGCTATCTATATCAGAGGCGTAGGTTCGCGCATCAACAACCCGAGTGTAGGACTTTACGTAGACAATGTTCCTTATCTGGACAAGTCGGCTTTCGACTTTAACTACGCCGACATTGAACGAATCGATGTACTGCGTGGTCCGCAAGGTACTCTTTATGGGCGGAGCGCTATGGGCGGGCTCATTCGTGTATATACAAAGTCGCCTTTCACCTACCAAGGTACCGACCTCAGACTGAGTGCGGGTACATACAATCAATATAGCGCCTCGGTAACGCACTATCAACGGGTATCTAACAAATTTGCGTTCTCTACCGGAGCCTTTTACGATTATATGGGAGGTTTTTTCAAGAATACCTATTTGGATAAAAAGATTGATCGCAGTAATTCAGCCGGTGGGCGTTTTCGAGGTATCTATCTGCCTACCGAGAACCTGAAAGTCGACCTGAATGTAAGTTACGAGTACAGCGACCAAGGCGGATATCCCTACGGACTCTACGATAAGACAACGGGTAAAACGGCTGATCCGGCTTTCAATGAAGAAAGCAAGTATTACCGCAATCTGCTCAATGCCGGACTCAATCTGGAGTATCAGGGAAAAGGCTTCACTTTGAGTTCCGTTACAGGATTTCAACATCTGAGAGATCGCATGTTCATGGATCAGGATTTCTCTACCGATAGCATGTACACGATCGTTCAACAGCAAAAACAGAATACGATTAGCCAAGAGTTTACCTTTAAAGGAGGTAACGAGAAAAGTTGGCAATGGGTATCCGGTGTATCCGGATTCTATCAGTGGCTAAAGATGGATGCCCCTGTCACCTTTAAGGAAAGTGGCGTCGCCATGCTACAAGGATATATGGATCAAGCCATGGCCGCAAGCCCGGTAAGGGTGAAGATACTTGATTCAACGATGCCTGTCTACGGTAATTTCGACACACCAACTATGGGAGCGGCTCTTTTCCACGAGAGCACGTTCAATAACTTGGTTTGGGATGGTTTAAGTCTTACTTTGGGGCTACGTGCCGATTATGAAAATATGAAAATCACTCATGACACTCATGCCACACTCAACACGCAGACTTACATGAATGGTTCGCCAATGGGAGGAGCGACTGCTAACAACTATCAAATTAACGGAAAAGAGAAAGATGATTACTGGATTCTTCTTCCTAAATTTGCTTTGAAGTACGCCTTCAACAACCGCAACAATATCTATGCATCCGTTAGCCGGGGCTACAGAAGTGGTGGTTATAATGTGCAGATGTTTTCCGACCTCATACAAAAACAGATGATGAGCCGCCCTGGTAGCACCGGCAGTGCCAGCGTAAAAGATTTTATCAGTTACGACCCCGAATATGCGTGGAACTATGAATTGGGTAGTCACCTCACTCTTTGGGAAGGGAAATTATGGGCAGACGTGGCCGCGTTTGTGATGGATACCAGAGACCAGCAAATCGCAAGATTCTCGCCCAGCGAGATGGGACGCATGATGGTGAATGCCGGACACAGTCGCAGTTACGGTGGTGAAGCATCTCTAAGAGCTAACCTGACGGATGCGCTTAGCGTGAATACAAGTTACGGATATACGCACGCCACCTTCATCGACTTTAATGATGGTACGGCCGATTATAAAGATAAGTTCGTTCCTTTCATTCCCCGACAAACGCTAACCGTAGGTGCACAATATACCGTGAAAGGTGGTGAGCATTCCATGTTCGACGAAGTACGCTTCATTGCCAACTATTCGGGAGCAGGTAAGATCTACTGGACGGAGAAGAATGACGTGGCACAAAACTTCTACGGCACTGTGAACTGGAAGATATGTACCTCCAT
Source organism: uncultured Bacteroides sp. (assembly GCF_963666545.1). Classification (NCBI taxonomy): domain Bacteria; kingdom Pseudomonadati; phylum Bacteroidota; class Bacteroidia; order Bacteroidales; family Bacteroidaceae; genus Bacteroides; species uncultured Bacteroides sp. The sequence goes on along the minus strand of NZ_OY762899.1, from coordinate 2,965,610 downwards.
AGGCAATGCACAGATAGATTTATGGTCGCGCAACTTCCTGAACAAGGATTACAACACCTTCTACTTTGAATCATCCAGCAAGGGTTTTGCACAGAAAGCACGCCCCATACAGTTCGGAGTAGATCTGCGTTGCCGATTCTAAAAGAAACCAACAGAAACATCGCCTGCGAGACTCAGCTCGTAGGCGATGCTAATTCAGTACATAATTCCCTGTAACCTCCAAGAATGAGCTTATTCTTGTCAAGAGACGATTTACTGATTATTAACGGAAACAGAGTCTTTTTAGAACAAATAGACATCTTCCGAATAACAACAAGAGGAAATATCCGTTTCATTAGGAGTTATTCCGATAACAAATAGGCATATTGGTGAAGTGCAACCGTCTTTCGACCAAAGAGAACCGTGCAGTTGAGTCAACTGCACGGTTCTCTTGCTTCGTTACAACCCCTTTTGGAGCTATCTGGGCAGGGGTACCCAAAAAAAGAAGAGGGAAGCCGCAACTTCCCTCTTTTACTGTAGTTTAATCCAAATATATTTTATGATTACTCTTACAAAGATAAGGCATTAAACAGACAAAGTCAAGCTTTTCAGAAGAAAAAAGAGCTTCTTGTTTCAACTTTTCATGCAGACCAGACAAGCATTCATTCAAATACCTTGTTCTGTATTACCATTTATTGGTTGATTGCCCCACAATACGGACAAACCCCTTTTTCTTTCAACTTCCTTCCACATTGTCCACACCGATATCTATAACCCATGCTACAACGCATTCGCTTGAAGCAAATCCACGCAAAGACAAGCAAGAAAGCATATCCGACATAGAAATGAGTCGTCAGCATAAAGAAAAAATAGCAGAAGATGCAACACGAAAGAAGCCCTAGCAAGTAGAAGAAAGCAGCGGTAGTAGTCAGTTGACGAAATAAATCATCGAGCACAGCCAGTGTTACAATAATGAACAACCAAATGCTGAGCAAGAAAACAGAAAGAATAAGCGGTACTTTGAAAGGGGACAACGTAGGATTGAAATAAAAGTATTGCCAGGTTTCGGGCACAAAGACCTGCATCGACTCATACACCGTGGCACTAAAGGCCATCAATAAGCAAAGGAACAACGGATATACACTGTCTATATCATTGAAGTAAACCAGTTGAAGCTGTTTCTTACGAAATGCCCTAAAAATCCAGAATCCCACAAAAAGAGAAAAGACAATAACGAAATAGGAAGCATGCGTATCGCTAAAAAGATGAATAAACTGCGAGATACTGTCGGAAGGAACAAAGGATGTAATCAGGTCTTTTTCACGAATCCATCCTTGCACCTCTTGCGTGTGAGCCACTTTCACCCAAACACTGTCTACACTATCTTTGGGGTGGATTGCAAATTCAGCAACCACCACACGAGCACCTTTAGGGAGAATAACGTAAGAATCTTTAATGGGCAGACGCTCCAACTCTACTGAATCGGTATATACCTCCATGTTAGTGTTCTTCTTCACCACACTCACTTCCCCTTCCTCACGAGGATAATGGCACGATGCCAAGCCTATCAACAAAAAGAAAAACACCACTAACTGTTTCATACTCCGCTCACTTTCATTTGACAATTTTTACAATCAAAACTAAGGCGGAAGCGTTTACCATCCGTCGATACCAAATAATAAGGCTCCTTGTAGGGAGAAGTTCCCTTCTGATGAGTTGGGCACCAACCCATGCTGTATCTCAAACAGTGTTTACTAAACATCAACACGGCATCTTCTACCGACTGTTGTTCGTAAGCAGGGGCAACCTCTTTGACACCATGATCATGATAGAAAGAAGCAGCCATCGGATTCATCACATTACCTAAATAAGTAAGTTGACTTTGCGGATAGAGATGCGTGGTAGGTTTTAGGGTCACTGATTCATGCTGATAGGCTGTCTTACGGGTAGCAAGAAGCTTTTCTACCGCCGTGCGACGAAGGTCGGCCAGTGCAGACACAGGAAGGAACCAGTTGTCCGAGAAGTCAACATCCACACGGATGGCTTCAAAAGGCGTGTTACCTAACTTTGCTAATTGCTCTTTCAGATTCTTTTCTTGTGGAGTGCGTGCTAACTCCTTTTCTCTCTGAAGAGTAAGGGAAACGCTATTACCATCTTCATCCGTGAGCGTAAGAGAGAAGCCCGGATTATCCTCAGCAAGTAAGACTTCAACCGATATTTTTCGCTTGGCAGACTCTCGTGAGAGCAGACGTTCAAACTCTTGGTCGAAGTTACGATATAGTTTGGTGCGTGGTTTTATCTTTGGCATCTCTTGCAGATAGAGTTTATTGCCATCTACACGGTTAATGCGGAAACCTTGCAAGCGTTCTTGCTCATCGAGATAACACACTCCATCGCCATTGTTGAATGACTTCACCCCGGCTACCGTGAGATAGTTGCCTCGTATTTCTTTCACGACACCCATCTCCTCGCCAAGTGATTTCGGTGTATCAAAGGAACACACATCATCCGAACGACCGTGAAGATAATAGTTGGTGAAGCCTCGGCTAAAACTTTTATCGAGTTGAGGAATAAACTCATATCGACAAGTTCCCGACGAGGCACGTACGTATTCTATTCTGCGGGCAAAGATGGCATCCAGTTTTTGTCGGTAGGCAGCCGTAACATTTTTCACATACGACACATCTTTCAATCGCCCTTCAATCTTCAAGGAAGTAACACCTGCATCGAGCAAACTCTCCAATTCTTCACTCTGATTCAGGTCCTTCAACGACAGCAGATGCTTATCTTTCACAATCACCTTACCATCAGCATCCACTAAATTGAAAGGTAAACGACAAAACTGTGCACACTGACCACGATTGGCACTACGGCCAAAGCAAGCCTGGCTAACATAACATTGTCCGCTATAACTCACACAAAGAGCTCCGTGTACAAAGGCCTCAAGTGCCACCGAAGGGCAGGCTTCATGTATACCCCGTATCTCAGCTAAAGAGAGTTCACGGGCAAGCACCACTTGAGTAAATCCTGTTTCAGCAAGGAAAGCCACCTTTTCCGGCGTACGATTATCAGTCTGCGTGCTGGCGTGCAACGGTATAGGTGGAAGTTTCATACGCAGGATGCCCATGTCTTGTACAATCAAAGCATCCACTCCTATTCGATATAGTTCCTCTATCATCTCTTCTGTTTCCGCCAACTCCTCTTCTTTCAAGATGGTGTTCACGGCAACATAAATACGAGCGTTATACAGATGAGCATGTTCCACAAGAGCAGCTATATCTTCCATAGAATTGCCGGCAGCCGAGCGTGCACCAAACTTAGGCGCACCGATATAAACCGCATCCGCCCCATGGTTTATGGCTTCTATGCCACACTCCAGGTTCTTCGCCGGAGCCAGTAATTCTATTTTTCGGGAATTTATCATTTGATGTCCTCAATATTAAATGGTGTTTCTTGATAGACAAAGTAGTTCAGCCAGTTAGAGAATAACAGATTGGCATGTCCACGCCAACGAACCACCGGCCCTTTATCCGGATCATCATCTGCATAATAATTCTTCGGCAAGTTTATGGGCAAGCCTTTCTCAATATCCCGGCGATACTCCATGTCTAATGTCAGAGGAGAATATTCCGAGTGTCCCGTAACAAAGAACTCACGTCCACCACGTCCCATTACCATATAGACCCCTGCTTCATCCGATTCAGACAACAATGTTAGCTCCGGTATCTTGGTGATATCCTCTTTTCGTACTTCCGTGTGTCTGCTGTGAGGAGCATAAAACACATCATCAAAACCACGGAAGATGGAGTGTAACAGATCGAGGGGACGATGTTCAAAAACGCCGAACATCTTTTTCTCCAGTGGATATTTGGGAACACCATAATGATGATACAATCCCGCCTGAGCAGCCCAACAGATATAAAAAGTAGAAGTAACGTGCGTGCGGCTCCAGTCAAAGATCTCTGTTATCTCACTCCAATAACTCACCTCTTCAAAGTCCATCTGTTCCACAGGAGCACCGGTGATAATCAGACCGTCATACTTCTCTGAACGCATCTCGTCAAAGTCGGTATAGAATGTCTTCATATGTTCGATAGGAGTATTTTTGGACGTGTGGCTCTTAATCTTCATAAACGAGATTTCCAGCTGAAGAGGAGTGTTAGAGAGCAAACGTACGATGTCCGTCTCCGTTGTAATCTTCAAAGGCATCAAGTTCAGCACCACAATACGCAACGGGCGTATGTCCTGCTGAGTGGCACGCGAGTTATCGATCACAAAGATGTTTTCTTCTTTGAGAATCTCTATGGCAGGAAGTCTATCGGGTAAATTTAAAGGCATATCTATTTCTCCGTTTTAGTATTTCACTGCAAAAATAATAAAAAAGGAACTATTCGAAGTAGAAAGCAAACACAATCATTGGCTAATTAACCTTGTCGAAGGACAAGGTTAACTTCCTATCATCACAAGTAAGCCTCAACGACCATTGGTAACGGAAGAATATGCGAAATAAAAAAATCTAGTAAATTAAATAAGAATCATTTTCTAATAATGAATAAAACTCTTATTTTTGCGCAACTAATTAGTACTAATATTTAAAATTCTGAAAAAATGGCTTACGTAATTACTGACGACTGTATTGCTTGCGGAACTTGTATCGACGAGTGTCCGGTTGAAGCTATCTCTGAAGGCGATATCTATGTAATCAATCCTGATGTATGTACTGATTGCGGTACTTGCGCAGATGTATGTCCTTCTGAAGCAATTCATCCGGCTGAATAAGTTTCCAGTCTGATAAAAATAAAAGGCTGCCCAACATTTGGACAGCCTTTTATTTTTATATATTCAAGCAAAATGCGTGGCCTAAAGCCACGCCAGTTAAACATTTACGATTAAGCCAATTTACCTAAAGCTTCTTTGATTCGACGCATTGCCTCAACAATGTTTTCATCTGAAGTAGCATAGCTCATACGAATACATTCAGGAGCCCCAAATGCAGTACCGCCTACGCAAGCCACGTGACCTACTTCAAGCAAGTACATCGCCAGATCACCGGCATCGACTACCTTACGTCCATCCGCGCTCTTTCCAAAGTAAGAGTTGCACTTAGGAAACAAATAGAAAGCACCTTGCGGAACGTTTACTTCAAATCCGGGTATTTCTTTTGCCAGCTTCACGATCAAATCTCTGCGACGTTCAAAGGCCACACGCATCTCTTCAACAGGTGCCTGAGTGCCAACATAAGCAGCCTCAGCAGCTTTCTGAGAAACCGAGCAAGGACCCGAAGTGTATTGTCCCTGAAGTTTATTGCAAGCAGAAACAATCCATTGTGGACCGGCGATGAAACCGATTCTCCATCCGGTCATGGCATACGCCTTAGACACTCCATTCACAATCACCACTCTGTCTCTCACTTCAGGGAATTGTGCAATACTTTCGTGCTGACCAATATAATTAATGTGCTCATAGATTTCATCAGCAATGATAACCACTTGTGGGTAGTTAGCCAATACAGCTGCCAAACCAGCCAACTCTTCCTTTGTATAAACAGATCCGGTAGGATTAGAAGGTGAGCACAAGATCAATGCTTTGGTCTTAGGAGTGATAGCAGCCTCAAGTTGCGCAGGCGTAATCTTGAAGTCTTGTTCAATACCGGCAGAAACAAACACATTTGTTCCTTCGGCCAACTTCACCATTTCAGGATAGCTTACCCAATAAGGAGCAGGAATAACAACCTCGTCGCCCGGGCCAATAAGTGCCATCAATACGTTGCAAACAGATTGTTTAGCTCCATTCGAACAAAGAATCTGTGCAGCAGTATAATCCAGACCATTTTCCTTTTTCAGCTTCTCAACAATAGCATTGCGAAGGGCAGGATATCCCGGTACTGGTGAGTAACGAGAAAAGTTATCGTCTACAGCCTTCTTTGCAGCTTCTTTGATGTGATCGGGAGTATTAAAGTCAGGTTCTCCAACACTCATATTAATAACATCAACACCTTGAGCCTTAAGCTCATTACTCTTTTGCGACATCGCAAGTGTCTCAGAAGGAGACAAACTGTTCAAACGGTCTGATAATTGGTTCATTTCAAATCTCTTTTATTGTTGTTGAGTGAATTTCGTTGCAAAATAAACGATTATATTTCAAATGAGAAAACAAAAAGACAGTTACTTATTAAAATGTAGTGTATGCCCCATCCGTTCCTTCTTTGTTCTCAAGTAACGTTCGTTATATTCGTTAGGAGTAATTTCAATTCCAACGTTCTCGGTTATTTCTAATCCATAAGCCTCCAAGCCAACGCGCTTCACCGGATTGTTAGACATCAACTTCATTTTGCTCACTCCTACCTCACGTAGAATTTGTGCTCCCACGCCATAGTCGCGTTCATCGGCATCAAAACCTAAATGTAAGTTCGCATCTACCGTATCATATCCTTCCTCCTGAAGTTTATAGGCAGCCATCTTAGCCATCAAACCAATGCCGCGCCCTTCTTGATTCATATAAACAATCACACCCTTACCGGCTTCCTCTATCATTTTCATTGCTTTCTGCAATTGCTCACCACATTCACAACGACAAGACCCAAAGATATCGCCCGTAACACAAGAAGAGTGTACACGAACCAAAACCGGTTCATCTTTTTCCCAAGAACCTTTAATCAAAGCCACATGCTCCAACCCGTTTGATTTTTGACGAAACGGAATCAAGCGGAAATGCCCATAATGAGTGGGCATATCTACCTCTACCCCTTTTTCAACGATTGATTCTAACTTTGCCCGATAAGCAATCAAGTCCTTTATAGAGATGATCTTAAATCCAAATTTCTTTGAGATCTTCATCAATTCGGGCAAACGTGCCATTGTTCCGTCTTCATTAATAATTTCAATTAATGCTCCCGCAGGATAAAGGCCGGCAAGTTTAGCCAAGTCAACAGTAGCCTCTGTATGTCCCGCACGACGAAGTACCCCGCGTGAACGAGCCCGGAGAGGATTCACATGACCAGGGCGGCCAAGATCGGTTGGCTTTGTATTCGGATTAGCCAAGGCTAAAATTGTAGCCGCGCGATCGTGCATAGAGACCCCCGTGGTGCATCCTTCCAAAAGATCAACCGTAACGGTAAACGGGGTTTCGTAAATAGAAGTGTTGGCAGAGACCTGCATACCTAAGTCCAACTCTGCACACCTTTCCTCTGTGATAGGAGCACACAGCACACCACGGCCATGAGTCAGCATAAAGTTTATCTTTTCGGGGGTAACCTTTTCCGCAGCTATGATAAAGTCGCCTTCGTTTTCCCGATCTTCGTCATCCACTACAATAACGAACTTACCTTCTTTAAAATCGGCAACGGCATCTTCTATCGTATTCAGTTTAATTTCTTCCATAATTTATTTATAAATTGGTCTGTATAATGGTTGTTATTTCTTCGTTTGTTTTAATAATCCGATTGATATCATTGCCTAAACGCACCCTGAAAGCCCAGATTCTAAAATAAAAAAATAGCCCTACCGGCACCAGCAAACCCGCCAGCATATTCAGCCAATAGATATCAAAAGGACGCACATGGGCATGAACAGCTATGACAGGATAGTTGTTTAATGCGTTAAGTAAAGTTATAGATTGAGAATTTGACATTTCTTCGACCAATATTTCCAAGCGATCATTCAGCATTACGATCTCTTCATTATGCGTGTTAACCATCCACAACTTAATGTAATTAGGAGATTTCATCAAACGACATTTATCAATATATGCTTTGCAATCAATGCTAAGTTGAGACAAGTCAGTCACAATTCTATCATAATCAGGATCAACAATAACAACCTCTTTCCTGAATAAATGACGCACACTCCTGATGCCGGCTATACGTTTAAACCAACTGATATAAGCATCGGCATTAAGCACAACAGAATCTTTATTGGATTTATAACTAAGGAAAGCACCTAGAGGAGCCAACACAGCAGTACTTGTCCACATGCCCATCCAAACAACCCAATTGCCATCACGTGCCATCTTATAGCCCGTATTATTAATAATGTAGTAAATAATAAAAATAAGGACTGATACAATAACGGGCATTCCCAACCCACCTCGACGGATAATGGCACCCAGAGGCGCTCCGATAAAAAAGAAGATGAGGCAGGCAAGAGATAGCGTTATCTTGTTGTGCCACTCTGTTTTGTGCTTACGGATACTTTGGTCATTCTGCTGTATATTAAAACTCTTAAAACCCCAGTCGCTACCAAGATTTCCGGCATTACTCACTACCGAAGTTAAAACCCGTTGCTTCTGCATGAGAGTAGAAGAATCGAACAAGCTATCGACATTGTAGTCTCCCAAGTGTGCAGACTTTACCTTGAGTGTATCTTGTTTGGATAAGAACGGAATCGGACGATAAGCCCCCGCAGCAGCCTCCTTATAATAAGATCGTCCAATACTATCACTAAGCATTGTCATGGAATCAATAGAAGCTTCAAGCATTGTCATGTTCTTACTTCTCGATTGATTACTCATAATACTCGCATCAACCATGTTGAATTGTGAGTTAAACTCAATAATCGTATGTTTTTCCCTAAAGCTTTCCCGTCGATAAGGTACATTCTGAACCCCGGAACTCTGAGCTTTAAGATTCTCGAACATCTCGCCACTATACAAATGAAGGTATAAATGCTGTTTATCTGCCGTCATCTCCAAACGTCCCGAATCTGCCAAGATGATATGGGCATTTTCAAAGCCATCCGAAAAATTATAGATCATAACGTTATACAGTACTCCCGTATCACGGTTCTTCTTCTTCACATATAGATTATAACCCTCTATTACATTATTATAAAATACCCTCTCCGGAATATCCAGTTCAGGTGATTTCTGCTTCATTGAAATCAATAAAGTCCACAGCTTAACCTCAGCCTTAGGACCCACTACATTCTGAAAGAAAAAAGAAATACAGCACAGCAGTGCAACGAAAACAATCAAAGGCCGCATTATTTTAAATAACGAAATACCCGCCGCTTTCATAGCAAGCAGTTCATATCGTTCTCCAAAATTTCCAAAAGTAATCAGTGAGGCAAGTAAAACAGCCAAAGGCAAAGAAGCAGGAACTAAACTTATAGCAGAATAAAAGAAGAATTGCGCTAGCACCTCCATTTCCAATCCTTTTCCAACTAGTTCGTCTATGTATCTCCACAGGAACTGCATCATAAAGATGAAAAGACAAATAAGAAAAGTACCAAGAAAGAGCGTCAAGAAACTCTTTACAATAAATATATCTAACTTTTTTATGCCTAGCATTTCAATATCTCATATAATTACGATACAAAATTAGCACAAAAAAAGGATAGCAAGAAATTTTTAGGCATTAGAATCCACCGCTTCTTCTAAGCGTATCTATCTGAGAATCCCAGAGTTCCTTTTGATCGTCCATCTCGTCAAGGGGAGCAAAATCGGTTATTTCAAGAACATAATCACCGGTTAGTTCATTATTTGTCATTTTAAACTCAAAGTAATCACGTTCATTTTCATCATCCAGCCAACGAAAACGGATAAATGAATAAGCCCTAATAGCGATTATCTCAGCTTCTCTTTTTTCGGTTTTCCCCCAATGAAAAGTAACAATCTTATCATCCGAGACCACTTTGTCGGCAAACCATCCCTCCAAACCCGTAGGGGTACTGATAGCCGACCATATAATATTTCTAGAAGTCGCATTCAAAAGATACTCTAAATGTAGTTTCTCTCTTTTCATACTTAGCGTATTTAAATTGTGCGTGCCAAGATAGACACTTTTTTCTAATTACACGATACAATTCACCTACTTTCTTCTATCTCACATATTTCTGTCATCTTACTAAAAGTTTGAAACATGAAAAGCTTCACAAAGCAACAGAAGAGAAAAAGGGAAGAAAATGCTTACGATTATTTTGGAAAATTCAGAAAAAGCAATATCTTTGCACCCGCAATCGAGAAACGATGGCGCGATAGCTCAGCCGGTTAGAGCGCATGATTCATAATCATGAGGTCCCCAGTTCAATCCTGGGTCGCGCTACATTTAAGAATAAAGCATTTGGGAGGCTTCCACTTCTGGGTGCTTTTTTTATTTTAAGCCTTCAAGCGGATTACAAATCGACTTCCATTTCCCGGTTCACTCTCAACAGTCAAAGTTCCATTGTGAGCCTCTACAAAATCTTTCGAAATAGATAATCCCAGCCCACTGCCCTGTACTTTTGTACCCGGCACCCTAAAATAGCGATCAAAGATACTTTGATGATAACGAGGATCTATTCCTTTACCGAAATCTTTCACATAGAGTTCAATAATATCGTCCTCTTGCTTTGCTCCAATGATCACTCTTCCATTTTCTTTGGAATAACGGATAGCGTTGCTCAGCAGGTTAGTAAGCACCCAAGCTATTTTCTCGCTATCTACAAATAATTTGCTGATCTTCGTCTCAGGGTATTCTACTTCTATCTGAATATTAAATTTAGCCGCCTGTACCTGATTAGCCTTTATGGCATATTCTATCAACTCAATCGGTTTGGTTATTTTAGGAATTAGCTGTAGCTTACCCGCTTCAACCTGAGTCAGATTGAGTAACTCTCCTGTAATTCCCAATAAGCGTTCGCTATTCTCTTTAATACTTTTCGAGAGTTGCGCTTGTTCTACATTAAGTTCGCCTATCCGTTTGTCTTCGAGCAATTGCAAACTCATCATAATTGCCGAGATAGGAGTCTTCAATTCATGAGAAATAGTGGAAATGAAAGTCGTTTTCGCTGAGTCCAACTCTTTGAATTCCGTAATATTCTTCAGCAGAATCACATCTCCCAGGTCATACGGATCAACCTCATCAGGTTCTTGATTCGTGATTGGAATATAGAATGCCTGAAAATAACTCTCTTTGTTATCAGCATAGATTTTCAACGGCTCTTTCTTCTCACTAGGATTTACTAACTCACGGATCAGGCGACGAAGTAGATCATTTTTCAACGAGAGTTCTTCTGCCGACTTACGAATTACATTTTCTCTCTTCAAATTGAGCACATTCAGAGCTTCATTATTTATAAAAAGAATCTCCCTTTTTATATTCAATCCGATTATAGGTTCATTAATACTATTCACAGTAGCTTCCAAAAATTTCTTAGATGAAAGAATATCAGCCAAAGTACTTGCCCGATACTCGGCTAACTTCTCAGCCATCCGATTAAAGCTGTCAGCCACTTCTCTAAACTCTGCATTGCTCTTTAAATTGAGCCTCTTTTCATAATTATGATTAGCAATTTCCAATATCCCACCTATCAGTGCTTTGATTGGTTTATTAATGGAACGTGGTAACCAGATTAGCAATGAAAGCCCGGTAAAGATGCAAATGGCTCCTGTAATCGAGATCCATAGCAATGCACGATTTAAAGCAGGCAAAGCTTCGGTACCATTAGGATCAAGAGCCGTTAAAATTTGCAGATGTATGACTGAAAGAGCGACTAAAAAGATAATCATTCCAACAAGCATTCCAATGCCGAAAACCAGTTTTGTTTTAATGTTCATAAGATCTTTATGCTTAAATGTTATGCAAGTATAATCAAATCGGTATTCACTTCTGTCAATCTGTTCATGAATTTTTTATAGCGTAACACAGACAAAAAAGCACCGGGCATTCTAAGAGAGGGCGCTCCCATACAGACCGTTGTTATTTGTCTCTCTGTGCATACATTCACAATACTTCCAAGCACATCTCTCGACTGTACCTGAACAACCTCTCCACCTAATTCAGCCACCAATTTAAAATGGTTTAGAAGATGCCGTTGACTGGCCAAGTCAATACGTTCCATACTTTCACGGGGAGTTTGCACGTAAAGAGCGATGAATGAAGTATTATAACGAGTAGCCAATCGAGCGGCTTTGCGTATAATCCTGCGCGGTGTTTTTTCGTGAGAACTAATACAAGCCATGAAACGCTCATGCCTAATACCCATACCGGAGACTACAACCTCATTTTCCACTTTTTTCTCCACACGTAATGCCACCTCTTTCAAAGCCAGCTCGCGAAGTTGCAAGATGTTTTCTGTCTTAAAGAAGTTGTTCAGAGCCAACTGGATTTTCTCCGGTCGATAGATCTTACCGGCTTTGAGGCGAGCAATAAGTTCTTCAGCTGTGAGATCAATATTCACCACCTCGTCAGCTTCTTGCAAAACACTGTCAGGGATACGCTCCTTCACTTCAATACCCGAAATGCCCTGTACATCTTCGTTCAGACTTTCAATATGCTGAATATTGACTGCCGAAATCACATTTATGCCCTCATCGAGTAAAGCCATCACATCCTGCCAGCGCTTTTGATGCACGCTACCTTCCACATTGGTGTGAGCCAGCTCATCAACCACGACAATTTCGGGATGAATCATGATGATGGCCTCAACATCCATCTCCTCAAGCTCCTTCCCTTTATAAAAAATCTTTCGGCGAGGTATCAGAGGCAACCCGGCGATCAAAGCTTCCGTCGCAATACGCCCATGGGTTTCAATATAACCTATTTGTACATCAACGCCATTATCCAATAAATCGTGCGCTTCCTGCAGCATACGATAGCTCTTACCCACACCTGCTATCATACCCACATAAATTTTAAATTTCCCGCGACGTGACTTCTTTATCAAATCAAGGAAATGCTGCACGCTCTCTTCTCTATTCATTTTTCAGAATGATGTGCTTCTTCCAAAGCAATATTCAATTTCAATACATTAATTTTCGTTGTTCCAAAAAGTCCCATAAAAGGCTTCTCAATCAAACGATCGACAATAGCTCTAACCGCTTCTTCACGCATGCCGCGAGCATCAGCCACACGCTTCACTTGTACGTAAGCACAAGCCGGAGTAATATCCGGATCCAAGCCCGATCCACTACCTGTCACCATCTCGGCAGGAACATCTTTACGAGTTAAATAAGGATGATGCACTAAGAATGTATCAATTCTAGCTTCTAGTTCATCCAGATATTCTTTGTCGGTAGGGCCTTTATTGCTACCACTGGAACTTGCTGCATCATACCCTTCACCGGCAGAAGATGGACGCCCCCAAAAGTAGATATCTTTGGTAAAGCTTTGCCCCACATTAGAAGCACCTACCACTTTACCGTTTAGCATTGCCACTTCAGCATTACCTTCATTAGGACTGGCTACTTTTGCAAATATCCACAAAATAAATATATAACACACCGCAAAGAACACACAAAGTGCAAGTGTTATTTTTACCGATTTCAAAAGTGTCTTCATCTTTTCTCTGAATTAAAATAATAAACCAATGAATAAATCAATCAACTTAATCCCTATAAAAGGAACCACGACGCCACCCATACCATATATCAGCAAGTTGCGACGAAGCAAAGCAGAAGCACCGATAGGTTTATATTGCACTCCTCGCAATGCCAGTGGAATAAGGGCCGGAATAATAAGAGCATTGAAAATAACAGCCGAAAGTATCGCACTTTGGGGACTATGAAGATTCATGATGTTCAGCGCATTCAGTTGAGGAATAGCCACCATAAACAACGCAGGTACAATCGCAAAGTATTTAGCCACATCATTAGCTATGGAAAAAGTCGTCAAAGTGCCTCGCGTCATCAATAGCTGCTTGCCGATTTCTACTATCTCAATCAGTTTTGTCGGATCATTGTCAAGATCGACCATATTACCCGCTTCTTTTGCCGCTTGTGTCCCACTATTCATGGCAACCCCCACGTTGGCCTGTGCTAATGCCGGAGCATCATTTGTTCCGTCTCCCATCATGGCTACCAGTTTGCCCGACTCTTGTTCTTTTTTTATATATTCCATCTTATCCTCGGGTTTTGCTTCAGCAATGAAATCGTCTACCCCAGCCTTTTCAGCAATATATTTAGCAGTCAACGGATTGTCTCCTGTCACCATTACCGTCTTTACTCCCATTTTACGCAAACGTTCGAAACGTTCCTGAATACCGGGTTTGATAATATCTTGTAACTCAATAACACCCATCACTTTTTGGTTTACGCAAACAACTAACGGTGTACCCCCATTACTCGAGATAGCAGCAATAATGCTCTCCGTCTCTTTAGGAAAACTGTTTCCCACAGCTTCCGTCATCTTGCGAATAGCGTCAAAAGCACCTTTTCGTATCTTAGTCCCATCAGCCAAATCTACTCCCGAAGACTTTGTTTCAGCAGTAAACTTCACCATTCGCGAACCGACAGTATTGAGGTTTCTCACACGAAATCCCCATTCACGTCCCAATTCCACAATAGATTTACCTTCAGGCGTTTCATCGGAGAGAGAAGAGAGCATACAAATCTCCACAAAAGAGCGCTCGTCAACTCCTACCGTAGGATAAAATTTAGTAGCCTTACGATTACCAATAGTAATAGTTCCGGTTTTATCGAGCAACAAGGTGTCCACATCTCCGGCCGTTTCTACCGCCTTACCCGATTTCGTTATTACGTTAGCACGCAAAGCTCTATCCATGCCGGCAATACCAATAGCAGAAAGTAATCCGCCAATAGTGGTTGGAATCAAGCATACAAATAATGAAATCAAAGAAGCAATGGTCAGCGTTGTATGGCTATAGTCGGCCAACGGCTTGAGGGTAATGCACACAATCACAAAAACCAATGTAAAGCCGGCCAACAGAATCGTTAAAGCTATCTCATTTGGTGTTTTCTTACGCGAAGCACCTTCTACCAAAGCTATCATCTTATCGAGGAAGCTTTCTCCCGGTTGGGTAGTCACCATTACTTTTATCATATCCGAAAGCACTTTTGTTCCACCGGTAACAGAACTTTTATCCCCGCCCGCCTCACGAATGACCGGAGCACTCTCTCCTGTAATAGCACTTTCGTCAATAGAAGCCAAGCCTTCTACAATTTCTCCGTCAGAAGGAATAATATCGCCTGCCTCGCAAACAAAAACATCACCTTTCTTCAGTTGCGAACTGCTAACAACTTGTACATCATTCCCGTTCACCAATTTGGCCGGAGTCTCTTCCCTCGTTTTCCGCAGACTGTCTGCCTGAGCCTTACCTCGTGCTTCGGCAATCGCCTCTGCAAAATTGGCAAACAACAAGGTGATGAACAACACCAAAAACACCACGAAATTATAACCAAATGAACCTTGTGAACTATTGCTGATGGAATAGAGCATAACCGGAAGCATAACCAGTGTAGCCACTTCCACGGTAAACATTATCGGATTTTTTATCATTGTTCGTGGATCAAGTTTCACGAACGATTGCTTAAAGCTCTCTATCACTTGCTTCTTTGGAAATAAAGAAGTCGATTTATTCTCTTTCATAATCACTTTTACTATTAAACGATTCTATACGCTTTGCCACACAATCTCATTATAAACTCAGATGCTCAGCAATAGAGCTCAAGGCTAATACCGGGAAGAAAGAGAGAGCTGCCACAATAAATATAACAGCAAACGTCATCATTCCGAAGGTACTCGTATCTGTTTTAAGCGTACCTGCGCTTTCGGGTATAAATTTCTTCTCTGCCAAAAGTCCCGCAATGGCTACTTGACCGATAATTGGAATGAAACGTCCAAGAAGCAACACGATACCACAAGCATAATTCCAGAAAGGAGTATTATCTCCCAAACCTTCAAAGCCCGAACCATTGTTAGCCGCAGAGGATGTAAACTCATAAAGCATTTCGCTTAATCCATGAGATCCGGAGTTCTTGAGCCATCCACCTTCACTCTCAACAAAGCCGGGAGCGTGAACAAAAAGATAACTGGCCAATGCCGTGCCTACCAAAATGAGAAAAGGATGCAACAACACTACTATTGTAGCAATTTTCATTTCTTTAGCTTCTACCTTTTTACCTAAGAATTCAGGTGTACGCCCCACCATCAGGCCGCTAATAAACACAGCCATAATAATGAATGTATAGTAATTCATCCATCCTACTCCCACACCGCCAAACCATGTATTAATCTGCATATTGAGCATTTCAATCGTTCCGGAAAGCGGCATCATACTATCATGCATACCATTGACTGAACCGTTGGAAGTAACAGTAGTACTGGAACCCCATAAAGCTGTAGAAGCTGCGCCGAAACGTACTTCTTTTCCCTCCATCGAACCGTTTTTCTGGGCAATACCCATCGCATCTATTCTCGGATTACCATTCGTCTCCTGATAAATCATAGCTACCGTACCCGCCAAATAAGCGAACAACATTACACTAAAAATACTATAAGCTAACTTTCTACGCTTTACATAAAAACCAAACGCCAATACCATCGCCATCGGCAAAAGCATAATTGCACAGTTCTGGAGTATATTAGTAAAATAAGTAGGATTCTCTAATGGATGCGCGGAATTAGCACCGAAGAAACCGCCACCATTTGTACCTAACTGTTTGATAGGAACAATAGCAGCAGTTGGACCTTGCGAAACCAACTGTTCGCCCCCTTCGAGTGTCGTTATTTTCATTTTTCCATCGAAGCCCATTGGCACTCCCTGCAGAATAAAAATAAGCCCCAGAAGCAAAGCAAGAGGTAGCAATATTCGAGTGCAACTTCTTACTAAAAAGCTCCAGAAGTTACCGATTGTCTTTGTTGTTTTCGCAGCCATTGAGCGCATAACTCCCGCCATAGCGGCCATGCCGGTAGCAGCTGCAATAAACTGGAAAAGCATGATAACAAACAACTGCGTAAAATAAGTCAGCCCGCTCTCACCACTATAATGTTGCAAGTTGCAATTTACCAGAAAACTAATACTCGTGTTAAAAGCCTGATCGAAAGTCTGTCCCGCATTTGCATCCGGATTTAACGGAAGCCAACCCTGAGCCATAAGAAATACCATGCCCCAAATAAACCAAAATGCATTCAAAATAAGCATCGACTTCAGAAAAGTCTTCCAGTTCATTTCTTCATCGGCATTAATGCCACACACTTTATATAAGAACTTCTCTACCGGAAGCATGAAGTCCAACCAAGTCTTCTCTCCTTTATATACCCGGGCAATATATTTTCCTAGTGGATAGCTCAAGACCAGCATGAGAACAACCTGCAAGCCAACTCCTAATAATTCTGTATTCATCGTTTTACTAATCTAAAATTAAAACCTTTCGGGCTTAAGAAGCACATACACCAAATAGCCAAAAATTGCAATCCCTAATACAAGTAATGTAGTATACATAATAATCTGCTTTTCTTAAATTTAAATCATCCGTTTTACTTCTACATCTACTGATCGAAATGCGTGCCAAAAACAGTCGTATCTCCATAAAGTATTGTATATCAATTAAATAAAAACAAAAAGGTCCCTTTGATTCAACAAAGAGACCTTTTCATTTTGATAGGGTTCATACTATTATGGAAAAAGTGTAATAGCGATATCAAGCATTTATTTTATATTCCTCAATCTTGCGGTATAAAGTAGTGAGGCCAATTTTCAACAGTCGGGCAGTCTCGGTTTTATTTCCATGCGTATACTCCAGTACACGTACGATGTGTCTTTTCTCCATGGCAGATAATTCAAAGCTGGAAGCTGCTGCATCATCATCCGATCTTTCATAATGGCTATGTTGGATTTCCAACGGGAGATCTTCTAAGGCTAGCTGTTTACCGTTGCACACAATTAAACTTCGTTCAATCACATTTCTGAGTTCACGTATATTCCCTTTCCATGGCTGCAATTCAATCGCCTTCAAAAAAGCGGGAGTCATTTCACAACCCGAATAGCCCATTTTCTCAGAGAAACACGCCATAAAAGTTTCAGCCAATTTCCTTATATCACCAAGTCTCTCGCGCAGAGGCGGTAACTGAATTTGGAAAACAGACAAACGATAAAACAAGTCTTCACGAAAACGGCCGGCCAGTATCTCTTCATCCAGATGCCGATTTGTGGCTGCAATAATACGGACATTAACTAAAGTAGGTTTCGTTTCTCCAATCTTTATATATTCACCCGTTTCAAGTATACGCAGTAGTTTAGCCTGCAATTCGAAAGCCATCTCTCCTATTTCGTCTAAGAATATCGTTCCGTTATTAGCCTCCTCAAAGAGCCCTTTTTTATCTTTTGACGCACCGGTAAAGGAACCGGCCTTATAGCCAAACATCTCACTTTCGAGTAACTCTTTGCTGAAAGAAGAACAGTTCACCGCTACAAAGTTATTTTTGCAACGCTTGCCCGCATAGTGTATGGCTTGTGCAAAGACTTCTTTGCCTGTACCCGTCTCACCCGTCAACAGTACAGGAACATCCGTTGTTGCGACTTTCTGAGCTAACAGAACAGCATCTCTTATAGGTTTGGAATCTCCTGTTATTGAATCAAAGGAATACAATTGCCCCACTTTCTTCTCTAACTTTTCCAAACGTGCGTTCATTCGAACTTTTTCCACAGCGCGGCTCACTAAAGGAATTATCTTGTTGTTATCATCTCCTTTAGTTATGTAGTCAAAGGCCCCATTCTTTATGGCCTGTACCCCATCTGCAATATTACCATGAGCAGTAAGCAGAATAATTTCCATACCGGGAGCTATTTTTTTAAGAGAAGTGACTAAGTCTACTCCATTTCCGTCTGGCAAGAAAACATCACACAATGTCACATCAGGCATATGCAGTTCCAATTGCTTCAGCGCTCCTTTGCAATCACCCGCCTGAAACACTTCGTATCCTTCCAACTCCATCATGCGTCCCAACAGTACGCGAATCTGAGCTTCATCATCTATAATAAGGACTTTATTCATTTTTCTACTGTTATTTTGCTAGAGAAGAGGCTTCCAATTCCTCAGACTTATGAAGAAGGAAATCAAACAGGAAATGTATGCCAGTTATATCGCTCATTAGAATTTATGCTCCAAATATAACACCTTAAAGCCAAACAGGAAAATTTAAAGACGTTTTTCGATACATAAGGGATGAATATAAGTTACTAAAAAAACTCAATCATCTAACATTCAACACCTTATGTTCTTTCCATTTGTTTATCTGCACAGAAATGCTTATATTTGTATGTTTATTCATACTTCGACAAACTATCCACCTTCTTCTCGTTTTTTTTGAAGTGAAAGAAATAAATCTTTAATTTTGGAGTTATTTTAAGAAGTGATTATGAAAGTTAAACGACTCACTATTGCCATACATACCTTAGTCTGGGTGTTGTTGCTAATTATTCCATATATTTCGACCGACCAGGTTTTCAATTTGTTAGATCCCGCCTCTGACATAAAGTATCTTTTACTATGCTTCTCCTTAAGCAGCGTCTTATTAATCACATTTTACCTCAATTACTTTTTTCTTATTCCTAAATATCTATTTGCGAAAAAAGGCTGGCTCTATTTTTTAGTCCTATTATTGATGATAGCGGTAGTGTTTTTCCTTTTGCCCGTCATCTTTATCTTTTCCAGTTTCAACCCTGAAACGTTAGCCAAAACAAACCCGGCTATTGAAAAAATCATTCCCGTTATCATAATCAATGCCATTTCATTGTGGCTCTTGTCCATTGTATCATCTATTTTATGGACATTTTACAACAGGCTAAAGCAAGTTGAACACGAAAGGCTTTCAGCACAAATCGCTTCTCTAAAATCAC
This sequence comes from uncultured Bacteroides sp., assembly GCF_963666545.1. Lineage (NCBI taxonomy): Bacteria > Pseudomonadati > Bacteroidota > Bacteroidia > Bacteroidales > Bacteroidaceae > Bacteroides > uncultured Bacteroides sp. The sequence goes on along the minus strand of NZ_OY762899.1, from coordinate 2,946,078 downwards.
AGATAAACCCCCACTTTCTATTTAATACATTGAACAATATTTATGCTACTGCTATTGACACTTCACCAAAAACGGCAGACATGGTAGATAAACTTTCAGAGATGATGCGTTATACTATGAGAGATACACAACAGGATTTTGTATTGCTAGAAGATGAGATAAATTATATAAGTAATTTTATTGAATTACAAAGATTGCGCTTGGACAAAAGCGTGAAATTGGAATACTATAGTTTGGAAAATATCCCTGCTTTGCAGATAGCCCCTATGCTGTTGATTCCTTTTGTTGAAAACGCTTTTAAGCATGGAGTGAATTCCGAACAAAAAAGTCATATCAAAATTGAAATAACAATGAATCAAAAAGAATTTCAGCTGAGTGTAACAAATAATAAAGTGAATGTCCAGCGGAATATTACTGAAAGAAGCGGTTTAGGAATTGAGAACACAAAACATCGCCTGAATTTGATTTATCCTTCAAATCATTTGTTGGTTATTAATGATACCGAAAAGCAATTTATTGTTTCTCTATATATCAATTTACAATGATAAATGCCATTGCTATAGACGATGAACCACTAGCACTCACAGTGATTAAATCATTGTGCGACAAAAGTGAAAATATAAATCTTCAAAAAACGTTCACTCAACCCAACGAAGCATTGAAGTATTTGCAAAAATATCCTATTGACTTAATCTTTTGTGATATACAAATGCCTGCCATGAACGGAATTAATTTAGTAAAATCATTGCAACAAAAAACGATGGTGATTTTCACGACTGCTTTCAGCGAATACGCCGCAGTCAGTTATGAGTTGAACGCTATTGACTATTTGCTTAAGCCCATCAATCTGAAACGATTTACACAAGCCATTACCAAAGCTAAAGAGTATTCTGAATACATTAATAAAAAAGGGCAGAGTGCAGATAAAAACATCTTTGTTCGTGCTGATTTCTGTTTGGTGAAAATTCCTTTAGATGACATCTTATATATTGAAGGATTAGCCGATTATCTCAAAATTTATACCAAAGGCCGCAAAGCCATTGTGACGCGGATGCCCATGAAGGATATGATGGAAAAATTAAACCCTACTGACTTCATTCGTGTGCACCGCAGTTTCATCTTACCTTTTAGTAAAATTGAAGCAGTGAGAGGGACGACTATTTTCATTGGCGATAAAGAGTTCCCTATTGGAAGAACTTACAAAACTTGCGTAGACGAGTTTTTCAATCGCCATACCTAGAAGTCGCTCTCCTTTAAAAATACCTCGAAATCTTATCTACTTGGGAAGAAACGGCGCATATCACATTCATCGCTTAAATCAGTTCCTTCTTCTCAAAAATTATCACAAGCTTTTTTATTACATCATATTTGCATCGTGATCACAAGAGTGGTTCACGATGTATCTGGATGTACAACCCATATATGATATTTATGTTTGGGATAGATTCACACCATTCAATAAAAGAACAAGTCATTTAGTAAATATAAACTCTAATAAATAAGTAGAATGAGAATGATTATTTTTTGTGTCCTATTGTTCTTAACAACTGCATTTAATGCTTTCTCTCAAGAGAAATTTACATTGAGTGGAAGCGTTGTTGACAACTCCAACAATGAAACATTAATTGGTACGAGCATTGTAATAGTAGAAGCAAAAAGTGCTTCTACTATTACTAATTCTTACGGCTTTTATTCAATCACATTGCCAAAAGGAGATTATACCATCACCGTCAGTTATATGGGATTTGAGACGGTTCAAGAAAAATTCTCCCTAACAGGAAACACAACAAAGAATTTTAAACTGTTTGAAAAGACTTCAACACTGGGAGAAGTTGTTGTTACAGTTAATGAAACAAAAACAAGAATTTACAAACCGGAAATGAGTGTGAATAAGCTTTCTCTAAACACGATAAAAAAAATGCCAGCGGTTATGGGTGAAGTCGATGTTTTAAAATCGCTATTGCAACTACCCGGAGTAGCCAATGCCCAAGAAGGTGCATCAGGATTTAATGTGAGAGGAGGTTCGGTTGATGGGAATCTTGTGCTATTAGATGAAGCAGTCGTTTACAATACTTCTCATTTATTCGGCTTTTTTTCTGTTTTTAATTCCGATGTTATTAAAGATTTGAAATTATATAAAGGAGGCATTCCTGCTAATTTCGGGGGGCGGGTATCTTCTGTTTTGGATATTTATCAAAAAGAAGGAAATAATAAAGAATATCATGTGAATGGAGGAATTGGGCTAATTTCCAGCCGATTATTAGTTGAAGGTCCGATTGTAAAAGAGAAGAGTTCATTTGTAATAGCCGGAAGGGGGACGTACGCACATCTTTTTCTAAAACTGGCTGATGAGCCAAATTCTGCCTATTTCTATGATTTGAACGCCAAGTTTAATTACAAATTCAACAATAAGAACAATCTTTTTGTGTCAGGATATTTGGGTAATGACGTTTTTGATATGAATAAATCTCTAATAAACAACTATGGAAATATTCTTTTTAATGTAAGGTGGAACCACTTCTTTTCAGATAAGATCTTTTCTAATATGTCTGCCGTTTATAGTGATTATAACTATGGCTTAAAAATAAAATTTGCAGGTATAGACTGGAAATCGGATGTGAAAAATTATAATTTCAAGTATGATTTCAAACACTATATTTCAAACAAATTCGCATTGAATTATGGATTAAACGCCATCTATTACAAATTTAACCCCGGGACAATTAACCCTTTCGGTGAATCTTCAGGTATTCATCCTGATCAAATCGCTAAAAAAAATGCCTCCGAAAATGCATTATACATTGGCGCCGAACAAAAACTAACTGAAAAACTATCTGTTAGCTACGGACTTCGATACAGTAATTTTCAGAGATTAGGAAAGGAAGAAGTAAACACGTACAAAAATAATGAAGCAGTAGTCTTCAATCCGGAATTCCAAATCTATGAAGAAGCCATCCCAACAGGGACAATAAGTTACAACACTAATAAAAAAATTATAGGTTTTAATAATCTTGAACCTCGTGTCGCAATAGCTTATGCTTTAAACGACAATAAATCTATCAAGCTAGGCTATAACCGGATGGCTCAATACATTCACTTAATTTCGAATACTGCATCCGCAACACCGCTTGGTATCTGGGCACCAAGCGACCAATTTCTTAAACCGGAAATTTCAGATCAGATAGCATTAGGTTATCTTCAAAATTTTGGAGATGATAGATATTCCTTAGAAGTAGAGACATTCTATAAAAGCATAAAGAACAAAGCTGATTATATTGATGGCGCCGAATTAGTTGCACATAAAGCAATAGAAAGAGTACTTCTAAATGGCAAAGCACGTTCGTATGGTTTTGAGTTAATGGCCAAAAAAAATAGTGGAAGACTAACAGGTTGGTTATCTTATACTCTTTCCAGGGCAGAACAAAAAACACCGGGTAGAAATATAAATGAACCGGGAATAAATAATGGTAAATGGTACCGCGCTAATTATGATAAATTACATAATTTATCAGTTACTGCTGCTTATCAGTTTAATAGAAAGTGGTCTTTTGGAGGCATTTTTACCTATCAGACAGGTAAAGCTGCAACATTTCCAAACGGTAAATACCAATATCATGGAATTTCTGTGGCAAATTACGGAACGAGAAATGCGAATTCCCTCTCGGCATATCATCATTTAGATTTGTCGGCAACTTATACGCCAAATCCGGATAAGAAAAAAGGATGGCAAGGTGAATGGGTTTTCAGCATTTATAATGCTTACAACAGAAAAAATGCAGCTGCATATACTTTTGGACAAAATACAACGTCGGGACTGAGTGAAGTAAAAAGAATGTCAATATTCGGAATTATCCCTGGTGTGACTTACAATTTTAAATTCTAAAAAGGAATACCTAACTTATAAAAAAAACAGAAGATGAAAAGATTAAATAAAGTTCTAGTATTCGTGACTGTATTGCTTTTAACCGGATGCCATGAGGATGTTATTAATGTCGATTTAGATACAGCAACACCAAGATTGGTTATAGACGCGTCAATTGACTGGGTGAAGAATACGACTGGCAACGAACAAAAGATTACATTATCTACTACAACAGGTTATTACAGCGATAAATTTCCTGCAATTTCGGGAGCAACCATTACTGTTAAGAATACGACAAATACAGTTTTTAATTTTATAGAAACTCCCGGTACCGGAGAATATCTCTGTACCAATTTCAAACCGGTTATTGGAGAAATATATACATTGACAGTTCTGTTAAATGGAGAAACATACACGGCTACAGAAACATTAATCGGTACGCCAAAGATTGAAGAGACTATCGACCAAAACAATAAAGGAGGTATGGCAGGTGACGAAATCGAGATTACATATTACTATCAGGATAATGGCGCTGAGTATAATTACTATCTATATAGTGTTACGATGAGTCATGTAATATATCCTCAATACAGTATTGAAAACAACGAAAAAAATAGAGGTAGCTTAACATCGGTATTCTATTCACATGAAGACTTAAAACCTGGAGATATAGTAGACATAAAATTATATGGAATTTCAAAAAGATATTATAATTACTTTAACAAGATATTATTAGCATCGGGTAATGATGACCGACCATTTGCGTCAACACCTGCAGGTGTTCGTGGTAATATTGTAAACCAAACTAATCATGAGAATTTTGCTTATGGATATTTTAGATTATCGGAAGTCGATGTTAAAGATTACACTATTCAAGAATAAAAGAAACAACAAGTTATGGTAGTATCGCATAAAAAAGTATTCAGTCGTCGCAAATTTGTATCTGTGGGGCTATTTCTCACACTCGCAGTTTTGGTGATAACAGCAATCATGATTCAGTTTTTTGAGGCTTTCGAGGCAGCCTTCTTCATACATCTTTTCACTGTTATCCATATTTTTACCGGACTTGCTTTCACCATTTTATCTGTCCTACATATCATAAAGAACTGGCAGTCAATGAGAATCTACATCAAAAACAAAGGGGTATTTGTCAATAGAGAAACTATCTATGCTTTCCTGCTGACAATGATAGCTATTCTCACTGGAGTTCTTTTTGCATATTCTTTTCTTCGTTAAATTAAGAGACTAACAAATATGATTATATAAACACTAAATTCTTTCATCCTCATCCAAAACAAATCATTCACTCCAATTGTTATTTCCATTAGAAACTATTTATCGATAAAAAGTTATAAACGCATGAAGATCATTATCATTGGAGGTGTTGCCGGAGGTGCAACCACTGCTGCACGCATCAGAAGAGTAGACGAAACTGCTGAAATTATCCTGCTAGAGAAAGGGAAATACATCTCTTATGCCAATTGTGGCTTACCTTATTATATAGGAGGGGTAATTGCCGAACGCGAGAAATTGTTTGTGCAAACTCCGCAGGCTTTTTCGACACGCTTTAAAGTAGATGTACGAACAGAAAATGAAGTCGTTGCTATTAACAAAGAGCAAAAACAGGTAACAATACGTCGCAATGATGGCAGTGAATACTACGAAAATTATGATAAGTTGGTAATCTCTACCGGCGCCTCTCCCGTGCGTCCGCCACTACCAGGCATTGATTCTGAAGGGATTTTCACTCTGAGAAATGTGAATGATACGGATCGGATTAAAGCATATATCAACTGTCACGACGTAAAGCAGGCAGTAGTTGTAGGTGCCGGATTCATTGGCCTCGAGATGGCAGAGAATCTTCATGCTCTGGGTGCTAAGGTTTCTATTGTGGAAATGGGAAATCAGGTGATGGCTCCCATCGACTTCTCCATGGCCGCTTTGGTTCATCAACATCTAATGGAGAGAGGAGTAAACCTTTATTTAGAACAGGCAGTTGCTTCGTTTAAAAAAAACGAGGATGGCATGGAAGTAGTATTTAAAGATGGACAGACAATTGGTGCGGACATCATTATACTTTCCATTGGTGTGCGCCCCGAAACAACTCTTGCTAAGGAAGCCGGACTCACTATCGGCGTTGCCGGAGGAATTCAGGTAGACGAGTATCTGCAAACTTCGGATGAGGCTATTTATGCCATAGGTGATGTGATTGAGTTTCCACACCCCATTACCGGAAAACCATGGCTTAACTATCTGGCCGGACCGGCCAACCGTCAAGGACGTATTGTGGCAGACAACGTACTATTTGGAAATCAACGAAAGTATGAGGGGTCTATCGGTACCTCCATTGCCAAAGTATTCGATCTCACGGTCGCCTCTACCGGGTTACCGGCTAAACGCTTGAAACAAGAAAGCATTGCTTACTTATCGTCAACCACACACTCTTCCTCTCATGCGGGATATTACCCCGATGCATTGCCATTGAGTATCAAAATCACCTTTGATGAACAAAGCGGTCGCCTTTACGGTGCCCAAATAGTTGGCTACGATGGAGTAGACAAACGTATTGATGAAATCGCATTAGTCATCAAACATAAAGGAACAATATTCGATCTGATGGAAGTGGAACAGGCTTATGCCCCACCCTTCTCATCAGCCAAAGATCCGGTAGCCATGGCAGGCTATGTGGCGGAAAATATTCTTACAGGGAATATGAAGCCTGTTTATTGGAGAGAAGTACGTGATGCAAAACCTGAAGAGGTCTTTTTACTCGACGTACGTACTGTAGATGAGTTTTCACTTGGAGCACTGTCCGGTGCCAAGAATATTCCACTTGATGAATTGCGCAATCACTTAGCTGAAATACCCACCGATCAACCAGTATATATCTATTGCGCCGTTGGTTTGAGAGGCTATCTAGCTTATCGTATACTTACGCAACACGGATTCTCCAACGTACGAAATCTATCGGGAGGATACAAAACGTATAGTGCTGCCGTGACACCGGTAACTCAGCACAAACAGACGATAGTTAATGAAGATTCTGCATCAACGGCAGATAAACCGACAGTAAAAGCGATTCGTGTAGATGCCTGCGGACTGCAATGCCCCGGCCCTATCCTCAAAATGAAGAAAGTAGTAGATACTCTTGTTCCAGGCGAACAAATTGAAATTATCGCAACCGACCCCGGCTTCTTACGTGATGCTGCTGCTTGGTGTAACTCTACCGGTCATCGTCTCGTTTCTCAAGAATCGATGGGTGGGAAATCCTTCACCGTCATTCAAAAAGAAGAACCGAAGGCATGTAAACTAGTTAGCTCTTGCGACGGGAAAGGAAAGACTTTTATCATGTTCAGCGATGATCTTGATAAAGCTCTGGCCACTTTTGTCTTGGCAAATGGTGCCGCTGCAACCGGACAAAAGGTTACTATCTTCTTCACGTTCTGGGGATTAAATGTAATTAAGAAACTACATAAACCAAATGTTGATAAAGATATTTTCGGCAAGATGTTTGGCATGATGCTTCCCGGAAACTCACAAAGTCTAAAACTCTCCAAAATGAGTATGGGTGGCATGGGTGGCAAAATGATGCGTTACATCATGCATCGCAAAGGAATTGATTCTTTGGAGTCGCTACGCGAACAAGCTTTAGAGAATGGAGTAGAGTTTATTGCCTGCCAAATGTCAATGGACGTGATGGGAGTAAAACGAGAAGAAATGTTGGATGAAGTAACTGTAGGCGGCGTAGCAACTTATATGGAACGAGCTGACAATGCGAACATCAACTTATTTATTTAAAGAGAAAAGCTTTTCGGAAAAAGATTCGATATACTAAACTTTTAGGAAGTATGCACGTTTTAGAAATGGAACGTGCATACTTTGTGTATAACGTCATATTAAGAGTTTAAAAGATGAAAATAGCTACAGAGATTTTAATTGCAATCGTAGCATTAGAGCATTTATACATTCTATGGATGGAAATGTTTTCTTGGGAAATTGCAGGTAAAAGAGTATTCAAGAAAAGCCTTCCCGAAGAACTGTTTAAACAAACGAAAGGATTGGCTGCCAATCAAGGTTTGTATAATGGCTTCTTAGCTGCAGGACTCATCTGGTCCTTTTTCATAACCAATTTGGAATGGAAGGAGAACGTTGCTTTATTCTTCCTAAGCTGTGTTACTCTCGCCGGTATTTATGGAGCACTATCAGCCGACAAAAAGATTTTCTTCATCCAATCTCTGCCAGCCATACTCGCAATGGTTCTTTTATTAATGTACTAAAACAATTCAATTTATTTATTATGAGTTTATTAAATGATTTCCAGTGGCGCTATGCTACAAAAAAATTCGATATATCGAAAAAGGTTGACCAATCATTAGTCGACAATATCGTAGAAGCTGCCCGCCTAGCTCCTACATCTTCCGGGCTACAACCATTTAAAGTGATTGTTATCTCCAATCAGGAACTAAAGGATAAAATTCTGCCCATTGCTTTTGGGCAAACAATCGTTTCAGAATGTTCGCACTTGTTGGTATTTGCTGCCTGGAACAGATACACAGAAGAAAGGATTGATCATATCTATTCAATTACGACACAAGAGCGCAATCAACCGGCAGATAGATACCAAAGGTACACCGATATGCTAAAAGATACTTATCTAAAGCAGACTGAAGCAGAGAATTTCACACATATAGCACACCAAACCTACATCGGGCTGGGTTTTGCAATGGCAGAAGCAGCCGTACTAAAGGTCGATTCAACACCAATGGAAGGTTTCGATACTGCTCAGCTAGATGCATTGTTGGAACTTGAAGCCAAAGGATTGAAGAGTGTACTTATGCTTCCCATTGGTTATCGTGAAGAGAACGGTGATTGGTTGGAAAAACTGAACAAAGCGCGCCATCCTAAAGAGGAGTTTGTTCTAGAAATTAAATAGAAACAGAACGATTACGTTACTTAAGAATACATGCGAACCAAGCATAAAGCTAGATTCGCATGTATTTTATCTCTATTACAATAAACAAATCTAATCTCTATACGAAGAGCAAAACTAAAGCAACAGCCACACCGCTAACTGCCAAGATAATTCCTCTCTTAAACATTTTCGAGCCAGGCTTAAACATCCAAAAGGAAGATATCACCAAGAAAAGAAGAATACTTCCGAATGCGATACCAAACCAATGAAAAGGGCTTTGAGAAGATCGTTTATGGAGATTAATAAATTGCTTAAGCGGAGAAACAACCTCTTGGGTGGTGTATGAAGCAACACCGGTTACTTTATTATATGTTCCATTTTCGAAGTTGATCATTTCCCCATTCTCACTTATTACCCCCATTTTCTTTAGTTTAAGAGCTGCCCCGACCTCCGTGGCACTCATCTGTGAAGATAAGGTTTTTTGCATCACCTTTTCCGTTTTAAGGAAATCGGTATTTCTATAAATCAAAGTAATACCACTTAGTGAATATATGATAACCAGTCCAACAGCAAAAAAGCCTAAATCACGATGCAACGACCGCATCCACTGATTAATTGTTTTTTTCTTCATCTTTCTCATTTCAAATTATGCGGTATTCAAATATTGACGTACACAAAGATATATAAACGTGCTTAAACGGCAATAGTTGAGGAAAAAATCATCAGCCATATAAGCATATAAAATATTTGCGTAACTTTGAAGCCAACTCCCAAGGGGGCTCACATTGTGATCTATTCTCTAATTATTCCCCTTAGTAAGAGTTGATAAAATCACTTCATCAATAGGTTTGTCCGATTGTGATTCAAACACAGAAAAAGCTCCATATAAATCCCAAACAGAGTAAGGAATTCGTAATTCGTCCAAAACAGAAACAATATCCTTATACCACTGCTCTCTTGCTAATATCGGCACATTCTCTATAATACAACCAAACTCTCCCAAGTAAATAGGTAGGTTCTTCGATTTAGCATAATCGATAGCCTTTTTAAAACGAGAGTAAAGAAATGCTCTATTGTATTCCGATTGCAACATATACTTTATTGATTCGTACTGCTGAGCAGGTATTTTAGCAACATCTTCGTGTGACAAAAGCATTCCGGGATAAGATACAACGCCATCCACATTGTACTCAGGTAACCATGAAGCCTTGTAATGAGTAAGTAACATTGGCTCATAGAAATGAACACTTAAAATTAAATTATCATCCTTGGGCAAAGATAAAGCACTTAGAAAATCAATACCCTGCCAACGATTAGGGCCAACAAAAAATTTACGATTTGGAGAAAGGGGACGTATAGTAGTTATCAGCCTTGAAAGCAGCGCATTCCACGCAGATGAACGACTCTCTTCTATCACCGGTTCATTTAGAAATTCATAAGCAACAGAACCCGTAGAATATTTTTTCAATTCATTATTCAACTGCCTCCACATTTCGACTAACCAATCTTGTTCGGAAACATCCGTCCAAAGTTTATTATTTTGGGTACTAAAATTATGAGATCGGATAATATGCAAATCCACCAGAACTCTCAATTTATACTTGATACACCATCCAATTACTTTATGCATTAAATCGAAAGAAGTGACATAGGGCATCCGGGTCGTATTCCACATCTCCACTTCATCAAGCGGAAATCTGACATGATCAAATCCAGCATCTGCAATTAACTTTATCGTTGCTTCATTTATCCTCGCATAACGACTAATATTTCCATATGGATATTTATTAGCATCCTGAAAATTTTGAGATAACCAGTAGCTTAAATTAATCCCTCGATGAATTGTCCAAGTCTCTTCCCCCACAACATCATCTGTCACAACCTTTTTTTCTGTTGTCTCACTACCGGAGCAAGCTCCTGCAATGAATATCAACATAAGCAATATCGCTCTTTTTGTTTTTCTCATATTTTTTATTTTTATTGAATAGAAGTAGCCTCCTGTAGCTGTTTCGTTTGATTCAGAAATACCTGCTCTGATGCGCTGTTCCTCCGATGAATAACAGCCATCTCTACCTTCAGACAAAAGAAAAAAGACTATTTGATAAGTCTTTGCTTACATAATAAAATCTTCCGGTTTGCGCTTGAAGCATTACCACATATTGGCGTAAACAAGAATAGGAAAAGAATGATTAAGTGTTTCTTCATGCGTGAAGAGCATTATTAGATTATATACAAAGATATTAAAAAAAGATATTCAAACTGCAACACTTCGCTGAATAATTCATCAATCAAGGATTTATCATCATCACTGAATCCCCCCCTTTCAGGCGATTTCTATAGTAGAGCTATCAGCAATATAAAATATTTGCGTAACTTTGAAGCCAATTTCCAAGGGAGCTCACATTGTAATCTATTTGATTACTAATGGCTATAACATGTAAACATTATACAACCGACGAGCGTTAACTCTTTATTCTATAAAAACTGATATTATCTTAAGACGAGCAAACATGAAATCAATATGCACCATGCGAGATATCTGCAAAGCTATCTCTTCTTTTGAGGAGGAGTTTGAAAAAACATATCAAATCTCGCTCAATGAAGCGATGGTTCTCTGCACACTAAACGAAGCACAAAGACCATTAACTTCTACTGCCATAGCCGGACGAACCGAAATGAAAACATCCCACACTTCAAAGGTTATACGTTCTGTTGAGGAAAAGGGATTAATAGAACGTGCACTAGGCGAAAGTGATAAACGCCAGATGTTTTTCAACCTGACAGTGGCCGGAGAAAAGCAATTAAAAGACTTGAAGTGTGACAAAGTAACGATTCCTGAACTGTTACAGCCGATATTCGCTAAGAGAGAAGAAGATTAATTTTCGTTTCTAGTGATGAAACGAAAGTTTTCGTACGTTGAAACAAAAGGTTTAACACGTTGAAACGATTAGTTTTCAGGTGTGAAAACAAAAGTTTTATAGCACACAAAACTAATGAAACTACACTTCCCAGGAAAGACAAGATGTACTCTCAATCGAGATGCATTTAAGTGAAAAAAGAGAAGAACTTTGGGTAAAACGTGATAGTAAAAGGCCAAAGGTGATAGTAAAACAGCCTAAATCGTGGTAGACATATTTTACTATCACACTATACAAATGCTTACAGCAAACAGATCTAGCACTTTTTGTGATAGATGTGACAGTAAAACGTATTTTTCCCTGGGAGGAGAATTTACTCCTGCTTTATCAATGCTTGATAAAGCACCTCTTGAATATGTTCACGAATCTCTAACTTCGAAAGTTTATTGACCCACGCATCAGGATAAGTGCGATTACTCAAGAACACATACACCAAACCATTTTCGGGATCTGTCCAAGCACATGTACCAGTAAATCCTGTATGCCCGTACACCGAAGCAGGTGCAGAAGGACCACAAGGACTGCTTCCCACATCCTCCGAATCGGGTTTATCAAATCCTAAGCCACGGCGACTGATAGTAGAGGTCTCTGTAGTAAACAGCAAACAAGTTTCTTTGCTCAGATAACGTTGTCCGTCGAGTTCACCTCCATTAAGTATCATCTGATACACGCGAGCTACATCACGAGCTGTGGAGAAAAGTCCCGCATTGCCGGAGATACCTCCAAGAAAAGCAGCTGATTCATCGTGCACATATCCTTGCAAGGTCGATTTGCGTAAGAATCCGTCTATCGTTGAAGGAACAATATTTTCCTTATGGAAAGAGCGTAAAGGCAAATAAGCTGTATGCTCCAAGCCCATCGGCTCATAAAATTCATGCGCCAGATATTCGTCCAAAGGCATGCCGGTGAGTTGTTCCACCAATTGTTGCAACAAGATGAAGCCCAAACAACTATATACATACTTCTTTCCTTTAAGTGGTGCATCGGCTATCTTCTTTAGCATCACACCTTTAAACGATTTATGCAACCAAAGACTATCAGACACATGCAAAGTATAATCACCACCGCCTACAGTTGAAGTCAGCCCCTCTTTAAAGCGGAAGTTCGGCTGTGCAAAAGTTTTCGGTCCAACCTGAACTGAATGAAGAGCGTCTTTCTGAGGCCTAAACAAGCTACCGCTATAACTCTTCTTATCAATAGCATCCTGATAGAACACCAATCCTGAAGGTAAACCGGACTGATGGAGCAATAACTCCCGAATGGTAATCTTGGCTTTATTCGTTCGCTGCAAGAACGGAAGATAATCCGATATTTTATCCGACAGACTAAAACGTCCTTTGTCATACAGCTTCATCACAGCCAAGAGTGTTCCCGTCGTTTTTGATAAAGAAGCAAGATCATACATATCGTTCGCTCCTACCTTACGTTCACTGCCATACGTATAGGTACCGAAAGATTTGTCATACATCGTTTTTCCATCTTTTAGCACTACTACCTGACAACCCGGATAAGCTCCGGCAAAGATTCCCTGAGTAGCGATCGTATCAATACGATTGAGAACTTGGGAACGCATGCCATATTCTTCGGGAATAAAGTGATAGGGAGTAGATGGAGTGAGTGTAATACCATCACCAGCTGCAAACAATCCACCGATTCCGGCAGACAAGCGTCCATCTGCCGAAGCTTTGCCAAACAACACATCGGCAATGCGCTCCTGAACATCTTCATCCAGAGAATGCCCTAACAGCACAGATGAAGCAACCGAGACCGCCCGGTGAATCTGCAACATCAGTTTAGCAGGAGTGAAGAAGACATAGATCACCGGAACTTTCGGCGCAAATTTAGCAAAGAATGATTGATAAGAAGCTAAACGCATTTCGGTTACCGAGACAATGATTCGTTTATATTGCGACAACGAATCACGCAGCAAAGATTGTGCCGAGTCGGACATCTTTCGTCCCAGTTCAAATTGTTTCACAGAGGTGTATTTAGACAACTGTTTGGCAAAAACATCAAGACCATCGGACTTACCCACATTCAGTAATGCCACTTGCTTCACATCAGGATGGAGCGGCAATACATCACGTTTATTACTCAGTACCGTGATGGCAGCCAAATCCAAGCGGCGTATCAGATCACGAGTTTGGGGTGTATTGATTCTCTTCTCTAGCCCGGCAAGCCTAATCGTGGGTTGGCGATTCAGGCCCAAAGCATATTTATACATGAGCACTTTGCGGCATCGTTCTTCAATCTCGTTTTCGCTAAACTCGCCTTTCTTTATCGCCAACAATACATTCTCAATTTCCTGCTTCAGATTGCGCGGAGCAAGCACAATATCATTACCTGCTTTTAAAGCTTGTAAGCAGACATTTTCAGCAGAAGAAACTCCCTTCATGGCCAATGCATCGGTAAAGATGAGTCCCTTAAACGCTAACTCTTCAGTGAGCAAATCATAAACAATGTTGTGTGAAAGTGAAGAAGGCAGCCCTCCTACGGGATCAAATACAGGAACTTGCAAATGCCCCACCATGACTCCACTCAGACCGGCCCGAATGAATTCCTTAAAAGGATAAAGTTCGACACTATCCAACCGTTCTCTGCTGAAAGGTAATACAGGTAGTGCTTTATGAGAGTCTACTTCGGTATCTCCATGTCCCGGAAAATGTTTAGCTACAGAAAGAACCTTACCACTTTCCAAACCAGAAGCATACGCTATCACCTTATTAGCCACCTTTCTTGGATTTTCGCCAAAAGAACGCACATTGATTACCGGATTTCTGGGATTGATATTCACATCTGCTACCGGAGCAAAATTAACCTGTACACCCAACTCTCTACATTGACGGGCCATTTCCTGCCCATATTCGTAGATCAACCGATCATCTTGGATACAACCCAGCACCATGTTTTTGGGGAAGACGGGCGTTCCTCTCAATCGCATTGACAACCCCCACTCACCATCAAAAGTTATCATTAACGGAATATCGGCCATGCGTTGCGCCTGATTGGTCACAATAGCCTGATTATCCACTTTACCTCCGGAGAAAAGTAATCCACCCACCTTATAAGTACGCACAACATCTTTAAGTAGCGCCATATTCTTTTTACCGCGATCAGGCGCAATGGTATAAATAAAAAGTTGCCCCACCTTCTCTTTTAAACTCATCTGCTGAAGTTGAGACTCCACCCATTGCTTACACTTTTGATCTTGTTTGAGCTTATACAAAAGCAAAGGCTCAACCTGAGCAGTAACTTGTGATGAAACAAAAAATGCAAGTAATAAGAGCAATAAGAGGTTTAATAACTTTCTATTCATTCTTCTTTATTTAGCCCCTCGACAGGGGTTTAATTCTTTATTTCTTTTCAAAGATTAAGTCCATACGCCCTACAAAGGTACCTCTACTCCCCATCTGAGAAATAGGAACATTCTTGCCGACAGCATTCACATAAATTGCCGGCTGTTCAAGAAACGTATGCGAGTGCCCACCTAAAACGACATCAATATTACTGGTCTGATGAACTAAATTAATATCACAAGCAGGATTATCGTCCGATGAAGGTTTATAACCCAAATGTGAAAGACAAATCACTGCATCGCACTTCTTTTCTTTCTTCAAGAAAGCAGCCAGTTCATTCGCCGTTTTAATAGGGTCTTTATAGACTATGCCTTCGCATTTATTCGCTTGTACCAGCCCCTCCATTTTAGGGCTAAGACCAAAAACACCAATTTTCAGTCCGTCTCGTTTGATGATAACATACGGCTTCACCAAACCTTCGAGCGCAGTGCCTTCTACCCCATAATTCGCACAAACAATGGGATAATCAGCCATCTTAAATAAACGCGCCATGTTGTCGAGTCCGAAGTCAAACTCATGATTACCAATTGTACCGGCATCGTAGCCCATGCTATTCATGAGTTTAATTTCTACCTCCCCTTTAAACATATTATAGTAAGGGGTACCCTGAGAAAAGTCCCCGCAATCAAACAATAATAAATCAGGTTTGTCTTCACGCACCTTGTCAAGACACGTGGCACGACGTACAAAACCTCCTTTATCTGCCAGACGAGTATCGGGAAAGTTAGCCTCAATCGGTTCAATGCGACTATGCGTATCATTCGTATGCAGAATAGTAATGGTTTTCGTTCGTTGTGCAACAGCTGAGAGCGAAAGAAACAGTAAAAGTCCAATCAATATAACCGGACTACAACTTGAGGAGAAAGTCTCTTTTCTCATTTTTTCTTTATCTTGATTTTTATTCATTGATTCCTCTTTTTTACTTTATTGTAATCCTACCGTCAAGCACAGAAGTTATCTCTTTACCGACAGCAGTTTCCTTTTTTACATAACTCAGAAAAATATTTCTTATTGTAGCTCCTTCCGGACAAATTTTCTTCTCTCCCTTCAGAAAAGCCAGCATCTTATCATTGCCTTCGGCCAGATAATCGACAGTAGCCACTTCATAGAGACGTTGATCGTCTATCTCTTTGCCGCCTACCGTAGCGGAGATTAGTTTGCCTTCCGCAGAGATCTCCAAGCGTACGTTGCTCACACCTTCACCTCCCGCACCTGCAATATTTTCCATCAGGGCTCTAAGATTAGAACCTTTCAAAGTAACAATGCAAAGAGAATTTTCGAATGGTAGAATCTCATAAATATTACTAAAAGTGATATTGCCTGCACTCATAGAACTACGTAAGCCTCCCACATTAGTCACAGCCACATCTGCCGGATGACCCAAATAGGGTTCCGCCGCATTGCGTAACACATCAGCTACCAAGTTAGAAAGTAAGCTTTCCGGACGAGCTGCTTTCATGTCCATTGCACTCTTTCCTACGACAGGAGTCATTATGCTATCTATCTGCGCTTTGTAAGGTGCCAATATGCTTACGGCATCCTCATCAGGATGAAGATCCCATTTGGATGATATCTCAATTTTGCTTCCTTCTACCTTCGATAATTGATAAGGAGAATGACAAGAAGACAGAAGAAGGAGGCCTACTAAAGCAACTCCCGATAGACATTTTAAATAAGCTTGTTTCATATTCGATGTTTAATAGTGGCACAAATATAACATTTTATGTTTGATGCAGTTATCTCAGCCTACCATATTTAGATCACTTATCTTTTGTCTATACTTTTTTCAGCTTGTAACACCACACTACCTGTAACATATTACTAATAATATTTGGCTGTCTGATAAAAAGTTCGTTCCTTTGCACCGCTTTCGCGCAATCGCTGTCAAAGAAGAGAGTTACTTGATATGTTGCGTTGTATCGATGAAACAATTTAATAATAGCAAACAATGGATTTAATTAAAATTGCAGAAGAAGCATTTGCTACCGGAAAGCAACATCCCAGCTTCAAAGCGGGTGACACTGTAACAGTAGCATATCGTATCATTGAGGGTACCAAGGAACGCGTACAGTTGTACCGCGGAGTTGTTATCAAGATTTCAGGCCACCAAGAAAAGAAACGTTTTACAGTACGTAAAATGTCAGGAACAATTGGAGTAGAGAGAATTTTCCCACTTGAATCACCAGCTATCGACAGCATAGAAGTGAACAAAATTGGTAAAGTACGTCGCGCTAAACTTTATTACTTACGCGCTCTTACTGGTAAGAAAGCTAGAATCAAAGAAAAAAGAGTTGTTCGCTAATCATAGCCGCAATATCCAATTCGAGATAAAAAAAGGAAAGATCTTATTAGATTTTTCCTTTTTTTGTTCCTAAGGGACAGAAAAAATGTCCATGCACAATGCTAATGCAGCATTTACATGGACATATCTATTTTAGTGGTAACTTGTACTCTCTTTTACTTCAGCTCCCAAGCCAATGCACTTGCACCAAGTACAGCAGCATCAGAATCTTTTAATTCGGAAACAAGTAATTTCGCTTTACCTTTAAAGATCGTAAGAATATTCTCGTCAATAGCTTTCTGAATGGGTTTCATGATGTAATCTCCGGATTTAGCCAATCCACCAAAAAGAATGATAGCTTCGGGACTAGAAAAGGCGATAAAATCGGCTAGAGCTTCCCCAAGCAATGTTCCTGTAAAATTAAAGATCTCCTGAGCTAATTTATCACCTTGCACAGCAGCATCATACACATCTTTAGAACTAATATTTTCCGAAGGAATATTACGAAGCAAACTTGCATCTGTGCGGGCAGCTAAAAGTTCGCGTGCTGTACGAGCCACACCGGTAGCCGAACAGTATGCTTCCAAGCAACCTTTACGTCCACAACCACACAAACGGCCAGTTTCACCACGACGCATGATAACATGTCCCAGTTCTCCGGCAAATCCATCATGTCCATAGACTACTTGGCCATTGATAACAATACCACTACCTACACCTGTGCCTAAAGTTATCATTATAAAGTCTTTCATCCCGCGAGCTGCACCGTAAGTCATTTCACCTACAGCAGCCGCATTGGCATCATTTGTCAAAGCAGTAGGGATACCCAACTTCTCTTCGAACAAAGCAGCCAACGGAATAATGCCTTTCCAAGGCAAATTGGGAGCAAACTCAATTGTCCCACTATAATAATTGCCGTTAGGTGCACCAATGCCGATACCTTTTATTTTCTCCACTCCGCCTTGAGCAACAATGAGAGGAAGAAGATTCTTGCAAACCTCGTCCACATAATCACCTATGGCCGAATAAGCTTGTGTTTTTACCGAACCACTCGACAGAATGCTTCCGCGTGCGTCAACAATACCAAATACGGTGTTTGTACCGCCAATGTCAATACCTACAACGTAGGGTTTCTCCATGTTAGAATTCATGATACTTTATTAAAGGGTTAGTTATAGTTCACAAATTACGCAAAGAAGATTGAGTTCGCAAAATCTTTTTTTAAAAAAGTTCACCCCTGCTGCAACTTTTCACACCTTGCGTGCGTCTAATATAACAAACCATAAGAAATATGAAACTAAATCGACGAAACAGTGATACACTTAAAAGACATTAACAAGACCTACCACAACGGAGCACCGCTTCATGTGCTTAAAGGCATCAACCTTGATATAGAGAGAGGAGAATTTGTTTCCATCATGGGTACTTCCGGTTCGGGTAAATCTACAATGCTCAATATACTTGGCATATTGGATAATTACGATACGGGAGATTATTACCTAAATGATGTATTAATCAAGAATTTGAGCGAAACGAAGGCTGCGGAATATCGCAACCGAATGATTGGCTTCATCTTTCAGTCATTTAATCTGATCTCCTTCAAGAATGCAGTGGAAAACGTGGCTTTACCACTGTTTTACCAAGGGATAAGCCGCAAAAAACGGAATATACTTGCGATGGAGTACCTAGACCGGTTAGGGTTGAAAGATTGGGCACATCACATGCCCAATGAGATGAGTGGAGGACAGAAGCAACGTGTTGCTATCGCTCGCGCTCTGATTTCTCAACCGCAAATTATTCTGGCGGATGAACCTACCGGAGCACTTGACAGCAAAACTTCCGTGGAAGTGATGAGCATCCTGAAACAACTACATGATAGTGGAATGACCATTGTCGTGGTAACGCATGAAAGCGGTGTAGCCAATCAGACGAATAAGATCATCCGCCTCAAAGACGGAATCATCGAGAGAATAGAGAAGAACGAAAACCATGATGCATCTCCCTTCGGGCAGAACGGATTCATGAAATAAGATAAATACCCCAAACATTTATGATTGATATTTGGCAAGAGATATATGGCACGATCAAGCGCAATAAACTGCGAACATTCCTGACCGGGTTTGCTGTGGCATGGGGCATCTTCATGCTTATCGTGCTGTTGGGTGCAGGAAATGGGATAATACATGCCTTCGAAGAGTCATCATCGAGCATGTCCATGAATTCCATCAAAATATTTCCGGGATCAACGACCAAAACGTACGACGGGCTACAGCAGGGACGTCAAATACAACTGAATAATAAAGATCTAGGCATCACTAGCAGGAATTTTTCAAAAAATGTGATCAGTGCCGGAGCTACTGTAAGACAAAGTAATGTAACGCTGAGTCGTGGAACCGAGTACGTTAGCATGACGCTTAACGGGGTTTTTGCCAACTATACTGAAGTAGAAACAGTGAAATCGGCCGGTGGACGCTTTATTAACGAATTAGATATTAAAGAGAGGCGAAAAGTGATCATCCTGCATACCAAAACCGCCGAGATTCTTTTTCCAAAAGGAGAAGATCCTATCGGGAAGTTCATTATAGGGAACGGTACCGCCTATCAGGTAGTGGGATTATATACCGATCAGGGCGACCGTGACGCTCGCGAAGCATATCTGCCATTCACCACCTTACAACTTATCTATAATAAAGGAGATAAGATTAACAATCTCATTTTCACAACTAAAGGGCTGGATACAGAGGACTTGAATACAGACTTTGAAAAGCAATACCGCAAAGCAATCGGCGCTCACCATCGTTTTGATCCACTGGACGACAGCGCCATCTGGATATGGAACAGATTCACTCAGTACCTGCAACAGCAAACAGCTTCCAGCATTCTTCGTACAGCTATCTGGATTATTGGTGTTTTCACGTTACTCAGCGGAATTGTGGGAGTAAGTAACATTATGCTTATCACTGTAAAAGAACGTACCCGAGAATTTGGTATCCGAAAAGCATTAGGGGCTAAACCCTCTTCTATCTTATGGCTGATTATCATTGAGAGTATAGTGATTACTACTATATTCGGATATATCGGAATGGTAGCGGGTATCGGGGTTACAGAGTATATGAATGCAGTAGCAGGAAATCAGACCATGGATACAGGGCTATGGAAGGAGACAGTTTTCTTAAATCCTACAGTAGATGTAAAAGTCGCTATTCAGGCTACACTCACTCTAATCATTGCAGGAACGCTCGCAGGCTTCTTCCCTGCACGAAAAGCAGTGAGTATTCGACCGATTGAAGCTTTAAGAGCGGAATAACTACGTATTTAATCAGTTCAATAGTTCAATAACAAGATATGAAATACGATATTGATACATGGGAGGAAATACTCCTCACCATCACAAGAAATAAAACCCGAAGCCTACTTACTGCCTTTGGCGTATTCTGGGGTATATTCATGTTAATCGCCCTCATCGGTGGAGGGCAAGGCATGCAGGATATGATGAAGGCCAACTTTGAAGGGTTTGCCACCAATTCATGTTTCGTCTGGCCTCAAAAAACAGGTGAACCTTACAAAGGGTTTCGCAAAGGACGAGACTGGAGTCTGGATAATGGAGATATCGGTCGTTTGCGTCGTGCCGTTTCAGATATTGATGTGATTACTCCCACAATTAATAAATGGGGAGCACTCGCTTTGTATGGAGATAAAAAAAGCTCCTGCATAGTGAAAGGATTATATCCCGATTACGATAAGATCGAAACTCAAGAGATGCGTTACGGACGCTTTATTAATGACGTAGATATTCTGGAACAAAGGAAAGTTTGTAGTATAGGCAAACGTGTGTACGAAGAATTATTTAAGAAAGGAGAAAATCCTTGCGGGCAATTTGTACGAGTAGACGGCATCTACTATCGCATTATCGGAGTTTGTGTTTCGGAAGGTAACATTAACATTAATGGCAATGCGTCCGAAAGCATCGTACTTCCCTTCACCACCATGCAGCAGGCCTATAACTTCGGAAAGAATATAGATCTTGCTTGCATTACAGCCAAACCCGGAATTAAAATAACTGATTTACAAGATCAGGTAGAGAAAGTTATTAAAGAGGCACATTACATTAGCCCAAACGACAAGCAGGCTGTGATGTTGCTCAATGCCGAAGCGATGTTCTCAATGGTAGACAATTTGTTTTCCGGCATTCGCATGCTTATCTGGATGGTAGGGCTGGGTACCCTATTAGCAGGAGCTATCGGAGTGAGTAACATCATGATGGTAACCGTAAAAGAGCGCACGACCGAAATAGGCATTAGACGTGCCATCGGTGCACGTCCCAAAGATATCCTACAACAGATTCTATCCGAGAGTGTCGTGCTCACGGCTGTAGCGGGTATGGCTGGTATTTCATTCGGAGTACTCATATTGCAGGCTGCTGAAATAGGGATCAATGCTTCAGGAACATACAATGCACATTTTCAGGTCAGCTTTTGGATGGCGATAGGAACTTGTGCACTCTTAATTACACTGGGACTATTAGCGGGGTTAGCTCCGGCATACAGAGCTATGGCCATTAAACCGATTGAAGCCATCAGAGATGAATGATTAAGAAGCAAGTTGTTTCTTTCAGAACGAAAAGCTATAAAAAGGAAAATGATAAATTAATAAAATAAGCAACGATGAAAAAGTATCTTAAAATCGCATCATTGGTAGTGATAGCTGTCATATTCATAGGAACATTTATATTCCTGTACAGTAAATCCAAGCCCAAAGTGAAACAGTACGAAATTGTAAGTTCCGAAATAACTGATTTGGAAAAAACCACAGTAGCAACCGGAAAAGTGGAGCCAAGAGACGAGATTCTTATCAAGCCTCAAATATCGGGTATTGTAGCCGAAGTGTACAAAGAAGCCGGACAAACGGTTAAAAAAGGAGAAATTATAGCTAAAGTAAAAGTAATTCCAGAAATGGGCCAACTAAACAGTGCCGAGAGTCGATTACGTTTAGCTGAAATCAATTTAAAGCAAACTCAAACGGATTATAACCGTATGAAAAAGCTTTATGCGGACAAATTGATCAGCAGCGAAGACTATGAAAAGAGCCAGCTTACATTTAAACAAGCTAAAGAAGAAGAAGAGAGCGCCAAAGATGCACTTGATATCATTAAAGAAGGTATCACAAAGAAAAGTGCCTCATACAGCAATACGATGATTCGTTCAACCATCGACGGTCTAGTTCTTGATGTTCCTGTGAAAGCCGGTAACTCTGTGATCATGAGTAACACGTTTAATGACGGTACTACCATTGCTACTGTTGCCAATATGAATGATCTCATCTTCCGCGGTAAAATAGACGAAACAGAAGTAGGCCGTATTCATGAAGGTATGCCCATCAAGCTCACAATCGGAGCATTGCAGAATATCAAGTTCGATGCTACGCTTGAATATATCTCACCAAAAGGTGTAGAGGAAAACGGAGCTAACCAATTCGAAATCAAAGCAGCTATCCGTGTTCCCGATTCTGTGGAGATACGTTCCGGTTATTCTGCCAATGCTGAAATTGTATTAGCTCGTGTATCAAAGGTTTTAGCTGTACCCGAAAGTACAGTTGAATTTAGCGGAGACAGTACTTTTGTCTGGGTAATGACAGACAGTGTTCCCGAACAAAAATTCATCCGCCGCAGAGTTGTTGCCGGTTTAAGCAACGGCATCAAGCTTGAAATCAAGAAAGGGCTTACTATCAAAGAAAAGGTACGTGGTGCCGAGAAAACCGATAAGGACAAGAAGAAATAAGAACGGCTAACAGAACAAGTATGAAAAAAAAGATAATAACAATTGTTATGGCAATAGGACTTTCTTCTATCGCCATACATGCTCAGGAAGCGTGGAGTCTGCGCCAATGCATTGATTATGCCATTGAGCACAATGTATCCGTACTTCAAACTCAAAATACGGCGGAGCAACAGAAGGTGGATGTAAACACAGCAAAGTGGGCACGACTACCGAACCTAAGTGGAAGAGCAAACCAAGATTTCAGCTGGGGACGTAATCCATCTCCTGCAAACAACTCGTACAGTAAGGCTAATAGTGCCAATTCTAGCTTTAATTTAAGTACGAATGTGCCATTGTTTACCGGCATGCAGTTGCCTAACCAATATGCCTTATCAAAGCTTAACCTCAAAGCAGATATGGAAGATCTAGAGAAGGCCAAAGAGGATCTATCCGTGAACGTAGCTTCGTCCTACTTACAAGTATTATTTAATCAGGAACTCCTGAAAGTTGCGCAAGAACAAGTCACACTCAGTAAAGAACAATATGCGCGTATTACAAAATTAGCCGAGCAGGGAAAATCGTCAGTAGCTCAAGTTGCCGAAGCCAAATCTCGCATAGCGCAAGACGAATTAAGTTACGTACAAGCTGACAACAACTACCGCTTATCATTACTAGAGTTAAGCCAGCTACTAGAGTTACCCACTCCCGAAGGCTTTACTTTGGATTTCCCCGATGCTAATCCAACATTTGTACCCATTACTCCACCCAATGACATCTACGTACAGGCTATGGCAACTAAACCGGGAATTCTGGCAGCACAATACCGGCTAGAAGGTAGTGAAAAAAGTATTCGCATTGCACAGAGCGGATATTATCCTCAACTATCTTTTGAGGCCGGACTAGGAAGTCGCTTCTACACTGTAAATGGGAAAGCGGATGATGGCAGCTTCAGCAAACAGTTGAATAATAATCTAAGCAAGTCCATCGGCTTTAGTCTCAGCATTCCGTTATTCAATCGCTTTGAGACTCGCAATCGCATACGCACAGCCCGTTTGCAACAGTTGAATTATTCTTTGCAACTTGACAATGCGAAAAAAAATCTCTATAAAGAAATTCAGCAGGCATGGTATAGTGCTGTGGCAGCCGAAAGTAAATACAATTCCAGTACCATAGCAGTAGATGCTAATCAAGAATCTTTCCGCCTAATGAGTCAAAAATTAGAGAACGGAAAGGCTACTTCAGTAGAGTATAATGAAGCAAAACTAAATCTGATGAAAGCTCTATCTGACCGCATTCAAGCAAAATACGACTACATCTTCCGCACTAAAATATTAGACTTCTATAAAGGAAAGCCCATTCAATAGGTACTAAACTATAATGTGTGTCGATCAGCGATCAGCGGTCAGCGAACAATGGATAATACATCTTGATTATTCATCGCTGACCGCTATTTTTATGCCCGTTTGCCTCTTATTTCTTAAAGGTCTAAAATCATCAAGAGATTTATCCCTCCTTCCAGACATAGCCTAGTCAAATTTATATAACTTTGCAACTCCTATTTATGATACGTTTCGTGTACGTATCACAAATAGGAGTACTTTGCAAAGACATCAAATAAATGATGAACAAAAGAAGAAAAAAGAATATCATCTTGACTGCCATTATCATTGTAACGATACTAATGTTAGCAGCAATCGGAATTTATCTGGGCCGCAACAGCCTACTAAGGATGATGGTAAACAAAAAAACATCTGCTGCAGAAAAAGAATACGGGCTATCCATTAAATATCGTTCTTTGAAGATGGAGGGAATGAACAATATACGCGTAAAAGGTCTTTCCATCGTTCCTATTGGACGAGATACACTTCTGAATATGCAATCGATGGGTGTACGCTTCAGCCTCTGGGCACTACTTGAAGGTGATGTGGAAGTGCAAAATGTACGCATAGATAAGTTGAGTATTTACTTCACGAAAAAGGATTCAATAGCCAACTACGACTTCCTTTTCCGTAAGAAAACAAATGAAAATACGACAGAAAACAAACAAAGTAACTACGCCAAGCAAGTCGATGAGTTAACAGAATTGGCATTCAATCTTTTACCTGAGAACGGAGAGATTAGCCACCTAAACATCGTACAACGAAGAGACAGTAACTTTGTTTCCGTAAACATTCCTTCACTGATCATAAAAGAGAACCGTTTCCGTTCTGATATAAATGTGCGAGAGAATAACACCTCCCAAAGATGGGCTACCCGTGGAGAACTAAATCGATCACACCATGTATTGCAAGCCGAACTTTACTCACGTGAAAGAAAAAAAATACTACTTCCCTACCTCACTCGCAGACTCGAAGCCGAAGTGATGTTCGACACACTGGCCTACAGTCTCAATAAAGAAACAATAAGCAGTAGCGAAATAGCACTAAGTGGTAAAGCTGAAATTTGTGGGTTAAGCCTGTATCACCAAGCACTCTCACCCGATATTATCAACCTTGACCATGGACGGTTAACCTATCGTATCAATGTGGGAAGCAACTATATCGAATTAGACAGCACCAGTACCGCAGGCTTCAACAAAATCCAATTCCATCCTTACCTGCGAGCTCAAAAACAGCAAGAAAAATGGCACTTCACTGCCTCCGTAAACAAATCTTGGTTTCCTGCCGACGAGCTCTTCAGTTCTTTGCCTAAAGGACTATTTTCTAATCTGGAAGGCCTCCAAGCCAGTGGATCGCTGGCCTATCATTTCCTGCTTGATGTGGACTTTGCCCGACTAGACAGTCTAAAGTTTGAATCAGAACTTCGTCACAAAGATTTCCACATCGTGAAGTATGGTACCACTAATTTAAGCAAGATGTCGCAGGAATTCACCTACACCGCTTATGAAAATGGAGCACCCGTACGTACATTTACGATTGGTCCTTCTTATGAACACTTCACCCCACTCGACAGTATTTCGCCCTTGCTGCAGATGTCTGTTCTACAGAGTGAAGACGGGGCTTTCTTTTACCACAAAGGCTTCTTACCCGGCCCCATGCGCGAAGCACTCATTCACGATCTGAAGGTGAAGCGTTTTGCCCGTGGAGGCAGTACCATCACCATGCAATTGGTTAAGAACGTTTTCTTAAACCGTCGTAAGAATATTGCCCGCAAACTGGAAGAAGCACTGATTGTATGGCTCATCGAAACCGAAGGATTAACCTCCAAGCACCGCATGTACGAAGTTTATCTGAACATAGCCGAATGGGGTCCACTCATCTATGGTATACAAGAGGCTTCAACCTATTACTTCAACAAACGTCCCTCTCAGCTATCGGCAGAAGAAAGTATTTTTCTGGCCTCCATCATCCCAAAACCAAAACATTTCCGTAGTTCATTTACTTCAGACATGAAGCTAAAAGAATACTTGGGAGGATATTATCGGCTCATTGCAGCAAGGCTCAAAGCCAAAGGCTTATTAAACGAAGCCGAGGCGGATAGTATCCGCCCCGACATAAAGATTACAGGCCCGGCCCGCAATGATCTATCAATTACTAAAGACAGCGTAATAGTTAACGCCGGAGAGAATTAACGAAACAATTCTTCCAGTTTGGTGGCAAGCTCTTCTCCGCGGAGTTTGTCGCTCAAGACTATTCCCTGTTCATCGATTAAAAAAACAGCCGGAATTAATTTCACTTTATAGAAGGTTGATATATCTTTTTTATCCAAAAAACTAAGCCAAGGAAGCTTTTCTTCGTCCATTGCTTTTTTCCAATCAGCCTCCTTTTTATCTATAGAGATACTAATTATTTCCAATCCCTTTGAAGCATATTTTCCATATAAATTCTTCAAATTCGGAATCTCCTTACGACAAGGATTACACCACGAAGCCCAAAAATCAATTAGAATATATTTCTTCCCTTTCATTAGTTCCGCAGACTTCACTTCTTTTCCTAGTCCATCGATAACAACAAAAGCAGGTGCCTTTTTACCGACAAAACCTACAGGATACAGCTCCTCTTTAACAAGCTTGCCATAATAACTGTCTTTTGCATCTGGAGAAAACTTTTCATAGGTAGCTTTCTCATTTTCAGTTAAATAACTCATAACATCCATCATTAGCAAAGGGCCCCACCATGAGTCTTTATTACTCAAAATGACTGCATTTGAAATAGATGATACCGAATCGAAGAAAGCCTTTTCGCATTGTTAAATGCCTGACCGGCAGGTGAAGTGGCAATTGAATCATATGCCGCTTTGTTCTTCATCTCTCTAGCCATTTGCATCGCTTTAAATACAACCTCATACTTTTTATGATAATTCTGATAGGTAGTATCAAGAGCAGCACGAGGAGCTATCTTCTTCAAATATTCATCATGGACAGCGCTACCTTTAGCACTAACTTTTGAAAAGTCATAAACCTTCCGGCCCTCCCTATCAGTAACAGAAACTTGACCTGACACTTCAATTTTATTGTTACCTATTACCAGTTTAAAAAGTCCATATGAATCAGCCACATGGAGATAAAACATACGAGGAGAAGGAACGCTGCCTTTAAAAGAGAAAGTTCCATCCGCTCCAACTTTAGATATAGCCACAGGTTTCTCGTCCTTATGAGTTGCACCAGGTAGCAACTCCAAAGATGCACCTTCCATCAGTCCATCCAGTTTACCTTCTATTAGATAGCTTCCGGCAGGAATTTGAGCACATGAAGACAAAGTAAAAAAAAGAGCGATTGCTCCAAAAAGCATTTTTAATTTCATCATTGATCTTTATTAGTTATTTATCTACATTTTGAGTAAGAGTTCCATTTCCCGAGTTACTAGTAGCTCCCATAGGGAAAGGCATAGTCCACAAATGTGAAGTAGGAGAAAGCGTATATGTCTTACCATCTACCACTTTACTTAACGTACGGGCATATTTAGTTTCTTTATTAAAACGACGAGCATCAGCAAAAGGAACAATAGAGAATATCAATTCATTCTCTTTTGTGCGACGAATATACTGCATTGCCTGTTCCTCCGTAGAAGCGCTTAACGGCTGATAAACAGTTGCAAGAATACGCTTTTGACGAACAGTATTCAGTGCGCTCATTGCATCACTATATTTACCATTACGAGCCAGACACTCTGCCTTGATAAGATAAACCTCCGTAGTGGTGAGACCACCATAGTTAAACAAACCGCTCAGTGTACTTTTATAATAAGTGTCAACTCCAATTTTCTCAAGCTTCCAACGAGCAGCCATACGGGCATCACCCGCTTCAAAACGAGCAACTCTGTCAACCTGTATCTTTAACTCTGAACTAGCGCCATCTTTACTACCATGACGGAAATAGTAATTTTCCACATTGTCAATTCCCATAGGAGAAGTAGTAGGCGTATAAGAAGTTGCATTCTCTATCTGAGCTTTGTTGGCTTCATAGTAAGCTGTCCAATCGTATAAAGCACTATTTTCGACCAAAGCCTTGTCGGCATATTGCAAAGCCAATGCATAGTTGCCCATCTGTAAATAAATTCGAGCATACATGGCATACGCTGCTCCAATCGTAGGATGTAATACAGTTGCCCCCGCATGAGGCAGATAGGGTAAGGCCTCTTCTAAATTTTTAAGCATATAATCATAAATCTGCTGAATACTTACTTGCGTATAAGATGCATTCAAATCAGCATTTTCAATCAAAGGAACCGATAATTTAGTAGCAGCAGTTGCTTCATCATACGTATCCGCATAATAGTTTGCCAAAACAAAGTAGACCACCGTTCTGATGACTTTGGCCTGCGCTGTCAATTCATTTCTTTCGGCATCAGTTGCCTCAGTTGCAGACGATGCATTCTTTATAATAAGATTACAACTAGAGATAGCTGCATATCCACTATAATAGGTCGCTTCATCGCTACTATTCAATTCGATACGATTAGCAGACTCATCCCAGAAATAATTCGCTTTATAAAGCGGATAGTAATTATAATTAGATGCAGTTTCAAACTTATCATTAAGCAACAGAATCGCTTGCGTTATGTCTGTTCTTTGATTTGTATATTCGTCCCTGATAAAAGCTTCATAATCAGCTAAGGTAGAAGGAGTTTTGGCACCTTTAGGCATAATACCCAAGAAACCGTCACAAGAAGAAAAGAGCACGCTTATCCCAATAAAGAATACCCAAAGCGTAGATGTTAATATTTTAGTTTTCATAATGTTACTGCTTCAATATTAAAAGTTCAAATAAAGTCCCCAGACGTAGTTAGGTGAATTGTATCCCCCCAGTAGATACTTCGCCCTTTTCTCAAATGCGAAAGTATAAAGATTCTCCACATTAAACTGAAGACGAGCATTCTTCAAAAAGATCTTCTTGCAAAACGTTTGTGGCAAACGATAGGAGAGAGAAATGTTGCTTAAACGAATATTGGAAGCATCTAATACGTTAATGTCCGCATAAGAATACACCGAATAACTTCCGTAGTAATAGTCTGAGCTTTCGGCAAAAATCACAGCCGGTACATCCGTATGAGCCTCATCTCCAGCAGTCTTCCAACGATTCTTTATATCCTTGTTCACAGCCCCTATCGATGTCATGTATTGTCCCATCGAACTGTTATACGTACTTTGCAAATAGGGTAAATCTGTATTCCTGATTTTGTGCCCTAATTGATAAATGACTATAAAAGACATTTGCCAATCTTTGTATTGCAATGAGCTACCCAAAGAACCTGTATGAGAAGGAACGGTTGAACCTAAATCATGAATGGCATCAAGACTCGTTGGTGCTGTAGTTGTCTTTTCTCCATTTTCGTCATAAACCTGTGGTAGACCTTTTTCATTTAGCCCAGCCCATTTATAGCCATAAATAGAATTATAAGGAGTGCCAACACGTGGATGTGACGAAGGATAATCCAGTTGTAAAATGTACATAGGTGCCTTTACATTTACATAAGTCACATTATTTTTATTATATGCATACATTAAGTTTACATTCCACAAAAAATCCTTTGTGCGAATAAGATCTCCTGAAAGACTTAATTCTACGCCTCGATTAGTCATCTCTCCGTTATTTATTTTATAGGTAGAATACCCAAATCCTTCAGTAGGTACCCCGTTGGCATTAGCCAAAAGGTCTACTCCCTTCTTATCATAATATTCCACAGAACCATTCAAACGATTCTTAAACAGAGAGAAGTCAACGCCCACATTCGTCGTTGTTGTTTTCTCCCAAGACAACTCAGGATTAGGCCGAGAACCCACAGTTCCCTTGGTACCACCAACATTAGGATTTGTAGAATAAGAAGCGGTTAAATATGGAGCTGCATTCTTAGCAACATTTCCACCAATACCATAAGAGAGGCGGAACTTAAGCATATCTACCCAACTAACATGAAAGAAATCTTCTTTATTGATGTTCCAAGATGCACCTACAGACCAAATAGGTTTATTCTGATACTTTGAATCGGTACCCCAGAGATTAGAGCGATCCCAACGAAGACTTCCTGAAGCCGTATACTTATCATCATATGTATAAGCCGCATTGCCATAGAATGAAACGAAACGGTCAACGTTCTCTTTCTGAAAGCCTAAATCCGAAGAATAAAAACGCCCTCCCAACAATCCATTGTACCTTTTCAATAAAGAAGCAGCATCAATAGGAATATAGCTCAGCATTTCACGATCATAGCCATATTGAATTTCGTCCTTGTATTCCAATTTTGTGCTACGAATTTCTGATCCCAAAATCATAGCCAAATCATGCTTCCCGGCAAAGGTTCTATTAAAATTCAATTGCTGGCGGAAACCGTAAGCAGACGAGTATTGCCGTCTATCATAATTAATATCTCCATAAGGCAAATTATAGGTTGTCTGACCATTAGCAGAAGCGGTAGCCAAGCCATTCACCTTCGAACGTACACTGTACGACTCTTTATCGGAGAGCTTATTATACCTATCTACTCCATACTCATACTGAAACATCGCTTCGTATTTTAACCAGTCTGTTAATTTGAAGTTCAATTTAACAAATGATCTATTCAAGAAGTTTTTTTCCTTTCCCAGATTCCGCCCAATTTCATCCAGCGGAGTTATATTCATGCTATAAAGTCTATTTGTCTTAATTCTATCTACAATATCCTGACTATAGCGAGATTCGGCCGTAGAAATATAAGGATTTCCTTGAGCATCAACCAATCCGTCATAAGGCATATAAGTATAACCGGGGGACAATGGGTCATAAGTCTGAGTGGTAGCATTGGTATACTTTGTATAGCTGCCCACATCAAGTCTCAACCAATCTGTAATATCCGTAGAGTTAATAATATTCAGCCCAAAAGAACTATCATCTGAATACTTATTCTCATATTGATTATTCTTATAAGTTAGTGAAACTTTAAAGTTATTCTTCTCTGTAGCCTTACCGATACTTAAGTTATATTGCTGATAGAAAGGATTTGTTTTGGTATATTTCTTCGTATCATCATAATAATTATAACCTTTAGCAGAAAGCGCATTCAGTGTTGCATTCATTTCATTTTGTGTTGAGTTTCCTGCATAAGCATTCAAGATAGCCGTAATACCTTGGTTCGTATAAACTCTGTATTTCAATAAATTAGCGGCATAAGATGAAGCACCACTTCCCTGCAAATTAGGATTCTTCTCTGCCCACTCTTTTTCAAGATCAATAACATCAGCCGAGTTGGTCAGGCGATCTTTATAAAAGGAATAAGGAGAAAATGTGAAGGTACTTGAGAAAGACACTTCGGTTCTTCCTTTAGATGCTTTCTTTGTCACAATTACTACTACGCCGTTGGCTGCACGCGCACCGTAAATAGAAGCAGCAGCCGCATCTTTCAACACAGTTATGCTCTCTATATCTTCCATGTTCAAATCAGGAATATTCTCGATAAGATTTCCTTGGGGAGTATACCGAGTACTTTCTACCGGAAAGCCATCAATTACATAAAGTGGGTTCGTCACTCCATTCATTGTTGTAGTACCACGTACAAGACCATTTGCATAACCTGCAACCCGTCCTTCGAGCAAAGTGCTCAAACTATTAAGTCGTTGTTCCTGCAATTTCTCTCCACTTACTTTAGAAAAAGCACCCGTAGCCCGCTCTTTTGAAATCGTTTGATAGCCTGTTACCACCACCTCATCAAGTAATTGATCATCAGTTTTCAAAACGATATTCAAGATTCTACTTGTGCCTACTTTCAAGGCTTGATTAGCAAATCCTACAAAGGAGAATTCAAGCACAGCTGATTCCGATGGTACAGATATAGAATATTTCCCATCCATATCTGTAATTGCTCCTGAAGAAACATTTTTTGAGTTTGCTATCCTAATCGTAGCTCCAACTAAAGGTTCCCCGTCTACATCACTTACTGTTCCGCGAACAGTTATTCCGGAAGCTCTGCCAACATTTTGGGCAAAGACTTCGTGAGTGCCTGATAATAACATCAGCACCATACCACATAAAACAATAATCTTTTTTCTCATATCAACCTAGCATTTACTGTTAGTAACCATCATACTTAAAACAAGAAACCTTTTACACACTTATTCCTAACTAAAATTACAGCGTTTTATTTTGCCTTCAAAGCTAGAATAAATCTACCCTAGCAAAAATCCCATCATTATGGTATTTATAGAATAAAAGCCAAAACACGATTTAATGATTGCAAATAAAAGAATAAAGATTCAAAAAGATCTTCGAAACAGGCATCCAATAACGGCAATTGTCGTTATTGGAATAAATATGATAGTACAATTGGCTATTGCCTGCCTTTTTGAATGGAAAGAACCTTCGAGCGATATAGAGAAGGAGGCATGCCGACGGCTGATTGAAAGACATTATAGAAGGTGGAAATTGAATTAAAACCTAGTTCAGAAGAAAGTGCCTTAAGTGGTATATTGTTATTCGCATCGGACAAAACACGAACAGCTTCTTCCACTCTGAACGAATTTATATAGTGCGTAAATGTTTTCCCACTCTGCTCATTGATTACTTGAGATAGATAAGTACGGTTAGTACTAAGCATGTCAGCAACCTTTTCTTTCGTTATAAAGTGATCCTTATACACTTTTTTTTCTAACATCAGCTGATTAAGCAGGTAATAGAGCTCTACCGTTTTCTCATCGGTCAATGAAGATGCCGCATATTTTCCAGTGACATCTACTTTGTCTTTCTGTTCCTCATTCTTAAGTCTTCTTATCTCAAAACGCAGGTTCTCTTCGCGCCTGATCGCATCCTGATTCTGTTCCACAATCTTAAGAAACAAACGATTCTTCCTTATATAAAGATAATAAGTAAAGCCGAGCGCAACAAAAATCAACAGAAAGCCGAAAGTAAGAAACTGAACTTTCTTTTCATTTTGTAGCAGATGCAATTTGCTATGAGCTATTTCATTCTCTTGTTTTTCTACATCGTATTTGATTCTGAGTTCATTCAGAGAACGCTCTTTCTCTTCGGTCAATATACTATCTTTTTCCACTCGATACTTCTTATAGTACTCCAAGGCATTGGCATAGTCTTGTTTCCGTTCGTAACAATTAGAAAGAGTCTGGTATAAAAGATGCCTATATGTACTACTGTTTCTATCATTCGAGATAGAAATACCTTTTTTAAGCAATGGTATGGCTTCGTCATAATCTCCTTTGTTGATCAGCACTTTTGAGTATCCGAGGTATGCATTGACAACAGATGATGTTTGAGCGTGATTTTGTAGCTCAAGAGCTTTCTCGAAATAACTAAGTGCAAGCACATCATCCCCTTGTTTAGTTGAAATATAGCCCAATAAATTATACACATTGGATTGATCATGAAAGTCATTTCGGAGCATAATGAATTCTGCCTCTTTGCCATACTTTGATGCTTCGGCATAGTTGCCTTTAAGATAATACATATAAGCTGAATTCATGGCACCGGACATAATGGTGTATATATCACTTCTTTTATGTCCCAACTCATAACACTCCAACGCATACTTAAGCCCTGTGGTATCATTCATCAGATAATAAACGCCAGATAAGTTGGAAAGTAACAACGACTGCAACTGCTCATTATTTCCTCTCTTAGCCACTTCCACTCCTTTAAAGAAATAAGAAATAGATCGATAATAATCCATTTCTATATTCGATGAATAAAGGCCCAAGCCATTGTAAACCGAACAGAGAGCAGAATCATTTTTTAATTCTTGTGCTAATAACAAAGATTTATTCAGATAAAATTTGGCAGGTCTTTCGTAGCCCTTCATCATCATTCCCTGCCCCAAATAGATATAAGAATAAAGACGGAAATAATCAATAGACTTAGTCTCTCCGAATTTACGGAGCTGTTCCGCAAAATAGATGGCTTTTGTATAATCAGCCTTTGCCAGATAAAGAAAAGAGAGTTCTTTCAATGCATATCCATCATCTTTCTTAGCACGCAGATAGCTGATACGCTCATTCAAGTTATCGGAGTTCCGACTTTGATCTTGCGCATGAAGTGAAGGGAATAAGATAAATAACAAACTAAAAACAAGAAACAGAAAGACGTTTTTCATCCTTAAATGCTTTTATTCTATCGGCAAAAGTAGCAAAAAAAAGCAGAAACACTTGACTTTGGCAAGTAAATGTATTATCTTCGTCAATGTAATCATAAAGTATATTCAGATTAAAATAGGGTTAAAGAGGGAAGTTGCAACTTCTCTCTTTTTTTGTGTCTGCACGCTTGTGATGAAGCAAGAGAACCGTTCAGATGGCTCATCTGAACGGTTCTTTTCAGTCGGAAGACGGTTTCTCTTCACTCATTTGCTTATTTGTTATCGCAATAACTCCTAATGAAAAAGTTTTTTCTCTTATTGTTACCCTAAAAACACCTTTTTCCTTTCGCACCCATACCTAACCAGTTAATATAGTACAAATCTTCTCTTGACAAAAAACGTGCTCAAGCAACACGCTTTGTATGGTATTATCTTCTTGAAGGAGTGCGGCTACTCGAGCGTTCAACCTCCGGTGATTTGTCCCTTTGGCTACGCTCATTTGAGTTAGACCTACTGGCAGCCGAACTACGAGTACCTTCATCACTACGGGCATTACTACTGTTTGACCTGCGACTACTCGAGCGTTCGGTGCTACGACTCTCTTCATTGGAGGAAGAACGCGTTTCAGTTGCATTTCTACGGCTACCCGAAGAAGCAGGAGTTTCATTACTACGATTATTGTTCGAAGGCTCTAAACGAAGATTATTTCTACTATCAACATCCCTCTTTACATCTTGATTACTACGGCGGATCGTTTCACTATTGTTCTCGCGACGATTGCTAGTGTTACCATCGCCATCCATACGACGGCTATCTCTATTATTTGTAGGAGACGAAGGACGTGTGTTGCTCTCTCTAGATGGAGTGTCATTACTTGGACGAGTAGAGTAAATCTTGTCTCTGCCATCAGATCTTCTATCCGAATTGGGGCGAATGTCTACCCTGCCAAAATCTGCCCGACGATTGTTATGATAAACTCTGTCGTCTCTCACGCTATGAGATTCTCGATATACAGTATGATTGTAACGCCCGCGATAAAAGCTCACGTCATCATAGCGATCACGGAAGTGAGCTCCTCTGTAAGTGGCGTAATGAGTTGGCCGACCGAAATAGAACAAGGCATGATTGCTATACCTAATGTAAACTCTAAAAGACCATCCATTAGTACTGGCATAAACTGGGCGATAGAAATAATCTGTTCTCATAAAACGACGGTATTGCCAATCATTAAGTACCCAACGCAAATCATCGTTACGAATGTCAAGATAATAATAGTATTCGTTCAACGCCCACTCTTCTCCACGCACCACATTGTCCATCGTGTTACGAATAGAGTAGATGAAATTATAATTGATTTCGTAAGCATCATTATATTGAGCGGTATTCAAGTTTAGCTCATACGCCATCTTATCAGTAAGAAAACGAGTCTCTTGGCGAACTCTGCCAGTGCTCATTGCGGCCATACTTGTGCTGCTCATGGCAGTCATCCCGATGGCAAATAGAATAATCATCATTCGTTTCATCTCTGTCAGTTTTTTAGTTATCTTTACTATTATATCCTTTTATAAAATCATTTATCTTATCCTTACTAGAAATAAAAGATAGGCTCTCAAGCAGCATAAAGAAGTTCTGTTTATCTACAATTCGAGGATAAAGCAACTGAATCATTTCTATTTTTTCATCATCAAAAGTATTCAGTTCAACCAACCTTTTACATTGTTGGATAGTGAATGCGCTAGTCTGCACTGCCGTCTCAATCAGGTCCATCTTATCCGACTTAAATGGAGCTGCTTTCACTGCGGATAAAAAACTACTAAACGTATTATTATCCATTACCCCTCTATCTGAGTGAGCCCCAGTCCACCTATCTCGAGGAGAAGGCAATGTAGGAAAGTTGCTCTCTATACGAATATTTTTCAGCTCATTCCCGGAAAAATAAATTAGATTATGATAGATTAAATTCCTTTTCCTTTCAAAATCATTCCTTCCAAAATATTCTACCTCATAGGCTTCTATTCGATAATTGCCCGGACTCAGGTTGGCAATAAAGCAACTCATTGTTGGAGTAGAAATTTGTACTCCATCTACGAATATAATTATCGGATTCTCGGCGCTCTCTATTCGAATGCCATAGATTGGCGCAGCTTTCATTGAAAGTGCCACTATCAGCAAAAGGCTGAAACTGATTATTAACTTACGCATATCCTTCTTTTTAAATTAATTTCCATGCAACAAAAATAGGGTAAGGAAATCCCCTACCCTAATGATTCTCTCTAATCGTTCGTAGGAATTTCCCTACCTGATAAAGGTATTTTCCCTGTTAGGCTCGTAAGGAACAACAAAGGTGTCCATTCCCACAACACGACCTGATTCAAAACGTATCAAAAAAATCTTTGTATCCGTGATCACAGTAGTGTAGCTATATTCCCACTCCTCTCTACCATTATCAAAACGTCTAAAATTAGGAGCGCCGAAGATCTCTTTCACCTCTTTTTGAGACATACCTTCAGTTATCTTCATCATTTTATCGTCAAGACTCTTCATTGTAGCACAGCTACTCAAAAGGAATAAGAACGAAAAGAACAAAATAGATAATTTCTTCATCTTAGTTATTGTATTATATTCACGCAACCACGAGTTCAATGCCACCATCAGTAAGTTTAATAAGACGCCTTCTATATAGATCGCCTACCGCTTTTTTAAAAGTCTTCTTACTCACCTGAAAAATATCATAAATTTCTTCGGCAGGGCTTTTATCATTAACAGCTACACTACCGCCATGCGTTTGAATATATTGCAGCAAACTTTTGGCGAAATCATCTATCTTCTCAAAGCCCGGCTTCTGAAGCACAAGATCAATCTTTTCATCCTCGCGTACCTGTTTTACATAAGCTTTCAGGGTCATACCGGTATGTAAAGGCTGAAAAATTTCACTGTCATACAGCAATCCGCCAAACTTATTATCTATAATCGCTTTGAAACCCAAGTCTGTTTTCTGCCAGATGAGAATATTCACCTCATCATCGGGCTCATAAGTAGGTTCTTCTTTAGAAAAGTAACGTTCGACCTTGGCCGATGCTACAATGCGATAGCTCTCCTCGTCAACATGAGCATGTATCACATACTTATTGCCCACTAGCATCTTCATCTTTTGCTCACTGAAAGGAACAAAAAGGTCTTTCATCAGACCCCAGTTAAGGAAAGCACCAAACTGATTTACCCACGCCACTTCCAGACAAGCAAATTCACCTACCTGCACCAATGGAGTCAAAGTTGTAGCAATCAGCCTCTCCTCATTGTCGAGGTATAGAAAAACATTCAGAAAGTCACCAATCTGACAATTATCGGGAACATAACGGGTGGGTAATAATATCTCGCCTTCCTGCTCGCCGTCAAGATACACTCCAAAATCTACGGTCTTCACAACCTCCAGCACATTAAATTTGCCTAGTTCTATGCTCATACATTCATTTATTTAAATGCAAAGATAACTTTTCCTTGTATTTTTATGTCTATATTTGCAAAATAAATGGATAAGCAAGCACATTCATGAAGAACTTCTGGTATCATATAATGGCCTTGGTAACGGTAGCAATCTGGGGCACTACGTTTGTTTCAACCAAAGTATTATTGCAACACGGGCTCTCGCCCACAGAAATTTTGCTCTACCGCTTTCTCCTGGCTTACGTCAGCATCTGGTTTTTCTGTCCGAAACGCTTATTGGCCAACAACCTGCGAGATGAAGCCTTGCTATTTGCCGCCGGAGTGTGTGGTGGTTCACTTTACTTCATAGCAGAGAACAACGCACTGGAAATAACGCTAGCCTCCAACGTATCGCTGATTCTATGCACTACGCCCATACTCACCGCCTTTCTCTCACATCTGACGGATAGAAAAGAACGACTAAAGAAACGATTGTTTTATGGATCGGGTATGGCGTTCGTCGGAGTAGCGTTGGTTGTATTCAACGGTAACTTCATACTCAAAGTCAGTCCACTGGGTGACTTGCTAACAGTTGCCGCAGCCTTCATGTGGGCATGCTATGGTATCATACTGAAAAGACTCGACCGGAAATATAGTGTGCTATTCATTACCCGCAAAGTATTCTTTTACGGCATCATCACGATGCTACCCGTCCTTGCCTTCTCTCCTTCACAACTGCACATATCTATCCTGGATCAACCAATAGTGATAGCCAACCTTGTCTTTCTGGGTTTGATAGCTTCCATGCTTTGCTATATTATGTGGAATACAACGGTGAAACAATTGGGCGTAGTGCGGACTACAAATTACATCTACATCGTACCTTTCGTCACACTCATCTCTTCAGCCATTGTCATTGATGAAGTCATTACTTATATCGCTATCATCGGATCCATATTTATACTCTTTGGAGTATATATTGCCGAACAGGGAGATAAACTCGGCAATATACCTACCCGATTATTTTCTTTGGTGAACAACCAACCAACCGATGGCAAACATTGATGATTTCCGGCACTACATATATACATAGTAAAAGAGAGGCATAGTTCTACTTCTACCTCTCTTTCTCCAAACCAACAAATCTAAGCTCTCAACACTTCAAGAGCCGCGAGCAATATAATCATGTCTAAGGGTTAGCATTAAAAACCTATTTTGGCCATTACACCGATTATACAACGGCTTCCACCCACAAAAGTAGGTAGCCCTATCGTATCACCACTGTTTCCGGCATCAATAATGTATTTCTTATCAAATACATTTTTTCCAAAAGCTCCAATCTCGTAATACCAATTACGTGGATGCATACGTAAACCTGCTGTAAAGTTGGCCAATCCATATCCCGGCTGGCTCAGATCTTCACGGTTACTGTCTTCAAAGTATACCTGAGACTTGTATGAATAAGACGGACGAAAGTAAACCGCAGCGGTTTTACTCACTGGTACATCTAAGTCAATACCTGCCGAGAAAGTATTCTTCGGAGTAAGACGAAAACGATTACCTGCATATTCTTGTGCATTTCCATTCTCGTCAGTGTCATTAAACTTACCATCGATAGAAGAATAGTTACCGAAGATGCTGAAACAACGCACAGGACTGTATCGCAATCCGGCCTCCACACCAAAGGTATGTGCCTTTCCTGCATCATCAGCCAGATATTGAGGTGCAAGGCTTCCGGCAACAGTTTGCAATGTAGTCGTCTGGAAGTGATTCCAATCATAATAATAAGCACTCAAGTCATACGATAATATACCGTTTGCTACTACTCCTTTAATACCGGCTTCATAGCTATATATTATTTCGGGTTGTAACTTAGTCACCTTAGCTGGCAAAACCAATATCACACCGGGGCGGCGACCTTTGGAAGCACTTACGTAGATGTTATTACGCTTGAACATATAGTTCAGCGCCACACGACCAACCCAAGAAAGATAGTCACCGGATGCAGTTATCTTTCCGTTGGAGATAGGGTTCATCAGATTGGCGGAGCCATTCATCATCATTCCAAAGATGCTGGGTTGTGCCGAAGCATCCGAACGATAGCCACCCACTTGATGCTCGTAGGATGCACGCAGACCGGCAGTCAGTGCAAGAGCCGAGGTCAATTTATAGGTTCCGTCAATGAAAATCTCGGCAGCCTGATTGGTTCCATAGTTTTTGGAAGACTCTTCGTGATAACTATTTATTGGTTTTCCCGACAATTGGTCTACTTGCTGAGTGATCGCCTTAATAACATCAGCAGGCACTTTCATAGCAGCTAGAGCCTGTTCAAGAGTTACAGCCGTTCCCATCTGGCTACTAAACACTGCTTCGAGCGTTTTTCTTATTTGTGGTAAGTTAGTCACGTATTGTGCTTTACCATCCACTACCGGTGCTTGATCAGGAAATAAAGAGTTTAAAATAGGAACACTTTGTGCATCAGGCAGACCAAGTCCCTTAAACTGTTTAGCAAATTGGGCTTTAAGCAACGGGGATATGTAAGCCGGATAAAGACTTTGCTCGTTGATGCGCATAGGTACTTCTTGTGAAGAGTTCTCATAAAAATAGCTAACTCCTCCGAAACCGGAAAAACGTCCTTTATTGTCATAGTTTAATCGAAACTCCTGGCTGAACTGCGTTCCTTTGGCTTTCTCGGATACCCAAAGAATGGGTGCCGGTGTTCCATCAGCATCGAACGACTCGTCCGAATCAAATGCTCGAAATCCGGTAATAGAAGAAAGTTTCCAATTGTTATTTATTGCATGATCAAGTAAGAAAGACCCACCACCCACGTGGCGTTTGATATAAAGTCCTTCGCCTCGTTCCAAATCTGCCGCACTGTTAGGGTCAGTATCTCCTCCTGCAGGAGCATAAGTTTTACTCTTAAATGAAGTACCAGGGTAGTTATCGTACTGATAGTCAAATACCAAATCGGCCGTTGTATTCTCACCCAACCAATAACGAGTGGAGTTACGTAAAGCAATGGTGTTCTTTCCATTCAGTCTGCCACCCGACAAGTTTTTAATAAAACCGTCACGTTCGTTATAAGAGAAAGCAAAACGATTGGCTACTTTTTGATCAACGATGGGCGTATTGATAAAACCGGTTGCCAATTTCTGGTTATAGCTGCCATAGCCCAAAGAGAGTTCCCCACTCAGTTCATTCGTGGCTTTGTTACGGAGTACATGCACCGCACCAATTTCCGCACCACGTCCGAAAAGTGTTCCTTGGGGACCTTTAACAACCTCTACACGTTCAAGATCAAACAGCTCCACCACCGAAGCACGAGATCGAGAGATAGATACTCCATCTTGAAACACAGAGATACGAGGTTGTGAACGCGAATCGCCATCGTCAGAGGTTACACCACGAATCACATAACCCGGATTGTTAGGACTTTGTAATTGAATCTGCAAACCCGGAATGTATTGCGCCATTTCGTCAAATTGCTGCACATTGAGTTTTTTCAAATTCCCACCGGAAAGCGTACTCACTGTTATCGGCACTTCAATACTACTCTGACTACGCTTCTGGGTGCTTACGACTACTTCGCCAAGCATCTGCACATCTTCTTTCAGCACAATCGTCATTCCATTTCGTCCTTGCAGTTCCTGTTGTTGATAGCCCAAATAAGAGAATACCAATAATGTGCGAACAGAAGGAATATTCAAGGTAAATGTGCCATCTGCACCTGTTGCCGTGCCCGTTCCTGTACCTTTCACAGCGATGCTTACACCCGGAAGAGATTCTCCTTTTTCGTTTACTACCTTTCCCTTTATACTCACCGGAAGGGCGTTTTCATTTATTTCACTCATAAAGCTCACAGTGGCGGCATGCGCCATCTCTTGGGAGCAACACATCCACAAACCTGCCAATAAGATGATCGGCAAGGCTTTACTTCCACGTCCAAACAACTCACCGAAAAGCCATTGAAACATTGAATTCGTAAATCGTTTAGATACCTGCTTCCCGTTTGCTGAAGCATCAGAATGTTGAAGAAATAATAATTTGTGACTCATAATTTGTTTTTTCTACGTAGTTCTTTTATAAAGCATTATCAAAAGATCAAGGTAAGGGAGCAGTTGAAAAAGCAAACTGCACCGTAAAATCATTATCAGTGGGAAAGACATCGTCCCGAAGCACTGAAGTTGCTATGCGGAATAGCTTTGCACAATGAACTGAATATTTTTTGATGAGATCGGCCAATTCATTAATCTTTTGCCGATCTTCATCCGACAATTTCTCATCACCACAACAATTAGCAATTAAAGCTTCACCCACACAACGAGCAGCAGTAATCTTTAGCGAATCCGGTACATTAGGAGGAAACGCAGAAATGACTAGTGTCTCAGCACCTTTAGCAATTGTTTTCTTCGCATATTCAGCGAATGAAAGGCCATTCAAATCCATCGGAATCGATTCGAGAAAACGACTTTTGATTTCCATCGAATCATCCTTAATGGATACAAGTCGATAAGGTGAAGGATAGGTTACTGACGATCCTGTTTCCACATCATAAATGGTATGTTTCCCTTTCTTGCGACAAGAAATATCTTGCGCATGAGAGTGTCCGGTAAAAACGACCTCCAAGCCTGCCGCAGCCAACTCAGACGCCTGCTTCTTCCAATCATCCACCAGATAACCTTTCATAATACGGTCTTGGTACTTCCAGTGGGATACCAGTCCGTGGTGCATCATTGCAATGATTCGTATCCCTTTTTGGTGAGCATCGGCTATCTGTGCTTTAATAAATTTCATCGTTTCAGGTTTTATCCGTCCATCATGCCGACAAATATTCTTTTCGAAATCATTCTCATCATACTTACAAGCATCAATGGCCAGTATGCGCAAGTTAGTAGTAGGTTGATAAACGTATGTAAGTGAATGTTCATCGCGTGCTAAAGCGCCCCCATATCCGTAGTCAGCATAGATATCAGCAAAATCGGCTGCAGAAACCGTACGCACTCTTTCAGTCTTTTCGCCCATAAACGACACCGCATGTGGATCATTCACATCGTGATTTCCGGGGATAACAAGTGTTTGTATGCCCTCTTTTTTCAAACGCACCAGGCAGCTATCCACCAAATAGCGATGAGAGACATATTCTCCATCCTTGGTAAGATCTCCGGTGAGCAACACCACCTGCGGATGTTCAGCAATAAGCCTATCGGTTATTTCTTTAAGTATAACGGTCGATTCTCGCAGCATCTTTCTATCATGCACTAAGTAATCGTCAAACGCTTTACCGCCTTCTACCAGCAACGACGGATCCATCACATGCACGTCCGAGATTACTGCAATTCTACACTCAGTCATCCTGTCTTGATTGCCTTTTACTTGTTCAATCGCGATAGCACTAGAAGTAAAAAGTAAAGAGCTTAATCCTACAGTAAATATGGGTAATTTTAGCATCATCATATTTCGCTATTTTTTTTATAAAAGCAAAAGAGAGGAAGAAGGAATACAATTCGGTTACAGCACAGTTAACATTCTGCAACAACCGCTAAATCCTTAAAAGATGATGCTTATTATTAACTAACCCAAGAAGAGGTACTACAAAACGTTTACATAAAAAAAGAATGAGCGTAAATACAAGAACTAAAATAAAAACTATCTTTGCAATATATTCTACTTTAAAACGAATAACTGATGGAAACAAAAGTGTGTCAAAGTTGTGGTATGCCACTAAAATCAGACGAAGTTCTCGGTACAAATGCTGACGGTAGTAAAAATGAAGATTATTGCTGCTATTGTTTTGCTGAAGGTAAATTCACTAAAGATTGTACAATGGATGAAATGATAACCAATTGTGTCGCGTTTTTAGATGAGTTCAACAAAGATTCTGAAGTAAAATACAGTAAAGAAGAAGCGATTATTGCCATGAAAGAATTCTTTCCCACATTGAAACGTTGGCAAGCGTAAAGTGCTTTTTAGAAATTGGCGACGCAGTATTCTTTTATAAGAAACTAGAGAAAGAATATTTAATCTATACCCTCATCGTCACCCCATAGCTCTTTATCGCTGGGTGCTTTGCGGATACAAATGTAACACCAAACCCCAGCCACAACAAGAAAAACAACAAATCCTATCAATATAGCCATTGCGACGTTTATCCTTTCTTTAAAATTCGTGCAATAGTACGAAAAAAAGTTGAATACACAATGTAATGTAAATGATTATCTTTTCCCCCTTGCTTAATTTCAACAGATTTAACTAGACATTACTGTCTAGAGACTTCTTACAAGATGATTCTCTGACAACTAAATGTGTGCGGATAACTATCTGCAAAGGAGTTGTCCTCGCCTTTATCTGTGCAAGTAACTGTTTACAAGACGCCTCGCCCATTTTGTAAGTTTGATGGGTAACGGCCGTAAGAGCAGGTTCCACGTAATTTGAATGCATCTCATCTGTATAACCAATCAGAGCAATGTCTTTCGGGATACATAGATGATGGTTCTTAATCTCTTTCATCGCAGCAAAAGCCAACGCATCATTCATGGCTAAAATGGCATCGGGTGGATTTGAGAGAGAGAGTAACCGGCGAGTAGCTTCACGTCCTTCATCATAAGTCATTTTCTCGCAAATAACGAGTTCTTTTTCTATCGATATTTTGTTTTGCCTCAATGCTTCCAAATAACCATGTTTTCGTTCCTCTACTATCTTCAAATGGTTGGCGCCTCCGATAAATCCGATACGTTTTGATCCTGTCTGCAATAAATGTTCTGTAGCAAGACGGGCCGATTCTACATTATCGGCAACAACAGAAGAGAATCTACCTCCGGGACAGATGCGATCGAAGAACACCAACGGAATGTTCTGTGATTCTA
This sequence comes from uncultured Bacteroides sp., assembly GCF_963666545.1. Taxonomy (NCBI): domain Bacteria; kingdom Pseudomonadati; phylum Bacteroidota; class Bacteroidia; order Bacteroidales; family Bacteroidaceae; genus Bacteroides; species uncultured Bacteroides sp. The sequence continues at coordinate 2,901,215 of NZ_OY762899.1, read as the reverse complement.
AAGCTCCGAAATGACTATAGTCTGTTGTTTCTTGAGATAAACAAGCAATGATACCTTCCACACGAATATTTATCAAATCGTCCAGACATTGTTTCTCGAGTTCATATTGCTCATAAGATGAAGTAATAATAACAGAATAACCATTTTGTTTAGCTACATCACTAATACCGCTAATTATGGAGGAATAAAAGTGGGTTACCAAGTCAGGTACCAGAATACCAATAATCCGAGGACTGTTTTTAAGCAGGCTCATAGCAAAAGGATTCGGTCTATAGTTATATTTACGAGCAAGTGCCTTGACGCGCTCTCTCATTTCAGGTCCTATTTCGGGACTATCTTTGAGAGCCCGGGATACAGTGGAAATAGAGACTCCGAGTTCTTCTGCCAAATTCTTTAACGAGATATGCGTATTTGTCTTCATGGCAATAGCTATTTTCGCAAATATAACTGTTTCAGGTTACATAACCAATAGATAATGGCGGATTGACGCAAACCTTTGCGTGCTTTTTTAGGCAGCCATTCTTAGGTATATTCAATGTATGTTCTATTTTTGGATATTAATTATCACTTTAATAGAAAGATACTATGATTTACAATGAAATTGGAAAGACAGGAATGAAAGTTTCGAGCCTCAGCTTCGGTGCATCTTCACTAGGAGGAGTATTTCACGATATTCGTGAGGCAGAGGGGATAAGAGCGGTATTTACTGCAGTAGAGAAAGGAATGAATTTCATCGACGTTTCACCTTACTATGGACACTACAAAGCTGAAACGGTTTTAGGCAAAGCACTAAAAGACCTTCCTCGTGATGCATATTATTTATCGACTAAAGTGGGACGCTACGGAAAAGATGGCGTAAACACGTGGGATTACTCTGCCAAACGTGCCACAGAGAGTGTGTACGAAAGTATGGAACGGCTAAACATTGATTACATTGATTTGATTAATGTTCACGATATAGAATTTGCTGATCTGAATCAGATCGTTACTGAAACTTTACCCGCATTAGTAGAACTGCGCACAAAAGGAATTGTAAAACATGTAGGAATAACCGATCTTCAATTGGAGAATCTGCAATGGGTGATAGAGCATTCTGCCCCGGGAAGTGTGGAAAGTATCCTTAATTTTTGCCATTACTGCCTGAATGATGACAAGCTGGCTGACTTTCTCGATTTCTTCGAAGCTCACAACATTGGAGTAATCAATGCTTCTCCTCTCTCCATGGGCTTACTCTCACAAAGAGGTGTCCCATCTTGGCACCCGGCTCCCATATCTTTAGTGGAAGCTTGTAAAAAAGCCGTTCAACATTGTTCATCTAAAGGTTGCGCAATAGAGAAACTAGCCATTCAATACTCGATAAGCAATCCACGCATCGCAACGACGCTCTTCAGTTCAGCCAACCCTGAAAATGTAGAGATGAATATTCAATATGCCGAAGAAGCAATCGACTGGAATCTGGTACAAGAGGTGCAAGACATTATCGGGGATCAAAAGCGCGTTAGTTGGTTTAACTCTTAACCACGTAAAAGAGGAATTACTATGAACGACTTTAAAATCATTGATGCACATTCTCACTTGTGGCTTAAACAAGACACAGTAGTGAATGGTTTACCGATTCGTGATATCGGCAACGGACGTTCGGAGTTTATGGGTGAGGTGAGACAAATGCTTCCTCCCTTTATGATTGACGGACAAAATTCGGCCGAAGTCTTCCTCTCAAACATGGACTATGCACAGGTATCGGCAGCTGTCATTACCCAAGAATATATTGACGGAATTCAAAATGAATATCTTCTCGATGTAATAAGTAGGTATCCTAACCGCTTCTTCGTGTGTGGCATGTGCGAGTTTCGCAAACCTGGCTATTATGAGCAAATAAAAGAATTGCATGGTCTAGGATTCAAAGCAATCAAGATTCCAGCTCAACGTTTGTTGCTAAAAGAAGGAAGAGTGATGCTCAACTGCGAAGAAATGATGCAGACGTTTGCCTACATGGAAGAAAGCAAGATGATTCTTTCTATCGACTTAGCCGACGGCGAAATGCAGGTGGGTGAAATGAAAGAGGTCATTCAGCAGTATCCTGATCTAAAAGTAGCCATCGGGCACTTCGGAATGGTAACAACTCCAAACTGGCAGGAGCAAATCAAACTGGCTCGCTATGAGAATGTAATGATTGAATCAGGAGGAATCACTTGGTTGTTCAATGATGAGTTTTATCCTTTTAAGGGAGCGATAAAAGCTATCCGTGAAGCCGCAGGATTGGTGGGAATGGAGAAACTAATGTGGGGTTCCGACTATCCGCGAACAATAACGGCCATTACTTACAAGATGTCTTATGACTTCGTATTGAAGTCTCAAGAATTATCGGCCGACGAAAAAGCTCGTTTTCTGGGACAGAATGCTGAAACCTTTTATGGCTTTAAAAATCTCCCCCAATTGCCTTACATAAAAAACATGTCAGAATAACACCTAATCACTAAATAGTACAATTGTATACCATGAAAAAAAATAATTATTTATTGCCTCTTGCACTGGTTTTCTCTCTGTTCTTCTTGTGGGCCATCAGTAGTAATCTGCTGCCTACTATGATTCGACAGTTAATGAAAACATGCGAACTAAATGCATTTGAAGCATCCTTTACCGAAACGGCCTATTGGTTGGCTTATTTTATTTTCCCCATCCCTATTGCGATGTTTATGAAACGCTATAGTTATAAATCGGGAATAATTTTCGGACTTATACTAGCCGCATGCGGTGGTTTTCTATTCTTCCCAGCGGCCATATTGAAGGAATATTGGGCTTACCTTTGCATCTTCTTCGTCATCGCTACGGGAATGTGTTTCCTTGAGACAGCAGCCAATCCTTATGTTACCGCTTTAGGCGATCAGGAAACAGCTCCTCGAAGACTAAACCTTGCCCAATCATTCAATGGGCTGGGTGCATTCATCTCGGCAATGTTCCTAAGCAAGCTCGTTCTGAGTGGCAATCACTATACACGCGACACTCTACCCGCTGATTTTTCGGGTGGATGGGAAGGATATATCCAGATGGAAACCGATTCCATGAAACTGCCCTATCTGATCTTGGGATTATTACTGATCGTTATTGCAATCGTTTTCGTCTTCTCCAAATTACCCAAAATAAAAGAAGGAGATAGCGTAGAAGGTGATAGTGAAAAAGGGGGAAAGCTAATAAATTTCTCTGTGCTGAAACGTTCTCACTTACGTTGGGGTGTCATTGCACAATTCTTTTATAACGGAGGACAAACGGCAATAAACAGCTTATTCCTGGTATATTGCTGTAGCTACGCCGGTTTAGAAGAAAACACGGCTACGACTTTCTTCGGACTCTACATGTTGGCGTTCCTGTCAGGACGGTGGATTGGTACCTTGTTAATGATCAAATTCCGTCCACAAGATATGCTATTGGTCTACGCTCTTATTAATGTAGCCCTGTGTGGAGTTATCATTTGTTGTGGCGGAACAGTTGGACTATATGCCATGCTCGCAGTATCATTCTTTATGTCCATTATGTATCCCACACAATTTTCTTTGGCTTTAAAAGGATTGGGTAGCAATACAAAGAGTGGTTCCGCATTCCTGGTAATGGCCATCGTGGGAAATGCTTGCCTACCGCAACTCACTGCTTATATCATGCACCTCAATCAAAACATTTATTACATAGCATACATTATACCAATGATCTGCTTCCTGTTCTGTGCTTATTATGGATGGAAAGGATATAAAATAGTAGATTGAAAAAAGAAATCAAGTAAATAAAGAATCGATTTTAATAACAATAAAGATGAAAGCAATTCAAATTACAGCTCCTTCCGAAATGAAGGTGGTTGATGTAGAGAAGCCTGCAATGAAAGCAGATGAAGTTCTCTTGAAAATTAAATATGTCGGGTTTTGTGGTTCCGACCTGAATACTTATTTAGGCCGCAACCCTATGGTGAAATTGCCTGTTGTACCGGGACATGAAGTCGGTGCAGTGATCGAAGCAATCGGTAGTGCCGTTCCCGCAGGATTGGAAGTGGGTATGAGTGTCACCGTGAATCCTTACACCAACTGTGGTAAATGCGCTTCTTGTCGTAACGGACGGGTGAATGCCTGCGAACACAACGAGACTTTGGGCGTACAACGCAACGGCTCCATGAGCGAATATCTCTCTTTGCCGTGGGCTAAAATCATTCCGGCAACAGGTATTTCGCCTCGCGACTGTGCTTTAATTGAACCCATGAGTGTGGGCTTCCATGCCGTATCTCGTGCTCAAGTTACTGATATTGATACAGTTATGGTAATTGGCTGTGGGATGATTGGTATGGGAGCGATTGTTCGTGCGGCCCTTCGTGGTGCTAAGGTTATTGCAGTCGATTTGGATGATGAGAAATTAGCATTGGCAAAACGAGTTGGTGCCCAGCACACTATTAACTCTAAGACAGACAACGTACATGAATCATTGCAAATGATTACGGAAGGTTTTGGTCCTGATGTTATTATTGAAGCAGTGGGTAGCCCTGTGACTTACGTTATGGCTGTAGATGAAGTTGCTTTCACCGGTAGAGTAGTATGCATTGGTTATGCTAAGAGTGAAGTCGCCTTCCAAACAAAATATTTTGTGCAGAAAGAGCTGGACATACGCGGTTCTCGCAATGCATTGCCGGAAGATTTTCGTGCAGTAATTCATTACCTTAAACAAGGCACTTGTCCTAAAGATGAGCTGATTTCGATGATTGTGAAACCCGAAAAGGCCACTGATGCGATGAATGAATGGGCAGCAGACCCAGGCAAAGTATTCCGTATTTTAGTGGAGTTATAGGCAAATAGCGCTTTCTTTATAGTAGCACTAATATCTTCATGCCTACGGACACACGAAGCCTATTTAGTTTCAATACGTGGAAACGAATGGTTTCCTTCCCTTAAATCAAAAGTTTCTACGTATTGAAACTAATGGTTTAAAGGAAGGAAACTTTGACTTTAAAATAAGTAAGAAAAAACAGGCAAAACCGATCTATGGTTGGAGAGTTATACTCATCAGCCCAATCACTACATCATTTGAAAGAGTTTCCAAAGTCAAATAGCTCAAATCCTTTTCAGGATCCAGAGGCATATCAAGTAAGATTGCAGCTCCCCCATCAATAGGGCGGCCGTAAACGCCTTCAATTCCGAGATCCTTCTCCAGATCATTACTTACCAAACCGGACTTTAAATGCAAACGATAAGGTCTGGGAACTTTGAGTTTGAAAGCAATGTTATCCACAAAAAAATCCTGTTCTATCGGACACCAGTTCTCCGGATTTACCAAAGTAAGTGTATCACTAGTCCCATCGCTATAATGCACGCGAATGATGCCGTTGGCTATGTGACATTGCATGTGATTAGTGCTACCAGCCATGAGAAGATAGGCGTGAGAAGCTTTACCACTCAAGCGAATGCGTAAGCTATCGGGATAATTGTCCCACAATGAAGTGAAAGCAATGTTCCTACCTTGCGCCGGAGTGCGGAAAGACACGCCCAATTTAGTAGAAAGCAAACCGTCTCTTACCTGCGCACGCATGCCCGAATCGTCTATCTCTGCCGTAGTTTTAGGATGGCACCATTCACCTATCCCTTGTTTAGGTAGTTGAAGAGTAGTATAAGGAGAACGAGGCGTTAGGTATTCATTGCGGAAAATATCCGTAACGGAAGCATTAAATGCAGTGTCCATATTTACCGGACGGCAAGAAGTTGCAACAACATGCTCAAATGCAGGAGTCGCAGGAGCGATATCAGCTTTTACTACTACATTGATAGGTTGCCACCACGCCAAGTCACCTTGACGAACATGTGCAAACAAGGTACGACTTCCTACCTCTCCACACACACGTCCTTCAATTTCTTTTCCATTGATTCTCGCATCCTCTAACACACCTTGCGGATCATATAATTTATTCACTTTATACTGGGATAACGCCAATTGGAAGCGATCACCAATTTTAAAACTACGATCTGCATCGGCAATCGTTGTTTTAATTAAGCTACCTCCCCACTCTATCTTTATTTCACAAGTAGTAGCTGCAGGAACTGTTATGGACAAAACAGGCTGACCAACAGATGTTTCAACTTGTTTCCATGTTGCAGGTTGCCCATTTATAGTAAGGCGAACAACTTTATCCATCCGAGCACGACATTGCAATTCAAGAGACAATGACTTACTAAAGTGTTGCGCTATCTTGTAAACATCAGTCTTTCCTTCACGACGATAATCAAACGACACATCGGGCGTAACAAGCGAAGCATAAGGCCATTCAGCAGGGAAACCCGGACGAATGAGCAACTTACCATTAAGTGCGTCGGGAAGGATACCATAAAGCCCTTGTATAAGAGCACGAGAAGCAACACCAATAGGATCACCAAAATCTCGATAACACTCTCCGCGGGCAGCGTCATAAAAGCTGACCTGGCCGAAGTTACCGGGACTTCCTCCAAGATACATCCCATCGAGTACGGAGCTTTTAAGCAACTTAAAAGCTTCATCGTTGCGCCCGGCTTGCCAATAAGAAAGGGAGGTATGCATCACCTCAGCAAAAGCAACATTGTTGATGCTCCACGAATAAGGTAACCAGTTGGTAGTAGAAACAGTAGCATAACCTTCATCTTTCAAGCCTTTGGCAACAACAGGTATATGGGGTATTTCAGTATCCACATATCGAGTGGCCTGATAAGATTGAAAAGGATCAGCCGTTTCGCTATCAATCGCATGATAGATAGTCCACACAGCAGCACTTTCATGCAAGCGACCATGTCCCATCAAATCTTGATATTCGGCCCAATGCCCCTTTGAAGGCATCCACAAACGAGCGTTAAGTGCTTTCAGTATCTTTTCAGCCTCAGCACGATAAGGAGCAGAATCTTCGCCGATCTTAGAAGCTATCTCTGCTGCCATTTTGTTGGCGCGATAGTTATAAGCAGACGAATGAGTTACCGCACCCGAACTATAGTAAAGCGCATCGCTTGCCCAGATACAGGCATAAGCATCATAAAGTCCATCGCCATTGGGATCATAATTACGCTTCTCCCAATCAAGATGGCGAACAATAACAGGCCACATCTGGCGGGCATAGTCCAAATCACCCGTCCAATTGAAGTGCCAAAGTAGTTCATCAATGTAGCAAAGATTCATGTCGTAATGGTGCATCTGATTAGGATTGTGCGGATTACGACAGATGTATCCGTTGCTATATTGGGGTGTTCCCCATTGCTTAATAGAACGGGCAAGATTCATCTCAGGATCTTGTGCCGGGTGCGGAATCGTTTGTGGTACAGCGGTTACCTGACTAGCAGCATAAGCATCGAAATGCTTCCGGGCACGATCGTGCCAACCAAGAGCATCACCTGTATATGCAGCACGCCAACCGCTAAGTGGCATTCGCCAGCCTACTGCCCCGTGCAACCAAACTTCACCGTCCCAAATGGCATCGGCTGCGACAGAAAGGGCTCCACCCAATGTATTGAAATAGGCGTCTGGAGTATTAATCTTGATTCGAGAAGCCAATGCAACACGAGCCTGCTCCGCCTTTTCATACAGAGAACTTCCTTCCGACATTTCCGGAACTCGCAAAGCGAGATTCTCTAAAAGCAGATAGCCAACAGAAGCCAGCGAAAGCTGACATTGCTGCAAGGACAAAGGATGTTCCGGCGCTTCAAAGCTATCAGCCGGATCAGCACCCATATCACCATTACGATTCAGACGTTTCGTTTTTATTTCGGAAAGCAAACAAGTCAGTTTAGCACCAACCGGCATATCAGAAGCTATTATTTTCCAAACAGCACCGTCTTTATCTGAAAAAGGCAAGACAGAGATAAGGAGCTTCCCTTTTCCCCAAGAAGGATCTGTTAATCGGTAGCTCCGACGCCCGGGTGTATATCGAGCTTCACAGAAAGAGACAGAATCAAGAGCAACAGAAGTCTTTCCTACGGCCACACGAAAGCGGATATTCTTGCTATTCCGTTTGTCATAAGCTGCAAACACAGGCCGATCACTCGTCTCGAGACGAAAAGGAGAAGTTCTGGCATAAAGCGCACGCGTATAGCGGTTCACTCCATTAATCGAAACAAAATCTTCTCCATCCGGATGATACTGTAGCGAGCGAAGTGCCCCACGTTTATGCTCATTGTAAGAGGTCGATTCTATAAAATCGCCAATCCGCTTTGTAGGAGCCTGCCCTAAAAGTTTTTCTGCTGCCCCAAAGAGAAGGCAAAGCAAAAAAAACAGGTGATATTTGTTCATAAAAGCTATTTATAAGTTTAGAATCACCCTATGGCATTGGTTTTAATCCTTCCCAACGCACGTTCCACTTTCCGTCTTTCGGAAAACCCGGATTCTCTACAGTGCAACCATCCCAACCAGCACACATCATTGCCACAGCAGTAAGCAAGCCACCGTTACCTGGAAGGTAAACACGCAAACGTTCATCCTTATAATTGTGCCCGCTTATCAGATAGGTATTGGTACGCTTATTCATAAGCAAAGCACCAACAGCTTTGTCAGGCTCGCCCATACGAGCAGCGTTCATGGCAGTCATCGGATAATCCCATCCCCAAGTAGAGTCCCAGTTCCAGTTGTCCCATATCCAATCAAAAGTATTCTTCATATAATCTTGGCGAATAAGTTTATTCATCGGTAAAATGCCTACCGCACCCAGAACAGCCATGTGATCGGAAGTGAAACGAACATCTTTGTATGTGTCAAGCGCCGTTTCTGCTGCCAGATAAAGCTTGTCGCTATTGTATGCCAGCGGAGATAATTTCTCGATCATCTCATCCCATTGTACATTACGTTTTTGCCCCGTACGTTCCAGCCATTTTTGTGCTGTTTGCATAGCATAGTACCAGTATGAGAGTTCAAAAGGAGGGTTAACAGTCTCTGCTGCACGAAGAGTTTCCTGTGCAGGGATAGCACCTTTCAACACGTAACGTTTGTTAGCTTCATCATAAGTTGCGAAAGAGTACATAAACTTAGCTGTTTCCTGAACCAAACGGTTATATTTCTTAAGCACATCAGAATTTGGATTTGAACGATAAATTAGCTCAGCCAAATAGATAAAATGTGGTTGTTGCCAGATAAGGAAACTGCCTACTTTAGAAGGAGCTTCTTGCCCGCTAGGATCTGTCATCTTCATCCAGCGGATGCCGTCAAATCCCTGACGTTTTGCTATCTCGCGAGCTATAGGCTCTACCTTCTCATACCAAGAAAGAGTACGGTCCAGTAAATCGGCACGGTTCCATAAAGCAAATTGTGCCTGATGCCACCATATCATTTCAAGATGGAACTTGCCAAACCAAGAGTTGTAAGTCAAGCCTGTCTCTTGTGGAGGAGTTGTTCCTGCACACTGAATAGCAAGTAAATATTGGCTAAGCACCACACGGCGTTCCAATTCTTTGGCTCGCGTATCTTTGCATAGGGAAAAATCTACAGCAGCACCTTTCTTCCAATAACCATTCCAATAGTTAGCCGAAGCGTTCAATGTTTCTGCCACAGTTGCTTTTTCTGTAGAAGCTGCTTCTGAAGTAAAAGCGCAAGTAAAGTCGATAGTTTTGCCCTGAGGAGTAAGTACAAAATAGTTTTTCTCTTTCTCTCTTAGTGTGGCTTTGCCTTCCCAACGGATAGTAACATAATAGACTGTATCATCTATTTGACGTTTCAGCACGGCTGAGTTCACATCTTGTGAAACAAGAGTAGTAGAGTGCTTATCATTAGCATTCCACAAACATGCATCATCTGAATGTCCTCCGGTAGGATAAGGAAAGCGGAAATTGATGTCCTTATTTCCATTGGATGTAACACGGGCAGCAATCATATCAGCATGCGGATGAACAGCAGTTTCAACCTTATAAGATACACCTGATATTTTGTAACTGCTGCGGATAACGCCCTGCCACATATCAAGTGTTTGATGAATATTGGTAAACTTTGCAGGAGTAACGCCTTCAGCCAACTCCAGACCAACAATACCTAAATGCAAGCGATGAGGATTGGCCCGTAACCAGTTAGATGCATCTTTATTACGCCCATCTTCCTTAAACTCAACAGAATAAGGCTCCATACGACCACGGCCAAAATCATAGTCTTTTAGTGCTTCCTGAGGTGTAAACTTCTCCGGATTTGGGAATGAATGCCAACCCCATTGACTCTGCGTACCCAAAGGCACCCCTTGCGAATACTGAGCCGGGAATGTTTGCAAACCCGTAGCATCTACGGTATAGGCAAACTCTCCATTTCCTACTGAAAGAGAAGAGAGAGAATCAAAAGAGGTAACTTGCGGATTATTACGAGTTACAAGAGCCTCACGATCAATCGGTGATTGCTTAGCAAAGGCACCGCATGCAACAAGCACTAAAGCAGTAAACGAATAAAATAGTTTCTTCATGGTATCGTTGGTGATAAATAATAGATTCTACAAAAATACAAAACATCTTATACTCTAATCTACATGGAATGACACAAATGCTATGTTATTTGTCAGAAAGTAATAAATCAATTCAAATAGTTTGAAATAAAGAAGAAAGGCCAGTTATTTTTCATCTATTGAGATAAAATATAACTGGCCAAATTATAGATAAAAATGAGACTGAAAATCTCTTAAGATTTCAATTAGAAACCAGGAGTTTGTTGCCCGGTTAATCCTTGATTTGTATCAATTGTTGTCTGAGGTATTGGGAGAAGTTCTTTTTTATTAGCGATAAAGTTAGCTGCAAAGTTGCTAATAAATGGTTCTTTGTCTTCTTGCCCATAAAAACCATTCAGTTTAAGACGCTTCCAACCACTCTCTGGAGCAACATTTATATTAGCAACTGATTTCGTTCCAATTGCAACAATAGGGTCTTGTAGCTGCCCCTTTTCTACCTTATAGTCAATCCATTGAGGGACATTGGCATAATCACCTTCACGACTATACAGTTGCTGCATTCTGGTTTTCGTTTCTGACAATACATCAGCAATAACATTCCAACGAATCAAATCTGTTCGACGATAGCCTTCAAAAGCTAACTCCCATGCTCGTTCTTGCACAATTGCTTTAAAGAATCCATCATGATTTGTAGGAATTTCCCCTAGCGCCGTTTTCATCTTAGCTTCGTCATTACCAAAAGCCCGCAAGCGTACTTCTTTCAATGCCTGCACAGCAGCAGGAGAATTAGCAACGCCATTACTTACTTCATTTTCTGCTTCGGCATACATCAATAGAACATCTGAATAACGAACGATTGGATAGTTGATATTCATCATATACAAACTACTACCTGTTGTTTTGGTGCTTCTCCAAGTTGAACGCCATTTACCCATATAAAGCGAATCCAGCGTAGCCGCTTTGTAACTTCCATCAGCCAAGAGATAAGCATTGCAAATACTCACATCCCGACGAGTATCTCCTTCTTTAAAGGAATAATAAAAAGTTGGAACAACACGATTTAAAGGAACAGTGTAAGCAGCAAATGGATTGTTTTTATAAACATATTGCCCCATACTATATCCAATCCTAGTGCCATCCTGGTCTTTAGTATATTCCAATATAAATATGCTCTCTTTATTATTATAGCTTTGATGTTGATGATAACCCCTGAAAACGCCTTCAAAAGAACTTTCCAGACTATTATATCCATGATCAATTACCGCTTTAGCAGCATCACGTGCTATCGTATATAGTTCCTTAACCTTTGTAGCGTCATCGCGTCGAGCCATCTTTAAACTTGCCTCAGAATAGGTGTTCAAATCCCAACGCAATGAATATCCTGCCGCATAAAGAGCCGTGCGTGCTAAAATAGCATGAACTGCCTGCTTTGTGATACGTTCATTAGAATTAGCGTTGCTACCCCCGTCAGACCAAGGTACAAGTTCAATTGCAGTTTGCAGATCTTTTATAATGCCATCATATATCACGTCACGGCTAACTCGAGAAGAATAGACCGTATTATAATCCGATTGAGGTAAAGTGATATAAGGTACATCTCCCCAGTAACGAATCAAATCAAGGTATTGCAAAGCACGAATAGTCAAAACTTCACCATACATCTTTTTGAGTTTATCGCTGTTGCTAAAAGCAGACATTCCGGGAATACCTTTTATGCAATAGTTACACTTAGATATATTGAGATAAATCCAATCCAAACTCATGCTACGAGCAGGATTTTGACCATATGAAGAAACTGTTCGGTTAGTGCCACTTACGCTCTCTTTATTATCAGCTTCATCAGTTCCCATATTCATAGTAGATGCTATCGCTTGATTGCGAATAGCATTGTAACAGCCAAGTACTGCCATTTCTGCTCGGTTCTCATTAATGAAAACACTTTCATCATTATAACTTCCAGTAGCGGGCACATCAAGAAAATCGTCGCATGAAACAATCATGAAAGCGAAAAGGAAGCTTAACGCAAGTACTATATTTTTTTTATTTAATATCTTCATTATTTTAGTCATTAGAATGTTAAGTTGACACCAAAAACATAACGCTTAGAAGTAGGATAATTTCCACTATCAAGACCTCGAGTAACAGAGCCATTAGACGATACATCTGGATCATAGCCACTATAATTAGTAAAAGTATGGACATTATAAACAGTTCCATAAAGTCTCAACTTCTCAACGCCTATTTTTTTCAACCATGGCTTTGGCAAAGTATATCCCAATGAGATATTACTGATACGCAAATAGGATCCATCTTCTACATTAAACGTACTTAAGTAGGTTCCACAGATCGTATTATTCTTACCAATGCTCCATAATGTTGGATTAGGGTTCATTTCACGTAATACCTCCAAATTCGTTTCTTCTTTGCCTGTAGTGGTGTTAACTAGACGGTAACGTCCATTCATTATTGTCAACCCGTTAGCATGCATACCCTGACTAACTGTAAACGATTGATTATTAAGATTCACTAAATCATTTCCGTAAACAAAGTCCATAAACACATTGAAATCCCAATTCTTATATTTTAATGTATTATTTAAACCACCACTAAAGTCTGGATTACCGTTACCTATAACCGTACGATCAGCCGCACTCCATACAGGATTACCTTCCTTATCGGTCTCTTCACCTAAAACTTTAAACTTAGCATCTCCAACTTTCACATTCTTGCGCTCTATTCCTTTATCATGAGCAATCCCTTGTTTGAGGATATAAGAACCATTAGAATTCTGATCAAAATCATCAGAAGAATAAATTCCATCATAGATATATCCATATATCTGACCAACCGATTTCCCTTCTTCTATTTTGAAGCGACTATCATCCATAAGCATATAAGAAGAGCCAGCAAGTTTAACAACCTTATTCTTATTGAATGAAATATTGAAATCAGTACTCCACGTAAAATCTTTGCTCCGAAGATTGATTGAATTCAATTGAATTTCAAGTCCGGTGTTTCGTGTCTTACCGATGTTCTGCATTTGTGTTTTGAAGCCTGTCATAGCTGGAATATTTACGTTAAGCAACAAGTCACTTGATTCATTACGGTAAAATTCAACTGTAGCATTTAGTCGGCTCTTCAAGAAAGCCATATCCAAACCAATGTTTTGTGTTTTAATTGTTTCCCATTTCAGGAATTTATTACCCAATGTCGTCGATGGCTGTAAGGCATTCAAATAATCACCAGCATGGGCATAATAAGTCGTACCAAAAGAAGTCACATACAGATTATTATCAATTTGATTATTACCTGCTGTGCCATAACCTATACGCAATTTCAAATTATCAAAGATATTTTGATTTTTCATAAAGTTTTCTTCGGTAATACGCCATGCTAAAGATGCAGATGGAAACCAACCCCAACGTTGTCCTGTCGCAAACTTCGAAGAACCATCCGTGCGCAAAGTTACTGTTGCAAGATATTTACTCTTGTATCCATAAAAAGCGCGTCCAAAAAACGAAGCAGATGTACCACGACTACTGCCCGTTTCGTTCGGCTGTACTAGAGTTCCTTGCTGCATTTGATCTAATCCGAAATTATCTTCCGGATAATTGCTACTTTCAGCTTTAGTCTTAACAGAGCCACTTTTTGACCATTCATTTCCAATTAATAAGTTCAACTCATGATCTGTCCCGAATTTCGTATTATAAGAGAGTGTATTAATGTTTCTCCAACCATCAGATTCTTTATTTTCACGTGAACTTTTGAAATTGGCTGAAAATCCGTCAATCGTACGATTATCCTCCCAGTAATCACTCCGGGAATGAGCGAAATCATAACTCAAAGCTGTTTTAAAAGTTAATCCTTTCAGAAGATCAAATTCCAATGCGGCGTCAGTTTGAAAACGACGATTCCATGATGTTTTTGTAATTGCATCATTCAGCATCAAAGGATTTTGCCTCGAAAAATTACCATTAATACCATTTTCGCGAATAGGATCTTGCTCAGCATGAATAAAGTCTTCATCACTCATTAAGATTCCTCCTGTGGGGCGCATCAGAATTGTACTGCCTAATTGGCTCCCTGCACCCTCCTTCTTAGTTGATTGATAATTCATATTCAAGGAAAAACGGATTTTTTTCGTTATTTCTTGGTCAAGCTTAAAACGAAGATTATTTTTTAAAAATCCAGAACGAGACATAATACCATCTTCTTTCGTATTATTATAGCTCAAAGCTATTTTTGTTGCATCAGACCCACCTGACATGTTTACATTATGATTCTGTTGAAAAGCTGATCCGCCATACACTTCATCTTGCCAATCAATACCAGGACGTCCTGCATAAATAGAATTACGATCGGCATAATTACCATATACTTGAGTATATTGAGTCAATTGTCCATCTAATATGGCTTTTTCATATTGCATATCCAAATAATCCATTGTACCAAGTACATCTAGTTTCTTTCCCAGTTTATTAGCACTGATGTAGCCGTTGTATTCCACTTTTAACTTACCTGTTTTGCCAGACTTTGTTGTTATCAAAACAACTCCGTTAGCACCCTGGGCTCCATAAATAGCAGTGGCAGAAGCATCCTTCAAAACATCAATGCTCTCAATATCAGTCGCATCAATTTTAGAAAGAGCGTCACTCAATTGAAAACCATCTACTATATAAAGCGGATCATTGCTCTGTGTAATAGACATTCCTCCACGGATAACAATATTCACGCTAGCTCCCGGAGCACCACCTTTAGAAGTAACATTCACCCCTGGTATTCGACCGGAGAGAGCTTGTGCAGCAGAAGTTACCGGAATAGCTTTAATATCATTACCAGCTAAAGAAGAGGTTGAACCAGTCAAGTCTTTACGCCTAACTTTCGCATAACCGATCGCTACTACTTCATCAAGCATTTGAGAAGATTCAGCCAAAGTCACATCAATTTTCGTTTGATTACTAATGGTTACTGTTTGATTTTCGTAACCTACAAAAGAGAAAGTAAGTTGCTTAGCAGAAGTAGGAACTGAGATGGAATAATGGCCATCCAAGTCAGTAATAGTACCGATAGAAGTACCTTTGACAACCACAGATGCACCAATAACTACATCCATAGCATCTTTCACCGTTCCGGTGATTGTCTTGTTCTGAGCAAGAAGACTAAGAGGGCAGCTTATTAAAAGGATCATTAACAAGCATAGCTTTTTGTGTAAGATTCTCATAGATTAATAAATAAATATATAATGATTAATAGATAAATTCAAACTTAACAAATCCTCGTTATCGAGCACAGTATTTATATACAAAAATAACTCATCTCAAAGGATTAGCAGGTAACCCTTTTGATAGAAACACTTTCCTATTTGATTTTACCTACATTCTTTAATACAACTTATTTATCAAAAAACCAGCAGACAGGGAATTCCAGCATACAAAAAGCAAATATTTAACGACACATAAGATAAATGGAGAGAGAGCAAATAAGACTATTACTTTACAAAATGGGAGAATTACTTCGAGGCAAACTATTCATCACCGTCCCCACCACGGGCATAGGCGCGATATTCAAGTGGGGTAAAGCCTGTTCGTTTTTTAAAGAGAGAGAAGAAATGCTCAGTAGATTTATAGTCGAGCAGAAAAGAGATCTCTTTCACCGATTGAGAAGTTCCGACTAGAAGTTGCTTTGCCTTGCGAAGTTTCAACTCTTGGAAGTATTTGGCAGGAGCATATCCCGTATAATCTTTGAAAACTTTCCGAAACCATGAATAGCTAATATTGAGTTTCATTGCTAGCTCTTCAGGATCAACGTTCTTAAGAACGTTTTCATTCATAATAATCTTAGCCTGTTCTATTTTCTGATCCACATCGCCCATTTCAAATATTTTATTCTTTGAAGCAGAAAGAATTATTCCGACCATGTGAAGTACAATACCTGAAAGATATTGCTGAGTTGAAATTTTATCAGCCTCAGCGATTTCAAGAGCACGAGAAAAGAGTGAAACCAGTTCTTCATTTAGACCAACTTCGAGCAATTGATTTTCTTTCGTTATAAAAGAATTCTTTATTAAATTATCAATGATGCCTCCTTCAAAACCAATGTAGTACTCATTCCAACCAGTTTGCTGCAAAGGATGATAAGTATGCCATTGCCCCGGAAAAAGAATCATTAGTCGTCCTTTACAAACTTGTCGTTCGGGAGTAGAATCAGAAGCAAACAGCCCTCGCCCTTTAGTTATATAAACTATTTGATATTCGGGTAGTACACGCCCTTTAAGCGTGTTAAAAAAATAACCGGAAGGATGGTCTTTTAAAGGATATGGAGAGTTAGGTTGAATAGCCTGAAAGCCGACAGTATTAACCCAAAGCCCGAACTGGTGATCTTTGTCATTAACAATGAGATACTTAAATTCTACTCCTAAATCATTAAAACTCTTAGTCATAAGCGCCACATCAGAACAGTCTACGCAACAAAAATAGGTATAAAAATCAAAAAACAAGCATATTGAAAGGAAAACAAAAACTTTTTAATATATAGTATCTACTTTTTAGGAAATAAAGGCCATTCCAGATAGACTCAACTCGTCATTTTCGTACACGAAAACCAAGAACCCACAAACGAATGATTTGCAATGGCTGTAATTAACCAATGCAAATCATTCGTTTATCTTAGCTTCTTTCTATTTTTTGAGTACAATCTTATCGTATTGTTGCTCGGCCTTTATTTCTGTATATTTAGGAGCATCCATCATTTCGATAAGGGCACGTAATACCGGGCCCTCACCCATCGGATCATTTTCTTGCGTTGGGCGGTTGTAGTAATAGGATATGGAAGGCATAATACCTGTACCTACGCAAATACCTTTCACATCTCCGCCATCAGAGATTAACGTCATCATTCCCTTTAGTCCTTGTTCGGCCACATAGATGAAGTCGGGGTGCAACCAACCTTCTTTCACTCCACGAGCTATACCAAACACAAACATAGCTGTCCCTGTGATTTCTTCGTAAGAATCTTCTTTATCAAGCAATTGATGCCAAAGACCATTTTTCCCTTGATAACGAGCAACGCCACTGGCCTGCTGACGGAAGTTTTTAATCAGCTCATCACGCAATGGATGATCTTTGGGCAACATGCTCAGCAAGTCGGCTTGAGCCATAAAGACCCATCCATTAGCACGGCTCCAATGCGCAGCACCATGTTCCTTATTATCTGTATGGTAACAGTGATAGTATATTTGCTTTTCAGGACACCATAAATAGCGAGTATAATTCAGCACTTGATTAGCAGCATCATCAAAATATTTTTGGTCGCCGGTAAGTTTACCCATACGAGCTAAAAAAGAGATAGCCATGAAAGCATCATCTGCCCAAATAGTGTTGACATGGGGCCATAGGCGTGCAATGGTTCCATCTACTAAACGTGGTTCCGCAAAGTTTAAATGATCGGCCGTCTCATTTATATAGTTCAGAAAAGATTTGTTAGGATAACGCATCTGGAGTTCTATAAGACTAGCGCCCATCGGACCATTGTCATCCAAGCGCTTAGCTCGGAAAATCATATGCCAGCTCAAATCACGAATAGCACTCCAACCACCTTCTTTAAAAGCTTGATCGTATTGTTTGCGAAAGAAATCAAGATTGCCGTCGTTGAATACAAAATTCATATTCTTCTGGACATACTTCTCATATTTCTTGTCACCAAGTTTTGTAGCCAAATCCATCAATGCAATGTTCGTTACACCATTGGTGTAATGCCATTGGTTATATTTAGAAACAACCTTAATATCCGGCGATACAGGAAGTCCCTTTACCGATTTATATGTTTCCCCGGTTTTAGCGTTTTTGAACTCATAGGTAGTGCTGTTCAATATACGATTTGCAATTTTCACAGCAGCTTCTTCAGCAGTCATTTTTGTCTGCGCATGAGAAGTCAGAGAGGTAAAGCAGAGGGCAAGTGTACCCAGCAACAAACTTTTCTTTAAATTCATGATTAATAGATTGATAATGCTAGTAGAGTTGATAGAAAACAAGAACATAGCGTTCATGTAAAACACTCATGTCCTTGTTTTAGAATAATAGATGAGATCTATTTAGGCAGATTAAAAGCGACTTTAAGCTCTTCCATCAGTTCATCTGACATACCTTCAGGCTCAAACCCCATCGATTTAGCTGTAAGATATATCTGAGCTGATTTGGAAAGTGTATCAACCATGTCGAATGCTTCCATCACATTTTCACCAACAGAGCAAACTCCATGCTTTTCCCACATCACGACGTCGTAGTCAGCAAGTTCTTTGACTGTTGCATTTGCTAATTCAAAAGAACTAGGCAAAGCATAAGGGATAATGCCCAAACCTTTTGGGCAGAAAGCTCTTGTCTCCGGAATCATACTCCAAAGCAATTTCGTCAACACATCTTTTTTCAAGAAAGCAGGATTGTGAGTCATTGCTACCAAATCAATTGGGTGGGTATGCACTGCTGCTTTATAGTTAGAGCCACTACCTATCAGATAATTGTGCATAGATAAATGAGAAGCCAATTCTGAAGTGGGAGCAACAGGCTTATCTGCTATTATTTCATAACTTGAGCAATCATCACAGATACGGATAACCGATCCATTTTCCATAGGCCAACGGGCCAAATCACGCATGCGTTTATTGGTCCCTTTACAAAAAAAGTAGCATCCTTTTAAGTGCGGAAGGCAAGAACCGATCTCAACTCGGTCACTAATCGCTTTCATATTTCTAATCTCATCATCAATTACATCTGTAATATTGATGGTGATATTTCCTCCATTACGTTCAGCCCAACCTTTTTGCCAGAGATATCCGGCTACTTCAGCTACATCAGCTACCTGTTTGGCTAGTACCGGACGATTTTCTAATATTGATTTCATATTCTTGTTATTTAATTCTGGCTATGCAACAAAGATAATCTTTCATTTGCATAGCCAAAAATCTATTTATTAATAATCAGGTCAGCTTCATAAAAGCCAGACTTCCTTTTAAGCTTGTGACATCGCTACTACAATGATAGACGAAATTAGCACTAACAGCCCTAAGACAAGTACTAAAACAGTGATACTGCTTGCTCCTTTCCATTCTTTTAAAATGATGCCCCAAACATTACTGAATGTAACATTGAGCGACATCAATATACTCCATGAAAAAGCCAGCAGAATCGGACTATCAAGAAAACTTTTACCCATTTCAAGACCAAAGAACTGAGAATACCAAAGTACACCGGCAAGCGCACAGAACAAAATATTGTTTGTCAGAGTGCTACCTTTAACAGTAAAGTATTCCTTGCCCGTTTTGTTCTTCACATTCTGCTGAATACAATAGGCTGCATTAGTCATAAAACCACCAAACGTCACCAGAAATATCACAGGAAGACCGGCATAAAGCCCTTCAACTCCACCTGCAATAGCAGCTTCCTTTATGGGTGTCCCCGCTTCAAGCCCTAGAGCAAAACAAGCACTCATCACACCTGCCAGCAGAGCCACAAGCAATCCTTTGGTCAACGCAAAGTCCTTTACAGCAGCTTTCTTTTCCTCGTCAGTCATGTTCTGAGAGCGAAGACTACCGGCGTATCCAATGACTGCAATACCAGCCAGTGTAATGCACACACCAATAAGCAACAACAGGCCTTCGCCGTGGAACAAATCTTTTCCACTAAAAATAGCAGGAAAAAGTGTACCGAAACCAGCACATGTGCCGAGTGCAATACTTTGTCCCAACGCCACCCCAAGGTAGCGCATACTCAGACCGAACGTCAACCCACCAACTCCCCACAACACGCCGTAGATGATAGAAGGCATAGCGCCGCCCGAGCTCCAAAGCTCGAACAAATTACTACCCTCAGGAATAGCAAGCAAAGCACCCAGAAAAGGAAAAACCAACCAAGCGAAGATGCCTTGCACCAGCCAGAAGCTTTCCCAACTCCATTGTTTTACTTTCTTGATTGGCACGTACGAGCTACTTTGCCCTAAACTGCCTATAGCAATGATGATAAGTCCGACAAGTGTGTTCATGATATCTTTATATTAGCGACGCTTATAATCTTAATTTCTCTTTGAAGTTACTTCGTTTTCATACTTCTGAACTTCAGTAATAAAGTCTTCTCCTACAGGAACATCATTCTTCAAACAGAACATATCCCATACAGCATTCCATGGCAATGCTTTTGATTCTTCAAGTAGGGCAAGGCGTTCGAACAATTGATCGTTCGCTTCATATTCGCGAAGTTTAGCAAGGGGTTCAAGCAATGCTTGCATGAAACATTTCTGTGTAGCGCGGCTACCTACTACATACGCACCAATACGATTGATACTTGCATCGAAATAATCAAGACCAATATGTACTTTATCGAGAGCACCACAACGAATAATTTCTTTGGCCAAATCCAATGTATCATCATTCATAATAGTTACGTGGTCGCTATCCCAACGTACAGGGCGACTAACATGCAACATGATTTCAGGAGTGAAGAGTAACAGAGAAGAGATCTTGTCTGCAATGCTCTCTGTCAAATGGAAATGTCCGGTATCCAAAGTCACCATCTTGTTGTTCTTAGAACCATATCCCAGATAGAAATCATAAGAACCAACGGTATAACTTTCTGCTCCGATTCCAAAAAGTTTGGCTTCGATGCAGTCTTTCATGTTATCATACTTCGTCGCAAAAACCTCATCCAGTGACTGTTTTAATAGTTCACGATAACGCAAGCGGTTCACTGTTTGATCTTTACTACCATCGTGAATCCAAAGGTTCATGATACAAGGATCACCTTGAAATTTACCCATTGCTTCAGCAATAGCACGGCTACGTTTTGTGTGCTCAATCCAGAAGTTACGAATGCTATCATCAGGATTTGATAACGAAAGACTACCACTTTTAGGATGTGAAAATGAAGTTGAATTGAAATCAAGTTTCATTCCGTTCTCTTTTCCCCATTGCATCCAGCTCTCAAAGTGCTTAGGTTCTATCTGATCACGATCAACGAATTTGCCACCAAAGTCACCGTAAGTAGCATGAAGATTCAAACGATGAGTTCCCGGAATATAGCTAGCTGCCTTAAGGATGTCTTGACGCAACTCTTCAATATTACGAGCTTTACCGGGATGGTTACCTGTAGCTTGAATACCTCCTGACAGTTGCCCGTCTGGATTTTCAAAACCAGCTACATCATCTGCTTGCCAGCAATGTAGAGATAATGCTATTTTTTGTAGTTTTTCGATGGCTTTATCAGCATCTACACCAACAGCTGCATAGCGTTCTACCGCAATCTCATAGGCTCTTTTAATCAATTCTTCTTTCATAATATAATCTTTTTAAGTTATTATTTATTTGCTTTTATTAGTCAATATAGTAAGATACTGCGCATACGCCTCATCCCAAGCTGCAGCATCCTGAGGTTGGAAAGTAGCAAGAGGAATAGAAGCATTTATTTGCTTTCTCATCTCGCCAATACTATCGGCTACGCCTGAAGCCATGGCCTGTACCATTACATTACCAATGGCTGTAGCCTCTGAAGGTCCGGCAATTACTGTTACCCCTGTAGAATTAGCTGTAAACTGATTCAAAAGGTCATTTCGACTGCCGCCGCCGATAACGTGAAGAGTCTCAACAGGACGAGGAGATAGTTTACTTAGATTCTCTAGTACCTGACGATAACGCAACGCCAAACTTTCGAAGATGCAACGCACGATGCGAGCACGAGTATCCGGAACGGGCTGCCCTGTTGCTTCGCAGTAACCAAAAATAGCCTTCTCCATGTGAGTAGGATTGGCAAAAAGTGCATCGTCGGGATTAATAATACTACGGAAAGGCTCAGCAGCCTTTGCTTCAGCGATCAAATCAGGATAAGATGTTTCCCCCCATTCTGCTCGGCAACGCTCCAAAAGCCACATGCCACAAATATTTTTCAGTAGACGAATGGTACCTTCGACACCACCTTCGTTAGTAAAGTTCAACGCTTCTGTTTCAGCATTCACCACAGGTGCTTCTGCTTCCACGCCCATCAGTGACCACGTACCACTACTTAAATAAGCAAAATTACTGTTCAGCGCAGGTACAGCGGCTACGGCCGATCCGGTATCATGTCCGGCAACAGCTATCACAGGGATGGCTCCCAATCCGGTTTGCTTTTGTACTTCTTCGCTCAAAGCACCAATCGTTTCGCCCGGATATACAAAGCGTCCAAAGTTCTCTTCCGTCAAACCAAGGCTTGCAAGCAATTCTGGTTCTAACTTACGCGTTTTAGCATTCACTAATTGCGCTGTGGTAGCAATGCTATATTCTGTTACCATTTCACCGGATAACATATAAGACAGAGCATCCGGAATAAAGAGTATTTTCTTAGCAGCAGCGAGTGCACTATCGTTATTGCGACGAAGCGTATCAAGCTGAAACAGTGAATTAAAGTTCATCACTTGAATACCTGTTAATTCATAAACGCGACTACGGGATACACGACTAAAAAAAGCCTCAGGCGCACCATTAGTATGAGGATCGCGATAAGCATAAGGCTGACGAAGGATGTGCCCATCCTCACCTACACAAACAAAATCGACTCCCCAAGTGTCAATACCGATAGATGTAATTTTCACCTCTCGCTGAGCAGCAAGCTTCAAACCATCTACAACATGCTGATACAAAGCATAAATATCCCAATAAAAATGTCCTCCAACTTCAATCAAATGATTAGGAAAACGGTTTACTTCCTCCAGTTCGAGACCTTTATCTGATAAAGAGCCTAGAATAGTACGCCCACTAGTGGCTCCCAAATCGACTGCAAAAAAACACTGCTTCATAAGTGTGTTGATAAATTATTTTAATACCACAAATCTAATAAGAAATACATCCACCTAATATGTATGTTTTGATGGAAATGGTATAATATTTGGCTATTAAGAAAAACTTTAATGAAAAACGCTCAATAAACCGTCAAATTAGATAGACTATACTACGATAAATAATAAAAGCTGAATATTAATAAACAATCTTGTTTTTCATAGGTACAATCTTCACAGGTCCTAACAAACCACTGGGCACAGGTAGCCAATGAGCATAATTCGTTTTGTTATAGTTGCGATCTACGAAGTTTATTTCCTTGAAGATACGCCAATTTACACCCCTTCTATCCATATCGGCAATGCGATTAGCCGGCAAATTAGTAACTTCTACTTCGAGTGTATTCACCCCCTGACGAAGATAATTACCAATCAAACAGCGGAAAGGAACTGCCCAAAGAGTAGTAACATCTTTCCCGTTGATGCGCACACGAGCACTTTCACGCACAGCACCCAAATCGAGCATCCATTCTTCACCCAAAACTGAGCTCAATTCAAATGTTGTTTTGTAACATCCAGTACCCATCGTCGCTTTCACCTCAGGTAAGTTGAGTTCAGTCCACGAACCAAGTTTGATATTTGAAAGAGTTCCTTTTACTTCAGGTTGACTACTTATAAAATGAAAATCCCATTGATTAGTAAGCATAAGCTCTCCTCTTTGAGCTTGCAAGTAAGGCCATACAGATAGCGTCACATCGGCTGTAGTAAATGTTTTTAGAATAAGAGAAGCCCCCGACTCCAACTGAAGATATACTTCAGCATGCCCATTCACATTACGTAAACGTGCTTTTCCGCTCTCGCCTGTCATTGGATTATAAATTATAGCCGACGTTGCCGGAACAGCCAAAGGGACCCAACCCTCAGTATCCTCGCTTTTCAAAGCTGAAATAAAATAGTGATATCCATCCTTATTAGTACGGCGAATGCAACTAAGTCCAAACTGGGTTTTCAACGCTTCCGGCTGCACGCCTATCTGTGCTAGAGTAGTAACATAATCTGTTCCAAAAAGAATGCGTCCTTTATGCGAGCCCTGAACAGTCTTCATCAATCCTTTAAACGTTGCGCGACGAGCATCCAGATTGCTATATCCCGGTACATCCTGAGGATATTGATCTAAAAATACAATTGTAGCACCTTCATCAGCCAGACGAATCAGCTTAGCCAATGCATCGACAGGCATCAATCGAGCACCGGGAATGACAAGGGCCTTATAAGCAGCACCTGACGAAGTCACAATTTGTCCATTTATGCAAGTGCACGAACGAATAAAGTTATCCGAAATATAATCCACATCATATCCCGCTTTATTAATACGATGCACAGCATCTATAAATTTAGGCGCACGTTTATCCATTTTATGAATATCGAACATCAACAAGCGACCGTCTTGTTCTTGCCACATGTCGTAGACAGGCAGATATAATAGGAAATCATTATCCGGTTTGCCCATCTGCAAGAAGCTCTGACAGCGAGTAATATAATTAAAGAAAGCCGGAGCATCTCTCCAAATATTATTGGTTGGGCTCATATCTATCGATGCATAAAACTTCCAGCCGGGCCATGCCGCTTCAGTTGGCGAATAAGTGGTACCATGAAAGTATGTATGGTTTACGCCCGAGACAAACATTAGATCAATATCTGGTTTGCACTGCGACAACGAAGTACGGAAGTGTTCTGTCAGCCAAGTGAATGTCTCTGAAGAAGTATAAGGTTTGCCTGCAATATGAGCTGCGGAAGAAGCATATTTCAACATAGAAAGTTCCGAATCGTTAGGTCGGGTCAGAAAATCTTTACGCAATCCTTTAATTCCAAAATCAGAAATACCAAAACCTTCGCATTCGGGTACATCCACTGTTGCATAGAGATCAATCAGATTACCAGGCGAACCATGTGCCTGATTACGGGTTTTAGATCCATGACTATGCGCCCACTCCGTCCATTGACGAGTAAAATTCTCTTGTAACAATTCGGCTATTGTTTCTCTGTAATCAGAAATAATTCGGGCAACCGCTTCTGTTCGTTCGTCAGAGAGGAATTCGGGTAAATGTTCTTCGAGCTTATATCCTCTGCGGGTTGCAAATTGCTCAAAGAAGTCCTCTGTCCAATCAGCCTTATATACCTCGTACGAATCATTAAAAAAATTATGAGGATAAGAAACTTTGCTTTGAGCAAACGCTCGTTCAAAACGATTGAGGTAGTTTTTTACAGCTCTAGCCGAAAGATGATCCATTACATAGCCCTCTCCTCCGGGAGCAGCACGCTTCACTTTTTGCAAGGTCTTGCCGCAGAAAGCCGCTATTAGCCGCCAGTTCCCTTTAGGCGCTTTCCAGTTAAGTACTCCATCTTTCACCTTATCGGTTAAGTTTAGAAATTGTCCTTTTTCGGAAAAAGCCATCAACCTGCTAAGCACTGCACAAGACGCTTGTTCCTTATCAGTTACAGCGATTTTGTCCTTCAAGCGTTCGCCACCCGAAAGTTTAAATTCAGCAACGAGTAACTTTGAGGCAGCATCTTCTATGGTTACCTCAGGACCACCGAACGGCCATCCCGTACCTGTATTCATATCTATTTGCATACCGCAACGAGCAGCCTCACTTTCAGTATGTCTAAGCATCTCCATCCAAGGAGGAGATAGAAAAGAAATATCCCGATTCTCATTTCCCTGAACGCCATAGATCGGTGTAATTTCCATTGTCCCCATACCAGCAGTGGCATACGCTTCCATATTCCTGCTAAGATTCTCCTTGTCTACAGCATTGCCCATCCACCACCAACGGGCAGCAGGTTTTGCTTCTATTTTAATCTCAGGCCACGAAGTTGTTTGTCCCATTATCAGGTTTGACAAGAGCAATCCGGTTACTACTAGAAATTGTTTAGAGTGATTCATCGGTTATAAGGTTTGTAGTAAGTACATTCATTAAGAGCAAAATCATTTTCCGAGTTCGATGCAGCCCATAATAAACGGGCCTGTAGCTTTAGCATCGTTATCGCGCATTTTCTCCCCAACATAATATTCGAAGCTGCCATCGCGATAAGGATTACCGCCTAAACCACCTACCTGACAGCAGCGAGTAAGCGTCAACGTTCCATCGGCATTTTCCACCAACAGTTTATCTTGCAAACCTTTAAATGCTTTTTCGGCATAAACACGGTATTTCTTGTCAAGGTAACCTTTATTCACCGCTTTTGCATAAGCATACATAAATTGAGTGGTAACAGATGCTTCAGGGAAGTTGCCCTGACGCGTAGGTTGGTCGAGTACCTGATACCATAATCCGTTCTTGTCTTGGTATTTAGGCAACGTATCAGCCAAACCTTGTATCCAAGTAACCATAGATGCGTGGCCCGGATGATTTTGCGGGATATAATCGAGAGCATCAACCAATGCCATAAACCACCATCCTATACTACGTCCCCAGAAATTAGGTGAATGTCCTGTTTCCGGATCAGCCCAACGCTGACTTTTACTCTCATCCCATGCGTGGTGATACAGTCCCGTCTTTGCATCATACGTATGTTTCTGACAAATAGTAAATTGCTTCACGGCTTCGTCTATCCATTCAGGCTTGCCAAATTCCGCCCCATAATGTGCAAGAAAAGGTGAAGCCATATATAATCCATCAAGCCATATCTGATGTTGATAAGTCAGCTTGTGCCAATAACCCCCTTCAAGCGTACGAGGATGATTTTTCATCTGCTTGATAAGGACATCCATTGCCAGTTTGTATTTGGCTTTTCCTGTTTGACGATAAAGATCAAAAAGCACTTTCCCTGAATTTATATAGTCTATATTATATGTTTCGACATGATATAACTCTATTTCTCCTTTATCATTGATCAGTGAATCAGCCCATTTCTCCACATAATCAAAATATCGTTTATCACCGGTTTGCTTCCACACACCAAGCATTGCACAGCAGCCCACCCCTTGAGCATAGCCAAAGAAAGGTTTTGTGCCATGATCCAACTGCCATGCTTCTGGAAAACGGCGCATCTCTGAATCGGCAAATCGACGCGAATAAGTATCAGGAGCAAAAGCATCTGTTCGGAAAGGAGTTGCAGGTAGGCCTGCTTTATTACATAAATTTACTCTGAAGAAATTGCCATAGCCATAGCGTACTGCAACAGGTTCCAACACCTCAGGAGCAGAAACCTCTACCTTGTTATTATCGACAATAGCGGCCTGTGCAGGATAAAAACGTTCATCTTTACCAGCAATAAAAAAGCCTTTAACAAGTTGATTATCATTTGTTGCCAAACCATCTTCAGCATAATCAAAGGACAAAATAGCTTTACCGTTCTTTACTATCAGACTTTTATATACCGGTCCTGAATAAGGCATACTTTTATTATATTGCTTAGCCAAGGCCCATGCAGCCAAGCGCTCGCCGGTAATGAGTTTGTTTCGAGGATGTATATCTGTTGAATCTCCTGCATCTGTTATTACTACCATCCCTGTATTCTTAACGCTTTGCCAAGTTTTAAGTTGAGCCTCACGAATGCCTGCCGGTTGTTTATATTGGGGTGCTATCTGCACAAAATAGAAAGGCATGTCAAGCTGCCCCCATTCTTTTCGCCAACTAGCTATCAGATTAGTGAAAACTTCCTGATATTTCTCAAACCGAATAGAGTTAGATTCTCCCTGATACCAGATATTTCCTTTAATAGTATAAGGTAAGATTGGATAAATCATACCGTTCCACAGAGTGGCAGGTACTTTGCAATCATTTTTTGCTTGCGTCACTTTTTCTTTAGCAAACTCTTGAAGCACATCAGCATAAAGAGGATTCGTTTTCATCACTGCCATCTTTGTCCATGATTCAGCATGAGTTCCGCCCCATGTTGATTGAATAAGTCCCACAGGCTGGTGCAGTTCTTTATATAATTTACGACCAAAAACAAATCCTACGGCAGAGAAGTCTCTCACATTTTCCGAATTGCAAACCAGCCAACGACCTACACAATCATCTATCTCACCATTATGCCCCAACTGATGTTCTACATGAAAAAGACGTATCTGTGGATAGTCAGCATCTTCTAACTCTTTTGCTTCAGTAAGCATCCCTGTCTTCCATTTTACTTTCGGATCTTTAGCTACAGGAAATTCCATATTCGATTGTCCCGTGCAAAGCCATACTTCACCGATTAATAGGTTGTGAATAATAAGGGTATTCTCTCCCTTTACTGTCAACGTTTGATTTTCTGCCGCTAAAGGAGTTTTCAACTTCAACATCCATTTGCCGCTAGCGGGTGTAACAACACTATAGACCTTTTTATCCCAAGACACAGATACAGAAACTCTTTCTCCAGCTTTGGCTTTTCCCCATATATTTACCGATGTATTCTGCTGCAACACCATATTATCCGAAAAGATTGCAGGAAGAGTTACTTTCGCCTCCAAAGAAAGTGAAGAGATTATCAGAAAAAGAAAAGAGAAGTATCCAAACAGTTTTTTCATGATGAACGTGTTTTTATAGTTCCTAAAGATCAATAGAAATATTTAAGTTACAAACTTAATCAGAAAAAATGGTATAACGTATTGGCTTTTTGATTGTAATCTTATTCTTTTTGCCATTTCGTATACAGGCCTAATGCATAAAATAAATAAAAAAAGAGGTATTTATGCATTATATTCCAAATAAATGCATACTTTTGCACCATTCTTAGAATAATTATACAAGATGAAGAAAAAAGCGAACCGATTAGATGCCATCAAAATGATTATCTCCAGCAAGGAGATTGGCTCTCAGGAAGAACTATTACAGGAACTGAGTAAAGAGAAGTTTAAGCTGACTCAGGCTACTCTCTCGCGCGACCTTAAACAGCTCAAAGTAGCAAAGGCTGCCAGCATGAATGGTAAATATGTCTATGTTTTGCCCAACAACACTATGTACAAACGGGCAAATGACCAAAGTACCAGCGAGATGTTAATGAATAACGGGTTTGTATCTCTGCAATTTTCGGGAAACATTGCTGTGATTAAAACACGTCCCGGATATGCCAGCAGCATGGCATATGACATTGACAATCATGAATTCAGTGACTTGCTAGGCACCATAGCCGGAGATGACACAATCATGCTTGTTCTTCGTGAAGGAGCGCAACAAACGATGGTACGCAACTTCTTAGCTTTAATTATTCCAAACATATAACGACCAAAAGAGATTAAAAGTCTAAACCAAAACGTATCATTCAAAATTTTAAAGCTAAAAGCTTATAACTAAATGGACACTCAAATAGATGTAATGGTAGCCGACGCCTCGCACGAGGTTTATGTTGACACTATATTAGAAACAATCTCTGCCGCAGCCAAGGTAAGAGGCACAGGCATTGCAAAGCGTACACACGAATATGTGGCGCAAAAGATGAGAGAAGGGAAAGCCATCATTGCACTCAACGGTGAAGAATTTGCAGGATTCTGCTACATCGAATCGTGGGGTAACAAACAGTATGTGGCTAACTCAGGACTCATAGTGGTGGAAAAATTTCGTAGCCAAGGATTGGCTAAACGAATAAAGAAAGCAGCTTTCGAGCTTTCTCGATTGCGATGGCCAAATGCGAAATTGTTTGGTCTCACAAGCGGAGGAGCGGTGATGAAAATAAATACAGAGCTCGGATACGTTCCTGTTCCATTTTCGGAATTGACAACAGATGACGCTTTTTGGAAAGGATGTGAAGGATGCTGCAACCATGATGTGCTGGAACGTACAGAAAGGAAATATTGCATCTGCACTGCAATGCTTTACGACCCTACAAAGCAGCATAAAGCAGAAGGGCAAGAAGAAAAACCGGAAAAGTAGAATATAATCATTTTGAAAGATATGAAAAAGAAAGTTGTTTTAGCATTTAGCGGTGGATTGGATACCTCGTTTTGTGCCATGTACTTATCACAAGAGAAAGAATACGAAGTATACACTGCCATAGCAAACACAGGAGGTTTCAGTGCTGAAGAGCTGAAGGCGATTGAAGAGAAAGCATACAAACTGGGAGCAGTAAAACATGCCACGATAGACGTTACTCAGGATTACTACAACAAGAGTATCAAATATATGGTCTTTGGCAATGTACTGCGCAATGGCACTTACCCTATATCGGTTAGTTCTGAGCGTATATTTCAAGCCATTGCTATCGCTAACTACGCACGTGAAATAGGTGCCGATGCAATTGCACACGGTAGTACGGGCGCCGGCAACGACCAAATTCGTTTCGACCTCACTTTTGACGTACTTGCTCCAGGCATTGAAATCATTACTCCAACACGTGATATGATCCTCACTCGTGAATATGAGATAAACTATCTGCGCGAGCATGGCTATGTAGCTGATTTTGTGAAGATGGAATACTCCATTAATAAAGGACTTTGGGGTACCAGTATAGGTGGAAAAGAGACATTGCACAGCGAACAAACATTGCCCGAAGAAGCTTATCCCAGTCAGGTAACTGAAAAAGGGACTGAAACGCTGAAGATCGAATTTAAAGAAGGAGAGATCTATGCGGTGAATGGCGAAGTGTTTGCAGATAAAGTCAAGGCCATCAATAAAGTAGAAGAGATTGGTAGTAAATATGCCATTGGTCGTGATATGCACATCGGTGACACCATCATTGGTATTAAAGGTAGAGTCGGATTTGAGGCTGCAGCACCAATTCTTATTATCAATGCGCACAAAATGTTAGAGAAGCACACTCTCAGCAAGTGGCAACAGTACTGGAAAGATCAAGTGGGTACGTGGTACGGAATGTTTCTACACGAAGCACAGTATTTGGAACCTGTGATGCGTGACATTGAGGCTATGCTACTTAGCTCTCAACAAAACGTAAATGGTACTGTGAGCATTGTCCTTCGTCCATACAGCTACACCTTAGTAGGAGTGGAATCGGCTTACGACCTAGTAAAAACTGAATTAGGAGAATATGGAGAAATCCAGAAAGGCTGGACTGCAGAGGATGCTAAAGGGTTCACCAAGATACTTTCTACGCCTTTGCGTGTATACTATGCTAATCAAAAGAAAAACGGAAAAGAATTATAATAATTGAGGCAGCCTTTGAAAGATGGCTGCCCAACTTAAATACAAATATGATTAAAGCAGGAATTATCGGCGGAGCAGGCTATACGGCCGGAGAACTTATTCGCTTACTGATTAACCATCCCGAAGCAGAGATTGTTTTTATCAATAGCAGTAGCAACGCCGGCAACAAAATCACAGACGTGCACGAGGGACTATACGGAGAATGTGATCTGACATTCACCGATGCGTTGCCACTAGATGAAATTGATGTGCTCTTCTTCTGCACCGCACATGGTGATACCCGCAAGTTCATGGAAAGCCACAATGTGCCTCAAGAGCTCAAAATCATAGATCTTTCGATGGATTATCGCATCGAAAGTGACGAACACGATTTCCTTTACGGGTTGCCCGAACTAAATCGACGTGCTATCTGCAAAGCAAAACACGTAGCCAATCCCGGATGTTTTGCCACATGCATCGAACTAGGTTTGCTACCGCTAGCCAAACACCTAATGCTTAATGAAGATGTGACGGTAAACGCCATTACAGGAAGTACAGGTGCGGGAGTAAAGCCGGGAGCAACCAACCATTTCAGCTGGCGAAACAATAATATGAGTATCTACAAAGCGTTCGACCATCAGCATGTGCCCGAAATTAAGCAATCATTAAAGAAACTTCAAAATAGCTTCGATGCAGAAATTGATTTCATCCCTTATCGAGGTGACTTCCCACGGGGTATTTTTGCTACATTGGTAGTGAAGACCAAGGTGGAGTTAAGCGAGATCGTTCGCATGTACGAGGAGTATTATGAAGAGGATTCATTCGTGCACATTATAGAAAAGAACATCGATTTAAAGCAAGTAATAAACACCAATAAATGTCTCATTCATTTAGAGAAGCATGGGGACAAACTCCTCATCATCTCCTGCATAGACAACTTGCTAAAAGGTGCGTCGGGGCAAGCAGTGCACAATATGAACCTGATGTTCAACCTGGAAGAGACAGTAGGACTTCGATTGAAACCTTCTGCGTTCTAAGAATCCTAACGGCACATTTTTTTATAAGACGTGCACGAAAAACAAGAAATTACACCACCCAGTTTCGAACAATAACGAAACAAACTCTGCTAAAATATTAATAAAAAATAAATCTGACCAACGTTGTTCTGAGAAGAGAAGTTTAACTCTCGGAACAACAAAGGCAGAAGGAGGACCTTATCATGAAATTATTCGACGTTTATCCACTTTTTGATATCAATATAGTAAAAGGTAAAGGATGTCAAGTATGGGACGAGAATGGAACAGAGTATCTCGATCTATATGGCGGACATGCTGTCATCTCCATTGGACACAGTCACCCTCACTATGTAGAGATGATAAGTGAACAAGTCAGCAAGTTGGGCTTTTATTCAAATTCGGTAATCAACAAGCTGCAACAACAGGTCGCAACCCGATTGGGTGTGATCTCAGGATATGATGATTATTCATTGTTCCTTATTAACACCGGTGCCGAAGCCAATGAAAATGCACTAAAACTGGCATCATTTCACAATGGACGCACCCGCGTTATTTCTTTTTCTAAATCATTTCACGGCCGTACATCGCTAGCTGTAGAAGCAACAGATAATCCTAAGATTATTGCCCCGATCAATGCAAACGGACACACTACTTACTTGCCTTTGAACGACATAGAAGCAGTAAAAATGGAATTGTCCAAAGGAGATGTTTGCGCCGTTATCATTGAAGGCATACAGGGAGTTGGTGGTATTAAATTACCGACTGACGATTTCTTCAAAGAGCTTCGTGAAGTATGTACTGCGACTAAAACAGTGCTTATTCTGGATGAAATACAAAGCGGATACGGCCGTAGTGGCAAGTTCTTCGCCCACCAATATGCTGGCATCAAAGCAGACATTATCACCGTCGCTAAAGGCATTGGCAATGGTTTCCCAATGGCAGGCGTACTCATATCGCCCATATTTAAAGCCGTATATGGAATGCTAGGCACCACCTTTGGTGGTAATCATTTAGCCTGTGCAGCAGCTTTGGCAGTAATGGACACCATGGAGAAAGAACATTTGGTGGAGAACGCCGCTCGTGTAGGTGCATATTTGATCGAGAAGTTGAGCTCCTACTCACAAATAAAAGAAGTGCGTGGTCGCGGATTAATAATTGGGATGGAATTTGAAGAACCTATCAAAGAACTTCGCAACAAATTGCTCTTTGAACAGAAAGTATTTACAGGAGTAAGCGGAACAAACGTTATCCGCCTATTGCCCCCACTTTGCCTAAGCATGGAAGAAGCAAACATCTTCTTAGAGCGATTTGAAAAAGTTTTAAAACAACAATCATAAGTTTTTAGAGACCAAAGTACACTTTGTC
The DNA here is from genome assembly GCF_963666545.1 of uncultured Bacteroides sp. Lineage (NCBI taxonomy): Bacteria > Pseudomonadati > Bacteroidota > Bacteroidia > Bacteroidales > Bacteroidaceae > Bacteroides > uncultured Bacteroides sp. Next base: position 2,867,586 of record NZ_OY762899.1, on the reverse strand, counting down.
CGCAAAACTTGTAACTTTGCCACCATAATACTTAAAATTAGAATACATGAAAGTTGCAATTATCGGAGCCGGGAACATGGGCGGTGCCATTGCCCGTGGATTGGCACAAGGACAACTCATCAAAGCTACAGACATCACTGTAGCAAACCCCACCAACGGGAAACTGGATGCTTTAAAAGTCTTCAACAAAGAAATACAAGTAACCAACAGCAACCAGACAGCAGTAGATAGCGCTGATCTGGTTATTCTGGCTGTAAAACCCTGGCTAATGAAAGAGGTGATCGGCAATCTATCTCTTAAGCCTGAGAAGCAACTTATCGCTTCCGTTGCTTCGGGTATTCCTTTCTCCGAATATGAACAATGGATCAGTTCTTCGGCTACCATTTTTCGCTTAATGCCCAACACTGCTATCTCGCAATTGCAAAGCATGACGCTGATAGCCTCACACAATGCTTCACCTCAACAAGAAGCACTTATATTGAACCTCTTCAATGAGATGGGATTGGCTATGCTCATTCCCGAAAAACAAATGGCTGCCTCCACAGCTCTCGCTTCTTGTGGCATTGCCTACGTACTGAAATATATTCAGGCGGGCATGCAAGCAGGTGTGGAAATGGGTATCTACCCCAAAGATGCCATGAAGATGGTGGCACAGTCGGTGAAAGGAGCAGCGGAACTCATTCTGGCTAACGACACGCACCCCAGCATCGAGATAGACAAAGTTACCACTCCCGGCGGAATCACCATCAAAGGAATCAATGAACTGGAACATGCCGGATTCTCTTCTGCCATCATTCGTGCCATGAAAGCAAGCTCAAACTAAAAACACAATAATATGGATGAACAGATAAAGCAAATTGCAGAGCGCCTGCGCGGTCTGCGAGAAGTACTCGAACTAACGGTTGAAGATATTGCCCGCGATTGCGAACTATCAGCCAAAGAGTACAAACAAGCCGAGAGCGGTGAGTACGACATCTCAATCAGCATGCTGCAAAAAGTGGCTCGTAAGTATAACATTGCCTTAGATGCACTCATGTTTGGTGAAGAACCAAAAATGAACTCTTACTTTGTCACACGAGCAGGAACAGGCACATCGATTGAGCGCACGAAGGCATACAAATATCAATCTCTGGCAGCTGGATTCATTAATCGTTCTGCCGATCCTTTCATTGTAACCGTAGAGCCTAAGGATGAAAACGAACCTATACAACACAACAGCCACAACGGGCAAGAGTTTAATTTAGTACTTGAAGGTAGCATGATGATATGTATAGCTAGCAAAAAGTTGATTTTAAATGAAGGAGATAGTATTTACTTTAACTCTAAACTGCCTCATGGTATGAAAGCACTCAACGGCAAAATGGTCCGTTTTCTTGCTGTTATCATGTAAACCGACAAACACACAATAAATTATGGTAGAAAAATATTTATCTCAAACCTCTTTCACATCACAGAAAGATTTTATAGAGAACCTGAAAATAAATGTACCCGACAATTTCAACTTCGGCTATGACGTAGTGGATACTTGGGCGGCTGAAGAGCCTGAAAAACCGGCTCTGATGTGGACTAATGACAAAGGCGAACACCGACAGTTTTCTTTTGCCGACATGAAACGATATACGGACCAAACGGCATCATACTTCCAAAGCTTAGGTATAGGACACGGAGATATGGTTATGCTTATCCTGAAGCGTCGCTACGAATTTTGGTTTAGCATAGTGGCACTTCATAAGATCGGAGCAGTTGTAATTCCGGCTACACATCTGCTCACCAAGAAAGATATTGCCTACCGCTGCAATGCCGCAAGCATTAAAATGATCGTCGCTGCAGGTGAAGAGGTAATTACAAAACATATCATTGATGCTATGTCGCTATCACCCACTGTGAAGCAACTGGTGAGTGTCGGCCCTGAAATAGCAGAAGGATTTAAGGACTTCCATAAAGGCATTGAACAAGCTGCTCCATTTATTCGTCCCACCCATCCAAACAGCAATGAAGACGTGTCGCTGATGTACTTCACATCAGGCACCACAGGTGAGCCCAAAATGGTAGCACACGATTTCACATACCCGCTGGGACACATCGTTACCGCCAGTTTTTGGCATAATCTGCGCCCCGACAGTCTGCATCTGACCATAGCCGATACAGGATGGGGCAAAGCTGTATGGGGAAAGCTCTACGGACAGTGGATAGCCGGTGCCAATGTGTTTGTATACGACCATGAAAAATTCACTCCGGCTGAGATACTGAAGAAAATACATGATTACCACATCACCTCTCTCTGCGCACCACCTACCATCTTCCGTTTTCTAATACGCGAGGATCTGACGAAGTATGACCTTTCATCACTTGAGTATTGCACGATCGCAGGCGAAGCACTCAATCCTACCGTATACGAAACCTTCAAGAAACTTACAGGAATCAAACTGATGGAAGGTTTTGGGCAGACAGAAACAACGCTAACCGTAGCTACTTTCCCTTGGATGGAGCCGAAACCGGGCAGCATGGGTGTGCCCAATCCTGAATATGATGTAGACTTGATAGATCACGATGGCCGTTCGGTAGAAGCCGGTGAACAAGGTGAGATTGTTATTCGCACAGACAAAGGCAAACCCATCGGGCTGTTTAAAGAATATTATCGTGATCCCGTACGCAGTCATGAAGCATGGCATGATCATATATACTACACGGGCGACGTAGCTTGGAAAGACGAAGATGGGTACTACTGGTTCGTAGGCCGTGCAGATGACGTGATCAAAAGTTCCGGCTATCGCATAGGCCCGTTTGAAGTAGAGAGTGCTTTAATGACGCACCCTGCCGTAGTAGAATGTGCTATCACAGGAGTTCCCGACGAGATACGCGGGCAAGTTGTGAAAGCTACCATCGTGCTAGGACACGACTATAAAGATCGTGTGGGAGAGGAATTAATTAAAGAATTGCAAGACCATGTGAAGAAAGTTACCGCACCCTACAAGTATCCTCGTGTCATTGAATTTGTGGATGAACTCCCTAAAACGATCAGCGGCAAAATTCGTCGGGTAGAGATTCGTGAAAATGATGTGAAGTAGCGATAACGTTTGCATGAAGTTTTAATGCCATAATTTACAGCACTTTAACTTGCGAAACAAAAAAATAGTCTATATTTGCAACCGCATAACTTAATTGTTTAAAGCAATGATAACAAATAAAAGACTTTCTCTGGTAGACGTTTTTGCAGGCAGCCCATGGGAGGTAAACTGTGTAAAGGAGCTTTTGAGCGCAGCTTATATTGATGTTTCAGTAAAAGATAAAGGAATAGACAGCATCCTTTTAGCTGTCCCTTGCGAACAATACACTGCTGCCATGAAGATTATAGACGGCAAAAAAGTATTCTAAAAAAACAAGCTTTCACTGAAAGCATTCGCAAAAAAGGCAGAATCGACAAACTTTGAAGAAAAAGTGTTGATTCTGCCTTTCATTTATGCATACTACTCATTCGAGAATATCTGCCCATTTCATCATTTGTAATTAATAAGAACCATAAAATACTACTAGAAGGCATTGTTTTGTACGAAAGATTCCATCGCCTTTTAAGTCGCTTTTTATCCAAGTAAATTCTTCTCGATTTTCAAAGGAGAAGATCAGTTCAAGATATTTACATCCCAAAAGAAGGCTTTAATAAACCAAAAATCAATTTATAATAAATTCAAAAACAATTTATTATAAATTGCACAAAAATTTAGTAGGACCAAATATTGGATTTATCCTATATTACAAGAAATTTAGCTACAAAAAAGGCGACAATTTCAGTTAGAAACTACCGCCTTTTTGTTGTTATTATGCTATTAAACCCTTACCGAATATCTACCAAATGACACATCAAAACCACATTTTGTTTTGATGTAAGAAATCCGCAATTGTATAGCTTATTCATATTTTTGTTTTTAATCTTGATCATTTACTCTGATTTATTCTACAAATATACAACGCAAAACGCTCTTTGTCAAGTCTTTCAGTTGTTTTTCACAGGCTCCCTCATCATCCTTCAATCCGGCAAGAGTTACCTAGCGCTTTCTCAAGATATCTTGCACCCGAAAAAAGGCTTCCGAATAACGGGCTCCCCACAAGTCGTAGCGTTGATACTGCTGTTCCATTTTTTGCACAAAGCGTTCCCAATTCTTACATTCCGGGGCCGACCAAAGGTTTTCAGCCAAAGCAGAAAGCCGTGGAAAAAGGCAATATTCTGCGTTCCACGGAGTGGACACATATTCCGTCCACAAACAACCCTGCCCACCCCATACCTGAGAAGCCTCAGCAACCGTCAGGCTATCGGGAATCACATCAAACTTATAAACTTTCTCTAAAGGAAGCAAACCCGGAAAGGCCAGTTCAGACTGACTTCTGGATTCTTTTATATTCAGGTAAGTGTATGCTGACGGCGTCATGATCACCCGATGCCCTGTCTTGATAGCCTTCACGGCATTAGGCGTAGTACGCCAGTTCATCACAATACAATCAGGCGAAATGCCACCTTCAAGAATTTCATCCCAGCCGATCAAGGTTTTCCCTTTGGCATTGACCACTTGCTGCACATAATGGATAAAGTAGCTCTGCAATGCTTTCTCATCTTTCAATCCTTGTTCTTTCATAAAACGCTGCGTTTGGTCAGATTCTTGCCACCAACGCTTGGCACATTCATCTCCACCCACATGTATGTAGGGCGCAGGAAACAAATCGCAGAGCTCAGAGAACACATCTTTAAGAAATCCGAAAACCTCAGGTGTAGGTGCCAGCACATTGTTCTCTTTATTAAAAATGCCCCAAGTCAATGCGCATTTCTTCGCCTCATCAGGCGTAGTGCTAAATTGCGGATAAGTAGCTAACACAGCCATGCAGTGTCCCGGAATATCTATTTCAGGAATCACAGTGATGTAACGTTCGGCAGCATACGCCACAATTTCCTTTACTTGTTCATGAGTATAATAGCCACCGTAAGGCAGAGGAGTATAAACACCAGGGTATAAGCCCTCTATCTCACCTTCCCGATAAGATCCAACCTCCGTGAGTTCAGGTCGACATTTCATCTGAATACGCCACCCTTGATCATCGGTCAAGTGCCAATGAAAATAATTCATCTTGTGCAGAGCCAGGTAATCAATGTATTGTTTGATAAAAGATACGGGAAAGAAGTGCCGAACCACATCCAAATGCATGCCTCGATAAGCAAAACGAGGATAGTCGCGCACCGTTAGTGCAGGTACCACAGGCATTATGCCAGCTCGGATAGGAAGTAATTGAATAAGCGTCTGCACACCATAAAACACTCCTGCATCATCATTTCCATTTACCGTTATCCCATCAGGCGTTACTTCGAGCCGATAGCCACCGGAGATCTGTCCATTCTTTTGATTAATCAGTCGGATTGTTTGTTTCGGAGTAACCTTTTCTCTCTTCACTGCAAGCGGATAACTAAGGTATCTACCCAGATAATCAGACAAGTAGACTGCACTTGGTAGCACTTCTTTAGAAGAAAAGGAAATGGATGTATTCGTTCTAAGATCGAAAACACCAGACGAAGATATTATTTCAACCGGTTGAGGAATAATACTAACTGATTTAGACAAATCTTGCGCTTGCACAATGGCACCTGAAAGAAAAAAGGCGGTCATAATAAAATCACGTAACATAAATTAATATTAATAGGGGCTCTACAACATATACACTGATCATAGCAAGACAGAGCCCATAACCGGCCATCAGCATAACACAAAAAATCCCCCAATAATATCTAAGCAAAAATATATCTGACTTTTCAAATCGTTCCAATATCCGCTGCAGGAAGCGTGAATATGAAAGAACTGCCCTTGCCAACTTCACTCTCGACTCTAATCTTTCCTCCGTTTCTACTTATAAAGTCTGTACAAAGCATAAGTCCAAGTCCTGATCCTTTTTCATTATTTGTACCATAGGTTGAGTGATAATGATCCTTAGTAAACAACTTCTCCACAATATCCGGCGACATACCTACACCTGAATCTTTTACCGTTACTTGCACGAAGTGTTCTTCCTCTGCAAGATAAATATCGACAGTTCCACCACGAGGAGTAAATTTAACTGCATTAGACAACAGATTCCTTATCACCAGATTTATCATATTGTAATCAGCAAAAGCATTAAAATAATGATCTTCATTAAATCGGACCTCAATTTCTTTCTGGCTTGCAGTAACCGATAATAAAGAAAGATTCTCTGTAATTAAGTCATTAATAAGGATAGCACGCGGAGCATATTCTATTTCACTACGTTGCGATCTTGACCAGTTGAGCAAATTTTCCAGCAAATAGAATGTATTTTTAGACATATTCTTCAGTTCCCCCAAAAGAGAGACCTGCATCTCCGGCTCAATCTGCATACCGCTAGTAAGAAGTTCTATGATTTGCATAAAGCTACCAACAGGACCTCGAAGATCGTGAGAAATGATAGAGAACAATTTATCTTTTGTAGAGAGCAATTCTTGCAACTCTCGTTCCGCTTCTTTTTGTTTTGTAATATCAATATGAGTACCGACAGCCCGTAGCGCCTCATTTTTACTGTTTTTCTCTACAATTTTTCCATGATCCAAAACCCATTTCCAATCGCCGGTTTTAGTTTTAACGCGGAACACACATTCATAGTAAGCAGAATTACCTCTTAAATGAGTAGCAAATGCTTTCATCGCTCCCGGCCAATCATCTGGATGAACCAAATCCTTCCAATGATAGGTTTTGCCGGACATCTCATTGGGCTCATACCCCAACATGGTAAAGCAAGCATCAGTAAAAAAGACCTCATCTGTCTGCAAATTCCAATCCCACATGCCTTCTTTAGCAGCATTTAGGGCAAGCCTTAGCCGCATTTCACTATTTTTATATTGTTCAATATATGATTTACGATCCAAAGCATTAGCTATATTATTAACGATCGTACGCATCAAATGAATTTCCTCTTCCTGCCATACTTTATTTCGCACATAATCATCAAAGCCTATAAATCCCCAAAAATGGTTATTAATATAAATCGGATATACCAACAATGATTTAACTCCAAGTTTACGCACAAAATCAGCTATATCTTTAGGCAGTTTATTAATAGTATCTGCCAGAATTCGTCCATCCTTACTAAGCATAGTGTTCCATGAAGGTGCTGCTGAGAAATGAACATTTTGAAGAACTTCGATCAAGCTCTCAATACCTTCATTACACCATTCATAAACCATATCACAATAAAGATTATCCTCCGCATATTTGCCAATGTATACCCGACTGACATTGGTATGCCGCCCGATGAGTTCCAACACCCTATTAACTATCTCATCAAAATTTCTCTGCTCATTAAGTAATTGAGCCACATCTGCTAATAATTTCTGTTGAGAGACAAGGTATTGCAATTTAGTCTCCATTTGCTTACGCTCTGTAATATCAGTAGCTACAAAGAAGATGTAAGATTCTCCACTAATGATTAATTTCTCCAAAGAAAACCAGCAAACGACTAACTCTCCGGATTTTGCTCGTAACACACCTTCGCCCTTAGCTTTGCCTACTTTATAAAACTTAGCTAATATCTCATCAAAACGGCCCCTATTCAAAAACAATCCCAATTCATGAATAGTCTTTCCGGAAATATCTTCGATAGAATATCCTAAACATTTCCTAAAAGCTCTATTTGCATTATAGATATAAGTTCCGTCAATAGAGCCCAAAACCATCATTATATCAGAGCAATTGAATATACTATAAAAAACGTCTTTTGAAAAATGATGAGAAGATAGATTAACGCCAACAGCTGCTATAACATTTTCGCCATTCCACCAACCCATATAAAACTTCATATCAACAGGTAGAATTTTCCCTCCAAACGACATAAGAGGATACGGGCAAGAAAGCACATTCCCTTTGATTAACAACGGGAGAGTTAAGCTCATTTTGTCTTTATGCTCAGGTGGATATACAGCAACTAAATTATGGCCCTTCAATGACTCTTCTCGATAGCCGAGGATAGAGCTCACAGCCTTATTAATGGAAAGAATGTCGCAATCCATGTTTAAGATAAAAAGGACATCGAGTTCATCAATCAATAGTTGATTCAATCGATCTTCAGAAATAAAGTTCATATATATAGATTTATCTGTTAGTTCACCCCTACTATTTGTATCTGGCTGTAAATATAACAAATGTGAATAAAAAAACAACATCGTTGAGCTAATATATTCACGACTTTATAAAAGAACTTATGCACAATGAAAATGGAAGAAGAGAAGTATTGCCAAAATGAAGAAACCTCTATAAACAAAACGTTCACAGAGGTTTCTTTGTACTCGAAGCGGGACTTGAACCCGCACAGCTGCAATAGCCAAAGGATTTTAAGTCCTTCGTGTCTACCATTCCACCATTCGAGCAACATTTCAAAGAGAGCGAAAGACGGGACTCGGACCCGCGACCCTAACCTTGGCAAGGTTATGCTCTACCAACTGAGCTACTTTCGCATTTTTTCAACGGGTGCAAAGATAAGCAGTTTTCAGATATCTGCCAAATTTTTCCAACTGAAAGTTACGATCCCATGAATAGAAAAGATGTCCATCAGCCTTTTAACGAGAAGCACGTACCACAGATAGTCACCAATTACCTTCCAAGTAGATTGCGTTCAGCAATCTCCATCGTTTCAAAATTGAAACCTTCTAGTACATGTTGCATCAACGCCGAAATTTTATCATTGCACAGATTGCCAATACTACCTTCATGCGTATGATGCACTTCCTTGCTATGCGCAAACTGACCCGATTCGATATCTAGCCCTACCTTCTTATAGGCATCACGAAAAGGCATACCTTCCCGCGCCAAGCGGTTCACCTCTTCTACACTAAAAATAAGTAAATAACGATCATCATCCAGGATATGCTCATTGACACGTATCTCGTTCATAATATATGTGGTCATCTGCAGACAATCTTTCAATTCTTGAAAAGCAGGCAGAAAAACCTCCTTGATTATCTGTAAATCCCGAAAATAGCCTGAGGGCAAATTATTGGCAATCATCATAATTTGCTGTGGAAGAGATTGTAGCTTATTGCATTTGGCACGCGTCAGTTCAAACACATCGGGGTTTTTCTTATGCGGCATGATACTTGAACCGGTAGTGCATTCATCGGGTAACTTCACAAAACTAAAGTTCTGGCTGTTGAACAAACAAGCATCAAAGGCTAGTTTAGAAATAGTTCCTGCAATACTTGCTAACGAGAAAGCGACGTTTCGCTCCATCTTGCCACGCCCCATCTGCGCATACACCACATTATAGTTTAGCGAATCAAAACCAAGCAAACGAGTAGTCATCGTCCTATCTAAAGGAAAAGAAGAACCGTATCCTGCAGCTGAGCCCAATGGGTTTCGGTTACACATACGAAAAGCAGCTTGTAAAAACATCATATCATCGACCAAACTCTCAGCGTAAGCACCAAACCACAATCCAAAAGAAGAAGGCATCGCTATTTGCAAATGCGTGTAACCCGGCATCAACACCTCCTTATATTTCTCACTCTGAGATATGAGCACATGAAAGAGTTGCTCTACCGTGTCGGCAATCTCTTTGATTTGTGCACGAGTAAATAGTTTCAAATCGAGCAAAACCTGATCATTACGTGAACGCCCGCTATGAATTTTCTTTCCCACATCGCCTAAATTACGCGTCAGCATTAACTCTACTTGCGAGTGCACATCTTCCACTCCGTCTTCAATCGTAAAGTCACCTTGCTCAGCTGTTGCATATATTCCTTTCAATTCGGCAAGCAACATTGCTAGTTCGTCTTTAGTTAGCAGACCTATACTTTCAAGCATCGTGATATGCGCCATAGAGCCGAGCACATCGTGCTTCGCCAGATAAAGGTCCATTTCACGATCGCGACCTACGGTAAACCGTTCAATCTCCTTGTTAACCTGAACCGATTTTTCCCAAAGTTTCTGTACCATAATAATTTTGCAGCTATCTACCTATTTATTATTAATATTGTATCAACGCAAGCATGTCGGCCATCTTCTCAAGACCTTCTTGCAAAGGTTTCTGGATCATTCCTTTCATGAAAGGATTGATATCTATGCTAACTGTAAGTTTCATTTTACATTCCATCTCGCCGCCATCCACCAATTGTATGCACATATTGAAAGGCATAGGAGACTGAGTGGTTTCAAATTTTATAGATTCATAAGGTTCTCGCTCTATGATCTTCAATGTTATACTCCCTACAGGAGCTACATTAAAGCTCAAAGTATCAGCATCGAAACTCATATTCTTCACCTTATCAGCAGGAATACTATTTTTAACCGTCTCCAGATTGTTAAGGTCTGAAAGTTTAGCATAAACTTGCTGTTGACCGTAAGGGATTACCTTCACACTACTCTCAAATTGGCTCATTTGCTTCTGTCTTTAAAAGACAAAAAGAACAATCCGAACAAAAGCAGTCCGAACGGTTCTTTCCCATCTCTTTATTTATAAATAGATTTTCTTATTTTTCGGGTTCCCAATGTGATGGGTCTTTACGCCATTCTTCCAATACGGCAACATCAGGTTCATCAATATACTCAGTACGAAGAGCCGCCTCAATTACCGCATCATAATTAGTCAATGTTATCAACGGAACTTTTGCATCTTTAAAAGCTTTTATTGCAACATCAAACCCATAAGTAAATGCAGCTATCATACCTATCACTTCACAACCGTCTCGACGAATTGCCTCTACAGCTTTCAAACTACTTCCTCCTGTCGAAACGAGATCTTCAACTACAACCACCTTCATACCCGGGCGTAACTCTCCTTCAATCAAATTTTCCAGTCCATGATCTTTCGGAGCAGAGCGAATATAAACAAAAGGAAGATTCAAGGCATCAGCCACCAAGGCTCCTTGAGGAATGGCTCCAGTAGCAACACCCGCTATGGCATCAACTTGCCCAAAGCGTTCTAGAATAAGGCGAGTAATTTCAATTTTCACGAAATTACGAAGAGAAGGATAGGAAAGCGTCTTACGGTTATCACAATAAAACGGTGATTTCCACCCCGAAGCCCATGTAAACGGATTGGCCGGTTGCAGCTTAATAGCCTTAATCTTCAGTAACTTCTCTGCGAATAATCTCTCTAACGTTTTCATACTAAACTAACTAAGATAATTATATGGCACAAAAATACGGAAACTGAACGAGAATGAAAAGAAGAACTCATATATTTTTAAATAAAAATCCTATTTATGCTCATTCATCATCCTCAGGCAGATTCACACAACGAATAATGTATTTCATCTCAAATCCCCGACTCATAGCGAAACGAATCAGCTTCGCTTTCAAATCGTAGTCATCTTTTGCACGAATGGTTCTACGTTTTGACACCAATAAATGAGATAAGGTAGCCAAATATTCTTCTTCATCAATGTCGCCTAGATATTTCGAAGCCGTTTCTGAGGGTATTTTTTTTAAATACAACGCTTGCGCTATTTTCACTTTACCCCATTTTGAAAAGCGGAGTTTATCATCCACAAAAGCCCGACAATAGCGTTCGGTATCAATATATTTTTCGGTCTCTAACCGAGCCAATATGCGTTCTATTGCATCAGCCTCCAATCCCCATTTCTTTAGTTTATCATCGATCTCCGACCTACAATGCTCAGCTGCACTGCAATAGAATGCCACACGGCTCAATGCTTCATTTTCAGTTATCATACTCATCGGCTAGCTTTTACAATTCTGTCTTTTCCAAATAAATCCTTTATCACACACACATCTCTATAGCCCAACGCCGTGAGCATGAGGGATGTTTCGAGTCCATAAGCCTGATTAATCTCAAAATAAAGGCTTCCTTCCAAAGACAGAAGGTTCAGACCCAGAGAAGCAATACGCCGATAAAACCATAATGGGTCGTCGTTGCCCACGAACAAAGCTAACTCCGGCTCCCAATTCAATACATTCGCGTCCATCTCTTCTCTCTCAGCAATAGTAATATAAGGGGGGTTACTAACAATCACGTCATAATTATCTTCATTTAAAATTTCAGAAAAGACATCTTTTCTTGAAAATGCCACGGAAGTACCTAGGCAAGCATTATTCTGTTCCGCTATTGCCAATGCTTCATCAGACACATCCCAAGCTGAAACGGTAGCTAGCGGCAAATGTTTTGCCAACGCAATAGCGATGCACCCACTACCGGTACCTATATCTAAAATGCGTTTCGCCAAAGGGTTCTCTTTAATGATTAAATCAACCAATTCTTCCGTTTCGGGACGAGGAATCAAAACCCCTGGAGCAACTTTAAATTTCAAACCAAAGAAATCAGCATTTCCACGAATGTATTGAATCGGTTCATTATCACGCAAACGTTCCAGAATAGTTTCCAAATCTTTTTCTTTCTTTTGAGATAAATCAATATCTTTGCCGGAATAAAAATCAATAGCATCCACGCCAAGAAGGTCTAGGCAAACAATTTTCGCAAGACTTTGCAACTCTGAGAGCGGATAAAAGCCTTGTAAAGACTGACGGATATATAAGGAGAGACGATTCATGTTTCTATAATTTTTGTGTGCAAAAGTAAGAATTTTACAGATACAAGCCTAAAAGATGGGAGAAGAAAAATACATGAGACGATGCATTCAGCTGGCAAAAAATGGGCACAGCCATACTTCGCCTAATCCAATGGTAGGAGCAGTCATCGTATGCGGTGATAAAATAATAGGAGAAGGTTATCATGCTAAATGTGGCGGACCACATGCTGAAGTAAACGCTATTAATTCCGTAAAAGATCAATCGCTACTTAAACGATCGACCATATATGTCAGCTTGGAGCCATGCTCTCATTATGGTAAAACGCCACCTTGTACCGACCTTATCATAAGAAAAGAAATACCACGAGTAGTTATTGGATGCCAAGATCCCTTTAAGGAAGTGGCCGGACGTGGTATTAAAAGAATACGTGATGCCGGTAGAGAGGTCGTCGTTGGAGTTTTAGAAGATGAGTGCACAAGCCTAATAAAGTCATTCATAACCTTTAACACGCTCCACAGACCATATATTACTCTCAAATGGGCTGAGTCGTCGGATGGATATATAGATATCTGCCGAAACAGCGGTTCACCCGCCATTCTATCCACCGATTTAACCGCAATGTTAGTGCACAAAAAAAGGGCAGAATCCAATGCCATCATGGTGGGGACCCAAACAGCCCGTTTAGACAACCCTTTGCTCACCGTACGGAATTGGCACGGTGACAACCCTACACGAATAGTTATCGACCGCAACTTATCATTGGAAACCTCCCTGCATCTTTTTGATGGCAGTGTTCCCACTCTCGTGTTCACTGCAAAACATAAACTCGAGGAGGGTCAAACGAAATACATCAGCATTGACTTCAGCACAGACATTCTACCTCAAATTTTAACGGCTTTATACAATAGGAATGTGCAATCTCTTTTTGTTGAAGGTGGAAGCATTTTACTCCAATCATTCATCAATAGCAATTTATGGGACGAAATTTTCATCGAGAAAAGCACCAAGTCATTGAAATTAGGAGTGAAATCTCCCGAAATAAAAGATAAAAACAGCCATTCTGTCGAGAAACACTTTGGAGTTATCGTTTACCATTACACCAATGAAAAAGATGAATAGAAAAGCCTCCATTTAGAATTTCCATCGATAAAAACAGCATTATTATCTATAATTTTATATAAAACTTACCGACAATGTTCAATATAGAGAAAATTGTTCCTATTTTTGCAACTTGTAAATAAACAAAATCCCTCAAATGAAAATAAAGTTTTTATCAGTAATCGCAATTTCTCTACTAGTATCGCTCGCTGTTACTTCGTGCCTCAGTACAGACAATGAAGCGGTAGAATATAGTTCAGACGATACAGTCCACGCTTTTGCTCTGAACACCATAGGAGGGGTAAATTACGCTTTCACTATCGACCAAGCCAATAAGATAATATACAACGTCGATTCTCTGCCGTTCAGAGCCGACACCATCATTGATAAAACGTTAATAAAGACCCTTACTTACATGGGGACTGTATCTATAGGTGATAGCACTTTTAACTACACAACTGACTCTATCGATTTGAGCAAAACAATGAAGACGCCTCTAAAGCTTAAAGTTTGGGCTCCGGATGGCACACACACAAAAGAATATTCAATTGAAGTACGTGTTCATCAGCAAGATCCCGACTCGCTAGTCTGGAATAAAATGAGCGATTCTTTTTCGGCAGGAACTGTTACCGGCAAACAAAAATCGATTATATTGAATAACACTTTGTTTGTATATGCATCTTACAACACAGCATACACCACCCTTATTTCAGACGGACATGCTTGGAGCAAAATAGCCGTTACGGGATTACCTGATAATGCGAATATATCCTCTATGCTTAATTATAGCAACAAACTTTACATAGCCACCGCAACCGGAGAAGTATTCTATTCAGAAGATGGAAACGCTTGGCAAAAACAAGAAGCATTAAGTGGAAATGTGGCAACCCTAATCACTAATTTTTCTGGTGCTATAAGCGGAATTATACAAGACGGCGCAACTCTCAAATTTTGTGTTTCAAACAAAGCAATGACAGGTTGGGAAATTGGGAATGAAGTTCCAAGCGATTTCCCACAGGAAAATATCTCATCAACGATATATACTACAAATACCGGACTTGAGCAATCCTTCTTGATGGGGAAAAAGACAGGCGCTACCCAGACAACACCTTGGTTTTCACTTGATGGCAAAAGTTGGGAAGAAGCCTCAACCACCTCTGATTATTATTGCCCTCCAATGAGTAATCCATCTATTATTCACTACAATGATAAGTTTTATGCATTCGGAGGAGACTTCAGTTCTTTTTATCTATCAAAAGAAGGTCTCGTATGGAACAAGATTAAAAAGAAAGTCCTTTTCCCTACAGCTTTCAGTGGAAGAGAGCATTACTCAATGGTAGTAGATCAAAACAACTTCATTTGGATTATATGGAGCAAGGGGCAAAAACAGGACGAAGTATGGCGAGGACGAATTAATAGACTAGGGTTCAAAATAAAATAATTAGCAATTCGTCATTCAATCTAATTATATCCTACAATATTTGCAAATGCAGAGAATGTAACAACTGAATAAGATGCCAAATAAAGAGCAAATAGATTTAAGCCGCATACCTCAGCACGTAGCGATCATAATGGATGGTAACGGGAGATGGGCCAAGCAGCACGGACGAGAGCGGAGCTATGGGCATCAAGCCGGAGCGCAAACGGTGCACATTATAGCCGAAGAAGCTGCCCGAATAGGCATTAAATATCTCACGCTCTATACTTTTTCGACCGAAAACTGGAATAGGCCAACTGATGAGGTAGCGACATTGATGAGCCTGCTTATAGACTCCATAGAGGAAGAAATTTTCATGAAAAATAATATCAGTTTTCGCATTGTTGGCGATATTAATAAACTCCCGGAAGACGTACAGAAACGATTGTACGACTGCGTAAAGCATACATCCTCAAATTCAGGAATGTGCCTCGTGCTGGCTCTTAGTTACTCATCACGTTGGGAAATTACAACTGCTGTACGTAATATAGCATTACAGGTTCAGAAGGGAGAGATATCACCTGAAAAGATAGACTGCGACTGTGTCTCGGCACATCTAGTTACGAGTTTCATGCCGGATCCGGATTTACTGATCCGAACAGGAGGTGAAATCCGATTAAGCAATTACCTACTATGGCAATGTGCTTATTCCGAATTATATTTTTGTGAAACCTTTTGGCCAGACTTTAAGGAAGACGAATTTCAAAAAGCAATTTGTGATTATCAGAAAAGAGAACGCCGCTTCGGCAAAACTAGCGAGCAGGTTAGCTAATATTTAGAACTTATAACCCAAAACACATAATTTAAATGTATTATCGTATTTCTGCCATATTCATAACATTTATCAGCCTATTTAGCTTGGCTACTTCGGGCATTGCACAGAACGTAACTACCACAGATGAATCAAAACCTGTTATTCTATATTCAGGTACGCCTAAGAAGTACGAAATAGGCGGAATAGAAGTCTCTGGAGTGAAGAACTATGAAGATTATGTTCTGATCGGATTGTCGGGACTCTCTGTAGGTCAAACCATTACAATCCCGGGAGATGAAATCACACAAGCCATTAAGCGCTATTGGAAGCATGGCCTTTTCTCTAATGTGGCCATCACCGCTGAGAAAATAGAAGGAAGTAAGGTTTTCCTAAAAATAAGTCTAACTCAACGCCCTCGCATTTCAGAGATACGTTATAATGGGGTTAAAAAGTCCGAGAAAGAAGATTTGGAAACGAAGCTTGGGCTCGTAAAGGGTAGCCAAATCACACCAAACTTAACAGATCGCGCCAAAACTCTTATCAAAAGATACTTTGATGACAAAGGTTTTAAAAATGCAGACGTAGTTATAGTGCAGAAAGACGATGCAGCCAATGAAAATCAAGTCATAGTAGATGTCAACATCGACAAAAAAGAAAAAATAAAAGTCCATAAAATCACCATTGTAGGCAACCAGGCAATCAAGACTGCGAAACTTAAAAAAGTGATGAAAAAGACGAATGAGAAAGGAAAGATCATGAATCTGTTCCGCACTAAGAAATTTGTCAATGAGAACTATGCAGCCGACAAACAGCTTATTATAGATAAATATAACGAACTGGGATATCGTGATGCACGTATTGTCGTCGATAGTGTATCGCCGTACAATGAGAAAACAGTAAATGTATTCTTGAAATTGGAAGAAGGTGATAAATACTATCTTCGAAATATTAGTTGGATAGGGAACACACTGTACCCTGCGGAGCAATTGAACTATATGCTGCGAATGAAGAAAGGTGATGTATACAATCAAAAGTTACTCAACGAACGTGTGTCTACAGATGATGATGCCATCGGTAACTTATATTATAATAACGGATACTTATTCTATAATCTCGATCCGGTTGAAGTGAATATAGATAATGATTCTATTGATCTTGAAATGAGAATCTATGAAGGTCGCCAAGCGACTATTAGCAAAGTGAAGATAAACGGTAACGACCGTGTTTATGAAAACGTAGTACGTCGGGAGCTTCGTACTCGTCCGGGGCAACTCTTCAGTAAAGAAGACCTAATGCGTTCTATGCGTGAGCTTCAACAAATGGGACACTTTGATCCTGAAAATATCAAGCCGGATGTTCAACCCAATCAAGAGAACGGTACGGTAGATATAGGATTCGACCTCGTATCGAAAGCAAACGACCAAGTGGAATTCTCTGCCGGCTGGGGTCAAACGGGAGTGATAGGAAAATTAAGCTTGAAGTTTACTAACTTCTCTTTGCCAAATTTGCTACGCCCGGGAGAGAACTATCGTGGTATTCTTCCACAAGGAGATGGACAGACTCTTACTATTAGTGGTCAAACTAACGCTAAATACTATCAATCATACAGCGTTTCCTTTTTTGACCCTTGGTTTGGAGGTAAACGTCCGAATTCATTTTCTGTATCCGCTTTCTACTCAAGGCAAACAAGCGTAAGTGACAGCTATTATAGTCAAAGCTACCTTACTAATTATTACAACAATAGTTATAATAATAACGTATCCAACTATTACGATCCAGATAAATATATCCAGATGTTTGGACTTTCTTTAGGATGGGGAAAACGACTTAACTGGCCGGATGACTATTTCACTCTTTCAGCAGAGCTTTCTTATCAAAGATACATACTGAAAGAATGGAATTACTTTCCTGTTACTAATGGGAAATGTAACAACATCAGTTTAAGTCTTACCCTAGCGAGAAATTCAACAGACAATCCCCTCTATCCTCGTCAAGGATCGGATTTCTCATTCTCTGTTCAGGTAACTCCTCCCTACTCATTGTTCGACGGCGTTGATTACAATTCATACAATCTAAGGAATCAAGATGATGTGAACAAAATGCATAAATGGGTAGAATACCACAAATGGAAATTGAAATCAAAAACCTTTACCGCATTTACTTCAGGTGCTAAAACCCCTGTTTTAATGACTCGTGCGGATTTTGGCCTCCTAGGACATTTCAACAGTCACAAAAGATCTCCATTTGAGACATTCGACATGGGAGGAGACGGTATGACGGGCTACTCTAGCTATGCCACTGAAAGTGTCGCTCTTCGTGGTTATGAGAATAGTTCTCTAACTCCTTACGGCAACGAAGGCTATGCTTATACTCGCTTGGGGCTGGAATTAAGATACCCCTTAATGCTCGAGACCAGTACAAGTATCTATGCCCTTACTTTCCTTGAAGCAGGTAATGCATGGCATGATATTAAAAACTTCAATCCTTTTGACTTGAAGCGTTCGGCCGGAGTAGGTGTCCGTATCTTCTTACCAATGATTGGTATGATGGGTATTGACTGGGCTTATGGTTTCGATAAAGTCTTTGGATCTAAACAATATGGTGGAAGTCAATTTCACTTTATCCTAGGACAAGAATTCTAATTGTTTCACTAAAAAAACTGAACGTCATGAGAAAATCTGTTCTATTCATTATCTTGCTGTTTGCCTCATTTTTAACAGCAAGTGCACAAAAGTTCGCTTTGATAGATATGGAGTATATCCTAAAAAATATCCCGGCTTACGAAAGTGCGAACGAGCAACTGAACCAGACCTCCACTAAGTGGCAAGGCGAAGTGGAAGCTTTAACGAAGGAGGCTCAGGCATTGTATAAAAAGTATCAATCGGAAGCTAAATCTCTCTCGGAAGAACAAAGAACAAAAAGAGAAGAAACGATTGTAGCCAAAGAAAAAGCAATAGCTGAGTTGAAACGAAAATATTTTGGGCAGGATGGCGAACTCTTCAAGCAAAGAGAAAGTTTTATCAAGCCTATACAAGATCAAATTTACAATGCAGTGAAAGAAATAGCAGAACTTAAAGGATATTCAGTCGTCTTAGATAGAGCTTCTGCTACAAGTATAATCTTTGCCTCTCCACGCATTGATATTAGCAATGAAATATTATCGAAATTAGGATATTCAAATTAATTTCATACATTTGCATCCAAGAACACAAGAAATAATCATTAAAACAAATAATTTAATTATGCTTAAAAAAATTGCACTCGCAATTATGTTCATCCTCCCGATGGGCGTATCTGCACAAACTCTTAAATTCGGGCACGTTGTATCGAACGAAATCATTACGGCTATGCCGGAATTCGCAAAAGCCCAAGCCGACCTACAGGCATTAGAGAAAAAATACACTGAAGAAATTCAGAGAACAAGCGAAGAGTTCAACAAGAAGTATCAGGAATATCAGCAAGCAGTACAGAAAGACTCTCTGCCACAAAATATTGCTGAAAGAAGGCAAAAAGAGTTGCAGGACATGATGCAAAGAAGCGAGCAATTCCAACAAGAGGCTCAGCAGAATATGCAAAAGGCTCAAACTGATTTGATGGCACCTATCTCTAAAAAAGTAGATGAAGCGATTAAGGCAGTAGGTGAAGCTGAAGGCCTAACTTACATTTTTGACCTTGCTAGAACGGCTATCCCTTATGTTAACGAAAAAGTTAGTGTAAATGTAACTCCTCTTGTAAAGACCAAGCTTGGTTTGAAGTAATAACTTCACGATATAAGAACGCGGATAACGCGGATAGAGCGCAAATTCGCTCTATCCGCGTTTTTTTAGATGCTATTAAATTGAAAAACGATGAAGCAAGATTTACCTACAGTCCCGGGACCCATCGGAGTATTTGATTCAGGTTACGGAGGATTAACTATCTTGAAGCAGATCAGGGAGACTCTTCCTGAATATGATTACATTTATTTGGGAGATAATGCCCGTACCCCTTACGGCACACGGTCATTTGAAGTGGTATACGAGTTTACCCGCCAAGCCGTGGAAAAACTATTTGAGATGGGTTGCCATCTAGTGATACTGGCTTGCAATACAGCATCGGCCAAGGCTCTAAGAAGTATACAGGTAAATGATTTGCCACGTATAGACCCCGCCAGAAGAGTGTTAGGTGTAATTCGCCCAACGGTAGAATGCATCGGCGAAATTACCAGAAGCCGACATATTGGTGTCCTCGCCACAGCAGGCACCATCAAATCGGAATCGTACCCTCTTGAGATACATAAGCTCTTTCCCGACATTAAGGTAAGTGGAGAAGCTTGTCCAATGTGGGTATCATTGGTGGAAAACAATGAAGCCGACGGGCCAGGTGCAGACTATTTTATAAAAAAAAGTATAGACCAACTCATCAGTAAAGATTCCCAAATTGACACTGTTATCTTAGGTTGCACGCACTACCCCTTGCTCCTTCCTAAAATAGAGCAGTTCATGCCTGAAGGAATACAGATTATGACTCAAGGCGACTATGTTGCAACTAGTCTGAAAAATTATCTTCAACGCCATCCGGAGATAGATAAGAAATGCACAAAAGGTGGAAACACCATATTTTGCACAACCGAGGCAGAAGAGAAATTCACTGAATCAGCATCCATCTTCTTAAATGAGGCCATCTCCGTACAAAGAATATCTCTAGAATAATAATTCACATAACATTATACAGAGTTATTTGTTATACTATTAACAAATAACCTATTAATAAACAGATGCCATGGAAGCAGAAGAAAACACTATTCTAACCGAAATCTTCTCAGGAACACCTTGGGAAGCAGAGTTGATTAAAGGTCTACTAGAGAGTAATGGAATAGAGTCCGTCGTGAAAGATGGAATAATGGGAACACTAGCTCCTTATCTTAGTCCCGAGGTAGCGATTCTTGTTAACGAAAAGGATTACGAATTGAGCATGCAAATTATTAGAGAAAGAGATAAGAAGAATGATGAATAAAAGAAAGAAAAGTGAAGCTAAATCTGGCTTTTAACGCTCTGTTGTCGTATATTTGTATTACTAATATCAAACTAACTTCAGATTAAACTGAAATAGAAGAGGATTCCTTAAAAGGAGTTCTCTTTTTTTATTTTGTCCCTCCAAAAGGCTCAAGAGCTTATTTCTTACAAGGTAAAAGAACAGTGCAGTTGGGTTAACTGCAGCATTCTTTTCCTTTATAAGAAGGTTTCTCTTCATTCATTTGATTATTTTTTATGGGAATAACTTATAATGAGAAGGAGATTTCCTTCTATTGCCATCAGAGGATGTTTATTTGCTACGAAGGACTTTCTGCTCGTTCATTATTTGCAATTCAGTTCTTGACGTGAATGAGTTCAACACTCCTGCCAATGGAAGTCTTTTATCTTGAGAAATGGTTTTTAGCGATGCTTTTATCAGGGTATCCTACTTACAGTTTCATAGAAATAGCTATATTTGTGGTTCAAATCGTAATAAAAATGGGACAACAGTTTACACGAATTGCTGTAAAGGTGGGTAGCAACGTTCTAACCAGAACTGATGGCACGCTGGATGTGACGCGCATGTCTGCCCTCACCGATCAAATAGCCGAACTACATAAATCGGGTGTGGAAGTAATTCTCATCTCATCAGGTGCGGTAGCTTCCGGGCGAAGTGAGATACAGACATCAAAGAAACTGGATAGCGTAAATCAACGACAACTCTTTTCGGCTGTGGGGCAAGCGAAACTCATTAACCGTTACTACGAACTTTTTCGCGAACATGGCATTGCTGTGGGGCAAGTACTAACAACAAAAGAAAATTTCGGCACACGCAGGCACTATCTTAATCAAAAGAATTGCATGACGGTTATGCTCGAGAATGGCGTGATCCCGATAGTCAATGAAAATGATACCATCTCTGTAAGCGAACTCATGTTTACCGACAATGATGAACTATCCGGCCTCATCGCATCAATGATGGATGCGCAAGCACTTATTATCCTAAGTAATATTGACGGCATATACAACGGTTCACCAGCAGATCCCGCATCAACCGTTATCCGAGAAATAGGGCAACGGAAAGATCTGTCAAGCTACATACAAGCTTCCAAATCGAGCTTCGGCCGCGGAGGGATGCTCACCAAAACCAACATAGCCCGCAAGGTAGCCGACGAAGGAATCACCGTAATTATAGCTAATGGTAAACGAGACAACATTCTCGTCGACCTGCTGCAACACCCTGAGGAGACTCTCTGTACTCGTTTCATCCCATCACCTCAACCTGTATCAAGCATCAAAAAATGGATTGCGCACAGTGAAGGTTTTGCTAAAGGAGAAATACACATCAACCAACAAGCTACAGAAGTGCTTAATGCAGACAAGGCCGTGAGTATTCTGCCTATAGGTATCACGCACATCGAAGGCGAGTTTGAGAAAGATGATATAGTGCGTATCATCGACTATTCAGGCAATCCCGTAGGAGTAGGAAAAGCCAATTGTGACTCTGCCCAAGCGCGGGAAGCAATAGGAAAACACGGCAAGAAAGCTGTTGTGCACTACGACTATTTATATGTAGAATAAAACAAGTTGCATCATGAAACAATTAAAAGAAACTTTTGCCGCCGTGCAAACAGCAAGTCGCAAGTTGGCTTTGCTAACCGACGAACAAATAAATCATATATTGCTCGCTGTAGCCGATGCTGCTGTTGAACAAACCCCTTTCATTCTTGCAGAGAACGAAAAAGATCTGGCACGAATGAAGGCTACAGACCCTAAATATGACCGTTTAAAGCTTACTGCGCAAAGAATTAAAGAGATTGCCGCCGATATGAGAAACGTAGCCGCACTACCCTCTCCACTAGGCAGAATACTAAAAGAAACCATTCGCCCCAATGGCATAACGCTAAAGAAGATTAGTGTTCCTTTTGGCGTCATTGGCATCATCTATGAAGCCCGCCCAAATGTTAGCTTCGATGTATTTTCCCTTTGCCTAAAAAGTGGCAATGCATGCGTGTTAAAAGGAGGAAGCGATGCCGATTGTTCCAATCGTGCTATCATAAGTGTGATCCATTCTGTCCTCAAAGCCTTTGGAACAGATACGCATACCGTTGAACTTTTGCCAGCCGATAGAGAGGCTACAACGGAATTACTTCACGCAGTGGGCTATGTCGATCTTATCATCCCCCGAGGCAGTAGCAGCCTCATCAACTTTGTTCGACAAAATGCTTCTATTCCTGTAATCGAAACAGGTGCAGGCATCTGCCATACTTATTTTGATGAAGATGGAGATTGCACGAAAGGGGCTGCCATCATCAACAATGCCAAGACCCGCAGGGTAAGCGTATGCAATGCTCTGGATTGTGTCATCATTCACCAGAAACGGCTCAGTGACTTACCTTTGCTTTGCGAAAAGTTGCAAGAGAACAATGTGATTATCTATGCCGATAAAGAAGCTTACCAAACCTTGCAAAACAACTATCCAAAAGAGTTGCTGAAACAAGCCACACCGGAAAGCTTCGGTACCGAATTTCTTTCGTATGCCATGGCCATTAAAACAGTTCGGACTTTCGAGGAGGCATTGGAACACATACACGCATACAGTTCCAAACACAGCGAATGCATCGTTACAGAGAACAAGGAGCATGTAAGCTTCTTTCTCAAAGTAGTAGATGCGGCCTGCGTGTACACCAACGTCTCAACGGCTTTTACCGACGGAGCTCAATTCGGTTTGGGAGCCGAAATAGGAATCAGCACACAGAAGCTACACGCCCGCGGCCCCATGGGACTGGAAGAGATCACCTCTTACAAATGGATCATCGAAGGAGACGGCCAAATCAGACAATAAAAGAAACAACATTCAATAACCTACAAAAATAGATAGTAATGAAGAATTTTACTTGTGTACAAGATCTAGGTGATTTAAAGCCTGCTTTAGAAGAAGCTTTCGAAATAAAAAAAGATCGGTTTAAATATGTGGAGCTAGGCCGCAACAAAACCTTGATGATGATATTCTTCAATTCAAGTCTGCGCACACGCCTAAGTACCCAAAAGGCTGCAATCAATCTGGGAATGAGCGTGATGGTACTGGATATCACGCAAGGTGCCTGGAAGTTGGAAACTGAACGAGGCGTCATTATGGACGGAGACAAGCCCGAGCATTTGCTGGAAGCTATTCCGGTGATGGGCTGCTACTGCGACATTATCGGCGTTCGTTCTTTTGCCCGCTTTGAAGATCGTGATCATGATTATAATGAAGTAATTATCAATCAATTTATACAGTATTCCGGACGCCCGGTATTCTCCATGGAGGCCGCCACCCGTCACCCGCTTCAAAGTTTTGCCGACCTTATTACCATTGAAGAATATAAAAAAACTACTCGCCCTAAGGTTGTTATGACATGGGCTCCACACCCACGTGCATTACCTCAGGCAGTACCAAACTCATTTGCCGAATGGATGAATGCTACTGATTACGACTTTGTCATTACTCATCCCGAAGGATATGAATTGGCTCCCGAATTCGTAGGCAGCGCCCGTGTAGAATATGACCAAATGAAGGCTTTTGAAGGTGCCGATTTTATCTATGCCAAGAATTGGGCAGCCTACTCCGGCGACAATTACGGACAGGTTTTGAGTCGAGATCTCGAATGGACGGTTAGCAACCGACAAATGGCTGTGACTAACAATGCTTACTTCATGCATTGTCTTCCTGTAAGAAGAAACATGATTGTGACTGATAGTGTTATTGAAAGTCCACAGTCTATCGTTATTCCGGAAGCTGCTAACCGTGAGATATCAGCCACTGTGGTATTGAAAAGAATGCTGGAAGGGCTAAAGTAACTTCATAGAAACAACGCCAAAGAATCGGGAATTGCCTAAACTGAAGCAATCCGTATTGTAATGTGGCAATAAAATAAAAAACACTCATAGCACAAGTAAAGAGTATGCGCTATGAGTGCTTCTTATTTTAAAACTTGTTTATCTTTCCTTCTTACTGTTTTTTTTGCCAAGCAGCAAATCCGCCATTAAGTTCATACACAGTGTATCCTTTTTCAGCAAGGATGGACGCTGCCTGCTTACTACGTTGCCCACTATGACAATAAATAGCAACAGGAGCCTCTTTTTTCAATAATGAATCGGCTAATGAAGCAAAAGAAGAGTCAAACACATTAATATTGATTGACTTCGCTATGTGATCTTCGGAATACTCTGCAGGTGTGCGCACATCAAGCCGCTGCACATGCTCATCCTTAATCAATGATTCGAATTCACCCGTAGAAAGTGAAGTATAATTTTTAGGTTGCTGACAACCAAACAAAGACGATAATAGAAACATAATGCTTGTAAATAAGAGGTTCATTGTCTAAATTATTAATGGTCAACTAATTAGATGTAGGAGTATAATCAAAACGGTATGTTTGAACTCCATCATCATAAGTGTTAACGCTAAAATAAACAATTGTTTCCCTCGTATTGTTCTCGGTATACTTGCTGAGGGGGACAGAAAGATAAGCACGCCTCGTAAATGCTTCCAAGTCGTCCCCTGCATCATGATAAAGCGTTAGATAAACGGTTTTACGTCCAGTTGTTTGATCTGTCTCTACTTTATCTTCTACAAAATGGAAGAGGTGCTTACCATTTTGCATCTTTATAGATAGCGTCATGTTGAGGTAATCCCTTCCCAACCAGATACTCAGTACATCGGCAGGATCTGTTTTTACGCCATCAGCAAAACCGGAAGCCGGAGATGGTTGTGGAGATACCGCTTTCAATAGAGCATAAACCTTCGCTTTCTTTATCCCCGCCTCAGTTTCATCCAACTCCTCGTAATTACTAACAATCCGCACGCTACTATTTGCATCTATTTGCGTCTCCGAAAGATCCTCAGATACCACCAAACGTTCTCCATTATCGGTAACAAGATAATTCAAGAAGCCATCGCTCCCCGATTCGGCAGTGAGAAACTCTAGTTTTACCGAAGGATATACATAGCCATCATCTTCTCCACAAGAGAAAAAGAGTAATGAAATAAAGAGCAATACAATATGGAACGCAGTCTTCTTCATCAGCGGGCGGCCAGATAATTGGTCAATGGATTGGCATACATCAGTAGAAGCTTCTCACGCAAGAACGGTAAGTCCTTATGTGGGATTTCTATTCGTTCGAGTTGTTGCTCTATATACGATTCAAAGCGTTGCTTCTCAGCTTCTGTATAATGAGAAACAAACGTATCATCACCGTTAAGCAAATCGTGAGCTACATAGTTTCCGGGATACATACGGTAATTGGCATGTATTTTTTTATCTATCAAAGCTGAAATACAAGCATATAGTTCAGGCTTAGGTAAAGTAGGATCCAATTGCAGCAACTCATGATTAATAGTCTCAGCCACCTGAAAGTGCACCCTGCCTTTATACCCAAAAAGTCCGATCTTCATATTCATCAGATCATCCGTCGTAGATTTTTTATAATCTTCAATATCTCTTTTAAGTTGAAATTCCTGTGCTTTAAGATAGTCGCACGGGTCATATTCGTAAGAAAGTGCCAAAGGAGCAATATTCATTTCTAACAAACGTTCAATTAAGTTGCCCTCTCCAGCTATAGCCAGCATCTTCAACACACTTTCTTGTGTACGATCATTTGAGTCTTTTGCACGTCCCTCACGCTGGGCAATCCAAATGGATTGTTGCTTTTGCATAATGGTGAGATGCATGTAGCGAGACATGCGGGCAGATGCCTCCAGCATTTGGCGCATAGCCAATCCACGTTGCACAATAAAAGATTTATTTATTCGAACCAGTTTCTTGATCCAAGGATAAATGAGAAGATTGTCCCCAATGGCTATTTCCACAGTATTCACCTTAAGATCGATCAACAAAATAGAAAGAAATCCTGAATCGAGAATAATATCGCGGTGATTGGATATATAAGTACACGCTTTACTCATATCGGGCAAAGCTGTATGGTCTAATGTTAATCCGTCTGCAAAATCACTGACTATCTTCCACAAAAGGCCATAGCAAAACGTTTTCTGAAACTCCAGTTTAGTTTTGCAACCACGCATCTTTTGAGCAATAGTTTCAAAAGGTACGCTCGGCATGGCTATGCACGCCGCATTCTGAAAGGCCGGATCAGCAATCAGTTCTTCAAAGATCTGAGGAAGTTCCTCATCATCATAAGGACGAATCTCATCAAACTCTGTTATGTTCATAATTTATCTTCAATAATATCAGTCATAACATCTTTAATATCGAGGCCTGCTGCAGCAATTTGCTGAGGAATGAAGCTAGTAAGTGTCATGCCGGGAGTTGTATTAATTTCAAGCAAGTTCACCTTTTCACCGGCAGTAATGATATAGTCAATGCGAATGATACCCGAGCATCCCAAGATGTCGTAAATAGCCGAAGTGAGCAGTTGTACCCTTTCAGTCAGTTCATCTGACAAGCGAGCGGGGGTAATCTCCTGGACTTGACCATTATATTTCGCATCGTAATCAAAAAATTCATTACCTGTAACCACCTCTGTTATAGGAAACACCACTTCTTTCGTTTTTGTTTTGTAACATCCGCAGGTTATTTCGGTTCCATCCATAAAAGCTTCAATGACCACTTCAGGAGCTTCATCAAAAGCCTTTTGTATAGCGGGCTGTATCTGTTCTTGGATTTTCACTTTTGTTACGCCGAAACTAGATCCGCCCAAATTGGGCTTTATAAAGCAAGGTAAGCTTACCTTATTCATCACCTCTTCATCCAGAATCTCGTGTCCTTGGCGAATCATTAAAGATTCTGCTACACGGATACCAAATCCTTTCAGATACTGGTTACAGGTAAACTTGTTGAAAGTGATAGCAGCAGGAAGTACGTCACAACAAGAATAAGGGACATGGAGCATATCCAGATATCCTTGCAACAAACCGTTCTCGCCCGGTGTGCCATGAATCGTGATATAAGCAAAATCAAATTTGACTTTCTCTGTTCCGTTATCAAAACTAAAATCGTTACGGTCTACAGGTACCTTTTGTTCGTCGGCAAGCTGAACTTCCCAACGAAGGCCCTGCATTTCTACAATATACAAATCGTACTTTTCCTTATCAATAAAGGAATAAAGTCCCTGGGCACTGCGAAGGGAAACGGGGAGTTCGGAAGAATCTCCTCCGGCAACAATGGCGATGATGCGTTTCATTCTAAATCTCTGTTACTTATGTAGCTTCGCCATTTATCGATCAGCAGGGTCATGTCGTCGGGCATCTCGGAAGTAAAATACATCTCCTCACCTGTGTGAGGGTGTACAAACCCCAATGTCATGGCGTGCAAGGCCTGCCGAGGACAAACGTCAAAGCAATTGTTTACAAACTGTTTGTATTTACTAAAATGAGTTCCTTTAAGAATTTCGTGACCTCCGTAGCGTTCATCGTTAAACAGTACGTGGCCTATATGCTTCATGTGTACTCTGATTTGATGAGTACGCCCCGTTTCAAGGATGCACTCTACCAAAGTAACATAACCCAAACGTTCGAGTACCCGATAATGAGTAACCGCATGTTTTCCTATTTCGGGATCTGAAAAGACAGCCATTTGCATCCTATCTCTGGGGTTGCGGGCTACGTTTCCTACAATGGTTCCCTCATCTTCTTCTACAAGTCCCCATACCAATGCGCGATATTGTCGCTTGGTTGTCTTATTGAAGAACTGTAAACCAAGATGTGTTTTAGCATCCGCAGTTTTAGCTATGACCAACAATCCCGAAGTATCTTTATCTATTCGATGCACTAATCCGACGCGCGGATCATTGACATCATAATCTGGATCATCTTTCAAATGCCAAGCCAGTGCATTGACCAACGTGCCGCTATAGTTTCCATGTCCCGGATGCACCACTAAGCCTGCCGGTTTGTTCACCACCATCAGGTATTTGTCCTCGTATACAATGTTTAGGGGAATATCTTCTGGAATCACCTCGTTTTCATAGCGGGGGCGATCCATCATCACTGTTATAACATCAAGTGGCTTTACCTTATAGCTACTTTTCACAGGCTTATCGTTCACCATCACAAAGCCTGCCTCCGCAGCTTTCTGAATTCGGTTTCGGGAAGCGTTCACAATTCGGTCAAACAAATATTTATCCACGCGAACAAGCGCCTGTCCCTTATCTACTACCACACGAAAGTGCTCATACAACTCAGCAGCATCACCTACAGGTTCTATGTCATCAATATCATTCTCTATGTCGTCAGGTAGTTCTTGCATCATCTATTGTCGATCAATTGGGTAACGTAAGTTCATTTAAAACCAAGAATCATCTTTTGCAGGAGCAGCCTCAGAGTCATTGTTCGTCCCGCCTAAACTATCGACCTCTTGATCAAGCGTATCTTTAACCTCTGTTCCATCTCCAACCATCAGGGTTAGCGTAGCACCTAGTGGCACTTTCTCTCCGGTAAGGAGTTGACGACCTCTATACTTAACACCATAAACCCAATCCCTCTCACCACTTACAAACTCATTTTCAGTCAGTTTGAAGCCCGAGGCCATGACACGAGCTTGTGCCTGTCGCACTGAGCTATTGTCGGCTACATCAGGAACGGAACGCAATGGTACGTCAAGTGTATTGATTGTAAGATAAATGATCCGTCCTTCTTTCACTTTTTGTCCGGCAACAGGATTATGATCAAGTACACAGCCGGCCGGCTTATTTTTCACATAACCGGAATCGGCAACTACGCACAGCAATCCTCTGTGGCTGAATAATATTTTCGCCTGTTCCACAGTCATGTCTTTCGCATCAGGTACTACAATGCCTTCCCCATGCCGGGTATAAATATCCAATCCCTTGAGCAAACCAACTATCAAGAGAATAGCAACCACTATCATGGCAATGATATTTACCCAGAAGTACTTATTTTCTTTGAAAGAAAAGAATTTCTTTATCGTCATATCTATTCTATAAACAATTATTCGGCCCCAAAGATAGTACAATTAGTTGATAAGCTCAATAATAGATAAAATATAGGCATAAAAAAAAGCAAAGGAGTACCCTTTGCTTTTTTTTATGCCTTGTGTAACGAAGCTAAATTACTTCGTTCCGTTGTACTCGTCAGAAACAGTTAATTTCTTTCTGCCTTTTGCACGACGTGCAGCCAAAACTCTACGACCATTGGCTGAAGCCATTCTCTCACGGAATCCGTGCTTGTTTTTTCTCTTTCTGTTAGAGGGTTGAAATGTTCTTTTCATTACTGTATCTCGTTTTTTATGTTATTGCTATCTGGAAATCGGGATGCAAAAATAGGCACTTTTTTTAAATTAACCAAGAGATAACTCATTTTTAGTCAAAAGATTTTGTGTTTTTTACCTATTTAGATTACTTTTGCACTTCCAAACGGCCATAGATAGCTACTAGAATAATACACAATAAATATAAAGTATAAAAAAAGTATGATCAATTCACAAGATGTCAAGAATGGAATGTGCATCAGATTAGATGGACGTCTCTATTTCGTTATCGAATTCCTCCATGTTAAGCCGGGAAAAGGCAATACCATCATGCGCACCAAGCTGAAGGATGTTGTCAATGGCCGCGTCCTTGACCGTACATTTCAAGTTGGTTTCAAATTAGAAGATGTCCGCGTTGAGCGCCGTCCTTTCCAATTCTTATATAAAGAAGGCGAAGATTATATCTTCATGAATCAAGAAAGCTTTGAACAAGCTCCTATTCCAAAAGATCTGGTTACAGGGGTTGACTTCCTGAAAGAAGGTAACATGGTAGAGGTTGTTTCAGATGCTTCGACTGAGACAGTTCTCTTCGCAGAACTTCCGGTTAAGGTTGTTTTGCAAATCACTTATACCGAACCGGGCCTCAAAGGAGATACTGCCACCAACGCTACCAAACCGGCAACTCTTGAAACCGGCGCTGTCGTACGCGTCCCTTTGTTTATCAACGAAGGCGAACTTATAGAAGTAGATACTCGCGACGGTTCATACCAAGGTCGTGTGAAAGCATAAACAGATTTACCATTTAACCATTTACTATTTACTCACCCAACGGGTTTTAAACAGTAAATGGTCAATGGTTAAATAGTAAACAATCAGATGTTCTATTCCGTCATCATTCCCGTATACAACCGTCCCGACGAAGTGGACGAATTACTGCAAAGCCTTGCCAACCAATACTTCAAACATTTCGAAGTCATCATCGTCGAAGACGGTTCGTCACTCCCTTGCGAACATGTTTTGGAAAAATATGTAGAGAGCCTCAACCTCAAATACTTCTCAAAACCAAATTCAGGCCCTGGGCAAACCCGCAATTACGGAGCCGAAAGAAGCACGGGTGATTACCTTATCATATTAGACTCAGACTGCATTCTCCCACCAACTTATTTCGACAACATAGAGAAAGAACTGGCTTCCTCTGCTTCAGATGCTTTTGGCGGTCCCGATAAAGCGCACGAATCATTTTCCGACATTCAGAAAGCGATCAACTACTCCATGACTTCTTTCTTCACCACCGGTGGTATCCGCGGAGGCAAAAAAAAGATGGATAAATTCTACCCGCGCAGCTTTAACATGGGCGTGCGACGAGAAGTATATGAAGCATTAGGCGGCTTCTCTAACATGCGTTTCGGTGAAGACATCGATTTCAGTATTCGGATCTTCAAGAACGCATACACTTGTCGGCTTTTCCCCGATGCATGGGTATATCACAAAAGGCGCACGGATCTGAAGAAGTTCTTCAAACAGGTACATAACTCTGGGATAGCCCGAATTAATCTATATAAAAAGTATCCTGAATCATTAAAGGCTGTACATCTGCTTCCGGGCATCTTTACACTTGGTGTAGCTTTGCTATTACTGGCTGCTCCTTTTACTCTGCTAAGCTTCATACCCATCCTTCTCTATGCCATTTTAGTGGGTACCGACTCTGCCTTACAAAATAAGAGCTGTAGAATTGGAATATATTCCATTGCTGCATCTTTCATCCAACTCATCGGCTACGGAAGTGGATTCTGGAGAGCTTGGTGGCAACGTTGCGCATGCGGTAAGGATGAGTTTGCGGCATTTAATAAGAATTTCTATAAATAATAATCGATGAAGACGAGTCGTTTTTCTTATTCAAAATGGAAAACAAACAAAAACTAAACATCAATCAGTGGGCTGAAGAAGATCGCCCGCGTGAGAAGATGATGAAGAAAGGTGCTGACGCACTCAGTGATGCCGAATTACTAGCCATATTGATTGGATCGGGCAACACGGATGAGACAGCCGTAGAACTAATGAAGCGAATACTTGCTTCGTGCAGCAACAACCTAAACGAACTGGCAAAATGGGACATACACAACTTCTCTGCTTTCAAAGGTTTCGGCCCGGCAAAAAGTATCACCATTATGGCTGCCCTCGAATTGGGAAAACGAAGAAAACTTCAGGAACCCAAAGAACGTAGCCAAATCACTTGCTCAACCGATGTATATAACTTGCTCCATCCTCTCATGTGCGACCTGTCGCAAGAAGAGTTCTGGATACTACTCCTCAACCAAGCCAATAAAGTAATCGACAGAGTGCGCATCAGCACAGGAGGCATAGACGGCACGTATGCCGATGTACGAACTATCCTGCGCGAAGCACTCCTACAAAGAGCTACCGGACTCATTCTCATACACAATCATCCTTCGGGCAATCCGCACCCTAGCGGAGAAGATAAAAGACTCACCGCTCATATCAATCAGGCAGCACAAACAATGAACATTCGTCTCTCTGATCATGTTATTATTTGCGACGGTAAGTTTTACAGCTTTGCCGACGAAGGAGAAATTGTATAATCGAATTTATTCATATCTTTGCAAAAACAACAAATTTACTCTTATGACCAAATTTGAAACAGAAGTAAAAATAGTAGAAGTACTTAAAACAGTCTTCGACCCTGAAATACCTGTCAATGTGTACGACCTTGGATTGATCTACAGAATCGATGTAGGCGAAAACGGAGAAGTAGCATTGGAAATGACTTTGACTGCTCCGAACTGTCCTGCTGCCGATTTCATAGTAGAGGACGTACATCAAAAGGTAGAATCGGTTGAAGGAGTGAATAAAGTCACTATAAACCTTGTTTTTGAGCCACAGTGGGACAAAGACATGATGAGTGAAGAAGCTAAATTCGAACTTGGATTCTTATGAAGAATGTCTATTTCATCTCTGACGCCCATCTGGGATCTCGTGCCATAGAGCATGGACGCACACAGGAACGAAGACTTGTGAACTTTCTTGATAGCATCAAGCAAAAGGCATCAGCCATCTACTTACTGGGTGATATGTTCGACTTTTGGTATGAGTTCCGGACTGTAGTGCCAAAAGGCTATACCCGTTTTCTGGGCAAGCTTTCGGAACTAACGGATATGGGCGTGGAGGTGCACTTCTTCACAGGTAATCACGATATTTGGTGCGGCGACTATTTAACGAAAGAGTGTGGAGTGATAATGCACACAAAGCCGCTAACGGTAGAGATCTACGGTAAGGAGTTCTATCTGGCCCACGGCGACGGATTGGGAGATCCGGATGCGAAATTCAAATTCCTCCGGTCGCTATTCCATAACCATACATTACAAACCATCTTTTCGGCCATTCATCCACGCTGGAGCATGGAGCTAGGGCTCAGTTGGGCCAAACGCAGTCGCATGAAGCGGGCAGATGGAAAAGAACCCGAATATATGGGTGAGAACAAAGAATACCTGATCCTTTTTACTAAAGAGTATCTCAAACAACACCCTGATATCAACTACTTCATTTATGGGCACCGCCACATCATGCTCGACCTGATGCTAAGTGCCACAGCTCGTGTCACCATTCTCGGCGACTGGATCAACTATTTTTCTTACGCTGTGTTCGATGGAGAGAACCTTCTTTTGGAGGAATTCGTTGAAGGGGAAACTTCGTTATAATATTTTCGACAACTACACAAACAAGTGCAATATAAAAAGGAAGAGGCTTCTCTCATTTAGTTTGAGAGAAGCCTCTTCCTTTTTATATTATCACACTTGAAACAAGGATGTACTACCTTTTGAAAGGAGTAAGCCAATGCCCTTCTGTAATCTACTCAATTCAGTAAAAGTCAGGCCTCCCTTGCTTCTATGTGTTTTCTAGTAATGAAACTAAAGTTTTCTCACGTTGAAACAAAAAGTTTAACACGTTGAAACGATTGGTTTCCAAGCGTGAAAACAAAAGTTTTATAGCATACAAAACTCATGAAACTTACTTCCTTAAGCTTAATAACCAGCGGCTTTAGCTATACGTTTGGGTATATCTGTATTATCCATCTTACCAATGAACAAATCAGCTCCGGCGCCTACAGCATAAACAGGTGCATAACCTGCGGTATGGTTACCACTAACCCAACCCACCATAGAGATTTCATCCATCACTTCTTTCGCTTTGGCTGCAAGAGGTTCGCTTTCGGCATATTCACTCTTCTCAAACACTACTTTGTTCTTCACAAAAGAGTTTTCATATTCATCACGCAGTTTCTTTTCTTGTTCCCAAGAGATTGGTAATTCCTTCCAGAAGCCCATTTGCTCTGACAGTAGCGTTTCCACATCATCCCATGACACATGGTTGTTCTTTGATTTTCGTAATGCGCTGATATTAGCTGAAAGTACCTCTTGAGACACTTTTTGAGATTGAAGTGCTTTGAGGTTCAACTCCATTTTGCCAGTACCCAAGCCAATACCACCGGTTTCATGATCGGCCGTAACAACAATAAGCGTTTCTTTCGGATGTTTTTTATAAAATTCATAAGCCACCTTGATAGCATTGTCCATATCCACTACCTCATTAAAAGCTGTTGCTGCATCATTATTATGACAAGCCCAATCAATTTTACCCCCTTCAAGCATTACAAAAAAGCCCTTTTTAGCATCTTTGGTCAAAAAAGAGATCGCAGCTTCAGTAATTTGTGTCAGAGTTAAATCATCCGATTTGCTATCAATAGCATAAGGAACAGCATCCACAGCCTTACCATCTCTCTGAACCAGAATTATTTTATTAGCCTTAGAAGCCTTTGTTTTAAACTCATCATATCCTTTTGCCAATACGTAGCCGGCTTTATCAAACATCGGATAAATACTGGGGGCATCTTTTTTATCTATCGTCTTGTCAGGGCTAAGAAAGCCGGAACCTGCATAAAAGTCAAAACCTGCTTTTGGCAAGTCGGTTGCTATTTCATAATACATCTTACGACTGGCTTGGTGCGCATAAAATGCTGCAGGAGTAGCATGGTCAATACTTACAGTTGTAGCAACGCCCACTCTTTTACCTGCTTTCTTAGCCTTTTCGGCCACAGTCGTCAAAGAGTTTTTCTTTTGATCTACACAAATAGCACCATTATACGTTTTTGTGCCAGTTGAAAGCGCAGTGCCTGCTGCCGCCGAATCAGTAACAGAATTGGTTGCAGAAAAAGTGGTAGCAACACTTGCTACCGGAAATTGAGTGAAAAGCAAAGGAGTAGTGCCAATGCGTCCCGCCTTCTCAGCAAGATACATTTCCGTACCATTCACCTGATTAACACCCATTCCATCTCCAATAAAAAAGAATACATATTTTGCCTGCCCTTGTGCAAAAGCCGCACCGGATACTAAGACAAAAATCAATGCATAAACAAATCTCTTCATGATTATTATTTTATATTTAATTGATTTACTAACACAAAGATAATTTTTTTGCCTCTTACCGCTTCCTTTTCACTGTTAATATTCCATTAAACAAATGCGGCAACACTTAGCAGCAGACATTTATAGGACTTACTATCAGCACGTTATCGCCAACCATTCTCAATCGACGCAACATTACAAACGGATGAAGAATCAGTAATATTCAAACTCCATTCATCACCATAGAAAAAGGGCATCCCGCAACATAATGTGCGAAATGCCCCTCCATATTTATGATAAACAAATGAAAAGGAGTCTTATTTACTTAGAATTACCATCGTATCTGACGCAATCATAAACTCTTCATCAGTAGGAATAACAACCACCTTCACGTGTGAGTCAGGAGTACTTATAACAGCCTCTTTTCCACGAATCTTAGCATTGTATTCTTCATCTATTTTCACGCCCATAAACTCTAAGCCTGAGCAAACACCCGAACGGCATGTTGTCTGGTTCTCACCTACACCACCGGTGAAGACAATGATATCCACTCCACCAAGAGCAGCAGCATAAGCTCCAATATATTTTTTAATGCGATAGAAATACATGTTTTCAGCCAACAACGCGCGCTCTTCTTTTCTTGCCACAGCATCTTCCAACTCACGCATATCCGAAGAAACTTCGAAGATACCAAGCACACCGCTTTTTTTGTTGACAAGGTCTGAAAGACCCGCCGCATCAAGACCTTCTTTCTCCATGATATAAGTCAACGCACCTGCATCAATATCACCCGAACGAGTACCCATCATCAAGCCTTCTACCGGAGTAAGCCCCATCGAAGTATCAATGGATTTTCCATCTTTCACTGCAGTAATAGAACCACCGTTTCCAATGTGACAAGTGATAATGCGCTTTCCTTCAGGACTTACGCCTAAGAATTCACATACGCGAGCTGAAACATATCGGTGGCTGGTTCCGTGAAAACCATATCTACGAACACCGTATTTAGTATATAACTCGTAAGGAAGAGCATACATATAAGCATAATCAGGCATCGTCTGATGAAAAGCGGTATCGAACACGCCTATCTGAGGAACCTTAGGGAGTAACTTAGTTATAGTATAAATACCTTTTAAGTTAGCCGGATTATGTAGTGGAGCAAGCTCCGAACATTGTATCATCTGCTCAATAACATCATTAGTTATCAGCACCGATGAATTGAACTTTTCGCCTCCATGCACCACACGGTGACCTACGGCAGTAATCTCGTCAAGCGATTTGATACAGCCATACTTTTCACTGGTCAACGTTTCCAAGATAAATTCAATACCTACTGTGTGTTCGGGAATCTCACGTTCAAGAACAACCTTCTCACCACTAGGCAATGTAAATTTCAGGAAAGACCCCTGTAAACCGATTCTCTCAATACCACCCTGAGCCATCACTTCCTTACTGTCCATATCGAACAGCTTGTACTTGATTGATGAACTCCCACAGTTCAATACCAATATTTTCATCTCATTATTTTATTTTGCGTTTTTACTTGCAATAGCCTGGTTAGCAGTGATTGCTACCATTTTGTAAACATCATCAATAGAACAACCACGAGAAAGGTCGTTTACCGGACGAGCAATACCTTGAAGGATAGGGCCGATGGCATCAACATTACCTAAGCGTTGAGCAATCTTATAAGCAATATTACCAACCTCCAGGTTAGGAACGATAAGAACATTAGCATGTCCCGCAATTTCAGAACCCGGCGCTTTGCTAGCACCGATAGAAGGAACCAAAGCAGCATCTGC
Organism: uncultured Bacteroides sp.; assembly: GCF_963666545.1. Taxonomy (NCBI): domain Bacteria; kingdom Pseudomonadati; phylum Bacteroidota; class Bacteroidia; order Bacteroidales; family Bacteroidaceae; genus Bacteroides; species uncultured Bacteroides sp. The sequence goes on along the minus strand of NZ_OY762899.1, from coordinate 2,830,305 downwards.
CTGCAATTCACCATCTATCTTTAATGTAGGATCCATTTCTTTAGCAAGTTTGAAAGCTTCAACAACTTTGTCTACCGCTTCATGCTTAGCAGATCCTTTTGTCGAGAAGCTAAGCATTGCCACTTTAGGATCTTCAATACCGGCAACCGCTTTGGCAGTACGTGCAGTAGAGATCGCTATCTGAGCAAGTTGCCCGGCATCGGGAATCGGAGTAACCGCCACATCGCCCATCACAAGCACCCCATTCTTACCATATTGAGTGTTTTTAGAGATCAACAACATAGCTCCCGATACACAAGTAATGCCCGGAACTGTTTTGATAATCTGCAGAGCAGGGCGAAGTACATTGCCCGTAGTATTGCGAGCACCTGCCAATTGGCCATCGGCATCGCCGTTCTTCACCATCAAGCAACCAAGATATAGAGGATCAAGAACCAACTTGCGGGCCTCTTCTATCGTCATCCCTTTCTTTTTGCGAAGTTCAAAAAGAAGCTGAGCATATTCCTCTTTCTTTGGATGATTATCAGGATCAATAATGAGAGCCTTGTCGATGTTAGTTAATTCCCATTCTATTGCCAGATTCTTAATTTCGGCAGAATTGCCCAGAATAATTAAATCCGCAACTTTATCTGCCAGAATTTGATCGGCAGCTTTAAGAGTACGCTCTTCCGTTCCTTCAGGAAGAACTATGCGCTGGAGATTCGCTTTCGCACGCGCAATAATTTCGCTTATTAAATCCATTATAGAAATATTAATATGTGTACAAATTTAAGTGGAAAGTGTTTTTACGCTGCAAAAGTACTCATAATTGCAATATCTACATTGCAATTATAGGTATTTTTGCTCCTTAAAAATACAATTATTATAATCTTTAACATTAGCCGAAGATCGTGAGAAGAAGCTGTTTCAGACGAACAAACACAAGTTCCAACAAAAAAGTAGAGCTTAATTAAAGTAAAACAACAAATCGATTCTCCAACCATCATTAAAAGGGTATGCCGTTGACTCAGTATTGTAAAAGGAGAATAGAAAGTAAAAGGTTAAACTAGCACAACATTAATCACCAAGAACAACTTGAAGCATTGATTTTTCGTACATTTGCAATGTTTTCAAAAAAGGTAGTTATGATACGACAATGCACCATTCTGTTCGGCTGTTTAGCCTTAGGTGAATTAATTGTTTTTCTCACAGGAATTAAACTCCCATCCAGCATTATAGGAATGCTATTACTCACTCTATTTTTAAAATTAGGTTGGATCAAATTGCAATGGGTGCAAGGTCTGTCCGACTTCTTGGTTGCTAATCTCGGATTTTTCTTTATTCCCCCCGGAGTAGCATTAATGCTTTACTTTGATATTATCGCAGCTGAACTTATACCTATTGTTGTAGCCACCTTAGTCAGTACGATTCTGGTTCTTCTCGTCACGGGATGGGTACATCAATTAATACGTAAAATCAAATGAGTTACTTCGAAAATACATTTTTTCTTTTGGCTATAACGTTTGGCGTTTACTTCTTAGCTAAACTCCTACAAAAGAAAACCGGATTTATTTTACTAAATCCGATCTTACTGGCTATTGCTGCCATTATCCTCTTTCTAAAAGTATTCAATATTAGTTATGAAACATACAATAAAGGTGGTCAACTCATCGAGTTCTGGCTCAAGCCGGCAGTCGTGGCCTTGGGAGTTCCTTTGTATTTGCAATTAGAAAGCATAAAGAAACAATTAATGCCCATCCTTCTTTCTCAGTTGGCTGGTTGCATCGTTGGGATAGTCTCCGTAGTGTTAATCGCCAAACTAATGGGGGCAAGCCAAGAAGTAATACTATCACTTGCACCAAAATCAGTCACAACACCCATTGCTATGGAAGTGACCAAAGCGATAGGAGGCATACCTGCTCTAACAGCCGCAGTAGTTGTTGCCGTAGGTTTACTTGGCGCTATCTTTGGATTCAAAGTTTTGCGTCTCTTCAAGGTTGACAGTCCCATTGCACAAGGTCTGTCGATGGGAACAGCCGCCCATGCCGTGGGTACATCAACGGCTATGGATGTGAGCCGCAAACATGGTGCTTATGCTAGCTTAGGATTGACATTAAATGGTATCTTTACCGCACTACTAACCCCTACAATCCTCCGCCTTTTAGGCCTACTGTAACAAAATCAGTATTTTTTTGTTATCTATATGGATTAATAAAAACAATGAAAATTCTATGATAGTATTTAATGATATTACATTGCAAGACAAAGCTACCATCACCTCATTCACAATGAACAGTTACCGACGCAATTGTGATCTTTCTTTCTCAAATCTATGTAGTTGGAGGTTTATGTACAACACCAAGTTTGCAATAGTCGATGATTTTTTAGTCTTCAAATTTAGAGCCGAAAACAAATTAGCCTACATGATGCCTGTCGGTCAAGGAGATCTTAAAAAAGTGTTATTGGATCTGGAAGAAGACGCCCGCCAAGAGGGAGAACCTTTTTGCATGTTGGGAACCTGTTCGGGAGTATGTACAGAGCTTGAAGCCATTATGCCGGATCAATTCACTTTCACTGCAGACAGAGACTATGCCGATTACATCTATTTGCGTAGTGATTTGGCCACGTTAAAAGGAAAAAAGTTTCAGTCAAAAAGGAACCATATCAATAAATTCAAAAAAGAATATAACCACCAATACATACCAATCACTCCGGATCGTATCCAAGAATGCATTGACCTTGAAGCCAAATGGTGTAAAATGAACGATTGCGACAAGAAGGATGGCACAGGCAATGAGCGACAAGCCATTATTTACGCACTAACGCATTTCGAGGAGATTGGACTTACCGGTGGAATGCTCTATGTCAATGATAACATAGTCGCTTTTACTTTCGGAATGCCCATTAATAAAGAAACATTTGGTGTGCATGTAGAAAAAGCAGACACCACAATAGATGGAGCTTATACCATGATTAATTATGAATTTGCCAATCACATTCCTGAACAGTTCATATACATCAACCGTGAAGAAGATCTTGGCATAGAAGGCTTGAGAAAAGCTAAACTATCTTATCAACCAACCATCATTCTGGATAAATATATGGCTTGCTTGAAATATGACTAACAAAACAAATAAATAGAAAATAAAGGATTCATTACATGCTAAAAAAACAAATAAAAGACTTATGGCAACTTTGCTTCAATGACAGCGAAGCTTTTATCGAGCTGTATTTCACTCATCGGTATAATAATGATGTTAACATCTACATCCAAAGCGGTGAAGAAATTATCTCTGCGCTGCAGATGTTGCCCTATCAAATGACCTTTTGCAGTAACGAAATCCCAACGGCATATATTTCGGGAGCTTGTACCCATCCCGATTATAGAGGCAAAGGCGTGATGCACGAATTGCTTTCACAAGCATTTGCCCGTATGCAAAGTCAGGGAGTAGCACTTAGCACCCTGATTCCTGCCAGCGACTATTTATTTGATTATTACCAAAAAAACGGATATGCTTCTATCTTCAATTACACAGAAGAAAACTACTTCACTAAAGATATAGCTTTCAGTGCAAAGGGATTAAGAATAGAAACATTGACTGATTTTAGGGAAGATGTATACAAGTATGTTTCTCACAAGATGGAAGAACGCCCATGCTGCATACAGCATACAGCAGGAGACTTCAACGTAATTCTTGCCGATCTTGAATTAGCAAATGGCCGCCTTTTCGCTGCTCTTCGTGAGAAGAGCATCTGTGGAGTCGCATTTTGCTACCCCGATGGAGAAACACTTCGGGTAAACGAATTGCTGGCGGACAATGCGGAAATAGAAGAAGCAGTATTGGCTGAGGCTGCCAGACAATGGAAGTGCGACAAAATAACAGTCATCCGTCCTATCAAACAAGGACTTGAAGAGCACCACTTGGGTATGGCACGCATTATAGATGCCAAGAGAGTATTGCAACTCTTCGCCGCTGCTTTTCCTCAGGAAGAGATGAATCTTGAACTAACGGATGATACATTAGCAGCGAACAATGGATACTACTACATTAATAATGGGAAGTGTATGAAAAGCGAAGAGCGACTACCCGGTACTCATCAACGGATGAATATTGAAATGTTGGCGCTAAAGATCTTTGCATCACTACAACCGTACATGAGTTTGATGCTCAACTAAAAGAACAAGCCAATCTTTCCGCCGATAGAAACTTTCTTAGATTATAAAAAACTTAAAAGGATTGCCTATAGAGACAACCCTTTTTCAATTCTTTATAATCCACTGAAGTCAACTCCTTCAAACACGAGTGAAGGTATTCTCCAAGAAGAAGAAAGTCGCGGATCATTACCTGTCTCAAGTAAAGACGACCACAAGCTAATCATATTTCCCGTTACGTTCATCTCAGAAACAGGAGTGGTCAACTTACCCTTTTCGATCAAAAAGCCTTCGATACCATAAGAAAAATCCCCGGTGGAACTATTGCAATTCCCGCCATTGAATCCTGCAATCAAGATGCCTCTATCAACTCCGGCAATCAATCCATCAAGATCTTTCCCACCCATTTGCATCACCAATAAAGAAGGCTGACTGATTGTTGGATCCACATTCATCTTTTTAGCATTATAGGTATCTATGAAGTAAGTCTTCAACACCCCATTTTCAAAGACCGGCATACGTTGAGTAGCAACACCTTCGTTATCGAAGTAACGAGCACCGGACGATTGCAACAAATGTGGCTCATCGATCAATGTTAGTTTCTCCGCTCCTATTTTTTCGCCCAACTTATTGAGCATAAACGAGTTCTTTTGCTGAAGTGCAGAGCCATATAACGCCTGCAATAAAGGAGACACCAAACGACTAGAGTTGAGCGGATCAACAACCATGGTGTATTTACCCGATTTCACTTTCTGCTGTCCGAGTTTACGCAACACACGTTCCAAAGCTTTGTGTCCTATTCCTTCTTTAATCAGTTTATCAAAATAGAGTGAAGAGTCGTACCAATAAGAAGAAGGACGAGCTTCACCTTCACCTCTTACACTCACACTCGCTGAAAGTGAATACCAAGAGCTTTGCGTTTCGCCTTCGAATCCATTACTGGCCAACGTATATCTAAAATCAACTCCATCACTATAAGATGATTCTACAGAAATAATTCGTTTATCCGAACCATAAACCTCCTCGGCAATGGCTTTGGCCAAAGCAACTTTATCATCTGGTTGCACAGACTCGAACTTCGAGTCTAAGAGTTGCAAATCAGGCTTTCCTCCTTTATAATAGCGAGAGCTATCAGGAAGCATCCGAAATTTATCTTCCGCTAAATAGCGAGTAGATTCAATGCCATTAACGATAAAAGACTCCAGTTCCTTCTTATCCAACCGATTGGTTGAGATAGAACCATAACGACCATCAACAAAGAGAGTCAGATTGAGCCCGTTTTCAGAAGCTTGTTGTAGTTTATCAATTTTCGTATCACGCAATTCGAAAGAACTGTTGGAACCAGAGTAAAGACTAACCCTTGCAGCCTGACAACCATTTTTCTGAGCGAAGTCCATCGCCCATTGTGCCAGTTTCTTATTATTATCTGATATCATAATGTATTATTCTTAACCGTTAACAAATTAATTTTCGCCACCGACAGTAAGCTTGCTGACCAATGCAGAAGGCATACCACAAGTTACAGGGCAAGACTGTCCGTCTTTCCCACACGTCCAAGTACCATTATCAATCTTATCATTATCAGCCACCATTGTAATATCAGCCAATGCTTTCGGTCCATTACCAATGATATTAATGTCTTTGATCGGTTGTGTCAATTTGCCATCCTCTATCAGATATCCTGATTTCACAAAGAAAGTAAAGTCGCCTGCACCAATCTGCACCTGTCCATTGGTAAACTGATCAACAAAAATACCTTTCTTTACGGAAGCAATGATATCTTCTTCTTTTAGATTACCCGCTTCCATGTAAGTGGCTCGCATACGGGGAATAGGAGTGCTGCGAAAAGATTCGCGACGTCCGTTGCCAGTAGAAGCAATTCCGTAATGCTTGGCACTGATACGATCGTGCAAATAACTTGTCAGTACACCGCTCTTCACAATATACGTCTTTTGCCCTTCAGTACCTTCATCGTCTACATTTATCGATCCTCTGTTGAAAGGAATCGTACCATCATCCACCACATTGATATGTTCACTACATACCTTCTTATTCAATTGATTGGAGAAAATTGATATGTTTTTCCGGTTAAAATCAGCCTCAAAGGCATGCCCGATGGCCTCATGAAGCAAAATACCGGAGCCACCCGCTCCCATCACAACAGGCATTTCACCTCCTTTGGGTTTCACTGCTTTAAAAAGGATGGACGTCCTCGCTACCGCTTCCTGCGCAATGAGATCAACAATATCATCCGTCAGAAACTCGAAGCCCATACGATAAGCACGAGCCGCATATCCATTTTCTATCTTTCCGTTCTCCTCCATAATACAGACAGCCCCAAAAGTCACCATCGGCCGATAGTCGTAATACATCACTCCTTCGGAATTGCAGAATAGAATATGCGAGGTGGTATCTGTGAGCGAAGCCGATACTTTGTGCACTCTCTTATCAAGAGCAAAAATCTTATCGTTGAGACGTTGCAGGAAAGGCATTTTATCTTTTAGGATAATCTCTTCCCATGCCGTTTTTATAGAGTAATAGTTCTTCTTAATCGATTTCACGCTAAGATTCACCGGGGATTTTACTTTACCTCTTGTGGCAATGCGCGCAGCCGTACGAGCAGCTTTTAGCATTTCATCCACCGTAACGTTTTCCACATAAGCATAACCACTTTGATCTCCCGCAAGTACCCTGACGCCCACACCAAAGTCTATGCTCGAGTTACAACGATTCACTGCTCCATCTTGCAAGCCAACATAGTTATTAAACGTATGTTCAAAGAAAAGATCGGCATAATCTCCTCCTTTTTCGAGAGCCGCAGCAAGAACTTTCTTCAAATCCTCTTCACTCACTCCAAAATGCTTCAAGGCGGAAGAAACACCCGACAAATCATGAGGTCCACTCAAGCTTGCATGTAGCACCGATGGTGCTGCTACTGAGCCTAGCACAATCATACCTCCGGTTTTTAAAAAGTTACGTCTATCCATAATAATATACTTTATAGGTTACTCAACTATTTATGGTTTACTTTAATCATCTTTAGTAATCAAGCTCTCCAATTCTTCGGCATTCAGTCGAAGATAGAATTGTCCGCGATATGCCACCGAGATAGATCCTGTCTCTTCGGAGACAATGATGGCATGCGCATCAGAATGTTGGCAAACTCCCATTGCTGCACGGTGGCGCAAACCCAGTTCCTTAGGAATATCCAAATTATGCGAAACCGGCAAGATACATCCCGCTGCCTTTATTTTGCTCTTTCCTATAATCATTGCACCATCATGCAACGGGCTATTCTTAAAAAAGATATTTTCAATCAGTCTTTGATTAATATCCGCATTGATCATTTCTCCGGAACGCAACACATCATCCAGCGGTATATTATGCTCCATCACAATCAGCGCCCCGATTTTCTGCTTACTCATGCTGATACAGGCCATTACGATAGGCATAATATCATCGTGTTCTAAGGTTTCTTTCTTGCTTCCCATCAGAAAACGCACCAGTATGCTTGCTCGTTGGTGTGAACCCAATGTTAGCAAAAAGCGACGAATCTCATCTTGAAACAGCACGATGAGGGCCAACACACCTACACTTACCAATTTATCAAAGATGGAGCCCAGTAAACGCATTTCAAGTACTTGAGACACCACTAACCAGATGAGGATAAAGACCAGAATGCCTGTAAACACATTAATGGAACCCGACGCCTTCATCAACTTGTATGTGTAATACAGCAACAAAGCAACGGATAGTATGTCGATAAAATCTTTTATTCCAAACTCAAAAAACATAGTTCTTATTTATAATTTAAAAGTATCCTCTTCTGTTATTTCTCGAAAGAATGCACGTAGCCAACCATTTTAACCGCTTCTACCGCCTGCTTCACATCATGCACACGCAAGATATCGGCCCCCTTCATCAGTGCGATAGTGTTAAGAGCAGTTGTCCCGTTTAATGCTTCTTCCGAAGGTACATTAAGCAAGTGAGTAATCATTGACTTACGCGAAACGCCAACCAACAGAGGAAGTTCAAACACTCTAAAATCGTCGAGGCACCCCATCAGTTCATAGTTATGTTCGAGTGTTTTCCCAAAGCCAAAGCCGGGATCAAGAATGATGTCATTCATTCCCAACTCTCTCAATTGTTCCACCTTCCTTGCAAAATAAAGGAACACCTCTTTTATCAGATTATCATAATGAGGAGCTTTCTGCATATTTTGAGGAGTTCCCTGCATATGCATCATTATATAAGGTACATTCAACTTTGCCACAGTATCGAACATGTGTTCGTCCATCTCTCCGGCAGCGATGTCATTAATAATAGCTACTCCGTATTCTTTCACACACCATTCTGCCACGTCGGCCCGAAAGGTATCTACTGATATCACTGCGCCCGGATGATTACGATTAATGATCTCGAGTCCCGTCTGCAAGCGTTTCATCTCTTCTTCAGGAGAAATATGTTCGGCATTGGGCCGTGAAGAATAGGCCCCGATATCAATGATTGACGCACCTTCATCAAGTATTTGTTGAGTGCGTGTAGCTATTTCGGCTTCAGTCTGCTTGCGACTATCTGCGTAGAACGAATCGGGAGTTACGTTGAGAATACCCATTACCTGAGGAACAGATAGATCGAGTAAACGTCCATTTACATTAATATATTTAGGGAAAGATGACATCATTATGTATGAATTTGGAGATTGAGTATTGCAAAAATACAGATTATTCTCGTATAAACTTATTCATATATAAAAAAGTTACGACCTAAAAGAATATCACGTATATTTGTCCCCTGTAAAAAAAACAAAGAAATGGATATTTCAGCTCTATACCAAGTTTTCCTAAGCTGCTGCGGTGTAACGACAGATAGCCGTCACTGCCCTGCAGGTTCACTATTCATTGCCCTCAAGGGCGAGTCGTTTAATGGCAATGCCTTTGCTGCTCAAGCTCTCAAGGACGGATGTGCGTACGTAGTAATTGACGAGTCACAATATGCTGTTGCCGAAGATAAGCGATTCATCGTAGTAGATGATTGCTTGAGCACTCTGCAACAATTAGCCAATTTCCATCGCCGCCGACTAGCCACGAAAGTTATTGGCATCACAGGAACAAACGGAAAAACAACTACGAAAGAATTGATCGCTGCTGTATTGCTAAAATCCCATCGCGTACTCTACACTCAAGGTAACCTGAATAATCACATCGGCGTACCGCTAACTCTACTGCAACTTACCTCCGAGCACGACTTAGCTGTTATTGAGATGGGTGCCAATCATCCCGGAGAGATTAAAACTTTAGTTCATATTGCCGAACCTGACTATGGAATCATTACCAATGTAGGTAAAGCACATCTGGAAGGTTTTGGTTCTTTCGAAGGAGTGATAAAGACAAAGGGAGAGTTGTATGACTATCTGCGAGAAAAAGGAGATTCAACTATATTCATTCACCACGACAATCCGTTCCTGATGGATATTGCTAAAGGAGTGAACTTAATCCCTTATGGAAGTGATAATGCTCTTTATGTGAACGGGAAGGTTACAGGAAATTCACCTTACCTTGCTTTTGAATGGAAAGCGGGTGCCAATGGTGAATATCACAAAGTAGAGACACAACTCATCGGTGAATATAACTTTTCAAACGCATTAGCTGCGGTCACCATCGGGAGGTATTTCGGAGTGGAACCTCAGAAAATAGACGAAGCTCTGGCAGGATATGTGCCACAAAACAATCGTTCGCAACTAAAAAAGACTGAAGACAACATCCTTATTATTGATGCATACAATGCAAATCCCACTAGTATGATGGCTGCTCTTCAAAACTTCCACAATATGAAAGCCGAGCACAAGATGCTTCTGTTGGGAGAAATGCGGGAATTGGGTGCCGATAGTATAAACGAACATCAGAAGATAGTAGACTATATTAATGAATGCAACTTTGAAGAAGTGATTCTCGTTGGTGCCGAGTTTGCTGCTACAAAGCACTCTTACAAGTGTTATAACAGTGTAGACAAAGTGATTAGAACATTTCAAGAGAACAAACCTAAAGGATATACGATCTTGGTGAAAGGATCTAACGGGACAAAGCTGAGCAAAGTATTAAATGATTTATAATAGATAAGTATTAAACAAGAATGGAGTTATTACATGAGTTCTGGAGCTTATTCCTTAATTTACTAAGAGATACAGGTGGCACATTGGACATGTGGGTAACAGAATACGGGTTATGGGTTTATGCCATCTTATTTATAATAATCTTTTGTGAAACGGGTCTGGTTGTAACTCCTTTCCTCCCAGGTGATTCATTATTATTTTTAGGCGGGGCTATAGCAGTACGTCCTGATAATCCGTTGAATCTTTATCTGCTTATCATCATTCTGATATTCTCAGCCATACTTGGAGACGCAATGAACTACACTATCGGCCGCCTTTTTGGAGAAAAACTATTTAGCAATCCACATTCCAAAATATTTAAGCAAGAGTATCTGGAGAAAACAAACCACTTTTATGAGAGACATGGAGGTAAAACAATTATCCTTGCCCGCTTTGTCCCCATCGTCCGTACATTTGCACCGTTTGTAGCGGGTATGAGTAAGATGAGTTACAAGCACTTCTTCTCATTTAATGTGATAGGAAGTATCGCATGGATTTCTATTTTCTGTGCATTAGGAGCACTCATCGGACGGTTAGAGTGGGTAGAAAAGAATTTAGACAAGGTTGTTCTCCTTATTGTCTTTGTTTCCATTCTACCAGCAATATACGAGATTGCAAAGGCCAAGTCTAAACCGAAGTCGGACAATAAATAAAAAACAAAAGATGGCTGTATCGAGAATTGTTCTCAATACAGCCATCTCTTATGAAGCCTGATTGCTATGAGCTTATTTATTCAGTTCAAAACGTTTAGGAAGTTCTATCATTTTTCCATTCAATGATCCTGAACGGTTCACAGCACCACTTAATGCCTTCGGAGTAAAAGAGAGAGCTCTTGTTTTTTTAGCAGAGACATTATCGGTAATCACTTCCAAGGCTTTAGCTAAAAGAGGTTCAGTGTCATCACCCAACAAATGACCACCAAAGATATCATCAGCTACTTCATATGTTGGCGTAAAACCATTAGGCATACACGGTGTTTCGCCCTTCTTATCGGAATATCGATAGACCATTGCATATATTCCCCAATTGTTAAGAGCCTTATCCGGACTTTTATATACCATGTCTGGCGTAAAGACAATGCCGCCACAATATTTACCGGCAGTTTGCCCACCGATGGTTTTCACAGACATATATGGTAAAAGCCCAGTAATGGTAGCTTCGGAAGCCGATGCAGTGCCACCTGACACCAATACATACAGATTAATCCCATTCAAGTTAGCATCTTTAACGGAAAGAGTTTTGCTTTTCCCTTCCTCATCCTCATAACTAAAGCTATACTTAAAATATTCGTTCAAATCTTCTCCTTTCGACTCCCAATATTTAGAATAAGTATCATTCCACGTCTGTTTCAAGTAGATGTTATCTCCAGAAGCGACAATCTCCTTTGGTGCAAGCATGCTACTCAACAGCTGAGCTGTAAGCGAATACCCTCCTCCGTTATAACGTAAGTCAAGTACCACGTCAGTCACTCCGGCGTCCTTGAAAGACTTAAAGACTTCAAGCAATTTATCATGTGATTTCAAAACATAATCCGTGTAGAACAAGTAGCCGACTCTATGTGTACCTGCATATATTACCTTATATATATTAACAGGATCTTGATACATATCCACTGCAGTTAGAGATATCGTTTTATCATTAAGGCTAATAACAGTACCACTCAAAGTGGCCATACCAAGAACAATAGAAGACGAATAAAACAGATTAGTGTAATTGCTTGTCGTAATATTGGCCCCATTCATCTGTTGAATGATATCACCTCGTTTCAATCCGGCCTTCTCTGCCGGAGTACCGGGATAGACAAACTGAACAACAGCATAACAATCCGTTTTAGAATTGCTGAAAAGATATACACCAAGCGAATAACCAAAAGAAGTGCCTACGCCAGCAAAATTATCACTCAGACCAGCAACGTCATCTGTCAGAGTAGTCCAATGGTCGGCCGAATATTTAATTCTTTCTACCATAGAAATCGGATCTGCCTCCGTCTTGACATTAACTGTTGGAATCTCAGAGCTCCATAAATAAACATCTTGTAGTACATCGAGTGCAAATTGGTTGACCTTCTGCGTCGCTGCAGGAACAGCACCTTCATCATCTGCTGGATCATCATCATTACAGCTGCTTAAAAATGTAACGCTTGCCAAGATTAATAGCACAGCAAGTAATTTCCATTGGTTTTTCTTCATATTCTCAATTATTAGTTTATCCTATAACAATTCACGCCCTCTTCAATATCCACGGGCGAACAACGTAGTATGCCACTAAACTAGCCAGTACGGCTCCTGTAGAGTTGGCCGCAAAATCAAGCCAGTCGCCTCCACGATAGGTCGTGCAATAAGCCTGAAGCAGTTCCACACATCCGCTAAAAAAGATAGGGCAAAGAAGAGCTCCCACCCATCCATGCCACACTGGAGCAGCATCTTTTCGGTGAGTACGCAAGAATTCGAGCCACAACATACCCGACATGCCAAAATACATACAAAGATGCACGACTTTATCAAAATAAGGAATCTTACTCAGTTCAGTGGAAGGTGGCTTAAAAAAGGACAAATAAATCACTACCAAAATAATGGAAAGCGATACGGGATATCTTTTTATATAACGAAACATAGGCTAAGTTTATTGACTTATAGAGTACAAAAATAAGAAACATTTTCTATATTTGCAGCTAATTTAGACTTATAATATCGAATAGTAAGACAAAATAGAAGAAAAGATGAAAAACGACAGGGCCAATTTCGGGAGCAAAATGGGCGTAATACTGGCTTCTGCCGGATCGGCAGTGGGATTAGGTAATATTTGGAGATTCCCTTATGAAACGGGAAACCATGGAGGTGCTGCCTTTATATTGGTCTATTTAGGATGTGTCATCCTTCTGGGACTTCCTATTATGATAGCAGAGTTTCTTATCGGCAGACATTCACGTGCTAATACAGCGGGAGCATTCCAAATACTGGCTCCGGGAACTCATTGGCGTTGGATAGGACGCATGGGAGTTTTGGCGGGCCTGTTGATTCTTAGTTATTATTCTGTTGTGGCCGGATGGACATTAGAGTATATTATGGAAGCTGTAACCAATAGCTTTGCGGACAAATCGCCCAATGATTTCGTCGTTTCTTTTCAAAGCTTCTCTTCCAACCCTTGGAAACCAATCCTCTGGCTCATCGTATTTCTACTAGCCACTCACTTTATTATAGTAAAAGGTGTGGAGAAAGGCATTGAAAAGTCTTCAAAAATAATGATGCCCATGCTGTTTATACTTCTTTTAGTATTGGTAGCTTGCTCTGTTACTCTTCCGGGTGCCGAAAGAGGCATTGAATTTCTCCTAAAGCCCGATTTCAGTAAAGTGGATAGCAGTGTATTTCTCGGGGCAATGGGACAGGCATTCTTCTCTCTCAGCCTTGGTATGGGATGTTTATGCACGTATGCGTCTTACTTCGGCAAAGATACCAACCTAACGAAGACGGCTCTCAGTGTGGGTATTATCGACACCATTGTGGCTGTACTCGCAGGCTTCATCATTTTCCCGGCAGCTTTCTCTGTTGGCATACAGCCTGACGCAGGGCCAAGCTTAATCTTTATCACCCTACCAAATGTTTTTCAACAAGCATTCAGTGGTATACCTGCACTGGCCTATCTCTTCTCTGTTCTGTTCTACGTACTACTAGCTGTAGCCGCACTTACCTCCACCATATCACTACATGAGGTGGTCACGGCCTATCTGCACGAAGAATATCATTTTACCCGCGGCAAGGCTGCAAGGATCGTTACGGCTTGCTGTATCTTCTTCGGCATCTTTTGCTCGCTCTCGCTTGGTGTAGCAAAAGGCTATATGCTTTTCGGATTGGGAATCTTTGATCTCTTCGACTTTGTAACGGCTAAGATCATGCTTCCGATCGGAGGACTATTTATCTCTATATTCACAGGATGGTACCTCGATAAAAAGATTGTATGGGAAGAAGTTAGCAACAGCGGCTCGCTGAGGACACCTTTCTATAAGTTATTCATCTTTATACTCAAATTTATCGCCCCAATAGCCATTTCGTTCATCTTCATCAACGAACTCGGATTACTAAGGTAAAATCAATATGTGGAAAGATTTCTTCTATTTCTCAGACGGTGAACGTCGGGGAATTATAGTACTTGTTGCATGCATCGCAATTGTAGTTGTATGCACATTCACCATCTTTGTATACAACGATGAGAAAGCTCGCCCCAAAGAAAACTTTGAGGAAGAGTATGTAGGTTTCATTCATTCGCTGAAGAAAAGGGACTACCGGCAGTTTTATGCAAAGTATGCCCATTACCAGCCACGTGAGATCCACTTAGCCCCTTTTGATCCGAACGTGAGCGATTCCGCAACTTTCGTTCGTTTAGGGTTACAACCATGGATGGCACACAACATCATGCACTATCGGGCAAAAGGCGGTAAGTTTCGCAAACCCGAAGAGTTTAAAAAGGTCTATGGCCTCACAGAGGAGCAATACGCCACTCTCCTACCTTATATATATGTCAATGACACATTCCAAAAGAAAGACACCACCGGAATATTAATTAAACGTAACCCGCAGGACTCTCTCAAAGTAATCAAGTATGCAGCCGGAACGGTGGTTGATCTTAACCTGAGTGACACCACCGAACTGAAAAAAATCCCCGGCATTGGAGGAGGCATTGCCCGAATGATAATAGGCTACAGAAAGCAACTTGGTGGGTTTTACCGAATAGAGCAATTGAGTGAGATTAATCTGAATGTGGAGAAAGTCAGACCTTGGTTTCGTATAGGAAACGAACAAACTCGTCGGATCAACCTGAACAAGGCAAGCGTAGAACGCCTGAAAGCACATCCATACCTGAACTTCTATCAGGCAAAAGTTATTGTGGAACATCGGGAGAAAAACGGCCCGTTAAGAAGTTTGAAGCAATTGACACTATACAATGAGTTCACTCAAAAAGATTTCGAACGTATCAGCCATTATGTTTGCTTTGAATAAATAGTTCCATCAATCATGTGCACCGTACGGTCGGTAATCTGAGCCAAAGCCTCATCATGAGTCACGATAACAAACGTTTGGCCGAACTTATTGCGCAAGTCAAAGAAGAGTTGATGAAGTTCCTCTTTATTGCGTGTATCCAAGCTACCCGAAGGTTCATCCGCTAAAATTACGGCAGGATTATTGATTAACGCACGAGCTACCGCCACCCGTTGTTTTTCTCCTCCCGAAAGTTCATTCGGTTTGTGCGAAGCACGTTCTTTAAGTCCCATAAAGTCAAGGATTTCAGAAGCCCTCGTCAGCGATTCCTTGGTAGATACACCGGCAATGAAAGCAGGAATCATCACATTCTCTATAGCTGTAAATTCGGGCAGTAACTGATGAAACTGAAACACGAAACCAATATGGGTATTACGAAAAGCAGACAACTCTTTCTGTTTCATCCGGCTAACATTTGTTTCATCAATGCTAACAAGTCCGGCATCAGGTTCATCGAGCGTACCCATGATCTGTAGCAATGTTGTTTTGCCCGCACCACTGGGACCAACAATGCTGACTATCTCTCCCTTGCCAATCTCCATATCAATGCCTTTAAGCACTTGCAGAGACCCAAAACTTTTGGTAATTCCTTCTAATTTTATCACTTTCGCCTATTTAAAATTAAACATCAATTCTTCTTAAACCATTTATAAAACCATCGGCCTACATCTTCATAATGCTGCGACTCATTGGGATGTCCCAAATCGGAGAAAGAAACCATTGTTTCTTGCGGATCTCCATACTGGTCGGGGAACAAAACAATAAGACTATTATTATTAAAATATTTAGTAATCTGTATCGGAAGAGTTTCAAACAAAGAGTTATAAGAGGTAGATCCTCGACGAGCACTTACGATAACCAGTAGATGATCATAATTCACCTGCCCGGTTAGCAACAAAAGGTCGTCCCAATCAGCCTGTTCAGAGAATTCTCCTCGCACCCCTCTATGCTTCTTCTTCACATACCCTTCAATATAAGGCAGCGTATCGGGGTGAGCGAAGAAATGCAATCGGCACCCCAATTGCCCCGCCATCCGGCAAAGTCTCTCCATCCATTTAAAGAATCCCACCTCGTATTCCGCCTTAGCCGGAACGGCCACAATGATGCACCGCAAAGTATTAGCAGGCATCAAGCTCTTTACAATCATCACCTGTCGATGCATGCCTTTTAAAAGGTTTCCCGTCAAAACACCAAAGAAAGAATCGACCAATGTAGCTTTACGGTGCAGTCCAAGTATCACTTCGGAGGCATTGTACTCTTTCAAAGTATGGATAATGCCTGAAGCCGTATTTTGGTCGAATCGAGTGATCGTATTTACTGTTACATCCGCTGCTGCTCCTATCATAGCAGCATATTCCAAGGTTTTTTTTCCTTGCGTCAGAAGAGCCTCAGAAGCATTACCATCATTGATCACATTCAAAGCCATTATTCCGTCTTTGCGCTTAGGTTCTTTCATCAACAAAGCCATGCTCACCAAACTTCTGATCGTATCGGGATTAGCAACGGAAATCAAAATATTTTCTTCTTCCTTCAGTTTTTCTTCTGAAATCTCAGACTCTCCACCCAAAGAGATTTTACGTGCAGCCCGCTCTGCTGCAAAAGAACTGATGATACAAGTAACAAGTATCATCACCACCGTACCATTTAACACATCATTATTGAGTAATAACACGCCGGGAGATATTTCTATCTTATTACCCACAAGCACGGCCGCTAGTGTAGCAGCAGCCTGCGCATTACTAAGTCCGAATATGATCTGACGTTCATTTTTGTGCATGTGAAACACTTTCTGTGTTAACCAAGCAGCCAACCATTTGCCCGTCACGGCAACTAACGTCATCACAATAGCAACCTTTAATGATTCCCCCCCCGTGAAAATTGCGCGTACATTGATAATCATCCCCACACCTATCAGAAAATAAGGAATAAACAATGCATTACCTACAAACTCAATCCTATTCATCAGAGGAGAAACATGCGGAATCAAGCGGTTGAGTACAAGCCCCACCAAAAATGCACCCAATATCCCCTCAAGTCCCGCCACTTCCAACATTCCCGCTCCAAGAAAGAGCATAACCAGAACAAAGATAAACTGCGTTATATTATTGTCATGCGTACGAAAAAACCAACGCCCTATTCTAGGGAAGAAATAAATGATTAGAAAGCTGACAGCAACAACCTTAACTCCAAGAGATATCCAGAAATATTGGTCAATATTCCCCTTGTACATACCTGCAATAACAGCCAGAACCAACAAAGCCAAAGTATCGGTGAACACAGTTCCACTTATTGCTATACTGACACATCGAAGACGCGCCAATCCATAACGACTGATAATAGGATATGCAATCAAAGTATGAGAAGCATACATGCTTGCCAAAAGAACGGCAGTTGTCACGCCATATTCAAGCAAATTGATGCCACTCCAAATACCGATGATCATAGGTATTGAGAAAGTAAGGCAACCAAACACAACCCCTTTCATTCTATTCTTTTTAAAGTCCTCCATGTCCATCTCCAGTCCGGCAAGAAACATGATGTAGTAAAGCCCCACCTTGCCAAAAAGTTCAAAGCTGCTATCTCGCAGAAGAATATTAAAACCATGTTCGCCGATGACTACACCAGCCAGAATCATGCCTATGATATGTGGAATGCGTAAGCGCCCAAGCAGAATAGGAGCAAAAAGAATAATGATAAGTACCAAGAGAAACACCCAGGTAGGGTCTGTAATAGGAAATTGTAAACTGAGGTCAAGCCACTTCATTACTCTTGATTTTTAGGATTCTTCCGCAAAATAACGAAAAAGATATCAATTCTCTGCTTATCATAGCTTATAATCTGATGAAATGTTATAATTTTGCAGCCAATTGCCTATTCACAAAGAGTAGATGGATAGGAATAAAATTATTCATATAAAACAAAAGAAAAGATGAAAGTAGCTATTGTTGGCGTAAGCGGAGCCGTAGGACAAGAGTTTCTGCGCGTGCTCGATGAGAGAAGTTTCCCGTTGGACGAGTTAGTATTGTTCGGTTCTAAACGTAGTGCCGGAAGTAAATACACTTTTGGCGGTAAACAGATCGAAGTCAAACTTCTGCAACACAACGATGACTTTAAAGGGGTTGACATCGCTTTCACCTCTGCCGGTGCAGGAACATCAAAAGAATTTGCCGAAACAATCACTAAATATGGAGCTATAATGATCGACAATTCAAGCGCTTTCCGTATGGATGCAGATATTCCATTGGTTGTTCCGGAAGTAAATGCAGCCGACGCAAAAGATCGTCCTCGTGGCATTATTGCTAATCCTAACTGCACCACCATACAAATGGTAGTAGCTTTGAAAGCAATAGAGCAACTCTCACATATCAAGACCGTTCATGTGTCTACCTACCAAGCCGCCAGCGGTGCAGGAGCTGCAGCTATGGACGAACTATATGAACAATATCGTCAGATATTAGCTGGTGAAGAAGTAACCGTAGAGAAGTTTGCTTACCAATTGGCCTTCAACCTCATACCTCAAGTAGACGTATTCACAGAAAACGGCTACACCAAGGAAGAAATGAAGATGTTTAACGAGACACGTAAAATCATGCACTCCGACGTAAAAGTTAGTGCAACCTGTGTACGTGTTCCCGCATTGAGAGCACATTCCGAAAGCATCTGGATAGAAACAGAACGTCCGGTATCCATAGAAGAAGCCCGCGAAGCATTTGCCAAAGCAGAAGGCGTGATCCTTCAGGATAATCCTGCCGAAAAAGATTATCCAATGCCCCTCTTCATTGCAGGCAAAGACCCCGTATACGTAGGTCGAATCCGCAAGGACCTGACCAACGAAAACGGACTAACCTTTTGGGTAGTAGGCGACCAAATCAAAAAAGGAGCCGCACTCAACGCAGTGCAGATTGCTGAATATCTGATTAAAGAGAAGAATGTATAAAAGAGAGTTTATTCTCTGACTACACTCTAAATATTGAAAAGCCTCGCAGAACCGTAAACCGATTTTTGCGAGGCTTTTCAATATGTGCAAGTTACTCCTCCCAAGAGACATTCAAACATCTTCAATCATATCTACAGACGAAACGTTTTATTAAACGAGAATTCACCTCATACAACATGGGGATGTTGTATGATAAAACATCCCCAACTTATCCCAAAGAACATCCAGATGTTTTATCCCATAACATGGGGATGTTTCTGAAAGTAATCTAAGCCTTTCAAAAAGCAGAAGAAGTATCATCTTGCCTTTTTGTCTATATATTCAATTTCAATATAATACAAGTACAATCCCTAGCAGCACTAAGAAGTCTGTTCTTATCTTTTCTCAATAGATCGATAAAATCACACGATTTGTACAAAAAACAAGGAACAATTTATTGTTTTAGCAGATAGTATAAAAAAAAACTATATATTTGTATCGGAATAAAATACATCTACGGAATGAAACTTATTGCAGAAAGCGGTTCTACGAGGACAGAATGGGCATTAATTGAAGATAATCATCTCATACAACGTGTCTTTACAGAAGGGTTGAATCCTTTTTTTCAAACTCGGAGAGAGATTAGTAGAAGCGTCAGACTTGGCTTACCTGAATCTTTCTTTAGAAAAAAGATAGAACAAGTTTACTTCTATGGTGCTGGATGTACCTCAAATGAGAAAAAAAATATTTTAGGCGCATCATTAGTAGCCCAATTTAAAACCCCTATCCAAGTGGAAAGCGATCTACTTGCAGCTGCTCGTGGTTTATTCAAAGACGAAGCGGGAATTGCCTGCATTCTAGGTACAGGATCAAATTCATGCTTTTATGACGGAAAAATTATCGCAAAAAACGTAAAAGCTGCAGGTTATATCCTAGGCGATGAAGGTAGTGGTGCCGTATTTGGCAAAATATTTTTATCAGATGCCCTTAAAGGATTAGCACCTAAAGATATTACGAACGATTTTTATGAAAAATTCCGCATCAACGCCAATGACGTGATGGAATCTGTTTATAATCGCCCCTTTCCTAACCGTTTTTTAGCTACCATCTCCTATTTTTTGGCAGACTATTTAGACAACGATTATGTCTATAGCATGCTTACTGAAAATTTACGCAGCTTCTTTACACGCAGTGTGTGCCAATATGATTACAAAAATTACCCTATTCGTTTTGTTGGTTCAGTAGCATATAGCTATTCCGAAGTATTGTGCGATATAGCCAACGAGTTTGATGTCAAACTCGAAGTTATTGAAGAGACTCCAATGTCCGGGCTGATAGAATTTCACTCTATGAATATTGAAGAGGCCTAAATATTGTAGAAATCACAAAATTGTTTCTTCCTACAACATAAATACATATATTAATAATCACATTCCATTCGCCCCTCAATAGCCAAAAATATACCTATAAATACAAAATAATGCAAAAAATAGTTCTTAATGCAAAAACTATTTATATATTTGCTAAGACAAAGCCTTTTAAAGTTTTGTTCCTTTGTTGATTACACAGATTGATCTCTTAAAACAACCTAACCAAAACAATATTTCAGCAGGTCAATATTCTGCTATAGCAGAGACTGAGTAACCCTGTAAATGCTATCAATAAACAAGAGATAATATAATGCTTATAGCCTATGATGAAGAAACAAGATTACCGAGGGATAAAGTTTTATCCAAGTATTTCAGAGATCCCCATTACTCTAAAAAAACGAATTATCTAACAATTAAAATCATCAGTCTCATATGAATGAAGATCGAAAAAAACGAGGTATTACTCACGGTAAACTCCTCACGGCACTAACTATCACTGCACTATTTATAGGCAGCGGTGAAGCAATAGCCAACAAAAGTATTCCCAACAGCAACTACTCAGCAAATGAACAACAGCAATCGCAAGCCATCCAAGGGCTAATTGTTGATTCTAAAGGAGAAGCAATCATTGGAGCTAGTGTCCTAGAAAAAGGAACTACTAACGGTACTATTTCTGATATAGATGGTAAATTCTCATTAAATGCAAAGCCCGGAGCGACTCTAATTGTCTCTTATGTAGGTTATAAATCTCAAGAGATAAAAGCCTCCAAGAATATGCAAGTGATTCTAAAAGAAGACACCGAGCTTTTAGACGAAGTAGTAGTAGTTGGCTATGGCGTACAGAAGAAGGCTAACCTCACAGGTGCTGTATCTACCGTAGATGTAGGGAAAACGTTGGAAGCCCGTCCTCAATCGGACATAACAAAGGCATTGCAAGGTGTTGTTCCGGGCCTGTCAATAATGAATACCAATGGCAAACTTAACTCTAAACCGACTATTACTATTCGTGGTACAGGCACATTGAGCGATGGCGCCAAAAGCAACCCTTTGATCGTTGTAGATGGCGTCCCAATGGATGACATTTCATATCTTAATACACAGGATATACAAAACATATCAGTATTAAAAGATGCAGCTTCAACTTCTATTTATGGAACACGTGCAGCTTTCGGTGTTATTCTAATTACTACGAAATCAGCAAAAAAGACTGATAGAGTTACTATAAACTATACCAATAATTTCTCTTGGGATACTCCAACGATACTTCCTGACTATCCAGATGTTGCTTCCCAGGCAAAAGCTCTTAGGTCAGCAAACCTTCGAGCCGGACTATCAAATGAATTATTCGGTATGGTTATGGATGATAGTTTTATAAGCAAAGCAGAGGGTTGGAAACAAAGACATGGAGGTAAAACAGGCTATCGTGAAATGGTTCCAGGTGATGATTTTGACTTGTCTGCGGATGGTAGCGCTCTATATTATGCAGACTGGGATGTAGTAGGTATTATGTTCCGTAATTGGAAACCAGGACAAAGCCACAATATCTCTGTGCAAGGAACAAGCGGGAAAACTTCTTATTTTATGTCATTGGGTTATAATCATGAGGAAGGTGTTCTAAATTTTAACCCAGATAAACTGAATAAGTATAATGCAACTATGAATGTCACATCAGACATCACCAACTGGCTGCAAGTGGGAGGCCGTTTTAGTTACAGTGACAAAGATTATACAACCCCCAATACACAACGGAATACATATACATATTTGTGGCGATGGGGCAGTTTCTTTGGTCCATATGGCACATACCAAGGGACAGATATGCGTAATGATATTGCCTATCTCAAACAAGCTGGTGACGACAACACAAATGACTCTTATACTCGTATAGGAGGCTTTTTGAAAGCCACTATAATTAAAGGATTAACGCTGAATGCTGACTACACATTAAGCATACGCAACTCGGATGAAGAAAAAGCGGGGCTTCCTGTCACTTCGTGGAATTCCTGGGGAGGCAAGATTACGACACCCACAGCGCTTATTGGCAATACCTCCACCTATGTTAAGCAAGAATCTATCCATGACCAATCTTATGCTTTAAATGTTTATGCCAACTATGAGTTAAATCTGGCAAAAAAGAATCACTTCAATTTTATGATAGGTGCTAATGCGGAAGAAGGAGAATATAAATCACATTGGGGGCAGCGTGCCAATCTATTAGATGGTAATATGCCTGAATTCAATTTAGAAATAGGTGATCAAACGGTAGGAGGCTCGCATAGGGAATGGGGAACTGCTGGTTGGTTTGGCCGCATTAACTATGATTACAATGGTGTATGGTTATTGGAATTGAATGGGCGCTATGATGGCTCTTCCAAATTTCCGTCAAGTGACCGTTGGGCATTTTTCCCATCAGGTTCAGTAGGATATCGCATAAGTGAAGAAAAGTATTTTGAACCTCTAAAAAAAGTTGTCAATAATGCTAAATTACGTGCGTCATACGGTGAAATAGGTAATCAAGCTATTGGTGACTATATGTTTCTTTCTACATTAAGCAAAAAACTTGATTCCAATGTTCATTGGCTAGACGGAGGAAGTAAAGTCGTTAGCTATGATATGCCAACACTGGTCTCTCCTAAATTGAAGTGGGAGCGTATCCAAACTTTAGACCTTGGAACTGATTTGACATTTATTAATAACGACCTAAATATATCTTTGGACTGGTATCAACGTACTACGAAAGATATGTTGGCACCTGGACAAACCATGCCTCAAACACTTGGTACTGATCCGCCAAAAATCAATGCCGGTACATTGAGAACTAGAGGTTGGGAATTGTCCGTTGATTGGCATCACCTATTTAACAAAGTAACTGTTTATGCAAATGCCTCAATTGGTGACTTTAAAACCGTTATTACTAAATGGGATGATGATACTAAATTGCTGAATTCAAATTATAGTGGCAAAGTATATGGCGATATCTGGGGATTTGAGACCGACCGATACTTTACCGCAGATGATTTCAATACTGATGGAAGCTATAAAGAAGGCATTGCAAAGCAGACTGGATTACAACAAAACGGTTTTGTATATGGACCTGGTGATATCAAATTCAAAAATTTGAATGACGATAATGTAATTGACGGTGGTAAAGGTACCGCAGATGATCATGGTGACTTAAAAGTTATTGGCAACACGACTCCACGATATCAGTATAGCTTCCGCTTAGGAGGTGAATGGAAGGGTATAGATGTTGATCTGTTCTTTCAAGGTATTGGGAAAAGAGACGTGTGGACTCAATCAGCATTTGTTATGCCAATGATGCGTGGTGCCGATGCTATTTACGCCAATCAAACAAGTTATTGGACAAAAGAGAACCCTGATCCCAATGCTGATTTTCCACGTCTATGGCCAGGGAATGCTGGACAAGGTAATATTTCTGTCATAGAAAGAGGAAACCATAATTTTTATCCTCAAAGTAAATATTTAGTCAACATGGCTTATTTACGTTTCAAAAATCTAACAATTGGCTATACGATACCTAAGTCATTGACACGTAAAGCTTATATGGATAAAGTTCGTGTTTATTTTAGTGCAAATAATGTTTGTGAACTAATAAATAAAAGTAATGCACCCGTGGATCCCGAAGTTAATACCAGTGAAGCTACGGTTCTCAGCAGCACCAATACCGATGACTATGGAAATGGCACTTGGGGTCGCGTAGATCCAATGTACCGTACAATATCATTTGGGTTGCAGGTTACTTTTTAACATGAAGAATTAACAATAATATAAATATATATATGAAAAAAATAAACTCAATATATCTATTGTTGCTTGCTACGTTTATTAGTTGCGACAGTATTCTAGATAAAGAACTCTGGACACTTTTACTAACACTAATTTCTGGGTAAATGAAAATACTGTTTCTAGCTATGCTAATAACTTTTATGAGCAATTCCTTGGATATGGGAACGCAGGTGGAGCTGGTGATTTCTATTATAAAACACTATCTGACGATCAGGCTGGCCAAAGTTTCTCTGATTGGCCTTATCTAAATATTCCAGCGAGTAATACTACTTGGAGAGATGCATGGATTGAAGTTCGTCGTGCAAATATAATGCTAGAGAAAGTGGCTGGTATTTCAACCATGAGTGACGATGTGAGAAATCATTGGTTGGGCGTTGCACATCTCATGCGCGCATGGCAATATTACCATCTGGTACGTATGTTTGGTAACGTACAATGGATAGAAAAATCACTAGATATTACTGACGAAGGGATTCTTTACGGCAGTCGAGATAAAAGAGATGATGTAATGGATAAAGTTCTAGAGGATTTAAACTTTGCCGCAACAAATATCAATGACGTAACTTCTAAAACAACTTGGAGTCGTTCATTGGCTAATGCTATGAAAGCTGAGATTTGTTTATACGAGGGAACTTTTCGTAAATATCGTAAAAGTGAGGATGGGCAAGATGCACCAGACACACAAGGCGCAACTAAATTCTTAACAGCATGCAAAGAAGCCTGTTCGGCAATTATGTCTAAGAGCTATAAACTAAATGCTTCATACCAAGGTAATTATAACTCTATAGATTTAAGCACAAATACAGAAATGATCTTCTACAAGGCATACAAGCAGAGTATACTTACACATTCACTAATTGATTATACTTGTTCTTCTACACAAATCAGTGGTATGTCAAAAAATGCTTTTGAAGCGTATTTGTTCACTGATGGTAAGCCATTATCATTGACGAGCTTCGATAAAAGCGACGCTGCTCCGTTAAAATACGGGCATTTGTCTTTGAATGATATGCTATCCATTCGCGACAAGCGATTGGCGCAAACAATTGACACGGTAGTATTTTATCAAGGTAGAGCTTTTACTCGTTTTAATGATGGTATGGGAATGACCTCATCTACTGGTTATGGTGTAGCTAAGTATGATAACAAAAGCATCCCAACTATATATAGAAATCAAACTAGTAGTAACTATACGCACGCTCCACTATTTTGGTTAGCCGTTATTTATTTGAACTATGCAGAAGCTTGTGCAGAATTGGGCATTACTACTCAGAGCGATCTGGACAACACTATCAACTTACTAAAAGATCGTGCTGGTTTGCCACACTTAAGCCGAGCTGTAGGCTTTAGTGATCCTAAAAATGATCATAGCGTAAGTGATTTAATCTGGGAAATTCGCCGCGAACGTCGTTGTGAGCTAATGTTTGATAATTGGAATCGTTACTGGGATTTAATTCGTTGGCATCAACTGGACAAATTAGATTCTACAACAAATCCTAATATTCTTAAAGGGGCAAATGTAATTAACGACCCAAGCTACAATGCAACGAAAATAGGAAATTATATTGATGGCAGCAAAGGTAAAGTCCGTACCTATAATAAAAAATATTATTTGTATCCACTTTCTTCAGATCAAATCAGTCTAAATCCAAATTTAGCGCCTAATAATTCCGGTTGGGAATAAAGAGGGACTATAAAGAGGGTGGTCAGCTTTTGACACACCCTCTTCTATCAAGACCTAATTATCCCCCATTCATTATTAATATTAACAATTAAATCACAATCTACGTATGAATAAAAGTCGACCAATGCTAAAGTAAATAATAAGCATGCCCCTAAGTTTATTAAGAAAAATGCACTATTGTTATGTGGTAAACACTAAGATCTGACAAAATAGAAACATTACCAAATAACAAAAGAACCCGATTACTAAATAGCCTTTTAGTAATCAAAAAACATCTCGTAAAGAAGCCGAAACCCAACTTTAGTGAAGGGTTAGGCCTAATCTGACAAAAGCATTCATTCTGCTCAAAAAAAAGCAAATGAGAGCCTCTCTTAACATAACCTTTTATATGCCAAAAGAACATTTATATGTTCACAAATAAATCTAAACTCACATAAATATGAGAAGAAAATTAGCTACATCAACAGTGCTACTAGCGATATTGATGCTTTTTGCGTCCCCATTGCCCCTAGCAGCAAAAACAAACACTCCACCTGATACATCTTCAGCCCAACAAACCACAAAAAAAAGAAGTGGCAAGATAGTCGACCCTAAAGGAGAATCGATTATCGGAGCAAACGTTATGGTGAAAGGAACAAGCATAGGCACAATTACCGATATTGACGGACACTTTAACATCAATGCGGCTGATAAAGACCAATTAAAAGTGTCTTATATTGGATATACGACTAAAATAATTACTGTAGGCAATAGTTCAACAATTAACATTACTTTAGAAGAAGACTCACGTTCCTTGGACGAGGTTGTAGTTACTGCCGAATTTGGAATGAAACGTGTTGCTCGCACTATTGGTTCATCTGTACAAAATGTAAAAGCGAGTGATATCATAGAATCTGGACGCGACAATTTCATTTCAGCACTTCAGGGACGCGTTTCAGGAATGACAGTAACATCCACAGGAGGTGCTCCCGGATCGTCAACAACTGTTGTTCTAAGAAGCATTACTTCTATTTCAGGAAACAATCAACCACTCTATGTGGTCGATGGTATCCCAATGAATAATTCCACGTTCAACCCCGCGACATTTGCTGATGTTGACGCATCGTACTCAAGTAGAAACTTAGATTTCGCCTCTCGCGGCAACGATTTCAATCCTGAAGATATTGAATCAATGACAGTATTGAAAGGTGCAGCCGCTGCTGCACTTTATGGCTCAGATGCCTCAAACGGGGCTATCATCATAACCACAAAAAAAGGAGCTGTAGGTAAAGGCAAGGTGACATACAGCAATATGTTCCGCTGGGATAACGCCTATGGATACCCGGAAATGCAAACGAAATATGCGCAAGGGGCCTATGGAACAACAAACTATTACTATACCAGCCGCTACGGTGGTCTATACGAGAAAGGCACCACACTATACGACAACACAGACGCAGTTATGCAAACAGGCTTTACCTCAAAGCATAATATATCTGTGGAAGCCGGTTCTGAGGTAGCAACCCTAAGAGCGGCAGCTTCTTTTCTCGACCAGACAGGTGTAGTGAAAGGGACTGACTATTCACGGATGAACTTCACACTATCAGGTCAAGCAAAAATTACTGACTGGATGAAGTTCGAAGCATCCATGCAATATACATCTACAACAAACGACAAAGCACTTCGTGGTACAGATGGCCCCTTGTACAAATCAATGTTATGGCCAAGCGTAGATAACATGTCTAATTACTTAGCGGACGACGGTTCACACATGCGCATGCCCAATTACTACACGGACACCGATCTTTTAAATCCACTATTTGATATAAATAAAAACAAATATTACGATGAATCCGATCGTTTTATAACAAATGCAGCCGTCAGTATAACTCCCTTTAAAAATGCCTTTCTTCGCGCACAAGTAGGTTGGGATGTTGGAATGCAAACATTTGAAACGTCAAAACATCCCTATTACTACAACAACAATGCTGGCTCTGGAGTTTATAACCTTGCCAAGTCAAATTTTTCAGATCCTACATTAAATATTATAGCAGGATATAGCAACGATTTTTTCAACAAAAAGATAACGCTTGCGCTCCAAGCCGGATATCACCAGATAGAAAATGGAGTCACTCGCTTAGCAACATACGGAACTAAATTTGCTGTTGTTAATTTTCAATCAATAAATAACTGCGATGCTTCAACCATAGTCTCAAACACAACAACAACCAAGCGCAGAGTACAAGCCATTTCAGGACAAATGGAATTAGGCTATAACAACATGGCTTTCCTAACTCTTCGAGCTCGAAATGACTGGTCCTCAACACTTCCCCCAAATAATAAGTCGTTTTTCTATCCGGCTATGGAAGTTGCATTCATACCAACAGAACTCGCCTTTTTAAAAAATAATAAATATATAAACTTCCTAAAACTCCGCGGTTCCATTGCACAAGTTGGTAAAGATGCAGGACCAAATGAAATTAAACCGCAGCTACAAGCTACAGGTTTAACTGGAGGAGGGTATCAATATGGCTATACAGGCTCCAACGAAAAACTAAAGCCGGAAATGACAACTTCACACGAAGTAGGTTTTGAAGGACGCTTTTGGGATGACAGGATAAATACAGATTTCACTTACTTTTGGACACACTGCGCCGATCAGATAGTAAAAGGATTTCGGCTTAGTTACGCAACAGGGTTTGTATTAAACAACATGAATGTCGGCACGTTCGATACTAAGGGATGGGAAGCACATGTTGACGCAGACATTATTCGCAAATCAAATGGATTTCGTTGGAATGTTGGAGTAAATGTTTCAAGCACAAAATCAAAAGTTGTTTATCTACCTGATAATGTAAGCGAGTACTACAACTCTAGCACATGGAATTCAGGTGGCATCCGCAACGGCATTATGGTTGGTCATTCAGTTACAACTCTGACCGGTAAAGCATATCAACGCAATGATGCAGGAGAAATATTAATTGACCCAACCACCGGTATACCTTTAGTAAGTAGCACATGGAGTGTTATTGGAGACCGTGAACCAAAATTGCGCTTTGGGCTTACTACCAGTTTAGCTTACAAAGGCATGCGTCTGTCAGCTATGTTTTCAGGACGCTACAAAGCAACCGTAGTGAACGGTACAAAACGTTCGATGATGGAAAAAGGCACCAGTTGGGAATCTGTTGAGTTACGCGAACGAGGCCCAGTGGTTTTTAATGGCGTTTTGAAAGATGGCAATGAGAACACAACTAGTCCAACTAAAAACAACATAACGGTATCCTATGACACATACGGAGCCTCAATTTATACAGGAGCAGATGAGGATTGGTTAGAGAAAAACGTCAATTATCTGCGACTGCAAGAGCTTCGTGTATCCTATACAATGCCTGCAAAATGGCTAAAAAAGAGTCTTATTTCAAACGCAAATATCTATGCAGCAGGCAACGATTTATTTACCTGGACGAATTACTCCGGCATTGATGCCGTAGGCAATACAGTCTCTGCAGCAGCAGGTGGCACGGGAGGTGAAGGATATGATGTTTGGTCGATACCTAATCCTCGTGGTATTTCATTTGGCTTAAGCCTCACATTTAGATAATAAAAATAAAATAAAAACCATATGAAAAAAATAGCAATAATTGCCACGTTCATAACATCGTTCTTGTGCCTAAATACAAGTTGCAATGATTATCTCGACGTCAACAGAAATGTAGACGCTCCAGATTATGTGGAAGCTTATCTTTACCTAGCAGGTATCACGCAACAATATCAAGGTATGTATTGGGATGTTCGTGCAACAGGTCCTCTTACTCAAATGATGGGTACTACGTCTTATGTTTCTTTCGCCAAGCACTATTATTCAGGAGGAACCGATAGCGGTGGCGAAATATGGCGGGTAGCTTACTGGTTACAAGGAATGAACCTGGAAAATCTAATCAATCAATCGATTGAAGCTGAAGACTGGACTTTAGCTGGTATCGGATATGCAATGAAAGCCTATACATGGGATCAATTGACAAAGTATCACTCCGAACTTCCGATGAAACAAGCATTCGTCGAAGGGTTGTTATCTCACAATTATGACTATCAAGAAGAAATATACCCTCAAGTTCGCGAATGGGCATATAAAGCGATCGAATATCTTGAGAAAGAAGACACTCATAATTATGGGAACAAAATCACAGGGAACGACTATATCTATAGTGGCAACAAAGAAAAATGGGTGAAGTTCGCTTATGGAGTAATAGTAAGTAATTTAGCTTCACTATCAAACAAAAACGATTTTAGTACAAAATATGCTCAAGAGCTAATTGATTGCGCCCAGAAATCTCTTCAATCCTCAGATGACGACGCAACTGTTACCGTTGCCGGCGGATCAGACGAAGCAGCGTACGATGAATATAACAATTTTTGGGGAGTCAACAGAAAAGTCCTTTCTTGGGATTATTTCCAACATGAATATGCAGTTCAAGTATTTACTGGAAGCGTTCCTAAATACGACGAAAGCACAGGAGAAAAAACACGTGTAGAGGGCAATGACTATTATCCCTATGAACTTGCCGAAAAGCAAATTATCTGCGATACACTCGTTAATCTTACTGGACATTATGACCCACGCATAGCTGTTAAATTGGCAACTACCGACGATCCCAATTTCAATAATATGGATAACGTTGACAGTATTAAAGCTCATAAATACTACGGAGGATCATTCACCGCCACAGCAGGTCCAATAGGTACTGCTCCATCATTCTATGGACGTAAAGCAACCTCAACATACATTGGCACTCCTAATGATGGCAAAGGAAGATGGCTATATCGTGACGATGCCCCCTATGTAATAATGACTTGTGCACAAATAAAACTTTGCTTGGCTGAGACTTATTGGAAATTAGGAGAAAAGGAGAATGCATTGAGTGCATTCAAGGAAGGAGTAAAAGCAGACTTGGACTTCACTGCAAAATACATCTATCCTGGAACCAAAGGATCAGCAAGCGGAGGAGATAAAATAACAAAAGCCGTTTTTCAGTCATTAGCTAATGAATATCTGAATGGCCCTTATGTTGCAGGATTATCGCTGTCAGATTTCTCGCTTTCACATATTATGATGCAAAAATGGGTAGCTCTTTATCCTTGGGGAGCACAAGAAGCATGGGTCGATATGCGCAAGTATCATTATGACATTACTTACAGCGGTGAATATCCTTCATCAGGCAATGGGTGGGATCTATCTATGATTAACCAGAAATGGGATACAGACCAGACGAAAGTATATAAAGGATTATATTTATCTCCCGCGCAAGTTCAAAGTCGTAAAACTGCCTATGACACAAAAAATGAAGGTTCTCCTTGCTACCGTATACGCCCCCGTTACAATTCGGAATATATGTGGAACAAACCCTCGCTAGAATCTTTGGTACCGATAGCCGGAACAGCAGACAATTACCAATGTTCCATACCTTGGTTTGCTTATCCGGGAGACTTACCAACTTCTACAAAATAATATATAGGACTAAATGTATAAACAAAGAAAAGTGAACAATATGAAAATATTTAAATACATCAGTTTGGTTCTGGTAATGATCGCTGCAATCTCATGCGATAAAAACGAAGTTGAATACAACACGACTGCCATCTCGTCAGATGTGGCTGAGTTTCAGCTGCACTACTTCGTACCGGTAACAGCAACCTCTGCCAATAATATCTATCAAATCAAAATAAACGACCAATTATATGCAAACAGTACTGCTCCGCTCTCAACATACAATGCCGTTCCATATGGCTCTGTTGTTGGTCGATTTTACTCTGTGGATCCGGGAGAAGTAAATGTTAAATTATATAAAGGCACTGGTTTAGAGCTAGTATATGATCAAAACGTAACCTTAAGCAAAGGGAAGCAAAATGTTTTTGTTTACGACTTCAATAAAGTACCCACTGTTTTTGATAATGAATATCCTTATAGTGCTAATACTACTGAAAACACAGACTCAACTGCTTATGTAAAGTTCTACAATTTTTTATATGAAACAGAAGGCGTACCATGTAGTTTAAAACTACAGTATCAATATGTAGATCCTAGGACCAAAGAAGTCCTTAATTTAGGCAACCCTGTGTCATTTGGAGAAACAACAGGATGGCAAGCCATCAAAATCGTTAAAAGTGTATACAATTCTTCGGGATATTGCAGGATAGACTACAAAATAAAAGTAGTTGATGCAAACGGAGTAATTGGTAATGATCTACAACTATGGAATTCAAATGGCAAATATGTAAGCTATACAGGTTACCAGAATGAGTATATTGGCCGACGTTACCATCACACAATTGGTGGAATGAGATCTGCAAAACCAGCAGCATCTGTGAGGCAATTTACGGCTCTTTAGAGAGTTGAGAATAGAAAAAAGAAGTTGCCTCAATAATGTTTGAGGCAACTTCTTTTCTCCTTTTTTTTTAGTAGGAAAATAACCAAAATAAAGAACTCACTTAAAAACATTGTTGCTATTACTTCTTTATTTAAAGAATAAACTCAAACGCTTTAACTATCCCTTGTAGGTATTAGCAAATAAATAAGCATATATTAGAAATAATGTGAATAGATGTTCCTGATATTAAAATATATGCTATCTTTGTTGGTATAGCACTCCTCTAATAACGCTAATTTATGAAAACGATTCTACTTATAGCTATTTTATTGTGCGGTTCAATTTGCATGAATGCACAACCGAAGGAAGGGAATTCTGTCATTGTCGGTGCTGAACTGACAAAAGAATACTTCCCTATTTTGAAGAATAAGCGCATTGCGGTGTTTTCTAACCATACCGGTATGATAGGCAATAAGCATACTTTGGATGTATTATTAGAAAACAAGTTCAATGTAGTTGCTATTTTCTCTCCGGAACATGGGTTCCGTGGAAATGCAGATGCAGGAGAACATGTTTCAAGCTCTGTTGATACAAAGACGGGGGTACCCATACTTTCATTATATGACGGAAAGGCTGGAAAGCCCAGCGAAGAATCTATGCGCAAATTTGATATACTAATCGTAGATATACAAGATGTAGGCTTGCGATTCTATACCTATTATATATCTATGGTGAAACTAATGGATGCTTGCGCGGAATATAATCGTAAGATGCTAATTTTAGATCGTCCCAATCCTAACGGCCACTATGTAGACGGACCGATACTTGATATGAAATATAAATCAGGGGTGGGATGGCTCCCTATTCCCATTGTGCATGGCATGACTTTAGGCGAACTCGCCCTAATGGTAAATGGAGAGAAATGGCTCCCCGCATCAAGAGTCTGTGACGTCACAGTAGTCAAATGCAAAAACTATACACACCAAACATTGTATAAGCTTCCTATTCCTCCATCACCTAACTTACCTAACATGAAAGCAGTTTACCTTTATCCGTCTACTTGCTTTTTTGAAGCCACTCCTGTTAGTCTAGGTAGAGGAACTTCTCTCCCATTCCAGATCTATGGACATCCCAACATGACAGGATGCAGCTACAGTTTCATCCCTAAAAGTATTTCGGGTGCAAAAAACCCACCTCAACTCGGAAAGTTATGCCATGGTGTAAATTTAAGCGGACTTTCTGATAAAGAAATAGGAGGAAAAGGTGTAGATTTGAGCTACATTATTGATGCCTACAGAAACCTTAACATGGGTGACCATTTCTTTCGCCCGTTCTTCGAATCGCTGGTCGGTACGGATTATGTACGAAAGATGATTGAAGAAGGGAAAGATGCAAATGAGATCAAGGCAATGTGGAAAGGCGATGTAGAAAAATTTAAGGCACAGCGTAGGCCATACCTGCTATATGCAGAATGACGCACTAGATATCACGAATTGCAAACAAGAGAAAAGCGAGTTTATTAATCATTAAGTACTAATAAAAAGTATACTTATGAGCCCTGTTCTAGTTTTAGTTACGATAGCAGCTTATTTTTTGATTTTATTTTCCATATCCTATATAGCGGGTAGAAAAGCAGACAATCAAGGGTTCTTTGTTGGAAACCGGAAGTCATCTTGGTATGTAGTAGCCTTTGCTATGATTGGTTCGAGCATATCGGGTGTTACGTTTGTTTCAGTACCGGGAATGGTAGCAACCAGCAATTTTGCATACCTACAGATGGTGCTCGGTTTTGTAGCAGGGCAGTTCATTATTGCTTTCGTATTAATACCATTATTCTATAAAATGAATCTTGTTTCCATCTACGAGTACTTGGAGAACAGATTCGGAACATCTTCTTATAAAACAGGAGCCTGGTTTTTCTTTATCTCCAAAATGCTGGGAGCAGCAGTCCGCTTATTCTTAGTATGCCTCACTTTGCAGTTATTGGTATTCGACCCTCTACAATTACCTTTCATCCTGAATGTGATTGCTACTGTTGCCCTAGTATGGCTATATACTTTTCGTGGCGGAGTGAAATCGTTGATATGGACAGACTCTTTAAAAACATTTTGTTTAGTAGTATCGGTAGTACTATGCATCTATTATATATCATCCGACTTGAAACTAAGCTTTAGCGGAATGGTGGCTAGCATTACTAAGAGTGATCTTTCTAAACTATTTTTCTTTGATGATATAAACGATAAACGTTATTTCTTCAAACAGTTTCTGGCAGGGATCTTTACGATGATTGCCATGACCGGATTGGATCAGGATATGATGCAACGAAACCTAAGCTGCAAAAACTTCAAAGATTCTCAAAAAAACATGATCACTAGTGGTATATCACAGTTCTTTGTAATTTTACTTTTTCTTATGCTTGGCGTATTGCTATACACATATACAGCTCAAAACGGAATTACCAATCCGGCTAAGAGTGATGAACTGTTTCCGATGATTGCCACGGGCAATTACTTTCCCATTATTGTCGGTATACTGTTCATTATCGGATTAATCTCTTCAGCATACTCGGCCGCCGGTTCTGCACTGACTGCTCTGACCACCTCTTTTACAGTAGATATACTAGGGACAAAGGGAAAGGCAGAAGGCGAGATCGTTAAAATACGCAAGCGCGTGCACGTAGGTATGGCCATAGTAATGGGTTTAGTCATCCTTGTTTTCAATATGTTGAACAATACCAGCGTCATAGATGCAGTATATATTTTGGCTAGTTATACTTACGGTCCCATACTAGGACTATTCGCATTCGGCATTTTCACGAAAAAACAAGTTCGAGATAAATATATTCCGTTAGTGGCTATCATCTCGCCTATTTTATGCTTCATCTTGCAAAAGAATTCGGAAGCATGGTTCAACGGATATGCGTTTAGCTACGAGCTATTGATATTTAATGCATTCTTTACTTTCATTGGCCTCAGCCTAATGATTGTAAAAGACAAAAAATAAATAAATCGCAAAAATCAATTTATAAACTTAACACAATTATGAATTTAAAACGTGCGTCATTTTTATCTCTGTTGGCTTTCGGTTTGCTCCCACAAACCATGATTGCACAAGAAGTCTCTACGGAACTGCGGGCTAAAATCGGCAACTTTCTTACCGTTACAGCTCGTAAGGAGATTTCTGTTGCCAGGATAAACATTGATTCTGTTGCCATTGAGAAGAATGAACTCATTCTCTTTGCCAACATTAATTGCTCTTACATCCCATTTCGTGAAGACAATGTGCAGACTATTTATCGTGAAGTACAAGCTCTCCTCCCCCAGGAATTAGCAAAATACAAACTAAAAATCTGCACTGACAAGAAAGCGATTGAAGAGTTTATTCCAATGGCTTTGCGGACCAAGAAGGATAAAAAAGCAGGTACTTTTACCAATAAGTCTGATAAGCCATTAATCAGCAAACTCTCTGTGCCTTACGCCCCCACAAAAGGTTTGCAGAGTAGACACATTGCTTTGTGGCAAAGTCACGGATTTTATTATGAGCCTAAACTAACACGTTGGGAATGGCAGCGAGCCCGCATCTTTCAAACGGTAGAAGATCTCTATACTCAGAGTTTTGTCCTCCCCTACCTTGTTCCAATGCTTGAGAATGCAGGAGCAAACGTATTGCTTCCTCGAGAGAGAGACACTCAAGCGGTGGAAGTTATCATTGATAATGACGGTTGCCGCAATGCATCTGTCTACACCGAAAAGGATGCTGATAAGAGATGGAGCACTGGTAAAGAGACCGGATTTGCTCATTTACGTGATCAATACATTAATTTTGAGAATCCTTTCAAAGAGGGTACTTACCGCTTAACGGAGACAATAAAGAAAGGGAAAGAGAACTTGGCAGAGTGGATTCCTTCTATTCCGAAAGCGGGTAAGTATGCCGTTTATGTGTCTTACAAAACAGTAGAGAATAGTACGGAAGATGCTCTCTACACTGTTTATCACAAAGGTGGCGTATCTCAATTCAAAGTCAACCAAACGATGGGCGGTGGCACATGGATTTATCTGGGACATTTTAGTTTCGATGCAGGAAGAAATGATGCTTGCAAAGTTGTATTAAGCAACAAATCGGATAAGTCGGGACGAATGGTCACAGCGGATGCGATTAAGATTGGAGGAGGTTATGGCAACATAGCACGTAGAATAGCCGATGGTGGTATAGCTACTGAAAACACTCGAAGTTCTGACATCACAACTCCGATAACAACCAAACAGTTGCCTAAAGTAGACTATCCATACGAAACAAGTGGTTATCCAAGATTTACCGAAGGTGCTCGTTATTGGCTCCAGTGGGCGGGCATGCCTGATAGTGTCTATTCCGAAAGTCAAGGAAAAAATGACTATACGGATGACTATAAATCACGTGGATTATGGGTGAACTATTTAGCAGGAGGATCATCTGCCTGTCCTACGGATAAAGGATTAAAAATTCCTGTTGATATGGCTTTTGCCTTTCATTCGGATGCAGGAACTACGATGAACGATTCCATTATCGGCACATTAGGTATTTTCCAAACAGCAGGTTATGACGGAACATTTGCCAATGGAACATCCCGCTATGCATCAAGAGATCTAACCGATTTGATACAGACCAACATTGTAAATGACATTCGCGCTTTGTACGAGCCTAAATGGACACGCCGTGGTATGTGGAATCAATCGTACTTTGAAGCTCGAGTGCCTAAAGTTCCTACCATGTTGTTAGAACTACTGTCTCATCAGAATTTTGCAGATATGCGTTATGGCATTGATCCTCGTTTCCGCTTCACTGTAAGCCGCTCCATATACAAAGGAATGCTCCAATTTCTCTGTTCGCAATACAAACAAGAATATGTGGTGCAGCCATTGCCGGTGGACAATATGAGTATCCGTTTCATTGGAGAAAATGAGATGGAATTGACTTGGCAACCGGTCAATGATCCGCTGGAGGCAACAGCTAAAGCTGAAAAGTACATTGTATATACCCGCATAGGGGATGGAGACTTTGATAACGGAGTAGTCGTTCAGCAGAATTCCTATCGCACTGTGATTCCGGCCGGAGTGGTTTGCAGTTACAAAGTGACTGCCTTAAACAAAGGTGGAGAAAGTTTCCCTTCGGAGATTCTTTCTACCGGCAGAGCATTCAACTCTAAGGGTACAGTCTTGGTTATCAACGGATTCGACCGGATCAGTGCTCCGGCCGACTTTGTTGCTCCCGCAGATAGTATTGCCGGATTCCTCGATCCATTAGATCACGGAGTTCCTTATAAAGAGGACATCAGTTACATTGGTAGTATGAAAGAGTTCCGCCGCGTCATACCTTGGATGGACGATGATGCATCCGGTTTTGGTGATAGCTATGGAAATTACGAAACGATGGTTATTGCAGGAAATACATTTGATTACCCGGCTGTGCATGGTGCAGCAATCCTCAAAGCCGGTTACTCTTTCGTTTCTTGCAACGATGAAGCAGTAGAGAACAAACATGCCTCCATGAACGATTATCCATCTGTCGATTTGATTTTAGGCAAAGAAAAACAAACGAAGATGGGACGAGGAGGAGTCATCCCAATAGAGTTTAAGACTTTCACACCGGAAATGCAAAAAGCGATTTCGGCTTATTCCAAAGCGGGAGGAAATATCTTTGTTTCAGGAGCCTATGTTGCCTCTGATTTATGGGATAATGCTCAAGCAAACAAAGAAGATAAAGCTTTTGCCACTGATATTCTTAAATACAAGTGGCGTGTAGGTCAGGCTGCAACAACGGGACAAGTAAAAAGTGTAGCCTCACCATTTGACATGATCAACGGTAAATACAGTTATTACAATGAATTGAACTCCGACTCTTATGTAGTAGAGTCACCCGATGCATTAGAGCCTTCGGCTGAAGGAGCATATACCGTACTTCGATATTCGGAGAACAACCTTAGTGCTGGAATAGCTTATGAGGGAGATTACAAAACATGTGTACTGGGATTTCCCTTCGAGTCCATACGTACAAGTGGTGAGAGAGAGCAATTGATGCAATCAATACTTTCTTTCTTTGAAAAACAACGCAAAAATAAGTAGACTGAATTATGAAAAAAGGATTGATCATATTAGCTCTTCTCTTTGTGGCTTTGCCTACACTGGTTGCACAACCTTTTCGGTTTGCGCTGGTCACGGATATCCACATCTCTAAAAACCCAACATCCATAGAAGATTTGCAAAACTCTGTCAAGCAGATTAATGCAACTCCGAATATCGATTTTGTTTTGGTTACCGGAGACATCACAGAGGAAGGTGATCGAAATAGTCTGCAAATAGCGCATGATATCCTTAACGGATTAAAAGTGAAATATTATATTATCTTGGGAAATCACGAAACGAAGTGGAGCGAATCAGGCGTCACTGCATTCAGTCATATCTTTGGTGCTGAGCGATTCGAATTTGAGCACAATGGCTTTTTGTTTCTAGGGTTTAATTCAGGACCTCTCATGCGAATGGCAGACGGGCATGTGTCTCCACAAGATATAACGTGGCTGAAAGAGGAACTAAGCAAAGCAGGAAAAGAGAAACCCGTAATTCTGGCAACACATTATCCGCTACAAGATGGCGACGTGGACAATTGGTTTGATGTAACGGATGCCGTGCGACCATACAATATACGTGCTTTTCTTGGAGGACATTATCACAGCAATCGATTCCTTTCCTATGACGGCATACCGGGTATATTGAATCGTTCCAATCTTAGAGCTAAAGACAGCGTCGGAGGATATTCCGTATACGATGTAACTCCTGATTCCATTATTGTCTATGAACACAAGATTGGTTCCGAGATGAAAAAATGGGCTTCCCTGTCACTCCAGAAGAAGTATTATGATGAAAAAGGTGCAAGCAATAAATATCCTGATTTCTCGGTCAACCAAACCTTCTCTCAAGTAAAAGAATCATGGATTGTTCGTTCCGGAGTCGGCATTTATAGTTCGCCGGCTTATGCAGACAAAAAAGTATATGTAGGAGACGACAAGGGTGCGCTAACTTGCTACGAACTGAAAAGCGGAAAGAAGCTCTGGGCTTTTCAATCAGGTAACCGTATCGTAGGAACTCCGGCCGTAGAGAAAGGGATCGTTGTTTTCGGCTCCGCAGACAAGAATATCTATGGCTTGAACGCAAAAAGTGGTAAA
Source organism: uncultured Bacteroides sp. (assembly GCF_963666545.1). Taxonomy (NCBI): domain Bacteria; kingdom Pseudomonadati; phylum Bacteroidota; class Bacteroidia; order Bacteroidales; family Bacteroidaceae; genus Bacteroides; species uncultured Bacteroides sp. The sequence goes on along the minus strand of NZ_OY762899.1, from coordinate 2,790,673 downwards.
GTGATATGGACAGTAAATGCGAACGAACCTGTACTTGGAGCTGTAAGGATTGAAAACGGAGTAGCTTACATCGGTGCCAGTGATCATACTTTTCGTGCAATAGAGGTGAAAACAGGAAAAGTCCGTTGGGCATATAATCAAGTGAAAGGATACATAGAAACTCGTCCTCTCATCGCAGGGGATAAAGTTATTTTTGGTGCATGGGACAATACGTTGTACGCACTCGATAAGACAGATGGAAAGGAACTATGGAAATGGACAGGCGGACTAACGCGGATGCATTTCTCACCGGCAGCAGTATGGCCGGTTGCAGCATACGGAAAGGTGTTTATAACAGACCCTGAACGTGCTATGACAGCCATCGATTTGGAAACAGGCGAAACGGTATGGCGAACCAAACAATCAGTGGTGCGCGAAACTATTGCCCTATCAGAGGATAAAGAAAGAGTATACAGCAAAACGATGAACGACAGTATCGTCTGTTTTGCAACAAAAGAAGATAAGCCTCATCAGTTATGGGTATCAAATGTCGGTTTTGGCTACGAGCATGCTCCTTCTATGCCTGTAGAGAAAGACGGGATCGTATTTGGAAGCACAAAAAGTGGCCTCATCTTTGCCTTAGAGCCTTTGACAGGAAAAGTCTTGTGGAAACACAAAGTTGGCAATTCACTGATCAGTACAGTTGTTCCAATTAGTCGGCACCAAGTCTTATTTACTGCAACAGGCGGTGAAATCGGGTTATTGGAATGGATCGAAAAGAAATAAAGAGATAATAAATAAGGAAATATAAAACGAAAACAAGAATGAAACCAATCATCAACTGCTTCATTCCTTTTGCAGGAGTAGCACAAGTTCAGCAAACAGTTCAAGGGTTGCAAAAAACAAACCTGGTGAACAAGATATACTTACTTACTATAGAGCCAACGGATGAAGCAATAAGCGGATGCGAAGTTGTTACAGTACCCGCATTGAACTCAACAGCCACTATACGTGCTATTGCAGAACGTTCAGAAGCTGAGTATACTTTGTTCTATACCAAATACACCACATTAGAGCTCGGACTTTTTGCTCTTGAGAGGATGATTCATATCGCTGAAGATTCAAATGCCGGAATGGTATATGCTGACCATTACCAGATTGTGGGTGAATCAAAAGCGAATGCACCGGTTATCGCTTATCAATTCGGCAGTTTGCGTGATGATTTCAATTTCGGTTCGGTATTGCTTTATAAAGCTAACGCACTGAAAGAAGCAGTCGGAAGACTAAAAGCAAATTATCAGTTTGCCGGGCTATATGATCTTCGCTTGAAGCTTTCTCAAAAAGCACCATTTGTGCATATCAACGAATATCTTTATTCGGAAATAGAAAACGATACGCGCAAAAGTGGAGAAAAGATATTTGACTATGTAGACCCTAAAAACCGTGGGGTGCAAGTTGAGATGGAACAAGCATGCACAGAGCACTTAAAAGAAATTGGCGGTTATCTCGCTCCCGAGTTCACTAAGATAGAGTTCAATGCAGGCAATTTCGAATACGAGGCATCTGTCATCATTCCCGTACGCAACCGTATGCGTACAATCGAGGATGCCATCAAGTCTGTATTGAAACAAAACACAACGTTCAAATTCAACCTGATCATCATCGACAACTTTTCTACTGACGGAACCACCGAAATTATTGATAAGTATGCTGCTGACGAACGATTGATACACATCATCCCCACACGAAAGGACTTGGGCATTGGTGGTTGTTGGAATGTAGGCGTACATCACGAGAAGTGCGGTAAGTTTGCCGTTCAACTAGATAGTGACGACGTTTACAAAGACGAGAATACGCTGCAAACGATGGTTAACGCCTTCTATGAACAGAACTGTGCCATGGTAGTAGGTACTTATATGATGACTGATTTCAGTATGAACATGATTGCCCCCGGCATCATCGATCACAAAGAATGGACTCCCGAGAACGGGCGTAACAATGCATTGCGCATCAACGGACTTGGTGCTCCACGTGCCTTCTACACTCCGGTATTGCGAGAAGTGAACGTACCCAATACCAGTTATGGTGAAGATTATGCGCTGGGCCTCAACTTCTCCCGTCATTACCAGATAGGTCGCGTGTACGATGTTGTTTATCTCTGTCGCCGTTGGGAAGACAATTCGGACGCTTCACTTGATGTGGTAAAGATGAACGGACATAACACCTATAAGGACAGAATACGCACTTGGGAACTCCAGGCACGCATTGCTTTAAACAAGAAATAAAACAAAAGGAAATGATGACCAAAACACCTAGGCGTTTTTTTAAAAGACTTAGGTGTTTGCACATAGACTCTTAAGTGTTTTTATTGAAACAAAATATTGCTTGAAACAGGATGAAAGAAGCTGTAGAAAAATTGCTTAGTGAGCAACTCCAAACATGGGAAATGGCAAAAGCTAACTATGATGCTCTGGCAACAGTCAGAGTGAAAGAATTGGATGTAAACGGATGGTTGTATAAAGTGCAATTCAATCCCGCACGCATTGTTTCGTCTGCTGCAAAGGTAGATAGCAAGTCCATTCAGGAAAGAAAATGCTTTCTTTGTCCCGCTAACTTGCCAGCCGTACAGAAAGGACTACCTTTCGGTGGACATTATTCTATATTGGTTAATCCGTTCCCTATCTTTCCGAAGCATCTGACGATCCCTGAAACGGAACATGTAGACCAGCGTATCAAAGTACGTTTTGGAGATATGCTCCAATTAGCAAAGGAACTAGAGGAATACATCCTCTTTTATAATGGTCCGAAATGTGGAGCTTCAGCTCCCGATCACGCACACTTTCAGGCAGGAAGCAAGGGTTTCTTGCCAATTGAAAAAGAGTGGAAGCACAAAAAGACCGGCAAAATAGCCTCTTATAAAGACGCAATCTTGTGGTATCTGAATGATTCAGTGCGAGCCACATTGATCATTGAGAGTGAAGAGAAGGAGTCAGCTACATTCTTATTCAATACTATTTATGATGCGTTAGAATTGAAACCCGAAGAAGCAGAACCGATGATGAATGTCCTTGCCTGGTACGAAGAGGGCAAATGGGTTACATGCATCTTTCCACGGGATAAGCACCGCCCTTCCTGTTACTTTGCCGAAGGAGACAAAAATATCCTTCTTAGTCCGGCATCAGTAGATATGGGTGGAGTCTTTATCACTCCATTAGAGAAAGATTTTGAGAAAATTACCGCTACAGATATAGCAAATATTCTTAGTGAAGTTTGCATCAGCAGCAATAACTTCTTACGACTAAGACAACTTATAAAAGAACGATTATGAGAGAGCCCAAGGTAGAGGTAGGAATCTTATTTGAACCTCAAATAGAGTTTGTATTACTCGGAACTTATCAACTAAATGGTGAAGAGCTCAGTGGTAAGCAAACAGCAACGTTTAACGACGGAAAGATTCTGTGGAAAGGACGTTTGTATGACGAACTTTTATTTGTACCAACCAATGAACAGACAGATTCATTCGATCTAATTGATGTCACTATCGGTATCAATTTCCATTGGGAACGAAAGGAAGATCAGCGTTTTTTGGGAGCTTTGAAGATTATTGTTGAAGGTAAGAAACTCACAGGTATCAATGTTATTGCTATCGAAGACTATCTGACCAGCGTTATCTCTTCAGAGATGAGTGCAACTGCTTCTTTAGAATTGCTCAAAGCGCATGCGGTAATTTCTCGCAGTTGGCTATTGGCTCAAATACAAAAGACCAAAGATATCGCAGACACCCATAGCAACTATTCCGCTTACACTGAGACTAAAGAGGAACTGATTCGTTGGTACGATCGTGAAGATCACACCCGCTTTGATGTCTGTGCCGACGACCATTGTCAACGTTACCAAGGCATCACCCGCGCCTCAACAGAAATAGTAAAACAAGCCATTGCAGCCACTCGCGGACAGGTACTTACTTCGGATGGAAAGATATGCGATGCACGTTTCTCTAAATGTTGCGGTGGTGCATTCGAAGAATTTGAATACTGTTGGGAAGACGTAAAATATCCCTATCTGGCTAAACAACGAGATAGTAAAACGATCACCGAACTCCCGGACTTACGTCAGGAAGCAGAAGCTGATAAATGGATACGTACTTCTCCCGAAGCTTTCTGCAACACACAAGATAAAAAGGTTCTTTCTCAAGTGCTAAACAACTATGACCAGGAAACAACTGATTTCTATCGATGGAAAGTAAGCTATACTCAGCAAGAGCTATCTGAACTTATTTTAAAGCGTTCGGGCGTTGATTATGGCCAAATACTTGATCTGATTCCTATAGAAAGAGGAACTTCCGGAAGATTGATGAAATTAAAGATTGTGGGTACAAAGCGTACGCTCACCATTGGTAAAGAACTTGAAATACGCAGAACGTTGTCGACATCACACCTTTACAGTTCTGCCTTTGTAGTAGATAAAACTGAGATCAGCAACAATGTTCCGGGGAAGTTTACTTTGATCGGTGCCGGTTGGGGACATGGAGTGGGACTCTGCCAGATAGGCGCTGCCGTAATGGGAGAACAAGGATATGCATACGATGAAATATTGCTTCACTATTACATTGGAGCCGAAATAGAGAAACTATACGAATAATATAAAAGAAGAATAGGATGAAAGAGAAAAAGACGAACCCGTGGGCATGGATACCGACCCTTTACTTTGCACAAGGATTACCTTATGTAGCAGTGATGACTATCTCGGTAATTATGTACAAGAAGCTGGGTATATCAAATACCGATATTGCTTTATACACTAGCTGGCTTTACCTGCCATGGGTTATCAAGCCTTTCTGGAGTCCATTTATTGATCTGTTAAAGACCAAAAGATGGTGGATAGTTACCATGCAGTTACTAGTAGGCGCAGGTCTAGCAGGAGTTGCTTTTACTATACCGATGCCGAACTTCTTCCAAATAACACTTGCTGTGTTTTGGTTGGTGGCTTTTAGTTCTGCCACGCATGACATTGCTGCTGATGGCTTTTATATGCTCGCTTTGAACGTAAAAGATCAAGCAATGTATGTAGGCATTCGCAGTACCTTTTACCGCATCGCCAACATTGCCGGACAAGGCTTGCTCATTATGCTAGCCGGCGGATTAGAAATATGGACCGGAAATATAAAGTATGCATGGAGCATTACCTTCTTTATTTTGGCCGGTCTCTTTCTTGCCTTTACTCTGTACCACAAGTATATACTTCCCATCCCATCATCGGATAAATCGGTAATGGGAGAAAACAATGCAAAAACCATCTTCGAGGGTTTTTGGGAAACTTTTGCCTCTTTCTTTAGAAAGAAGCAAGCTGGAATCGCAATTCTATTCATGTTGTTCTATCGTTTCCCGGAAGCCCAACTGGTTAAACTTATAAATCCATTCTTGCTCGACCCTGTTGATAAAGGAGGCTTAGGACTGACGACATCCGAAGTGGGATTAGTGTACGGAACCATTGGCATAGTCGGGTTAACCTTAGGCGGTATTATCGGAGGTATCTGTGCAGCCAAAGGAGGACTGAGAAAATGGTTATGGCCGATGGCTTGGAGCATTTCTCTTACCTGCATCACCTTTGTCTATCTAGGTTATTTTCAACCGCAGGACTTCATCATCATCAATTTGTGTGTATTTATCGAACAATTCGGTTACGGATTTGGATTCACAGCCTACATGCTCTACTTGATTTATTATTCTGACGGAGAACATAAAACTGCACATTATGCGATCTGTACAGCCTTTATGGCACTAGGCATGATGCTGCCCGGTATGGCTGCAGGATGGTTACAAGAGCAAATCGGATACGAAAAGTTTTTCATCTGGGTAATGATCTGTTGTGCTGCAACTATCGCCGTATGTGCATTTATTAAGATAGATCCTAACTATGGTAGAAAAGAAGAAGAGAAAGAAGTAATAGAACAAAAATAACGATTCGAAACAAGATGAAAACGATTAAATTTATCCTACTTAACACACTGCTCTTGTTGGCATTGACTGCTCAAGCGCAAAAGATCAGGATCAAAACCGGAATCGAAGTACTAAAAGAGCAAAACTTTAAATGCCTTGAGGGAAAACGTGTGGGACTCATCACAAATCCCACAGGTGTGGACAATAACCTAAAGTCTACTATCGATATTCTTCACGAAGCCCCCAATGTGAAGCTGGTAGCACTTTACGGCCCTGAACACGGTGTACGCGGAGATGTGCATGCAGGCGATAAAGTGGACAACTCGGCCGATCCTTCAACCGGCCTACCTGTCTACTCACTTTACGGAAAGACTCGTAAAGCAACGCCGGAGATGCTGAAAGGCATTGATGTACTCATCTACGATATTCAAGACATAGGTTGCCGTTCATTTACCTACATCAGTACAATGGGGTTGGCAATGGAAGCTGCCGCTGAGAATAATATTGAATTCGTTGTGCTTGATCGTCCCAATCCGGTAGGAGGTTTAAAGATTGAAGGAAACTTAGTAGAAGATGGTTACATTTCTTTTGTCAGTCAGTTTAAAATTCCATACCTTTACGCCCTCACTTGTGGAGAATTAGCGCTAATGCTAAATGGTGAGAACATGCTAAGCAAACAATGCAAACTGAACGTGGTAAAAATGAAAGGCTGGAAGCGTAAAATGAACTATGAAGACACAGGGTTACAATGGATACCTTCCTCTCCACATATCCCACATCCACACTCCGCAATCTTTTATCCTGTAAGTGGCATTCTCGGTGAGCTAGGTTATATGTCTATCGGAGTAGGTTATACTATTCCTTTTCAAATGTTTGCCGCACCATGGGTAAAGGCCGAGGAATTGGCTAAGAAGTTAAATAGCCTCCAATTGCCAGGCATCATCTTCCGTCCGATACATTTGAAACCATTTTACTCAGTAGGACAAGGAGAAAATTTGCAAGGAGTACAAGTGCATATTGTCGATTTCAAAAAGGCAGCATTAAGCGATATTCAGTTTTACGTCATGCAGGAAGTGGCAGCACTCTATCCTGACAAAGCTGTTTTTGATCATGCAGACAAAAGTCGTTTCAACATGTTCGACAAGGTAAGTGGCAGTAAAGATATACGAGAGCGTTTTAGTAAAAACAATCGTTGGGAAGACGTACGTGATTATTGGTACAAAGATGTGGATGCCTTCCGCAAATTATCTAAAAAGTACTATTTATATAAATAATGATTTCAAGAAGAAATCAGACAACAAACTCATTGTTTGAGCGAATCTAAATACCAGATGGTAAAATGAATATAGAGAAGAAATACAATACTTTCCTTGGAGAGATATCCCAATTTATCCCGCAGGAGAGAATCTATACCGACGAACTTCGCCGATTAGCATGGGGAACGGACGCAGGATTTTATCGTCTGATTCCTCAAATAGTTGTCCGCTCGGACAATGAGACAGAGGTATCAAAGTTACTGTCTATAGCCAACCGCTACCGACTTCCGATTACCTTTAGAGCGGCCGGGACGAGTCTGTCGGGACAAGCGATTAGCAACTCCATACTCGTCGTTGCAGGTAAACATTGGGAACGTTATTCCATTAGCGAGGATGCCAGTCGCATCACAATGCAACCCGGAATAGTAGGGCAACGAGTGAACGAAATTCTTAAACCTTACGGTCGCAAGTTTGCCCCGGACCCTGCTTCGGTTAAAAGTGCCATGGTAGGCGGTATTGTGATGAACAATGCATCGGGCATGAATTGCGGCACACATGCCAATAGTGATAAAGTATTGCTATCTGCTCGTATTGTACTGGCTGATGGAACTCCGCTTGATACAGGAGACAATGTAAGCCGTCAAAGCTTCACCCAACAGAAACCGGAATTCATCCGACAGATAGAATCATTGCGAGACTTAGTACGCAAAGACACGCAACTGGCAGAACGTATTCAGTATAAATATTCCATTAAGAATGTAACAGGACTCAACATCTTGCCTTTCATCGCTTTAGATGATCCTTTTGATATCATTGCCCACTTAATGGTAGGTTCCGAAGGCACACTTGCTTTTGTTTCGGAAGTAACCATGAAAACAGAATATGACTATCCGTATAAGGCAAGTGCAATGCTCTACTTTGAAGATATAAAAGAAGCTTGCAGGGCTGTTGTTGCCATGAAAAAGTTAACGTTGACTTCGAGTACAGAGTTGATTGTAAAGGGGGCCGAACTTCTGGACTCTAAATCACTTGCTTCCGTAAATGACACAACGGGTAGCGGACTCACCGCTGTGCTAACCGAAACAAAAGCTTCTACAGCCGAAGAGCTTGAAGCGAACATCGCATGCATTGAAGAAGCACTGAAAGTCTTCCGCACACATATACCTGTTCACTTTACAGATATAGAGAGTGAATATGCAGCCTATTGGGCTATTCGCTCGGGTATCTTTCCTTCAGTGGGGGGAACACGTCCGCTTGGAACAACTTGTCTCATAGAAGATATAGCCTTTCACATTGAAGACCTTCCTGAAGCAACAGCCGAACTGCAACAACTGCTTGTGCATCATGGGTATGACGATGCCTGTATCTATGGTCACGCACTCGAAGGAAACTATCACTTCATCATCAATCAATCGTTTGCCACAGATGTCGAAGTAAAACGTTACGAAGAATTGATGAACGATGTGAAGACATTGGTCGTAGACAAATATGACGGTTCTTTAAAAGCCGAACACGGAACAGGACGCAATATGGCTCCTTTCGTGAAATACGAATGGGGAGAGACGGCCTATGAAGTGATGCGCACAGTCAAACAATTATTTGATCCTAATGGATTACTCAATCCGGGAGTTATCTTTAATGATGACCCGCAGTGCCACATTAAGAACTTCAAGCCTCTGCCACTCACGAATGTACATGTAGACAAATGCATCGAATGTGGATTCTGCGAGGTTAATTGTCTCACATGCGGCTCTACACTCTCTTCTCGCCAGAGAATTGTCATTCAACGAGAGATATCCCGATTGAAGCATTCAGAAGATGCGGATGACAAATATCGTTTGCAACTCTTACAAAAACAATATCGCTATCCGGGGAACGAAACTTGTGCAGGCGACGGACTTTGCTCCATGTCTTGTCCGATGGGTATCAACACTGGAGATCTCACGCACGATCTACGTCAGGAAGAACTACCTAAAGGAAGTACCGGTTACTCCATTGGCAACTTTGCGGCCAATCATTTTGCAGAAATAAAGAGCGTACTGCGACCGGTACTGACTCTCGCTGACACGACCCACAGCATTATAGGAACTGCAGCAATGAGTTCCATCACCAAAGGTATGCACAACATATTCGGTATTCCTCAATGGACACCCGCTATGCCTAAAGCATATAATGCAAAGGACGAACAACATATAGCAAAAGGGAAGATTTCTCATGAAAACGTATTGAAAGTGGTTTATTTCCCGAGCTGCATCAACCAAACAATGGGACTTGAACGAAAATCATCGGAAGAGATGCCACTTGTCAGTAAAATGGTATCCTTACTACAAAAGGCAGGATATGAGATTATCTTCCCTAAGGAGATGGATAAACTATGCTGTGGCACTATTTGGGAAAGTAAAGGGATGATCGATATTGCCGACCGCAAAGCTGCCGAACTCGAGACAGCCCTATACGAGGCCAGTGAGCAAGGCAAATATCCCGTTCTTTGCGATCAAAGCCCCTGCTTGCACCGTATGCGCCATACAATCAATAAACTGAAATTATACGAACCTGCAGAGTTTATCTACACGTTCTTAAGAGACAAACTAGAATTTACACAAAGCAACAGACCGATAGCGCTACACATAACTTGCTCTATGCGCAAGATGGGACTGGCAGATCAGATTACCGCACTTGCCAAACTTTGTTCTACTCAGGTTCTCATACCGGAAGAAGTAGGTTGTTGTGGGTTTGCGGGAGACAAAGGTTTCACGCACCCGGAAGTCAACGCTTATGCCTTACGTAAACTTAAGCCTCAATTAGAGAAAGTAGGAATACAGTCTGGTTATTCCAACAGTCGCACGTGTGAAATAGGATTAACCACCAATGCGGGCATACCTTATGTATCCATTGTGTATCTGGTAGATAAATGTACAACAAAAAAGAATTGATAAGATGAACAGCCAAGAAACAGCTCCCACCTCCGGAGTAAAAAAGACATCCAGTCGCTTACTAGCCCTTGATGTATTGAGAGGAATTACAATAGCCGGCATGATTATGGTAAATAATCCGGGCAGTTGGGGAAGTATCTATGCCCCTCTGGAGCATGCGGAATGGATCGGACTGACACCTACTGATTTGGTATTCCCTTTCTTTATGTTCATTATGGGTATTTCCACCTACATTTCATTAAGAAAATACAATTTCGAATTCAGCATTGCAGCCATTTGGAAAATACTGAAACGTACTATCGTTATATTTACCATCGGATTGGGAATTAGCTACTTGTCTTTATCTTGGCGTACCCTCGATCCTCTCCCTTTCGACAAATTGCGCATTCTGGGAGTGATGCAAAGACTGGCATTAAGCTATGGAGCTACAGCCATCATTGCTTTGACAATAAAGCACAAGCACATTCCCTATCTCATTGGTACCTTGTTCATCGGTTATTTTTTGGTTCTATTCTTCGGCAATGGATTTGATTATAACGAAACAAATATCTTATCCTTAGTAGACCGTCTCGTACTAGGAATGAACCATATGTACAAAGATAATGGAATTGACCCCGAAGGCTTGTTGAGTACTATTCCCTCCATTGCTCACGTACTGATTGGTTTCTGCTGCGGCAAACTACTAATGGAAGTAAAAGACATCCATGAAAAAATAGAGCGCTTATTCCTGATAGGCACCATCCTCACCTTCACAGGTTTTCTACTCAGTTACGGATGCCCAATCAGCAAAAAGATATGGTCACCTACATTCGCTATAACTACTTGCGGATTAGCGGCCAGCCTCTTAGCACTGCTTGTTTGGTTCATCGACGTAAAAGGCTACAAGAAATGGAGCCGCTTCTTTGAGTCATTTGGCGTAAATCCTCTTTTCATTTACGTCATGGCAGCCATATTATCAATCTCCTTAAGTAATATCAGCTTTGCTTATGGCAATGAAACAATCAGCCTACACAGCTACGCCTATTCAATTCTTTTACAACCTTTATTGGGTGACAAAGCCGGTTCACTGGCCTTTGCTTTACTCTTTGTTGCATTGAACTGGAGCATCGGACACGTATTATATAAAAAGAAACTATATATAAAAATATGATTTTAATAGCAGATAGCGGATCTACAAAGACAGACTGGTGTATTGTAGATAAGGGACAGTTAGTCCAACAGGTTTATACAAAAGGAACAAATCCTTTTTTTCAATCGGAAGAAGAAATAAGTAATGAAATAGGTAGCGCACTCTTGCCTCAACTGGGGAAGTATACAATTGATGCAGTCTATTTCTACGGCGCAGGTTGCGCTTTCCCCGATAAAATTGAGACGGTGCACAGAGCCATCTCGAAACACATCAACGCAAAGATCGAAGTAAGTACAGACATGCTTGCCGCAGCTCGCGGATTGTGTGGACATCAACCCGGCATAGCCTGCATAATGGGTACAGGCTCCAATTCTTGTTACTACGATGGAGAAAATATTGTAGACAATGTATCTCCTCTTGGCTTTATATTGGGCGACGAAGGTAGTGGCGCTGTCTTAGGTAAACTATTAGTAGGCGATATCCTAAAGAATCAGATTACGCCCGCATTGAAAGAGAAGTTCTTGAAACAATTCAACCTTACACCGGGTGAAATTATAGACAGAGTGTATCGCCAACCATTTCCTAATCGTTTCCTTGCCAGTCTTTCACCTTTTCTGGTACAGAATATAGAGGAACCTGAAATACATTCACTGATTTTGGACAGCTTCAAAGCCTTCTTTAAACGCAACGTGATGCAGTATGATTATAAGAATAACAAAGTACATATCATCGGCTCTGTGGCTCATTATTACAAAGATATCCTGTTTGAAGCAGCTGTCGAAACGGGGATCGAACTAGGCACAGTCATTAAAAGTCCGATGAAAGGATTGATCGCATATCACAACTAATACAGTACAAGAATGAATATGGATACCAACAAAGAAAGTTCAAATAAAATGTTCGTTAAGATAAGCGAACAGGCTTCACTCTATAACAACCTCGAAAAGAAATCGATACACGAATTACTGGAAGATATTAATACGGAAGACCAGAAAGTGGCTCTTGCCGTTCAGAAAGCTATTCCGCAAATAGAAAAACTAGTTACTCAGATAGTACCCCGCATGAAGCAGGGCGGACGTATCTTCTACATGGGAGCAGGAACCAGCGGTCGCTTGGGGGTGCTCGATGCTTCGGAGATACCTCCAACTTTCGGCATGCCGAACACGTTCGTGATTGGTTTGATTGCCGGAGGAGACACTGCTCTCCGTAATCCGGTAGAGAATGCCGAAGACGATACAGAACGTGGATGGCAGGAACTATTATCTTATAATATTAACGATAAAGATACCGTGATAGGTATTGCAGCATCCGGCACCACCCCTTATGTAATTGGTGCACTACATGCAGCACGCCAACAGGGTATCTTGACGGGATGTATCACCAGCAATCCCAACTCACCTATGGCAGCAGAATCTGATGTGCCTATTGAAATGATAGTGGGGCCGGAATATGTTACCGGAAGTTCTCGCATGAAGTCGGGTACCGGACAGAAGATGATTTTGAATATGATTTCCACTTCCGTAATGATTCAACTAGGCCGCGTAAAGGGTAATAAAATGGTGAACATGCAGCTCAGTAATAAAAAGCTGGTAGACCGTGGTACCCGCATGATTATTGAAGAACTCGGTTTGGAGTATGAACAAGCCAAAGCCTTGCTACTGATGCACGGCTCAGTAAAGAAAGCTGTGGATGCTTACAGAGCGAAATAAATTACGCATCTAAAAAAATTAAAAATGAAAAAGACTATTTACCTCCTTGCAACACTTCTATTTGCGTTGCAAGCAGTCGCACAACCGCTGCAACGTGTTGCTCCCGAGAAAGTCGGAATGGACTCCCATAGACTAACGTATGCTGATAAAGCTATTCAGAAGGCTATCGACAATAAAGAGATTCCCGGCGCCGTACTAGCTGTAGTGCGCAATGGTAAAATGGCCTATCTGAAAGCTTACGGAAATAAGCAAATATATCCCAAAGTAGAGGCAATGGATGTCAACACGGTATTCGACATGGCCTCGGTCAGTAAATCCATGTCGACTGCTATCTGCGCCATGATGCTTATCGAACGCGGACAATTACGTTTGCTCGATAAAGTCAATCAATATATTCCCGGTTTCAAAGGATGGACAGAGATTGATGGAAAAAAAACAGATATCCGCATTGTTGATATCATGACACATACATCGGGACTTCCTCCTTACGCACCAGTCGATTCTTTGAAGAGAAAATACGGTGCTCCCAATCCCGACGGGTTGATAGAGTACATTTCCAATTGCAAACGTGATTTTGCTCCGAAAAGTCAGTTTCAATACAGTTGCCTTAATTACATCACCCTGCAACGCATCATCGAAACTATTTCGGGACAAACTCTACGCAACTTTGCCAAAAGCAACATTTTCGATGTACTTGGAATGAAGCATACCGATTACTGCCCAACAGGCGAAACATTGGCTCTCTGTGCACCAACAGAGAAACAAGCAGATGGTAGTGTACTGAAAGGTATTGTCCACGACCCACTAGCAAGGATAATGAATGGTGGCGTTTCGGGCAATGCAGGTGTTTTTTCTTCAGCCGATGACATCGCTATCCTTGCAGCCGCCCTGCTCAATGAAGGAGAATATGGTGGTAAACGCATTCTCAGTCCGATGGCGGTAAAAACAATGCGTACCGTTCCCCGTGCCGTTGCAGAACTAGGTCGTACTCCCGGATGGGATGTATCTTCACCTTATGCTTCAAACAATGGCGATCTTTTCGGACCTAACACCTTCGGACATACAGGCTACACAGGAACATCGCTAATCATGGACCCAGACAGTAATACTGCCGTTATTCTACTGACTAATCGTGTTCATCCGGATGATAAAGGAGAAGTAGTAAGACTACGTGCTGTTGTGGCAAATGCTGTGGCAGGAGCTATTTTGAGATAAAGAGATAGTATCTCTTTATCTCAAAATTATAAACTAATGTAACAATACTCTTAAGAGGTATCAATCAAGGTGTAGGAATTACAGGTTTAATATGACCATCCTCATCAAAGTCTAAACGATCCATACATACTTCCCTATGAAATCCGGCAGCATCTCCCATCTTAATACCATTTGGACGATTAAAACGATGGTAAACAATGTACCATTTATCTTTACCCGGAATTTCAAGAACGGAATTATGTCCTGTGCCATATATCCCTTTTTCCGGAGATTTTTGCAAAATAAGATTATTCTCAGGTATAGTGAGTGGTCCTAGAGGAGAGGCAGATATTGCATACCTCACTCTGTAATTCTCACTGCGAGTATCATCCTCTGACCATAAGAAGTAATAAAGCCCCTTTCTGTAGAAAACATAAATACCCTCACGGAAGGTCGCATCAGGAGTCATCACTTTCATCGTATTCTTTTTAACAGAACTCATATCTCTATTCAACTCAGCTACCGCCATATAACCATTTCCCCAGTACAAATAGCTTTTTCCTGTTTTCGGATCAGCAAATACATCAGGATCAATCTCCTGCCCACCTTTAACTCCCTCAGGTTTAAAATCTACGACAGGTTTACCAGAGTCTACAAAAGGACCTGCAGGATCATCTGACACAGCCATTCCAATTTTTTGAGCTGCAGAAAAATAATAGTAATATTTGTATTTCTGTTTTATCTTCTTTTCAATAATGCATGGAGCCCAAGCATTACGATTGCCCCACGATACATCTTTTTTCAAATCTAGAATCACTCCCTCATCTTTCCAGTCTTTCAAGTTTTCAGATGAAAATGTTTTGAAATAATATCCACCCCAGCCATCAAAACCATCGCTAGTAGGATAGAGGTAATATTTCTTTGTCTTGTTGGAATATAATATATCAGGATCGGCATAATACCCTTCCACTAGCGGATTATTATTCGTCGGCATCTCAAATCCTTTGGGAATGCCCCATTTGCCGGTCAACCTTTTTAATTCACTACGCGTTACAGGTATCACGGAACCATGACGAGGGTGAAAATCCATTGTGACATTTTGATCTATTACTTTGAAAGTATCCAAGTCTTTACTTTCACAAAATTGATATTTACCCTTCATATAAACATCATACATGAGAATATAGGTATCGCTATTGATCAATTTAAACACGCCGGATCCTTCTACAGCATCACGAGTTTGCTGTTTATATCCAGGTTGTTCTATCCATTTTCCGGAAGCTAATGAATCTGTAATAGCCAGTCTAATGCCGTTTGAATCCCCTTCTGTTTTATAAAACAGATAGTAAAGCCCATTCTTATTAATGATATCACCATCGATACAGGATCTTTTGTTTTTAGGAATAAATAAGATTTTCGGTTCTCCTTCCAGATCCGTAAAATTTTCATTGGCGTAGGCATAGTATATAATATCAGGGCCATTACCATGTTGCATCGACCAATAAACCATGTATTTACCTGTTTGAGTATCATAAATGGTCTGAGGAGCCCATACTCGCTTCAAGTCTTCTTGCCCTTTGTATTTCTGCTGAATATTGATAACAGAAGATGTCCAATTAACCAAATCATTAGATCTAAGTAATACCATCGCACGATTCGAATCCCAGCCTTTAGACGAAGTCATATCGGTAACAACCATATAAAAGGTCTTACCATCTTGGCAGCGAAGGATATGAGGATCGCGCACACCTCCCGTCGAACTGATTTCCTTCGAATCCAGAATCGGATTATTATTATTTAATGCCAGATAGTTATATCCATCTCGGCTAATAGCATAACATACTGCTTCATCTTTCACACTATTACCTTTGAAATAAGCAAATAGGTAACCGACATAATCTTTCTCTGCTGGCCCGGATTTGTAATCCTGAGCTTTAGCTGGAATGAGTATGAATAGAGAAAGAAGAAAAAGATTGAGTTGTTTCTTTAGTTGTTGCATATTTTTAAATATTTCCTAATACTTATTTTAGTCTATTTAAAATGATTACGGAAAAGGCAAGACAAATTCTTACCTTTTCCGATATAATCAAACGATCCATTCAATATAGTACTTTGATTTATTTCAAAGCAATTTTTTGAACTTGAGTATAATAATACTCATTTGATACTGTAGCTCGAACTCCAACACGAACAAAAACATGGTCTAATTGTGCTAGATCAGCTGGTATTGTCGTTGTCACAGTTGCTTCTTGCCCTATTTGAATAGTAGCAATATCGGCGTTTTGTACCTGTTCATACTTATTTTGATCAGTAAGCACGGAAGAGCCTAAATACAAACGAACAGATTCAATCTTTGCAGAACTTACAATTTTGTTTATAGTGAACTTTGCAGAAATCGTATTGCCTTGTTTCTGGAAACCTTCTCCAGTTATTGTAAAATAAGGAGTTACAGGCACATCGTACTCCGTCTTATTTTTAACATTGACAATAATAGTATCATTTAGTTGTGCTTCCCAAGGAGCTCCTGCTTTACGTACCATTTTATACTGGCCATTGAACAGAGCTACTGAATAGGTACCATCTTGAGCAATGTATATCGGAATACTCTTTTTCAAACCATAACCATCTTGCCACAGTTCCAATTGCGGACCATTGGTACGCACTCCGACAGCTTTCCCTTCATAAACGACTTTTCCCATCAAAAAAGCCGTAGGTTCATCAAAATTATCATACCCACACCCAGAAAGTAAAAGGTTACATATAATAATAAGAGATAATATATTTCTTTTCATATTCACAAATATTAATTAAAAGGGTTTTTTACTAACTTCGGATTATTATTAAGTACATTCTGATCAATAGACGAATAGTAATTAGCCATACGGAAAAGTCTGGCTCTTTTGAAGCGTGTAGGCCTTATTTTGTCAAAAAGGTATTTGTTGTTATCAGGATGTCCTGGATGCACTATTCTATAAGGATATAATCCATAGATCACAGCATTCTCATTATTGTCATTACCATCCCATATTTCATGCGCTATCCTCCAACGTTTCAAATCATAATATCGATGATCTTCAAATGCAAGCTCAACGCGACGTTCATTACGAACGATATCCATTGTTAAAGTTTTGATACTATTTGCGGGGAAACCGGCACGTTCACGAATGGCATTGATATATCCCACAGCCTCAGGTTTGTTTAACTCAAATGCAGCTTCTCCCGCATTCAAATAGATCTCACCCAAACGGAACCAAGGCCACCAATTCTCAGCAGATGTACCTCTAGTACTTGCTCCCGATGCATCACTAACAAATTTTCTCATATAAAAACCTGTATTACTTACATCTTGGGCATTATCCTTTGGTCCGTCAAAACCAGTCCACAATCCATTATCGCCACCTTTAATATCATATTTCTGTCCCAAATTAGGGGCTACGCTTAATCTATAGCTATTATTTTCCCAAACAGCAACTCCAGCTTGAATATTAACGGGTAAGTTCCTAAATGTAGTCCCCCCATAAACAATCGTTCCATATAAACGACCATCCTTATTTGCGAAAATATCGGAAATATTATCATACAATATATAGCTACCATTACTGTCTTTAAAATGAAGAGAACCTTTACTTCCATCAAGATAGTCGAAACTTTCTACTAGATTCAATGAAGGAGACAAGCTGGAAGAAGATTCATTATCTTCAGTAATACTCTTTACAATATTATCATAAGCAAAGCGGTGTACTTTCAAACTAAGCTTATAATCTTTAGCAAAGATAATTTCCTTTGTTCCTTTTTTGTTGAGCATATCGTAAAAATTCCTTCCCTTGTCCGAATTCTCGTTATATAATTGAAAATGCTTACTGGATATAATGGCTTGGGAGGCAGCAAGAGATTTTGTATAATAATCAGTCGCTTTAGAAGCAGGTATGCCAACTTCTTCTCCCGGTGTCGTTATCGGCGAAGGCATCAAATTGTTGTATTTGGCAATAGATGCAGCATAAAGCATAGCACGGCTCTCCAATGCCAATGCGGTATAAGTGTTAGCTCGAGTCTGGCTATTATTGTTGGGTGCTAACATGTTTTTTATAGCTTCCGCTTCATTATAGATGAAGTCATAGACTTCATATTCTTTTGCGCGAGGCACCTGCAAAGGAGTTGGATCACCACTAAAATCATAGACCAGCTGAGTGGTTACGATAGGTACCCCCCCCATACGTTTCACCATCTCAAAATAGACAAAAGCCCGAATAAACCTTAATTCAGATTTAAAAAGATCCTTCTCTTCTTGTTTAAGATTTCCAGCATATTTATCCAGATTGTCAAGTGCCAAATTAATATCACGAATAAAACCATAATCCCAATATCGACCATAGTCATCTCCATATTGAAAATCGTTATGCCAGTTAGCATCATTATGCCCCGACCACATAGCATCATCCAATTCACTCATACCTCCAGTATTAAAAACACCATGAAGAGATGGTAACCGGTCATAATAGTTAGCCAACAACGACTTGATTAGTTTAGGATCGTTCCAAAGCTGTTCATCTTTAATAATATTTTGTGGGTCTCTTTCAAGCCAACCGTCAGGGTTACAACTAACCAAAAAGAAGGAAGCTATTACTAATAGCCTTATAATTAGGTATTTCATACTCATATTTTCTTTTAAAATGTAACATTAAAACCAACCAATACTGTACGTTGCTGAGGATAAACAACTGCCGCTCTTGCATCTATCTCAGGATCTATTTGAAATTTGCCTACATTATCGAAAGACAACAGATTAGAACCACTAACGAATACACGTAATTTTTCTGCTTTTACTTTACTTATCAACTGTTTAGGGAAAGTGTAACCAAGTTCCATGTTTTTCACCCTCAAATAGCGAACATTCGTAAGCCAGAAATCACTATTTTTACTATTAGGTCCTGAATTTCCATTTCTTAGAGCCGGATAATAACCTTCTATCCACTCGCTTTGAGGGTCATAAGGATCTGCACGATGCCATCTATCTTCTAATAGATAGGCTGGAGAATTTCCTCCACCATGGAATGCATTCCTAAGCTCATAATCCTGAAACCATGATTGCATAGCTCCTCCTGCAAAATCAATGTTAAGGTCTATGCCTTTCCAATCTAGTCCGATACGTCCACCGAAGGATAACATTGGAGCCCAGTCTGTAGGATATCCAATAGGACGTTCATCCATATCATTGATAATACCATCTCCATTAACATCTTTATAAATAAAGTCACCGGGTAATAAAGTACGATTATTTTGTCCATCCATATCCACCGAATAATTTCTAATCTGATCTTCGGATTTAAATCGACCGATAACTTGATATCCCCACCATATACCTCCGAAGCGATTTTCAGCCGAAGTTCGATACTCATCCCACGAATTACCAAAACGAGGTTTGTATGTTTCTATACTTCTGTACCGTGAGTAAGTGAAATTTCCGCTTACAATATAATTGACCTCACCTACTTTGTCGGCATATGTAATGATACCTTCAGTCCCATAATAACCATTCTTATTCAAGTTTTCATTTGGTAAACTATAACCAATCTCACTAGGTAAAAGGACATCATATCGCGCTGCTGGCACTCCTGAGCGGATAATTTTGAAAGCATCTGCTGTAACTTTCAACTTATTATCAAACATTGACAAGTCAAAACCTATATTAGAGTTGGTATTTTTGACCCATGATAAATTGGTTATAGGCGTTCCTCTTGGTTTTATTCCTGTCACATATTCGCCATCTAGAACAGCACTGCCGTTATTCCATGTGTATCCAGCCATATAGTCAAATAACCCTATACCTTGTTCAATACCTGTTTGCCCAATGGAAGCTCTTAACTTCAGATCATTGACAACGCCTGTAATTCCTTTAAAGAATGGTTCATCAGAAATGCGCCATCCTAACGATACGCCAGGAAAGAAACCCCATCTTTTACCTGGTGCATATAGATATGAAGCGTCATAACGGCCTAATAATTCAACTAAATATCTTCCTAAATAATTATAGTTAATTTTTCCAGCATAACCAGCCCGTGCTTCGTATGACCAGTCATTCCCGAATGAGTTCATCTTATCAAATTCCAACAAGGGCAAATAATTGTTAGAAGGATTAGTCCCCATTGAAAGATATTTCTTATCATAATCGGACCTTTCATAGGCCAAAGTGACTGAAAGGTAATGATCTTTAAATTGTTTTGCATAGTCCAATTGGAATTGCCCATACTTTGCTACAACTTCTCTTCCTGTCTGATATCTCCAACCGGCATCTGATCCACCAGTACGATTATAGGTATCTTTTGCTTTCTCATAAGAATAAACATCATAGGTATATTGGAAACCATCAAACTTATTATTCGTATAATTATAAGAAACAGTCCCTTTGGCTTTAAGGCCAAATTTAAATTTATATTCAGCATATAAATTAATATTAGCATTGCGGGAAATATTATCTTTATAGCCTACAATATCTCGATGGAATAAAGCTGGATTACGAGAGAAATCTCTTGTATGGTTGATATATTTCGGATTATCATTAGCATATGGACCAACAGTTGGAATGTTTGAGAACATTCCCAATATGGCGGCAAAATAGCCATCTCCACCCGGCAATCCAACGTCTTTGCTATTCTCTTGCTTTCCACTAATCTGAGTACCAATAGTCAATCCATTAAGTATTTTAGCCTCCAGATTTGCTTGGATATTTGTTCTCTCATAAGAGAAATCCTTCATAAGGGCATCTTGCCCTGTCTGTGAAACTGAAAGGTAATAATTAGATTTTTCAGATCCTCCTGTCACATTTGCATTGAGATGATATTGAGGTATATTTTTTCTCATTACCATGTCATAATAGTCATAACCTCCGTAGCCAGCCTCTGTACCTGCTTGCCATTTGGCTAGTTCTTCTTTAGAATATGTAAATTTGCTAGGGTCTATTCCTGCATTTTGTTCAGCCTCCACTAGTCCTCTAGTATATTGAGCAGCATTGGCCATCTTCGGAAACCTTGTCAAATTTTGCCACCCATAATATCCGTTAACATTAATCCGGACATTTTCTCCGGCTTTACCTTTTTTTGTTGTTACAAGAACTACTCCGCTCGAAGCTCGCAATCCATAAATGGCCGCAGATGCATCTTTCAAGATAGTAATACTTTCTATATCATCAAGACTTAACGAGTTGAACACATCATTCCCCGATACATTAGTGGACTGAACCCAATCGTTACCTGCCTGACCTCCATAGGGTATACCATCAATCACAAACAAAGGATTACCCATATTACGAATTTCGATCTTAGCCCCCTTGCCAGGTCTGGCATCTGCAGCTCTAACAGATATTCCTTGCATCTTGCCAGCTAAAGCACCCGCAGTAGAAGTTGAGGCAGAACGAAGCAGATCTTCAGATTTAACAGCACTTAGCGCCCCGGTGACGTTCCTCTTTGCCTGAGTGCCATAACCTACAACGATAATATCATCCAAAGTTTTAGAATCTTCTCTCAGAACAATCTTAAATGTAGATTGACTCCCGATTGGAATCTCTACAGGCTTGAAACCAATATAGGAAACAAGAAGAGTTCCACCACTAACATTCAAGGTGAATTTCCCATCTAGATCTGCAACAGTACCATTGGTTGTTCCTTTAACAACAACACTGGCCCCGATTAGAGGATTATTGCTTGCGTCTATTACCACTCCAGTTATCTTACTTTGAGCATATACCGTTGTTGAGATCATCAACAAGAGAGCATACAAAATAATATTTTTCAATTGTTTCATAAGTATTAATTAAAAGGTTTAATAAACGAAATTAATTTTGAATAGATATTTAACATTTAATTTGAACGATTAAGTGCGTCCGTAAGAACAGCCTAGTTTTCCTATTTTTCATCATATCAGCTTTTTAGTTCGAAAATTATTTTAATTTATAAGGTTTCGCGCTTACATAAATTCGATAGTCTTTTATCATTCCGGGTTTATTTTGCTCTGCCCTAGGCAAGTACGAAAAACCTGAAATCAGAACATCTTCGCCAAGATCTATCACAATAGAATGAGGATATTTTGTTTTCTCCTTAGTATATTGGGTATGCCAAATTGTGGACTCCTGCAAATCAAAAATATTTGTAGCTAAGTTATTGGCTGCTTCTGTTTCTTCACTATCAGCATACACAATCTTCCAATGCTGGCGAGAGATTTTTTGTCCATTGGCACCAAGAATTTCCAATTCGGCAATAGCAGCATAATCACTCTCATTATAAGCGTTCAAAGCTTCAATACAGAAATAACGTGCCGGCAGTTGTTTCCCAAATTTCACATGTTGCCATCCGTTACCTTCTCTGAAACTGCCTTCATAAACAGGAGTTTCATCTTTCAAGTTCAAGTTCTCATCCTGTTTGCGATGAGTTTGTGCACCACTGCCGTCAAGAGCATCAAGTATCGGCTGACGAAGCCCTTTAAGAGTCTGTTTTGAAGGCGCCATATCCAATACAATCACCTCATTTTTACCTTTCCTTAGCCAACAACCAGGTACATACAACGTTTGCTGGGGACCTATCTTCCAGTAGCGTCCCATAGAATGCCCATTTACCCAAACCAATCCTTTTCCCCAACCAGTCATGTCTAGAAAAGTATCGCCCAGTTTATCAATCACAAAAAAGCCCTTAAAGTACGCAGGCATACCGTCTGTCTTTATATTCTGTCCGTATTTCTTCTTACTTACAAAACTGTAATCAACGGGCAAATTATAAACGAACCAATCTTTCAAGTTTTTAAGTTCTGAAGCTGATTTCAGTTCCACCTTTTCAGTAATGCCTTTCCAATCATAAATTCCTGCACCAAAGTTCATTCTCCCCATCGCTTCCACCAGAATATCCAATCGGGCTCCCTCTTTAACCGGAGGCAATTTTATCCTGTTTTCACCTTTCAGACGATTTAATGTTCCAACTTTCTTTCCATCGATAAAGATCTGCGTCCAATCATGCGCTTCTGTGATAATAAGCATTTGCTCTTCATCTGATTTCTCAAGAATGGTGCGATACAAAATACTTCCCCAACCTTGATCAAAAAACTCCATGGATTGAATATCTTTACTTCTCTTAGCTACGGGAAGATTATCAAAGACAGGAGCTACTTCATTTAACTCAAAAGACGGGATAGCAATGGTTCTAATCGAGTCAGGTACCTGCTCCAGTGACTCTCCATCAGGTAGGTATTTCTTTAATAGTTCACGAACCTCAAAATATTTCGGCGTTACTTTACCCGACTCGTTAATTGGAGCATCATAATCATAAGAGGTACAAGTAGGAGAAAAATTAGGGAAATTTGCACCACCCCAATATCCAAAGCTTGTTCCTCCATGAGTCATATATAGACTAAATGAAATATTCTTGTCCAGCATTTCTTTCATCCCTTTCACCAACTCCTGAGCACTGCGTGTTTCATGTTTTGCCCCCCAATGATCAAACCAACCCGACCAATACTCACTACACATTAAAGGAGTGTTCGGACGTAACTGTTGCAGCCTTTCAAATTGCTTTTGAATATTGGCTCCTGTCCCAAAGTTAACAGTCCAGAGCAAATCGTCCAAAGCATTATTTTCAAAGTTAGAACTCCAGTCACATTGAAACAAAGGAACATCTGTGAAACCAGCTTTCTTCACCATATCACGAATTGCCGAAACATAAGGTTTATCAACACCAAAAGAGCCATATTCATTTTCAACCTGTACCATAATGATATTACCACCTTTGGTAATTTGCAGGTCGGCTAGTTCTTTCCCGACTTGATTCATAAACAATCCCACACGATCCATATAATATGAATCCAACTTACGAAGTTTTATGTCTTTTTTCTTTAGCAACCACCATGGAAGTCCCCCCATTTCCCATTCAGCACACACATAAGGGCCCGGACGAACGATCACATATAGATGATGTTTTTGAGCCAGCCGGCAAAAGGCAGCAATGTCTTTTTGCCCTTTAAAGTCATATTTTCCTTCTTCCTGTTCATGATAGTTCCAAAAGACATAAAGACAAATCGTATTCATGCCCAATGCTTTGCACATCTCTATACGATGTTCCCAATATTCTTTAGGAATGCGAGGATAGTGAATCTCTGCTGCTTTAATAACGAAAGGTTTATTATTTAAAAGAAAGGTTTTATCCCCAACCTTGAACGACTCTTGCGCAACACAACGCAAGGGCAGTGCGATTAAAAAGCCGAAGCACACTAACAGTGCGGCAATAAATTTCAGAGGAACAATTTTCAAGAATGGGATTTGAGGATTTCCTTCCTTCATAATATATGCATTTTAAAGATTAACATTTCATCAGCTCAACTGATTGTGCAAATGTAAGTAGAGCAAAGGAAATAAGCTGGTAAAAATCATGCAGCTAGGGACGGTAAATCATTCAATGCAAGAAATACATGCCTAAAATGAGAAAAAATAGTTGTATTTTTGAGGCAAGCAACAGATAATTGAATTGGAAAGAAATGAAAAGACACAGACTTATCATATTACTATTAGTAGCATTCATAACATGTTCTAAGCTAATAGCCCAATCTTACAGCATTAAACGATTAGGAGTCGAACAAGGGTTATCCAATAACTATGTAGTAAGTATTGCTCAAGATAAAGAAGGCTTTTTATGGTTTGCAACTGAAGAAGGACTAAATAAATTTGATGGAACACGTTTTATCAACTACTACAAAAACAACCATAGCATCACAGGAAATGAGCTAAATCGTGTTTATGCCGATCCTTCAAAACCCATCATTTGGATAGCGACCCAGCGTGACGGATTGAACGCTTACAATTACAAAAACCAAACCTTCACGACTTACCAACACAGTCCCCAAGACCCACGTAGTTTAATTACCAATGATATCACAGACATCGCTGCATCGGTCCATAACAACAATGGTCTATGGATTAGCACTTATTATAAAGGTGTCGACTACCTAGACATACGTAGTGGGAAGTTCATTCATTATAATAGAGAAACAGTACCTTCTTTGCCAAGTAACCAAACATGGACAGTGATGGATGGAGGAGATGGTTATTTATACATCGGGCATGTGGACAATGGATTAAGTATTCTATCTATTGAAGAAAAGAAAGTAAAGCATTTCGTAAACAACCCGAATGATCCCAAAAGCCTTCCAGGAAATGACATACGTTGCATCTTTAAAGATACAAATGGAAATATATGGGTTGGAACAAACCATGGATTAGCTTTATTCAACACACAAACGAATAGTTTCACTACCTTCAAAGATAATCAGAGCGACGTCCATGGAGTACTATCAAGCAGAATCTTTTCTATTAAGCAGTTCAAAAACAATAAATTATGGATCACAACTGAATTTAACGGAATTGCAATATTAGACCTAAAGCAAAGCTTCTTTTTACTACCGGAACAAATTCATTTTGAGTATATCAAAGAAGGGGACGGAGAAAATAGTTTATCAAATTCAAGCATTAGATCTGTATTTCAGGACGCTTATAACAATATATGGATTGGCACATGGGGTGGCGGCATCAACTTCATTAGCAACGAACCTCCTCTCTTCAACACTTGGAGCTATTCACCTATGCGAACTGAAAACAGCCTTAACAACAAAGTCGTAAGTAGCATTTGTACAGACCGGGATAATCGTTTATGGATAGGAACAGATGGAGGCGGTATCAATGTTTTTAGTGCAGGAAAAAGAGTCGCTATACATAATAAAGAAACCGGAGAACTGAAAGACAACTCTGTCTTGGCGGCTTTCAAAGATTCGGAAAACAATTTGTGGTTTGGAACTTTCCAAGGAAGCATTAGCTATTACAATAATAAACTTGCCCGATTTCAAGATATATATCCCGGAGATAACCCTCATTTAGATATACGTGTATTTTATGAAGATAAGCAACACAACATCTGGATAGGTAGCAGCGATGGAATCTTTGTTTTTAGTTTAGCTGAAAAGAAATTCACACACCACTACAATACAACAAACTCTAAACTACCCGAGAATCTTATACGCAGCATAGCACAAGATGGAGAAGGGCGTTTCTGGGTGGGTACATTTGGAGGAGGAATGGGAGTATACACGCCCAACTTCAAACAAATAAAGTCATTTGGGCAACACATGGGATTCTGCTCCAACACCATAAATCATATTTTATGCGACAGTAAAAAACGAATGTGGATAGCAACAGGGGAAGGATTAGTCTGTTTCCCTTCACAAAAAACCTTCAAGCATGTCACATATCAACGTAAAGAGGGATTACCCAATACTCATATACGAGCTATCAGCGAAGATAGGAACGGTAATATATGGGTTAGCACCAATAACGGCATCAGCTGCTATGTTACCGAGAAAGATTGTTTCTATAATTACAAAAAGTCAGACGAGGTTCCTTCAGGCAACTTCATGAGCGGAAGTGTTGCCAAAGATAAAAATGGATTTATTTATTTTGGTTCCATTAATGGATTATGTCGCTTCAATCCGGCCAGAGCTATAAAGGGAATTGAAGCACCTCCCGTTGTCATTACAGAAATGAAAATATTCGGACGTCTTTCCAATCAAGAAAACAATGAAACGATCATTCCATTATCTGATGAACGAGGTGTAGAATTAAAACATGTGCAAAATAGCTTTAGTATAACTTTTAATATACAGAACTATTCACTTGCAAAGCAGGTAGAATACGCCTACATGCTTAAAGGATTAGAGGACTCGTGGTACACCGTGAACGATAATAACAGTGTTACTTTTCGTAATATCCCCCCTGGAAGCTACTCCTTTTTGGTAAAGACTCGTATCCATAACCAAAATTGGTCCGAGAAAGTAACAGTTCTACCAATACGCATCAACCCTCCCCTATGGCTCACGTGGTGGGCAAAGTTACTCTATTTTTTGGCTGCTACAGGGACACTTTTTCTCATTTTCTACGCTTATAAAAAGAAAATAGATATTGAGATCTTATATCAACTGGAAAAACAAAATCACGTGCAAGAGCAAGAGCTGAATAATGAGCGACTACGCTTCTATACCAACATCACTCATGAACTGCGTACTCCGCTAACACTGATATTGGGCCCTCTTGAGGACATCCAAAAAGATACATCTTTATCACCCAAGCAAATACGCAAAATCTCCGTGATTCATCAGAGTGCTCTTCGTCTACTCAATCTAATTAACCAAATATTGGAATTTAGAAAAACCGAAACGCAAAACAAAAAATTATGTATAAGCAAAGGGAACATCGCGGCATTAGTCTACGAAATAGGACTTAAATACAAAGAATTGAATCAAAAGCCGGATCTCAAAATTTCAATTAGAACCGAAGCAGATAACATACCCTTGTTTTTCGACAAAGAAATAGTTACTATCGTCTTGGATAATCTAATTTCAAATGCGATAAAATATACAGAAAAAGGAGAAATCGTCCTAAGTCTGCACCAGACGATTCACCAAGAGATCTCGTATACCGAAATAACGATAAGTGATACGGGTTATGGCATTGCCTCTGAAGCATTGCCACACATCTTCGATCGCTATTATCAGGAAAGTGGCAGGCACCAAGCTTCAGGCACCGGAATAGGCTTAGCATTAGTGAGAAATCTGGTCACGCTGCATCAAGGAGAGATAAGAGTAGAAAGTACTTTAAATAAAGGCACTACTTTCTTTTTCGGTTTACTAACTAACAATACTTATCCAACCGCCACCCATGCTGAGATTCAGGAAAAGGAAATTACAACAGAGCAAACAGATCTTTCTCACGAAGAGATGAGTGACAGTAACAAGCCGGTACTATTAGTTGTTGAAGACAATCAAGATATTCTTAATTATATATCCGATGCCTTTTCGGAATCATTTGAGATTGTAACTGCTACCAATGGTGAAGAAGGTAGAATGAAAGCCTTCAATAACATACCGGATATTATTGTAAGTGACATCATGATGCCCGTAATGGACGGCATCTCTTTGTGTAAACTCTTAAAAGAAGATATCCGCACAAGTCATATTCCTATCATTCTGCTGACAGCTAAGGATGCTTTGCAAGATAAAGAAGAAGGATATGCAGTCGGTGCCGACTCATACCTGACAAAACCCTTTAGTGCTACCTTATTGCGTAGCCGCATAAATAACTTACTCGAATCTCGCAAAAAATTGGTAGAGCAATTCATTGCTAAGCACACTTTAACCAATAAACGTGCGACCATAGCCGAATCGATGAGCAAGCTAGATAACGAATTCATAAATAAAGTAACACAGATGATAGAAGATAATTTATCATCAGAGAAGACCGATATTACTTATCTATCGGATAAAATGTGTATGAGCAGTTCCACGCTTTACCGAAAAATGAAAGCCCTTACCGGGCTTTCAACAAATGAATTTATACGGAAAATCAGAATGCAACATGCCGAAAAGCTATTATTGGAAGGCAAATATAGTATCTCAGAAATTTCATTTAAAGTAGGCATTAATAGTACTGTCTATTTTCGTCAATGCTTCAAAGAAGAGTTTGGCTCAGCACCTTCTGATTATCTGAAACAAATAACTCCCTCGAAGGACAACTGACAAGACAATCACATCGCATGCTTGCCACTTCATCTATTGCTCCGCATTGATATCAGCAACATTACCCGAACGTTTAAGAACGCCCCAGCTTTGCAATTCTCCTTTGATTGCCTTTTTATAACTTCTAAACAATACAACATACATGATCCATCGATATCCAAACCGTTGAGGAATAATCCATAACAGTTTATACAGTTTCTCCCGCTCATAGATATACGCATAGATTGACACACTTGCATCTACCAGCATAAACAACAAATAGTAAAGACCTATTTTAGCCGCATTACCCGAAAACAACCCGAGAATCATGAATAAATCGGCTAATGGAGAGAAAGTTGGGATAATAAACTGAAAAATCAACATATTCGGCATAGCCCAGAAACCCAATCCTTTGTGTTTCGTGTTGAAGAGTGCATCTCTGTGTTTCCAGAATGTCTGCATCACTCCGAAACTCCAGCGCGTACGTTGCTTAATAAACTGCTTAACACTTTCCGGAGCCTCCGTCATGGCTATTGCATCATTTTCATTCTCAACAATATAGCCTGCACGCAAAATACTGATGGTTAGATCGCAATCTTCCGCTAGCGTATCTGTCGTCAGTCCGCCCGCATCTTCTATCGCTTTGCGCCTGAAGGCACCAATAGCACCCGGTACCACCGTAATGGCATTGATGTTGGCATAAGCCATTCGATCAAAATTCTGGCTGGTTGTATATTCAATAGCCTGCCATTTAGTTAGCATATTTAGCTGATTACCAACCTTTACTTTTCCTGCGACAGCACCTACCTGTTCCGCATGTTCACCTTGATAAAAATGCCGTATCATTAAAGATATCGCATTGGGATAAAGCTTGGTATCTGCATCAATGCAAACCACAAACTCAGCCTTCGTATGCGCAATTCCGTAATTCAAAGCAGAAGCCTTCCCTTCATTGGGCTTGGTGTAAATCTGCACTTTCGGATGATCAGAAAAGGCTTCACTAACTCGCTTGTAAGTCTCATCTTTACTTCCATCATCCACAAAAATCACATTGAAATTAGTGTAGTCCTGGCAAAGCAAATTCTTAAGTGAGGATACCACATTCACCTCTTCATTATAACCAGGGACAATGATAGAGACCAACGGGACTTCCAGAGGCGAAACATTCGAATAATGTCTCTTTTTATCTTTACGATGTTCACGTATTGTCAGAATTACCATAAACATCAATCTGCCTAGACCCAAAACGATGAAAAGAATGAAGAAAGCTGTTAAAACATTCAGCGCCCAATAGGTAAAGGAGGCTAAAGCCAAATTGCTCTGCATGATATAATATTCTTCCCCTTTTGGTATAGGAGGCATCAGCTGTTCTTTGCTTTCGTGGAGTAAAGAGGTAAGACTTGTAAAAGTATACCCTCGTTTTTGGAAATATTCGATAATCTTCGGAAGAGCTTTAATCGTTTCCTCACGCGTTTCACCTCCGGCGTCATGAAGCAATATAATATTGCCACGATCTCCTTCCACTCCTTTTATTACTCTGTCGAAAATCGTATCCGCTTTAATACCTGGAAGCCAATCTTCGGGGTCAATACTCTCACCCACATCCAAATAATTTTGGTCGCGGGCCAATGCCAAAGGAATAATTTCCTCAAGAGATCCCGGTTCACTATCTGCATTGTAAGGTGCACGAAAAAGAATCGTAGTATGTCCCGTGATACATTCAATCAACAAACGTGTCAATTTGAATTCCATTGCCGCTTGTTCCTTAGTTACATTAGCAATATTAGGGTGCGTAAATGTGTGATTTCCAATCAAATGCCCCTCTTCATAAATCCTTCTTACGAGAGGAAGATTTTTTTCCGCCTGCAGACCCACTAAAAAGAAAGCACCCGGAACTTTGTATTTCTTTAAAATATCTAATATCTTGGGAGTATACCGTTCATCCGGTCCATCGTCAAACGTCAACACTAGTTCCTTTTTCGGGGCAACACCGTATTTCCTTATTTGATAAGCTGTAGGTATTTTTACATAGTTCTCTTCCGAAACAAGCATTTCAGCACTATCGACCTCAATATTAACCTGCCCGGCATGTGGAGTATTCAAAACGTCCAGGATTTCTCCTTCGCCGATATAGTCAACATGATTAACCATTTGGACCTTTTCAAGATCGCTCTTCTTTATATTTGCAGAAGCTTCATCCGAAAGATCTTTTCGGTAGAACTTCCAAAGGCGATTGTCTTCACTACCCAAACGCCAAACGCTAAAGCCACCCAACGGATAGTCCGAACCAAAGCGCATAGTATTGAAATGGGTAACCGCATCATTGAAATACACCTGGTGGAAAACATTATCGCCATCGGTATATGCATAATTTAAATTATAGGTATTGTTGTCAAAATGAATAGAAGAACTACTTGTTGACGCTCTGGCCAAAGCTTCCTGATAAGTAAGGCTCACATTTTCTTTCTCTGACCAATCATAACCAAATGCGCCCAAACAAAGTATGACTTTTTCAGATGAAACTTGCTGAACCAAATCATCTACAGCCGCTTCAATCCACTTCTGAGAACTAATAGGACCGGCATCATTTCCTCCCATAGAATACTCGTCGTAAGCCATCAAACAAAGGTAATCTAAGTATTTGCCTAGTTCGTGAATATTGTAATCCTTGTTGAAAGGCACAACATCTTGACTGACCAACAGTCCTTTCGCATGGAAAGCAGCAGCCATCTCTTTCACAAATTCAACCAAAGATTCATCGCCCTCTTCGTTCAACTCTTCAAGGTCAATATTTACTCCGACAAATTTATTTTGCAGACACAGATTGAGCATTTCTTGAATCAACTTAGCCCGTTTCTGAGGAGAGTGAAGAATAACGCTTACAATATCCCCACGAAAATTACCGTTGACATTGTTACTTAGCATCGGCATGACCGGAACACCATTTTTCCGCATCAAATCAAAGCCCTGTTTATCTATAGCCGTATGTATTCCGTAGGTTTTAGGATCAATAAAAATCCATTCAGGCATAACCAAGTTGATGTTTTTTATATTCCTCTTCAGCGAATAGAATGACTGAGGGTCCCAAGCGACATAAAAAGCAGCACGTATGCCCGCAGGAATTCTCTGCCATATAGCAAAATTTTTATTGAGAACCTTCTCTACAAAATTCCTATTACGCAATGAGTCCCTCTTAACACGTTCTTTCCTTACTTTCTCATAGTCTGAGTGTGCTTTTTTTACATGGACACGATCTCGAAAGCCTTTATATTCTCTAGAGAGTTTATTCTCTTGCATAAAAGGTTTTGTTGCCATCACAGCACTTTTATAGTCAGGCTGCAAAGAAATCGGAGGATTTTTATCAATGACCAACGCCAACAAAAAAATTGCAATGAGCAAAATTAAAATAAACAGAAGGAAACGTGCACTCCATTTAAAGCCATTCCATCTGGACTTATTGTCAGTTTGAAAGATTTGTTTATTCATATTCTCGTCCAACTATGCGATATAACTAGTTCATCTATTCTATAAATGGATCAGCGCTTTTCTCTTGATTTATCGTATCCATAAATAACTGAACAAAAGTAGAACTATTTTGCAATCGTTATTCCGATAGATAGATTTAATTTTCAAATTCAGTCAACCATTGAGCATATTCGAGTAAAAGTCCCCTCAACTTATACATTCCGCAGGGAAGTTATAGACAAGGAGACATGATTGTTAATATGGAATTTATCATGTACCTTTGTAATGCTCGAAACAGAAAAATGTTCTTGCTTGTCCAGGTCTTAGATGACAACCTTTTCAGGAGCAATCTCAGAGTAGTGACAATCTTTTTAGGACGAAAGAATATAGTTGACAAATATTTTAGTAACAAAGGCCACTTTGTGACAAGTAAATCTAGGATAAGTCAAACAATACCATCAATAAACGGTGACAAAGTATACAGTTCTTCGCTTCTCGGGCGTAGTCCGTACACTCCACGAGTGTGGAGTGTACGGACTACGCCCGTGGGCTGTACAGACTACACGTGTGGAGCGAAGAGCTTCTACCATTTTGTAAACTTACAGCTCGTATCGTTTACCGACAATAGTATCGTGCAGAAGAATACTGCAACGTGCTCTTTATCAGAGAAAGAGAGATACTACTACTCCCAGAAGCAAACAAAAGCATCTTCCGAAAACGGAGCAAAAGTTGAGCAATCAATAGGCATTTGAGCAAAAAAAGAAGAGAACTAAAGAAAAGTGTGATAGTAAAACCCAAAAAGTGATAGTAAAACGTATTTTTTCATGGGAGGTGGAAAATCTACATCCATGTAGAGAAAAACGGATTCAGCAAAAAAGGCGGCCTTCGCAAATTACGAAAGACCGCCTTTTATATAGTACAGAAATACGTTTACTATTTCCTTATTACCTTTTTCAATTGAATGTCGAAGATCAGTGTGGAGTATCCAAGAATATTAGCGCTACCCGCAGAGCCATACCCTTGCTGCCAAGGAATATATACTTCCCAGCGTTCGCCAACCTTCATTCGCTGCAAAGTTTCCGCCCAACCAGGTACCACTTTATTCACCCAAAATCCGGTAGGAGAATCAAACTCACCCGGAGTATCGCTACTAAAATTCTTATCGAACACATCAAGTGAACTATATAATTTCGTATAATACCTAGGAGCAGGAGCCTTCCCAAAAACAGCTTCATTGATGAGCATACCTCTATAGAAAACACTCACAGAATCTGTATACAAAGGAACTTCACCCACAGTAACAGATGTTAACTTCTTTGCATACACGGGATATTTTTTCTCCGCATACGGTATTATCTGTATGAGTTCCGGATCAGTTTTTGCTTCGAACACTTGCTTCAAAGAGTCAATAAAAGCTTCGTTGCGTGCTTGCCAATTATCGTATTTTCCCACCTCAGTCGTTTCATCGCATGAAGTAAGTAGAATAGTGAACAAGAGCAAAAATGGCAATAGATAGTTTTTCTTCATTACATTAATGTTTTGAGCAGACTCGTAAGACTTACACGGCCTGCGATGATGTGATTCAATTCAGAGATGGCTACTCGTTCTTGCTTCATGGTGTCACGATCACGCAAGGTCACGCAGTTGTCTTCCAACGTCTGATGATCTACAGTAACACAATAAGGAGTACCAATGGCATCCTGACGACGGTAACGCTTACCAATACTGTCTTTTTCATCGTATTGACAGTTGAAATGGAACTTCAGGTCATCAATAATTTCACGAGCCTTTTCGGGCAATCCGTCTTTCTTTACCAACGGCATCACCGCTAGTTTCACCGGAGCCAAAGCAGCAGGTAGCTTGAGCACTATGCGACTTTCACCATTTTCCAGTTGCTCTTCGCAGTAAGAAGCAGATATGATACTAAGAAACATACGATCTACACCGATAGAGGTTTCAATGACATATGGAGTATAAGATTCGTTCAGTTCAGGATCGAAGTACTTGATGCTTTTGCCCGAGAACTTTTCATGCTGGCTCAAATCGAAGTTGGTACGAGAGTGAATACCCTCTACTTCCTTGAATCCAAAAGGCATTAAGAATTCTATATCGGTAGCAGCATTGGCATAGTGAGCCAGTTTATCATGATCATGAAAGCGATAATGATCATCGCCAAACCCAAGAGACTTATGCCACTTCAAACGGATTTCTTTCCATTTTTTAAACCATTCAAGTTCTTCACCCGGACGAACAAAGAATTGCATTTCCATCTGTTCGAACTCACGCATACGAAAGATGAACTGACGTGCTACGATTTCGTTACGGAAAGCTTTACCTATTTGCGCAATACCGAAAGGTATCTTCATGCGACCGGTTTTTTGCACATTAAGATAATTTACAAAGATTCCCTGAGCAGTTTCGGGGCGAAGATAAATCTTCAACGCACCATCCGCAGTAGAGCCCATTTCAGTAGAAAACATCAGATTGAACTGACGTACCTCCGTCCAATTCTTAGTACCGGAAATAGGACAAACAATTTCTTCATCCACAATGATCTGACGAAGTTCGTCGAGGTTGTTATCATTCAATGCCTTAGCAAAACGTTCGTGTAAAGCATCACGCTTCGCTTGATTTTCAAGCACACGCCCGTTTGTTGAACGAAATTGAGTCTCATCAAAAGTATCGCCAAACTTCTTAGCAGCCTTAGCGACTTCTTTATTCATCTTATCGTCATACTTAGCCAACTGATCTTCAATAAGCACGTCGGCACGATAGCGCTTTTTAGAATCTTTATTATCAATCAACGGATCGTTAAAAGCATCCACATGCCCGGAAGCTTTCCAAATAGTAGGGTGCATAAAGATAGCAGAATCAATGCCGACAATGTTTTCGTGCAGAAGCACCATGCTGTCCCACCAATACTTTTTGATGTTA
Organism: uncultured Bacteroides sp.; assembly: GCF_963666545.1. Taxonomy (NCBI): domain Bacteria; kingdom Pseudomonadati; phylum Bacteroidota; class Bacteroidia; order Bacteroidales; family Bacteroidaceae; genus Bacteroides; species uncultured Bacteroides sp. The sequence continues at coordinate 2,755,564 of NZ_OY762899.1, read as the reverse complement.
TTCTTTAATTCAACTCCCATCTGACCGTAGTCGTACACTGCTCCAAGCCCGTCATATATGTCACTTGAGGGAAATACAAAACCATACTCTTTGCAATGCGATACTAATTTCTTAAAAACATCTTCTTGTGCCATCTTTCTATTTACAATTTATGCGTTTACAGTTAACTTTTGATTCGTCTACCGACAAAAGGTATCACAAATAAAGTGCAAAGTAAATGATTTTTTTCAATTTAATTCGTATTTTTGCCTGCACATCATCTCATAATGATGTAAAAAAGATAATTTGTTGTTAAAACAAGATAGATACAATAGAGGAACCTGACATTTATGAGCGACGAGATAAACGAGATTACGGAAGGACATTCGGATTATAAACCAGCCGACTCACACGACGAAAGCATCAAACACCAACTCTCGGGCATGTATCAGAACTGGTTTCTGGACTATGCTTCCTATGTGATATTAGAACGTGCGGTGCCGCACATCAATGACGGGCTAAAACCTGTACAGCGACGTATTCTCCATTCCATGAAGCGTTTGGACGACGGACGATACAACAAGGTGGCCAATATCGTGGGCCACACCATGCAGTTTCACCCACATGGAGATGCTTCCATTGGCGATGCATTGGTGCAATTAGGACAAAAAGACCTCATGATAGACTGCCAGGGGAACTGGGGGAATATTCTGACCGGAGACGGTGCTGCCGCTTCTCGTTACATCGAAGCACGTCTCTCAAAATTTGCTCTGGATGTGGTATTCAATCCTAAAACCACTGAATGGAAGCAATCGTATGATGGACGAAACAAAGAGCCTGTTACCCTCCCTGTTAAATTTCCGTTACTATTAGCACAAGGAGTAGAAGGAATTGCAGTAGGTCTCTCTTCTAAAATATTGCCACATAATTTCAATGAACTCTGCGATGCTGCCATCGAATATTTACACGAAAGAGAGTTTAAAATCTATCCTGACTTTCAAACAGGAGGATCGATAGATGTATCCAGATACAATGACGGAGAACGCGGAGGTGTAGTAAAGATACGTTCTAAGATCAACAAGATCGACAATAAAACGCTGGTAATTAATGAGATACCATACGGAAAGACAACTACATCCGTCATCGAATCGATATTAAAAGCCGTTGATAAAGGTAAAATAAAAGTTCGCAAGGTAGACGATAACACCTCATCTCAAGTAGAAATATTGATACACTTGGCACCTGGTGTCTCTTCTGACAAAACGATTGATGCACTGTATGCCTTTACGGACTGTGAAGTCAGCATCTCGCCCAACTGTTGTGTTATTGATGAGCAGAAGCCACACTTCCTCAGAGTAAGTGACGTACTGAAAAAATCAGTTGACAACACATTATCTCTCTTACGCCAAGAGCTTGAAATACATAAAGGTGAACTGCAAGAGAGCCTGCATTTCTCTTCTCTTGAAAAGATATTCATTGAAGAACGCATCTATAAAGACAAGGAATTTGAGCAGTCCAAAGATATGGACGAGGCTTGTGCTCACATTGACAAGCGATTAACACCCTTTTATCCGAAGTTCATTAGAGAAGTGACCAAAGAGGATATTCTGAAGCTGATGGAGATAAAAATGGGCCGTATCCTAAAGTTCAACTCTGAAAAAGCGGATGAAATCATTGCCCGTATGAAGAACGAGATAGCAGAGATTGACAAGCATTTGGCCAACATTGTGGAATATACCACCGATTGGTTCCGCATGCTGAAAGATAAATATGGCAAAAACTTTCCACGTCGCACAGAGCTACGTAATTTCGACACCATTGAAGCAGCCAAAGTAGTAGAAGCCAACGAAAAGTTATACATCAACCGCGAGGAAGGCTTCATCGGCACTGCCCTCAAAAAAGACGAATACATAGCAAACTGTTCGGATATGGATGATGTCATTATCTTCTATCGGGACGGAAGGTACCTCATTACCCCGGTGGCCGACAAGAAATTCATCGGAAAGAACATTCTATATATCAACATCTTTAAAAAGAACGATAAACGAACAATCTACAATGCCATTTATCGCGATGGAAAGGATGGAATTCACTATGTGAAGCGTTTTGCCGTAACGTCCGTAACACGGGACAGAGAATATGATATGACGCAGAGTACACCAGGCTCACGTGTCGTTTACTTCACTGCCAATCCCAATGGAGAAGCTGAAGTGATCAAAGTAACGTTAAAACCAAATATGCGCGTCAGAAAAATCATCTTTGAAAAGGATTTTAGTGAAGTAGCCATCAAAGGACGCCAAGCAATGGGTGTTATCCTAACAAAATACGATGTCCATAAAATTGCACTTAAACAGAAAGGTGGTTCCACACTGGGCGGACGAAAGGTTTGGTTTGACCGTGACGTGCTTCGCCTCAACTACGATGGACGAGGTGAGTTTTTGGGAGAATTTCAAAGTGAAGACAACATACTTGTCGTCTTGACTAATGGAGATTTCTATATCACCAACTTCGATTTGAGTAACCACTATGAAGACAATGTGAGCATCGTTGAGAAGTTTGATGCCAACAAAGTGTGGAGTGCCGTTCTTTATGATGCCGATCAACAAAATTATCCGTATCTGAAACGCTTCTCTTTTGAGGCTGCTACGCGTAAACAGAATTATCTAGGAGAAAACAAAGAAAATCGTCTCGTGCTACTGACTGATGAATGTTATCCCCGATTGGAAGTAATATTTGGTGGACACGATAGCTTCCGAGACCCGATCATTGTTGATGCAGAAGAATTTATTGCCGTTAAAGGATTCAAAGCCAAAGGGAAGCGCCTCACAACATTTACTGTTGAAGCAATAAACGAACTGGAGCCAACACGATTTCCTGAAATGAAGAAAGGCAATGAAGAAGACGAAATAGAAGAAGATCCGGAAAATCTGGATCCGGATAATGGTAAAAGTGAAGATGATATCATCGACGAAATAACAGGGCAAATGAAGCTCTTCTAAGCTAATGCTCATGATACAAAAAACAATAATACCGGAAACACAAATTTGCAGGCACAAAGTAGGCGAAGCAATCTTCACCTCTTTGTGCATCTGCATATTTTCTTTTCTTTCAGTTAAAGCATACGCACAAGAGGATTCCTTGCAGGCAAACAGATATGTCATGCGTTCCACCATGTATGGTGTGGGATTTGCCAATGTGTATGACACCTACCTTTCACCACAAGAATATGTCGGTACAGACTTTCGCATCTCTCGCGAGACAATGCGAATGACCAAGCTTTTTGACGGAAATGTATCAGTGCAAAATTTCTTCCAAGCCAACGTATCTTATACTCATAATAAAGTTGACAATAACAATACCTTTGCGGGATTGGTGAACTGGAACTACGGACTGCATTATCAATTCCGTATCACTGATAATTTTAAACTGTTAGCCGGTGGACTGGCTGATCTGAACGGTGGTTTTGTCTATAACTTACGCAATACGAACAATCCTGCATCGGCCAGAGCTTACATCAATCTGGATGCCTCAGGCATGGCTATCTGGCACCTGAAGATAAAAAATTATCCAATCGTATTAAGATATCAAGCGAACATACCCGTAATCGGGGTCATGTTCTCGCCCAACTATGGACAATCTTATTACGAGATATTTACGCTAGGCAACAGCAGCGGAGTGGTGCAGTTTACATCCTTGCACAACCAACCCTCCATCCGACAAATGTTATCTGTCGATTGCCCCATTGGGAGTTCAAAGGTAAGATTCAGCTACTTGTGGGACATGCAGCAATCCAGAGTAAACCAAATAGAAACACATACTTACGGACACGTATTTATGGTGGGATTTGTGCAGGATCTTTATAGAATCCGCAATAAGAAAGGAACTCCTCTCCCATCTGCGATAAGAGCCTATTGATAATTTTAAGAAAGAATGATGATTAACAACAAAGATAGAAAAGAAAGCAAAAAGGGCCGGGCAATCAGAATGCTGACATTGCTTATCCCAATTATATTGTTACTTTTCATTGCATCATCCTGCATCAGAGAAGATGAATACACCAATAATCCACGAGGAAACCTCGACGCTTTATGGACGATTATTGACGAGAAATACTGTTTCCTAGAATACAAGCAAATAAACTGGGATAGTATCCATACCGTTTATCAAAAACGATTAACGACAAATATGACCAACGATGATTTATTTAATGTATTGAGTGATATGCTTGCAACCCTTAAAGACGGGCATGTCAATCTATATTCGGCAGGTAATCAGGCTCGCTATTGGAGTTGGTATGAAGATTACCCCCGCAACTTCAACGAATCAATCGTAGAAGATTATCTAGGCACAAATTATCGTATTGCCGGTGGAGCGAAATACAAAATATTAGATGATAATGTGGGTTATATCTACTATGAAAGTTTCGCCTATGCTATTGGAAACGGTAACCTGGACGAAATCCTCCAACACATGGCTATCTGCAATGGAATAATAATCGATGTACGTAACAACGGTGGAGGTAATCTCAGCAGTTCAACTACTTTTGCTGCCAGATTCACCAACGAGAAAGTTCTCACCGGATACATCCGCCACAAAACAGGGAAAGGGCATAATGACTTTTCTGATCCGGTAGCTATATACTTAGAGCCTTCAAACAGTATTCGATGGCAGAAAAAAGTCGTTGTACTGACGAATCGCCATTCCTACAGCGCTACCAATGATTTCATAAATTCAATGCGATATCTTCCGCAAGTAACAATCTTGGGTGATAAAACCGGAGGAGGATCAGGAATGCCTTTCTCTTCGGAGTTGCCTAATGGATGGTCAGTGCGTTTCTCTGCCAGTCCACACTTTGATGCCGAAATGAATCAAATTGAATTTGGCATAGACCCTGATATTAAGGTGAGTATGCAAAAAAAAGACGAGGATAAAGGTATTGATACGATGATAGAAGCAGCCCGTACTCTACTAAAGAATTAACTTTATTCACAAATAATTTGCCAGAACAGAAAAACTACTTATCTTTGCACCGCAAAACAAAGGTAAGTGATTGCCTACCATGCGGATGTGGCGTAATTGGTAGCCGCGCCAGACTTAGGATCTGGTGTCGTGAGACGTGTAGGTTCGAGTCCTATCATCCGCACAAAAGGCTTTCAGGAGTAATCTTGGAGGCCTTTTTCAATACAGACCTGCCTAACTTAGGCAAAACGGCTCAGTTTATCTTCTTGGGGATTTAACATTTGATTAGGCATATAGTTTAGCTATTCTAAACAAGAAAAACTTCATATCTGTTACCCCTCTGAAGTCTGCTCTGAATGCTTTTAGCTTAGCATTGAATGATTCTGCTGCTGCGTTGGTTTGTCTGCCTACGAAGAAGTTTAGAATTCTTTCATAGTGCTGTTGAAAAGTTCTTATGACTGTATTAAACTGTGGATATTCCCATTCTTCCACCTTGTTGAACCACAATGCCAATTTAGGACGTGCCACATCCTTGTCATAGCTTGTAGAATAGATTTTGCCTAAATGCAAAGCTAGGTAATAGAACTGTTTGAGGTCATCATACTGTTTGAAGAGTATATCGGCTCTAATCTCTTGTGATTGGCTCCATTTATCAGGAGATTTGAATAACAAGTACCTACTTCTTACCAATAATTGTCTTAACGTATCCCCATTGTCAAATCTTTCAGGAACGTGTTCTTCTTTATTTTCCTTAGCTTTCTTCATGGCCTTATTTTCTTCGTCCATAGCTTGCCAACGATATTGTATTCTGAGATCTTGTAAAGCCTCATGCATTAGTTTCTGGACATGAAATCGGTCTATTATCTGCAATGCTTTGGGGAAGCTTTGACGCGCTATGGAGTACATACTGTTAGCCATATCCAAGGTAATGTTTTCAACCATATCCCGTAGCTCTTGCGGGATTTTCTTCAGACACTTCACGATATTTTCTGATTTGGTACCTTTTATTATGGCTACAAGAGTACCCCTTTTGCCATGCCCGGACTTGTTAATCACATTCGTGACCAATTCCCCATTACTCAATGCAGTCTCGTCAATACAAAGGTTAGCTCCCATATTTTCAGGAAAAAGGATATAATCTTCTGCGTGGGAGAGTTGATCCCAAGAAAGGAAGTCACTTAAATGGTTCTTGTAATAGTCGGTCAAAACCGAAGGCTTTAAATAACTGAAATCGGCCACACTTTTGATACTTACTTCATGAGTTTCCAAGTAATTCTTTTAAAAAAGCACCGAACTCTGCGGTAATGCGAGTGCCGGTGGCTACTAAATTCCAATCGCGACTATAGCATCTCCCGGTTGTTTTATCCTCCCAACGACGACGCTTAATATGGAGATAAACAGCTTTGCCACGGGCGGGGAAATCTTGGATCTCTATTTCGGCATGGAAGCCTTTAGAGACCAGACTAAGGCCAACATATTCCGAAGGTATTAGGTTCTTCTCTTCTAAACTAATGATATAACAAGTATCCATGTTGCTGTAGTCCGTGACATCAAAATAATCAAGGCAGCCTGATGGAAGAAATAAGGATAAAACCTCGAGTGAGTTAGGCAGGGTATTTGATTTCATGTGACAAAGATAAGCTTTTTAATCAAATGTTAAATCCCCAAGAAGATAAAGTGACCCGGCAAAACAGGAAAAAAGGTTGTTCTCCCCTTGCCCTTCGCTCTCTAAACAAATTTATCAGAAGGCGTGTTAAATATATCCTCGTTTTTTCGTATCATTGCACGGAAGAACACTTTTTTAAACTTAAAAAGAACCCCATGAACTTTCCGAAAGGTATTGTTACCATTGCTGTAACGCTTCTGATGCAACTAAATGCTTTCGCTTCTACCAAGCCACACATTATCAACATCAACAAAGAAACGTATAATGCCGCCAACAAAAATTGGTCGATCGGAGAAGATGAAAGAGGAGTTATGTACTTTGGCAATGATATCGGATTATTGGAGTCAGACGGCATGAGTTGGAATTTATACCAAATTCCAAACTCTCCAATAATCAGAGCTATTGCTGTGGCCTCTCACCAAACAGTATTCACCGGAGGATTTGAGGAACTTGGTCGATGGGACAGAGATATATCCGGTTCACTAAAATACACGTCACTGAAAGGATTACTCAAAGAGCACAAGTTTGAGAACGAAAATTTCTGGAAAGTATGGATTGCCAAGAATAAAGTTTACTTTCAATCGTTTAGCAAAATCTATGTATATGATTATCGAACACTAAAATCGGTAGCTCCCGCTAAAGGCTATATCTTCCTACTAAAAGTAAGAGACAAATATTGGGTACAGGAAACATACGGCCCATTACATCAAATAATAAACGATAAGCTGACGAAGATCCCCGGCAGTGAAATGTTTAACAATACCACTGTAAGAGTGATCCTGCCATACGGTAAAGATCAGTATCTCATAGGAACTTCATCCGGCAACATTTATGTGTACAACGGAAAAGAATTCTCTATCTGGAACAAAGGCTTAAGTTCGCTACTTCAGGGAGAGGAACTGAACTGTGGCATCTATTGCAGCAAACGAAACACCTACTTTCTGGGCACACAACTGAATGGTGTTTATGAGGTTACACCCTCTGGAGAAGTAAGCAACCACTTCTCAACAGCCAATTCCCTCCAGAACAATACGATCTTATCTCTTTATGAAGACAATCGGAATAATATCTGGGTAGCGATGGACAGAGGAATTGCATACATACGATACACCAAAGGATTGAGTTATTATAAAGCTAGCGATCGCGATGCCGGAGCTGTTTATGCGGCAACTCTGTGGCACGATAATTTGTTTGTCGGAACGAATCAAGGTATATACTATGCGCCTGTAAGTCAGCTAAACGACCGGAATATATTTTCTTCATTAAAACTAATAAAAGAGACCCAAGGCCAAGTATGGTCTTTCTCAAAAATAGATGGCAGACTCTTCTGCGCACATAATAGCGGATTAAAAGAAATCCACAAAGATCTGAGTGTCAGTACTCCATATCCCATAAATACGGGAACATTCAAAGCTGTAGAAACAACGATAAAAGGAGAAAAAATAATGTTGCTAGTAACCTACAATAATCTGGTTATTATCAATGTAAAGACCGGCAAATCTCTGGAGATGAAGCAAATCACAGATCCAATCATCAATGTAGAAACAGACTATCTGGATAATATCTGGCTTGAGACTGTAAGCCATGGTGTATACAAATGCCGACTGAACGACGAGCAGAATGCTTTTCGTTATTATTCGTACTACGGGCATGAGAAAGACAAAGCCCTTCCGGTCAAGATACGTATGTTTAAAGCCGGAGGACGCATTCTCTTTTTGGGAGACGATAAGTTTTGGACTTATAATGAAAATGGGGACAAACTCGTAGCAGACAGCCACCTGAACGACTGCTTTAAATCAGTTAGTAACCTCAAGAAAATTGTTCATATCGGCAATGAAGAAAGTTGGGCCATCACCGGATCATCCGTTTACAAGTTCTTTTATGACGGATATATTGCCCGAATAACGGAATCGTACAACATAGGAGCAGACAACCTGTCCCTCATCAATGCTTATGAAAATATATCGGTTCTTAATGACACCCTATCATTAATCTGTCTGGATGCCGGATTTATACTCCATAATACCTCTAAGAAAGCGAATGCTCCGGAAACTCTTTCGGCTCCATTTCTAGAATCAATGCATATAAACAACATTGAAGGAAAAACCAGATTTGTCGATTTAAACCAAGAGAATAAAATTCCCTACATATATAACAACGTTACCATTAACTTCTCCGTAAGCAATGCATTTGCTTATAACCTTTATGTAGAATATCAATTGCAAGGCGAAGGTGTTGAAACAACATGGAGCAAACCCCAAAGAGTAAACAGTGTATCGTATGCCCGTTTGCCAAAAGGCGACTACGCCTTTAAGATAAGAGTAACCGACGGTCTGGGAAATTACTCGAATACTACGTCTTTCAATTTTAGCGTCTTACCCCCATGGTATCAAACACTCTGGGCCTACCTGCTCTACATAGCCATCATTATAACAACACTATACCTCACGTGGGTACTGATTTTACGTAGATACCGCAACATCCATTTGCAAAAGATAAGAGCCAGAGAAGCCAGTCACCTGAGAATGATGAACGAGAAACTTCTCAACGAAATAGACGAAAAGAATGCGGAGTTGTTTACCCAAACCTCTTTTATCATTCAGAAGAATGAATTAATTCTGAAGCTGAAAGATCTGGTTGATGATTATTGTGGAAAGAATATACATAAATCACTCGTGCCGCTTTATCAAAAAATGACTTCTTTGTTGAGCAACATGGATACAGAAGAAGACTGGAAGATGTTTCTGATCAAGTTCGAACAGAAACACAACGGATTTTTCAAACATTTGAAATCAATGCAACCTGAGTTGACAAACAATGACCTTCGACTTTGTGCCTGCCTGAAACTAAATATGGAAACCAAAGATATTGCTTCTCTGATGAACCTGTCGGTGCGAGCAATAGAGAATAACCGCTACCGCCTTCGAAAAAAGCTCAATTTAAGTTCTACCCAAAACCTGAATGAATACTTTCTAGAGATAGAATAGTCACGTCTTATTGAATTGATTTACAATGGAATACACATTTTTGAGAGGGAAAAGTGTATTCCATTGAATGTTAAATATAGAGGCAGTGTATTTGTGATGAACGTCTATTTTCTTGTTTGTTTGTTTCTGTCTATACATTTGCGAACGTTCAAGCGACTTTACTTTATTGAGAAAGTTTCTTTTTGAATCAGATGACATAGCAAAGATCAAGGGCCCGGTTTTATGCTTTGTACTTAGAAAGAAAAAAGGAACAATCAAGAAGATATAAAGAAGATCGATTCATAGAACAGAAGAAAAAACATTTGTTAAAAACTTAATGCAATGAAGAACAAACCTCTAAAACCTCTTCAAACGAAGAATGCCATATCATGGCTACGAAGTCTGACTTTCCTGACCTGTATGTTTATAATGACCTTACCTATTCTGGCTCAAAACAAGAGTGTGAGTGGTAAAGTGATTGATCAACACAATGAGCCTCTAATTGGAGTATCTGTAGTAGTGCAAGGCACTTCAAACGGAGTTATCACTGACTTAGACGGCCACTATATTCTTTCTGTTGCCCCGGGAGCTAAACTCGAGTTTTCTTATGTAGGAATGGCTAAACAAGTGATCCAAGTCGGGACAGAAACTACCATCAATGTAACACTGAAAGATGATGTTACTGTTTTAACTGAAACAGTTGTAATCGGCTACGGTAGTGCAAGAAAAAGAGACCTCACGGGATCCATTACCAATATCAAAGGAGAAGAAATCGCCAATAAGCCCAGTACTAATCCGCTATCTTCTTTACAAGGAAAGATTGCCGGCGTACAGGTCGTAAATTCTGGTCGCGCAGGAGCCGACCCGGAAATACGTATTCGCGGAACAAACTCTATTAATGGTTACACACCACTCTATATTGTCGATGGATTGTTCAATGATAATATCAACTTCCTCAATCCATCGGACATTGAATCCATGGAAATATTGAAAGATCCCTCTTCATTAGCTATCTTCGGTGTACGAGGAGCCAATGGTGTAATCATCGTAACAACTAAAAGAGCTAAAGACGGACAAACACTAGTTAATATCAACAGTTCTTTCGGATGGAAGAAAGTTGTTGATAAAATAGATATGGTGGATGCTGCAGGATTTAAAGAATTATACAACGAGCAGCTAGGCAACCAAGGTAATCCTTTGTTCGATTTCAGTAATTGGAATGCTGATACCAATTGGCAAGACGAAATCTTCCAAACTGGATTTATGACAAACAATAACATTAGCATTACCGGTGCTTCGAACAAACATAGTTTCTACATGGGTGTGGGTTACACCTCTGAACAAGGAAACATACTCCACGAGAAGTTCAGTAAACTCACCATCAATGTAAGCAATGACTATAAAGTAAAAGAGTATCTGAAAGTCGGATTCCAATTTAATGGAGCACGGATCTTGCCTACCGATGCTAAAAATGTGATCAATGCTATACGCTCTGCTCCCGTAGCTCCGGTTTTCAACGACGAGTATCAGTTGTACGCCTCACTCCCCAATTTTCAAAAGGGACAGATTGATAACCCAATGGTTGATGTCAATTTAAAAGCGAACACCACCCGAGCTGAAAACTATCGTGGTGCAGGTAATATTTACGCTGAATTAAACTTCCTGAAACATTTCACCTTCAAAACGATGTATTCTGTCGATTACGCCTCTAATAGCAGCCGCACCTATACACCGATTTTGCGGGTATACGATGCAAGTGTTGCAGGTAAAATCGAAACTCTAGGAAGTAAAAAAACAGCAATCAGCCAATTCAAGCAAAATGAGGTAAAGGTGCAAAGTGATTATTTGCTAACTTATGCCAATAGTTTCGGCGAACATAACTTAACTGCCATGGCAGGATTTACCACCTACTACAATGAATTAGGCAAAATAGAAGGTTCACGTAAAGAGGGAACTCTTGCAATAGCCAACAATCCGGATAAATGGTATTTGAGTATTGGAGATGCCGGAGCAGCTACAAACGGGAGCGACCAATGGGAACGTTCTACCATGTCGGCACTAGCACGTGTAATCTACAATTATAAAGGGAAGTATCTTTTCAACGGTTCATTTCGTCGTGACGGTTCTTCCGCATTCTCATACACAGGGCAACAATGGCAAAATTTCTACTCTGTTGGTGGAGGTTGGTTAATGTCTGAAGAGAACTTTATGAAAGAGCAACACTTCTTCGACATGTTAAAAATAAAAGGTTCATGGGGAACACTCGGTAATCAAAGCATGGGTAAAGCATATCCGGCAGAACCCTTATACTTAAATACTTCTTCCACTCCATTCGGATCAATTGCTTACCCTGGTTATAGTCCAGAATACACACCTGACCCAAAACTGCGATGGGAAAAAATAGAAGCATGGGAAGCCGGGTTTGAAGCCAATATGCTTCGTAACCGTCTACATTTTGAAGGTGTATATTACAAGAAAAATACCAAAGACTTGTTAGCCCAAGTAAAGGGCATTTCAGGAAGCATACCTGGTGTTGGCAACCTAGGAGAAATTGAGAACAAAGGTGTGGAAATGGCTATTAGCTGGAGAGATCAAATCGGTGATTGGGGATACAACATCAGTGGTAACCTAGCAACAATAAAAAATAAAGTGGTCAATCTTTACCAAGAAGGTTACTCTATTATCGATGGAGATAAAAGTCAAAGTTATACAACGGGTGGGTACCCAATTGGATACTTTTATGGTTATAAAGTTGATGGCGTTTATCAATCGGCTAGTGATATAGCTAATTCACCAAAAAACACATTAGCAACAGTTACACCGGGAGATTTAAAGTTTGTTGATGTCGATGGTGACAAACAGATAACAACAGCAGACCGTACCATGATTGGTAATCCTACTCCAGACTTTACTTATGGCCTTTCGCTGGGAGTATCATACAAGAACTTCGATTTAAGTATGGACATGATGGGGCAACACGGAAATGAAATTTACCGTACATGGGATAATTACAATTGGTCTCAATTCAATTATATGTCTGCCCGTATGAATCGTTGGCATGGTGAAGGGACCTCAAATAGCGAACCCCTTCTTAATACAAAGCACACGATCAATAATCTGAATTCCGATTATTATATTGAAGACGGCAGTTTCTTAAGAATCAGAAACATACAGTTAGCTTATAGCTTTGACAAAGAGTTGCTCCAAAAGATTCACTTACAAGCACTAAAACTTTATGTGAATGCACAAAATTTAAAGACTTGGAAAAACAATACCGGATACACTCCTGAATTGGGAGGTTCTGCTACAGCATTTGGAGTAGATGGTGGTAGTTATCCAATGCCTGCGGTTTATACATTTGGCGTAAATCTTACTTTCTAAATAAATAGAACCATGAAACAAAGTAAATATATTCTATCAATAATAGCAACCTCTTTAGCACTTAGCTTTACAGGATGCAGCGATTTCTTAGATCGTAGTCCGCTAGGGCAGACCACCGCAGACGATGCTCCCGGTGGTAGTTTACAGGGACGAGTATTCAGTGTTTATAGCATGATGCGTAGTTATAATATTACTGCAGGCATTCCCGCTTTTGCCATTCACAACTTTCGCTCGGAAGATTCCGAGAAAGGAAGTAGTGCCTCTGATGGGGCTGACCAAGCGGCTATGTTTGACGATTTTGTCTATACAGCCAGCAATGGAGTGTTAGGTGCTTATTGGAACCAAAATTATACCATTATCCACCAATGTAATTCGGTACTACATACAATTGAAACCGTTGTATTATCTGACACACTAAATACAAATATCAACAAAGGAGAAGTTTCATTCTTCCGTGCTTATGCTTACTTCAATTTGGTAAGGGCTTTCGGTGAAGTTCCTTTAATCACTTTCAACATCACAGAGAGTTCACAAGCTAATATCCCAAAGACAAGTATTTCTGAAATCTACAAACAGATTGACGCAGATCTTGCAGAAGCGGAAAGACGACTACCAAGAGAATGGCCGGCTGAATACAAAGGACGATTGACATGGGGAGCAGCACGTGCACTTCATGCCCGAACCTACATGATGCGTAGTGATTGGACAAACATGCATGCAGCAGCTACAGATGTAATGAATTCAGGGCTTTATGATTTGAATACTCCGTACGACAAGATCTTCACCGACGAAGGGGAGAATAGTAGCGAATCAGTATTTGAACTTCAATGCCTCGCTACAGCATCTCTTCCCAACAGTTCAAGCATCGGTAGTCAGTTCAGTGAAGTACAAGGCGTTCGTGGATCGGGTCAATGGAATCTCGGATGGGGCTGGCACATGGCTACTACAGAAATGGGCAAGGCCTTTGAAGCAGGCGATCCCAGAAAGGATGCCACACTTCTATATTTCAGGAAATCGGAAACCGATCCTATTACCGAAGCAAACACCAACAAGCCTTACGGAGAGTCACCTGTATCATCTGCAGACGGTGCTTATTTCAACAAAAAAGCATATACAGATCCGGCCAAACGTGCTACATTTAGCAACGGCGGTTATTGGGTAAATATCCGCCTAATCCGATATGCTGATGTTGTACTAATGGCAGCAGAAGCATCCAATGAGCTAGGACGTCCATCCGAAGCATTGACTGACTTAGAGATGGTCCGATTCCGTGCTCGGAGTGGAAATGCCAATATTTTACCCAAGGTAACAACTACAGATCAAAATGAAGTCCGTAATGCCATTCGCCACGAGCGCCGTGTAGAATTGGGGCTGGAACCTGATCGCTTCTATGATCTGGTACGTTGGGGCATCGCAGCCGACGTACTCCACGCCGCAGGCAAGACAAACTATCAGGATAAAAACAAATACTTACCTCTCCCTCAAACAGAGGTTGATAAATCGAAAGGAGTATTAGTTCAAAATCCTGACTATGCTAATTAACTAACATCGTTAGAGGGACTCTTGACATGATCCTGCGTCCCTCTAACATTTTTTTATCTCCGATGTTTATTTATCTATGTGAATGATCTCCCAAAAGATTAGAGCAGGCGAACAGATAAGATAAATCATAATTAAAGAACCCGTTATGAAAAAGTTTTCAAGTAGAAGTAAGGTTTTCGTTTTTTTGATGGTAATTGCTACGATGACACTACAAGCTCAAAAAGCACCACAGGACATGAACCGCTTCATCGACAATCTGATGAAGAAGATGACGTTGGAAGAGAAGATCGGACAACTCAATCTTCCGGTAAGTGGTGAAATTACTACCGGGCAGGCTAAGAGTAGTGATGTTGCACAGAAGATTCGCACAGGACAGGTAGGCGGATTATTCAATCTCAAAGGGGTAGAAAAGATTAAAGATGTACAGAAGTTGGCTATTAAAGAGAGCCGACTAGGTATTCCGTTGCTCTTCGGCATGGACGTTGTTCATGGCTATGAAACGGTATTTCCTATCCCATTAGGGCTGGCTTGCACATGGAACATGGCAGCCATTGAGCAATCGGCTCGCATTGCAGCGACCGAGGCTAGCGCCGACGGCATTAGTTGGACATTCAGTCCAATGGTGGATATAAGCAGAGATGCCCGTTGGGGACGGGTTTCTGAAGGTAGCGGGGAAGATCCCTTCTTAGGAGGCGAGATAGCCAAAGCCATGGTAAAAGGATATCAGGGAAACAGCATGGCAAACAAGAATGAAATCATGGCTTGCGTAAAGCATTTCGCTCTTTACGGAGCAGCCGAAGCAGGACGTGATTATAATACGGTGGACATGAGTCAAAACCGTATGTTTAATGAATATATGCTCCCTTACAAAGCAGCCGTTGAAGCTGGTGCCGGAAGTGTAATGGTCTCTTTTAACGAGATAAATGGAGTTCCGGCAACAGCCAATAAGTGGTTACTGACGGATGTACTTCGCAAGCAATGGGGCTTCAATGGTTTTGTGGTAAGTGACTTTACTGGAATCTCTGAAATGGTTAACCATGGGATCGGTGATTTACAAACAGTTTCCGCACGAGCGCTCAATGCGGGTACGGACATGGATATGGTCAGTGATGGTTTTATTGGCACAATAAAGAAATCGATTCAGGAAGGTAAGGTTTCCGAGGAAACAGTCAATATGGCTTGTCGCCGTATCTTAGAGGCTAAGTATAAACTCGGACTCTTTGAGGATCCTTATAAGTATTGCGATGTGAAACGCCCTGCAAAGGAAATTTATACGCCCGAGCATCGTGCCATCGCTCGGAAGATAGCTACCGAAAGTTTTGTTCTGCTCAAGAACGAAAAGAATACATTGCCTCTTCGCAAGCAGGGAACGGTTGCTGTTGTGGGACCATTAGCGAATACTCGTTCGAATATGCCGGGCACTTGGAGCGTGGCAGCCCGACTGGATAAATCGGCTTCATTGGTAGAGGGTCTGCAAGAGGTACTAGGCAAAAAAGCAAACGTGGTGTATGCGAAAGGCAGTAACCTGATGGAAGATGCCGCATACGAGGAACGTGCAACAACCTTCGGGCGCAGCCTGAACAGAGACAATCGCACAAGTCAAGAGTTGCTCGACGAGGCGCTCAAAGTATCAGCTAATGCGGATGTTATCATTGCCGCTTTAGGCGAGTCGTCAGAGATGAGTGGTGAAAGTAGTAGTCGTACCAATCTGGATATGCCGGATGTGCAACGCACATTATTGAAGGAATTATTAAAAACAGGTAAACCGGTGGTATTGGTGCTTTTCACCGGCCGACCGGTAGTGTTAACATGGGAAAACGAACATGTTCCGGCCATACTGAACGTCTGGTTTGGAGGTAGCGAAGCTGCTTATGCCATCAGTGATGTTTTGTTTGGTGATGCAAACCCTAGCGGTAAACTGACAACTACTTTCCCTCAAAATGTAGGTCAGCTTCCTTTGTATTACAGCCATAAGAATACCGGTCGCCCACTGGGTGAAGGTCACTGGTTCGAGAAATTCCGCAGCAACTATCTGGATGTAAGCAACGATCCGCTTTATCCTTTCGGTTACGGACTGAGCTACACCACTTTTAAGTATAGCAATGTTTCACTAAGTTCGGCAACAATGAATAGCAATGGAGAGTTGACGGCCACTGTAACTGTGACCAACACAGGCGACAAAGAAGGAAGCGAAGTAGTGCAACTTTATCTACGCGACTTGGTTGGTAGCATCACTCGCCCTGTAAAAGAGCTTAAAGGATTCAACAAAATAGCCCTGAAAGCAGGAGAGTCAAAAGAGGTTTCCTTCAAAATTACACCCGAGCTACTTAAATTCTACAATGAAGACTTGCAGTTTGTGTGCGAGCCGGGAGATTTTGATGTGATGATTGGAGGCAATAGTCGTGATGTGCAAACAGCACATTTTACTCTTAACCCATAAATAAGATAAAGCCATGAACCTATTCAAACAATTCATACTTCTGTTTATCGTATTGGCTGCAACAGCCTGCAAAGGAGGAAGTAAAGCCGACGACAACACCGAGGCCGAACTATCCGACGATGCACTGATGGACAGTGTGCAACGCAGTACATTCAACTATTTCTGGGATGGAGCCGAACCCACCAGTGGCATGGCTCGAGAACGCTATCATGTAGACGGAATTTATCCGGAAAATGATAAAAACATCGTAACGACAGGTGGAAGCGGTTTTGGTATCATGGCCATACTGGCAGGTATTGACCGTGGATATGTAACTCGTCAAGAGGGATTGGAAAGGATGAATAAAATAGTCGGCTTCTTAGAGAAAGCCGACCGTTTTCATGGCGCTTTTCCTCATTGGTGGAATGGAGAAACGGGAAAGGTGAAGCCCTTCGGACAGAAAGACAATGGCGGTGATTTAGTCGAAACAGCTTTTTTAATACAAGGTTTATTGGCTGTACACCAATATTATCTTAACGGAAGCGAAGAGGAAAAAGCTGTGGCTGCACGAATAGACAACATTTGGCAGGCAGTGGAATGGGATTGGTATCGCAACGGAAAGAATGTCCTCTACTGGCACTGGAGTCCCGACTATGCGTGGGAGATGAACTTCCCCGTACGAGGATACAATGAGTGCCTTATCATGTATGTGCTTGCTGCATCATCGCCTACACACGGAGTACCGGCCGAAGTTTATCACGAAGGTTGGGCCGAGAGCGGAGCTATTGTATCGCCACACGAAGTAGAAGGCATCCCACTCCAATTGCGCTATCAAGGCACTGACGCAAGCCCGTTATTTTGGGCACATTATTCTTTCTTAGGACTAAATCCGACTAACCTGAAAGATAAATATGCGTCCTATTTTGATGAGATGAAGAATCTTACGCTTGTGAATCGGGCTTATTGCATTCGTAACCCTAAAAGTTACAAAGGATATGGCGATGATTGCTGGGGATTAACAGCAAGCTATTCGGTTGATGGATATGCTGCGCATGCGCCGAATGAAGCGAGTGACCTAGGAGTGATCTCCCCCACTGCTGCGCTTTCCTCCATCGTTTATACGCCCGAGTATTCATTAAAGGTAATGCGTCATCTTTATACTATGGGTGATAAGGTTTACGGAAAATATGGCTTTTATGATGCTTTTAGCGAAACTGCCAATTGGTATCCAAAACGCTATCTGGCCATAGATCAGGGGCCGATAGCCGTAATGATCGAGAATCATCGCTCGGGTTTGCTATGGAAGCTCTTTATGAGTCATCCGGACGTGCAGCAGGGACTTAAGAAGTTAGGCTTCAATGAATAAAAAGACAAATAGTAATATTCTTAAAATTAATAATGAAAAGAAAAACGATCATACTACTTTTATCATTCTGCATTCCCTACTTTACACAACAGGCATTTGCTCAACATACACAAGATTCGGTTTGCTTAAAAGAATATCTTCCACTGACACATATTGATGCATTAAGGTGGATCACTCGTTATCAAAAAGAGCTTGATGAACATCAAGAAGCCAATAAGAAACTGCAAGATACATCTTGCGATGTCCTCTTTCTAGGAAGTTCTTCAATTAATAGGTGGGATAATATTTATAATGATATGGCTCCATTTAAGATCATCCGTCGTTCCTATGGAGGCGCAGCCATTCGCGACATGCTTTACTATTATGACATCATTGCTCGTGGCTTCCATCCTCGCACCATCGTGCTCTATGTGGAAAATGACTTGAACGGTTCACAGGAAGATCTCAGCATAGGAGATACATACGATTTCATTCGTATATTTATAGCTCGCTTGCAAAGAGATTATCCATCAGTTCCCATTTACATGCTTTCATTCAAGCCCTCCTATGCAAGAACGCAGATGTTAGCTAAACAAAAAATCATTAATGTATTGCTCAAAGAATATGCATCGCAAACTTCAGGAGTGGACTATGTAGATGTTTCCTCATGTATGTATGATGAAAACGGAGTACTACGTAAGAACATCTTCAAAGAAGATAACCTCCACATGAATCAAAAGGGTTATGACTTGTGGACGGCTATTTTAAAGCCGAGGCTTATCAAAAGCGTCAAGGAATCGACCTTATAGCCTTTGCAAAAAGCGGCAAGGTGTACTAAGCATTTTTAGTAAAAATGAGTGAAATGAGCTCATTCTTGTCAAGAGCAAGTTTACAAATTATTAACGGTAGAAGGTATAGTTGAGAAGGGAAAAGAAGTTTTCAGGATAACATTAAGAGAAAACTTCTTTTCATAAGGAGATATTCCGAGAACATATAGGCATCTTAGTCAAGAGAAACTGTCTTTCGGGCAAAGTGCAACCGTCTTTTATGTAAAGTGAACGGTTCAGTTTGGGCAAAAATGACGTTCAGTTGACCAAAATAGCCGATATAGTGCACAAAAAGAGGGAAGCAATAACTTCCCTCTTTTTGTGCACTATAAATTGAATATACTTTATGATTACACTTACAAAAATACTACTTTCAACAACGAAAGTCAAGCTTTCAGGCAAAAAAGAAAAGGTTTTTAACTTATTTTGTAGTGCCTCCCTCTCCGCCGCCTTCTCCACTTTTCACATCGTCGTTATTGATACTTCGAGCCGCCTTCTTGACGCTTGCCGTCAATTCACCAATTCGATAGCTCACACTGACTCCAAGACGCTGCCGCGAATATCTGGATTCACTCCTCTGAAGAAATGTTTCACTCTCTATACGAGAAGTGTTGGAGAGGTATTTCTTCAAGAAATTATTAGCAAAAGCACTTACAGTAAGCCGTTTATCGAGAAAAGACTTATTGACGCTCAATCCATAATCATAAAAGCCGCTGCCGCTCCCTTGTAATGTTGTACGAGGAGTTGCACCCATCAAATTGAGACTGACACGTATATCCAGAGGAAAAGTCTGCTGAATGCCACCATACGCAAAGCCATCCCAACCATAATTTTTTAACCCTTGCGCCGGACTGCGGTAATCACTGTACCCTCCGCTGGCATTCATATAGATCCGAGTCATAGAAGAAGCATTCCAGTTAGCGTATAAGCTTATTCCGGTGTTCTTGCTTTTCCCTATATTCTTATACGTAGAGTTCAGTATACCATTCTCTAAGAAACTATAACTCTCAATACCATTATTATTGAAAGAATGCCTCAACGTCAAGTTCAAATTAAATTTAGCCGTGAAGCTACTATAACTCAGATTGAACGAATGACTCTTCTCGCTCTGTAGTTCCGGGTTACCATAACTAATACTTGTAGGATTACTTTTGTCTACATAAGGGTTCAGAAAATAGATACTGGGCCTCCATATACGCATATTATATCCTGCACGAATATTCTGTGTCTGACCGATCTTCAATCCTACACTAGCCGACGGTACTACATCATCAAAGTTCACCTTAAAATCTTTTCCGGTACCCACCAAATAACTCACATCTTGTAGCGTATGTTCATACCTTACTCCGGTTTTTGCCGAAAAGTTCTTATACTTAAAGGTGTAACCGGCATAAGCTGCAAGAATATTGTTCAGATGCTCATACTTACTACTTCTGCTTTCGTTATAAGAATAATCATCACTACCGCTATCAGCCAAATAGAACTTATTGTCACTCGTGTTATTACGAATGATGTACTTTGCTCCGGATTCAATGGTATGTAATTTGCCCACAGGTGTGGTATAATCTATTTGAAAAGTATGTTCCGTAGTATTCGTTTTACCATCCGTACGCTGATCGTGCAGGTTTAATAGTTGCAAGTATTCATCAGGAATATGACGATCGGTATATCGAGAATGAGAATCAGAGATCTCAGGTTCCGTGTCGATCTTATAAGAAAACGTAAGCATACGGTCTTTCACCTTAAACAGACGTTGATAATCGATGTTGCCGCGAATAGAGTACCAAGAGTTGTCATATTTACTATTCATATTATAATCATAAATTGAACTGTTTGTAGCACCCGTTAATTCGGTCAGCCCGCCACCTGTTCCGTCATTCCCACCACCATACATTCCAAATGAAAGAGTAATCAGCCGGAGCGTATCTATCTCATAACTAGCTTCCAGATTCCCATTTTGAAAAGAGCCGTCATTTGAATTCTTACTACTTGAGTTGAGCTTAGTTTTTGCTGAATAATCATCACGTTGCGTATTCGAATAGCTTGCGGGATAATCATTCAAACTATAGCTATAATTGCCCGTTACTGTGAGTTTGTTCTTCTTCACAGTCCCATAAACACTTCCACCCGCTCCTGTATTGCCTGCATTCCCACTTATTGTAACGGTATAACCTTCAAAGCCGGTACCTACAGTGACAATATTCAAAATCCCACCGACTCCTTCGGCATCATACTTTGCTCCGGGATTAGTGATTACTTCAATGTATTTAATTGAATTTGCCGGCATACTCTTCAGCACCTCTTTCGGGTTGTTACTCATCATATTGTTAGGCTTCCCGTTCACATGCACTTTAAAACTGCTACTCCCGTTTACCTTTATATTATCCTCGCCATCCACCGTCACCAGAGGTACTTTCCGCAGCATTTCTAACACCGAGTTGGTCTTCGAATCGGGATCATCCTGAATATTATATTCTATCTTATCAATGTCAACTTTCACAAGTGGTTTTTGCGCAATCACTTCTATGCCCTTCAACTCATTCGTCGCTTCGGAAGTATATAGTGTTCCAAAATCAAAAATCTTTTCACCTGCTTTTAACGTGAATTCTTTAATAATAGGTTTCTTGCCTGTAGATGTAATTGTAATCTGATAAATACCAGCATTTGCTAGTTTCTCTTTAAATTTTCCGTTTATGTCTGTTATCGCCATTCTTACAGCCTTACCTGGCGCCTCCTTCTTCACGATCTTTATAGTAGCATAAGGTTCTACTTCTTGAGTAAGTGAATCAATGAGCACCCCTTTTATCGTATAAGATAATGGAGCGGGTGTTTGCGAATAAGCAACAGAGGATACAATAAGCATCAACAGTAATAGTAGTTTTTTGTTTTTCATTTTATCTTAGTATTAGTTCATCTATTCTCAAACAACAGAAAGGCTTATCCATTGCAATACAGCAACAAAAGTAAGATGATTATCTATATCTACGAGACAATCGGAGTTAAGAAAGATGAAATATATGCTAATTAATATTATTTACCAATTAGAATACATCGAATAAAAGAATAGAATACTGAATTAAATAAAATAGAAGAACAGCAGTAGAAGAACATTCACTGCAATCACAGCGCCAAATCCGCGAAGAATGAACGAGAGTAGTTCTTTTCTTCTGCCGGAAAAGAAAATAGCGTAGCACATGTTCACTACAATATTACTAATAATAGCTTGCATGCTACAGGCAGCTATCACCAAGGCAGTTACCCCACCCGTACCCTGAAGCAGATTTAAAATAAAGGGAGTGATATCACTCAGACCTGAAATAAAAGATAACAGATTCAATCCTTTCGTTCCGGCATAGATTAACGTATAATGAGTTAAGAGTGTGAAGACAACAAATAATATGGCAAAGATTAGAGCCACCTTAAACTCCAATGGGTTGCTACTTTCTTCTTCCTCTCCTATCGCGCCCGCTTTCTCTGAACGTTTTTGTCTTGAGTACATAAACCAAGCTACAATTGCGGCGGTAAACGACATCACAAGCAAGTAAGGATAAACAAGCAAGAAAATATCTTGGCTAAAGATAAGAATCAAGATCAGGAAACGCAGAAACATCATACTCACGGCAAGAAGCATAGCAGAGGTATATTCAGCCATCTCATGAACAGGAGCATGCTTACTTTTACGAGCCAACACAGAGATGGTAGCAGTACTACTATAAAGTCCCCCGATAATGCCCGATACCAAAACGCCTGATTCACGAAACACATATCGTTTCAGCAGATAAGACAGATAAGAAATGCCCGACACCACAACCGTTGCCAACCAGATAGAGGAAGGAGTGAGATTTACTCCGGGAATAATATTTTCATCGGGGAGCATGGGAAGAATAATACCACTGATGGCAAGGAACTTAGCCAAAGTGATCATTTCATCACTCTGCATGCGTTGAGCTATCTCGGTAAAGGTATGTTTCAATTCGGTAAGGAGTAGCACGGTTACCACTACCATAACATAAAACCAAGAGGGTTGAGTAGCCACGATCGGTGCAATGCAATAGGTAATGAGTGCAATAATGATAGTGGTGACCCCAAAAACATGATACTGTGATTGCTTCACATAATAGTTGAGTCCCAATAGCCCTCCCAACACCAGGCCACCTCCCATAAAGAGACGCATCTCCAAAGGATCGAGAATATATAGCAGGTAACCCAATATACCGATGAAAGTAAAAGTTCGATCAGTCCCAAACAAGGTCGTCTCTCCTTCCCTCTTCAGACTAATCTTCCGTTGCGAAAGTCCGATAAGCAAGGAAAACAGAGTAACCAATATGAAGGTGACCAATTCTTTTGGAAGGAAATTATAGATATTCTCCATACTGAACTATCGCATTTATTTTAGGTGATAACAGTTATTCGTTGTATAATGTTCGGCTAAGTCGATTTGAGCGCTAAGTGTTACCAAGTACTATAAGGTCGTTTCATCAGTTGAGAATTATAGTAACGAACATCACCTGTCACCTCTTGGCCAATGAAAGCCGGTTTCTCAAATGCTTCATCCTCTGCAGCAAGCTCAACCTCTGCTACGACAAGTCCCTCATTCTCTCCGTAGAACTCGTCTACCTCAAACGTATGCCCCGCATATTTAACCAGATATCTTGTCTTGTCAATGATACCAGGTTCACAAAGCTTCATCAGTTCTTTGGCTTCGCCAATCGGAATTTCTTTCTCCCATTCATACCGGCTTGTGCCGGAAGCATTGGAGGCTCCTTTAATAGTAAGGTATCCTTTATCGTCGCGAATACGCACCCGCACAGTACGTCCACGAGCACTGCTTATGTACCCCTGAACAATGTGGCTTTGATCGAATGCCAAAGACTTAAATTCACTAATAACGAGAAATTTACGTTCTATTTCTTGTGCCATATTCTTCAAAGAAAAGAGCTTCTCGCCCTCCATCCTATCTCTAATTCAAAAACTTAACTGCAACCTAACACCAAGAATGCCATACGCGTTGCCACTTTTACCCTGACTCTCATCCACTTCACTAGCAGTATACGCAATCTCGCCATTTTCTTTATATCCCACAGCGGCAGATCCGAAGGCATTAGCATACTTATCGTGGTCTATATAAGAATAGTTTAATTGAATCTTGAAGTGCTGCGTTGCGTAATAATTCATTCCAAATGTCCAGCCATTTGCAGATCCTCCCTTCACATCAGTACCATTCAAGTCAATACGATCAAAACGAGCAGCTAGTTCAATATCCCCCCAGTTCTTTCCTGCAGAAGGTTGAACGAAAGTGGCACGCGATGCATTATACTTCTGATGTCCACCAAACAAAAGGTATGCAGCCTGAATATAGAAGCCATTAAAATTCTCTATAGCCAACCCTTCATTGCGATAAGTTTTGTTTAGTATATATTCTCCTTGCATACGGAAGGCCTTATAAAACCCCGCAAGCTCCGTTCCAAGTAATAAGTCGTGGTCAACCTTGGTGATAGGGGCTGTATCCAGAAACTTAATCTTGTTAATATATGATAAAGAAGTAGTAGAATACCTCACTGTATTAGGCATCAAAGATCCAACAGTCGTTTTGGGTGTACGATAAGAAGCTGCTGCTCCTAAATGAAATCCTCTATCCTTGGATTCTGATAAAGGCATCCACACAACACGTCCTGTATAAGAAATCCCTTCATCTTGTCCGGCTTTATTGTTAGCATCCGAATAATCCTTTTCTTTTGTCCCATTAATCTTCTTAAAATACACGCCAGCACTTCCAATAAAATGTTTTTTTTGCCAATTTGCTTGTAAGCCTATGTGATATTCGGGTGCAAAGGTTGAAGTTACATTCGCTTCTTCCATAAATAAAAAATCCCCGGAAGAGGTCATCGCATCCATTGAGAATGCCTCCTTTACATTTCCTCCTTTAAAGCTTAACTCTTTAGTCAAATCATATTTAATAAAACAATCTTTTAGCGAAAACCCTCCGTCTGTAAAGTCCACTTCCATCATCCCCGAGAGATTATCGCCAAAAACCGCTGTAGCTCCAAGCCGAACTCGGCGAAAGCCCACTCCATTCCCCAATGGCTGATAATCTTCACCAAAGAACATAGCTCCATCGGCTTGAATTCGTCCATTAAAAGAAAGTTTAAATTTATCATCCACAGAACTAATAATAAGCTTTTTAGTATTAGAACCGGAAACAGAAGATTGTGGGCCACTAGCATGCACAGCAGAATGCGACGCTAAAAAGCAAAGTGCAGAAAAAGCGAATAATTGTTTCTTCATTTATTATTAATACAAAAGATTTATATGTTGATAAGGTCTATAAGATTACTCTACAAGATAAACCTTATCAACATTAAACCCATCAACAAAAATTAATCAAGAAGAGAAAAACCTATTAGCATGACTAAGGCCAAAGCTACAAGTGCCACAAAAATAATCTTCAGCACACGATTGGCTTGTTGCTCTTCTCTTTTAGTGTGTGTTACTTTACGAATCTTGCTCATAGTAATATAAGTATTATGTTTAACGATACAAAGATTTCATCTGCTTTTATTAGGCAAAATCAAAAGTACGAATAAAATAATAGCATACAAACAATATAACAAGAAAATAAAATTCCCGGCATTTCTAAGACATGCCGGGAACTTTATTACATTAGTTCTCCTCTTTAGAAGAAAACTCCATAAGATATGCTTTAACAAAACCATCTATCTTTCCATCCATTACTCCATTCACGTCTGAAGTCTGGAAGTTTGTTCGATGGTCTTTTACACGACGGTCATCAAAAACATAACTTCGTATTTGCGATCCCCATTCTATCTTTTTCTTTCCGGCCTCTATTTTACGCTGTGCTGCCAATCGCTTCTGCAATTCACGATCATAGAGTTGTGAACGAAGCAAGCGCATCGCGTTCTCACGGTTATCCAACTGTGAACGAGTTTCTGTATTTTCAATGAGGATTTCTTCTTCCTCGCCGGTATCAGGATCTTTGTATTTATAGCGTATACGAACACCTGTCTCCACCTTGTTGACATTCTGGCCACCCGCACCACCTGAGCGAAACAAATCCCAAGAAATATCAGCAGGATTAATCTGCACCTCGATCGTATCATCAACCAATGGCGAAACAAACACAGATGCAAAAGAAGTCATTCGCTTACCTTGCGCATTGAAAGGAGAAACGCGCACCAAACGATGCACACCATTCTCTCCTTTAAGATAGCCATAAGCATAATCACCTTCTATCTGGATGGTACAGGTTTTAATTCCGGCTTCATCCCCTTCTTGAATACTAGAGATGGTCACTTTGTAGGCATTTTCTTCCGCCCAACGAAGATACATACGCATCAACATAGACGACCAATCTTGACTTTCTGTTCCACCGGCCCCCGAATTGATCTTAAGCACACAGCCCATCTGATCACCTTCTTCACGAAGCATGTTCTTCAGTTCCAGATTCTCCAGAGCAGCCATAGACTTAGCGTAGCCTTCGTCCACTTCTTCTTCGGTAACAAGTTCTTCTTTATAGAAGTCAAAAGCTAGTTCAAGTTCATCACTCATTGTTTTGACTTCATTGTATCCGTCAATCCACTTCTGCAATCCTTTTACCAGTCTCATTTGCTCCTCAGCCTTCTTTTGGTCATCCCAAAAGCCGGGTGCCTGAGTTCTTAATTGCTCTTCTTCAACCTGAATTTTCTTCCCGTCGACGTCAAAGGTACCTCCTCAACGCATCAGTGCGCTCTTTCACGTCTTTAAGTTGTTCGATAGTAATCATATAAATAATTTGTTTTGATTTGGGTGCAAAGATAGATAAATTTTCTGATATTATTTATTCATACATTTTATCAATCAACTCTTTGTAGTTCTGAGCAATCACCGCTCGCTTCAGTTTAAGCGTATTCGTAAGCTCACCACGTTCCATACTGAAAGGCTCTGGCAACAAGGTAAAGCTTTTAATTTGCTCGTAATGAGCAAACTGTTGTTGCAGTGTGTCGATGCGTGCTTTAAATAGTCCCTGTATTTTAGGGTGCTGCAACAGTTCATCCAAAGTCTTATATTCAAGCCCCTTCTCTTTTGCATACTCTTCTACAAAGCTGTAAACCGGAACGATAAGAGCTGATACAAATTTACGCTGATCGGCAACAACTGCTATTTGATCAATAAAACGATCTACAACAAGTTTTGTCTCCAACGCTTGTGGAGCAATATACTTCCCATTTGACGTTTTAAATAAGTCTTTAATTCTTTCCGTCAAATAAAGTTGTCCATCTTTAAAATATCCGGCATCTCCCGTATGAAACCAACCTTCTTTATCAATAGCTGCCGCTGTAGCTTCACTCTTTTTATAATATCCTTTAGTGATGGTTTTACCACGAAGCAGAATTTCATTGTTTTCACCAATCTTCACCTCTAGTCCGGGCATCACTGTACCTACCGAACCAATTTCATATCCGGTCTTCCAAGTACACGATACGGTAGCAGTCGATTCCGTAAGACCGTAGCCCGTAAGCATATCAATACCTACAGAATGCACAAATTCACAGATTTCATCGGAGATGGCTGCTCCTGCCGTTGGAAAGAAATTACCATTCTCTATTCCAATAGTCTTCTTGAGTAACAAATAAATTGTTTTTTCGTAAAATTTATACTTCCACTGGATCATCAAAGGAGGTGTTTTACCTTTACGCAGGTAGTCAACATTATGTATCTTACCCACTTTTAGGGCATCAAGCATCAATGTTTTTTTGAGTCCCGTCGTTTCTGCTATTTTTTCTTGAACACCGGCATATACCTTCTCCCAAAAACGAGGCACACTACACATCAGGGTAGGGCGAATCTCTTTAATCGTCGTCTGAATATCAGTCGGACGAAGATTAATACAAATCTGAACGCCCTTGCTTATACAAAGGTAGCTCCATGCCTTCTCAAAGACATGAGTAAGTGGAAGGAAGTTCATTGAGACATCCTCATCGGTCATTGTCTTCAGGCGAACATCGTGCGTATGAAAAATTTCCAAATAGCAAGAATGGTGCAACATCACTCCCTTAGGTTCACCAGTCGTGCCGGATGTATAAAGAATATTAGCCAAGTCATTTTCATTGGCACGTGCAGTACGTTCTATTACCACATCAGGGTTTGTCAGGGTCATGCCCAACTTAAGAAATTCATCAAAATAAATAGAACTAGCATCGCGAGCATCTTTTATCACCGAACGATCGAAAATGATGATTTTTTGAAGAGAAGGACAAAATCCAAAAATGCTAAACGCCGCATCATATTGAAACTGTTCACCCACAAAAAGGAAGCGAATTTGAGCATCATCAATGATGTATTGAGCCTGAGCAGGTGAACTTGTAGCATAAAGCGGTACAGTCACAGCCCTATTGGCAAATGCAGAAAAATCCACATAAAGACATTCCGGTTTGTTTTGAGAAAAAATTCCGATATTCTCCTCTTCCTCAACGCCAATGGCGGCCAATGCCTCAGCACCTTTGTTTACTGTGTCAGAAAACTGAATCCATGTAACCGGAACCCATTGAGCCTTCTCGTAATCACGATATTTTAAAGCTACTTTTTCGCCATATTTTTCAGCCTGGCGATGAACTAAGACAGATAGATGATGATAAGTCATATATTTTGTTGTTAGTATTTGCATGCAAAGGTACCGTTTAATTTGAAATTATCAGTAGCCTCCAGAGATTTATTTAAAGATGAACAATCAAGCTATTAGCCATTTATACAGTAGCCAATAGTTGCCATAGCAACTTAATTAATTACCTAATATTAGATTTACATACACACAAACAACATAACATTTTGCTTATATTTGCAAAACAAATATATTTCATAATATGATAGGTAACAACTCAGAAATACTGGAAGAAGCCATCGGGCTATTGAAATCATTAATAAGTATTCCTTCAATTAGCCGTGAAGAAGCGGGAGCTGCGGACTTTTTACAAAATTATATTGAAGCCGTAGGTATGGAAACCGGGCGCAAAGGAAACAATGTGTGGTGCTTGAGTCCGATGTTTAGCATTGAAAAACCTACAATACTGCTTAACTCACACATTGATACGGTGAAGCCTGTTAGTGGTTGGCGCAAAGATCCCTTCACCCCTCGTGAAGAGAACGGTAAGCTATATGGGCTAGGGAGTAATGATGCCGGTGCTAGTTTGGTCACAATGTTGCAGATCTTTCTGAATTTATGTCGCAAAGAGCAAAATTATAATCTGATTTATTTGGCTTCCTGTGAAGAAGAAATATCAGGAAAAAACGGCATAGAGAGTGTATTATCCGGATTGCCCCCTATTTCTTTTGCCATCGTAGGTGAACCTACGGAGATGCAACCGGCCATAGCTGAAAAAGGTTTGATGGTATTAGACGTTACTGCCACCGGCCGTGCCGGACATGCTGCCCGCAATGAGGGAGACAATGCTATTTATAAAGTCTTGAAAGATATTGAATGGTTCCGTGATTATCGATTTGAGAAAGAATCTCCATTACTCGGTCCAGTCAAAATGAGTGTAACTCAAATTAATGCAGGTACCCAACACAATGTCATACCTGATCTTTGCACTTTTGTAGTGGACGTACGTAGTAATGAGCTTTATAACAATGAAGAACTCTTCAACGAAATTCAGCAAAACATATCGTGCCAAGCAAAAGCTCGTTCTTTCAGACTCAACTCATCGAGCATTTCAATAGATCACTCTTTTGTGAAGAAAGCAATTAAACTTGGCAAGGTACCTTATGGTTCGCCAACTCTTTCCGACCAATCATTAATGTCTTTCCCGTCTCTAAAAATGGGTCCCGGGCGCTCCTCACGTTCTCACACTGCAGATGAGTACATTATGATAAAAGAGTTGGAAGAGGCAATAGAACTTTATACAACCTTATTGGACGGCTTCACTTTATAAAAGCCGGAAAATAGCAAAAGGAATAAGTTCTCTCGAAAAGAGTGGCAATAAAGATAATTTCATTATACTAGCGCTTCATAATGAACCGCTCTTGATTCAAAATAAAAAATTATTCAAGATCATTTAGTAAATCCATTTTCCCTTCATTTACAAGTTTCAGAATCAGCTCTCCAAACAACGTATTTTGCCAAGCAAACCAAGCACGCGTAAATTTCTGTGGGTCGTCTTTGTGAAACGATTCATGCATAAATCCAGTATCGGCGTCCGTATCCATTAACATCTTGATACATGATTTTATTTCATTATTGTCCTTGCTGGTAAAAGCCTTCATCATAATGCTCATAGGCCATATCATGTCATAACCAATATGAGGACCACCAATGCCTTCTCCAGCTTTTCCTTTGAAAAAATAAGGATTGTCTTCACTCCACACAAAGCGACGTGTATTCTTATAAACAGGATCATCAACTTTGATGTCTCCCAAATAAGGCATTGCTAATAGGCTCGGAATATTAGCGTCATCCATAAGCAAACGATTACCAAAACCATCTACTTCAAAAGCATATATCTTACCATATTTCGGATGGTTATAGACAGCGTACTTCTTCAGTGCAACTTGTACCTCATCAGCCAATGCCTTACATTCATCGGCTATTGAAGTTTCCTTATTAACCACCTCCAGAATTTCTGCGGCTTTACGCAATGAAGATACCGCAAAAAAGTTAGAAGGAATCAAAAATTGAAAAGTTGTCGCATCATCCGAAGGACGGAATGCAGAAGCAATCAAACCTACCGGTTTCACTGGATTACCCCAACCATCATTTGTCATGGTATCGAGTGCACGTTCCGTTTTACGTTGGAATTTGTATGGCCCATTTCCTTCTTTACGTTGTTGCTCTCTGAAAGTTCGAAGAATATTCCTGATAGCTTGAATCCATTTATCATTGAAGATGCTGGCATCTCCTGTTACTTTCCAATAATGATATGCTAAACGAATGGGGTAACACAATGAATCAATTTCCCATTTACGTTCATGCAATTCGGGCTTCATATCCGTAAGGTCACTCATCCAATCCCCTCCTACAGGACCATCATTAAAAGCGTTAGCATAAGAATCAATATTAATGCAGTTAAACTGACGGCTAATAACGCCGACAAGCATTTTCTTCAATTCCTTATCTTTGTTAGCAAACTGTACATATGGCCAGACCTGAGCTCCGGAATCGCGAAGCCACATAGCATGAATGTCACCTGTATATACAAAAGTATCCGGTTTACCGTCTTTACCTATACGAAAGTGCACTGTAGTGTCCAGCGTATTAGGGAAACAATTAGTAAACATCCAAGCAAGCTTGGCATTCTTCAACATTTTCTGCACACGAACAATTTCGTCCTCTATCGCCTGTGAACGAAATAATCTTTTAGTAACCTCAGGACGGTTATCCTTCCGAATAGCGTCCGCGACACAAGCATATTCGGGCATGAACACTCTCGATGCAAAAGCAGAAGAAGAGCATAGCAGTGCCCCCATAGCAAAACAATATCCGAAAAGTTTATTTATTTTATTTTGTGACATAAATCTATTCTTTTAGTTATTTTTTTAGCTCTTTTGAAAAGGAATAAGGAAAATCCAATTCATTGACACCACGTTGCATATTGGACTTAGAACTCATCCTAACAGAGATAGTAGCACCATCCATCAAATCTTTATGAGTCAGATAATTCTTAGTATAGTCCATGCCGTTCAGAGCCATAGCTGAAATATAGCGATTCTCTTTGCTATTATCCGATGCATTGATTGTTACAGTCTTACCATTCTCCAAATGCAGCTTCATTTCATGGAAATACGGAGTACCAAGCACATATTGATTTGCCCCGGGACATACGGGATAAAAACCCATAGCAGAAAAGACATACCAAGCAGAAGTCTGACCATTATCTTCGTCGCCACAATAGCCATCAGGAGCAGACGTATAAAGTTTATCCATTACCTCACGAACCCAATACTGTGTTTTCCAAGGTTGTCCCGAATAGTTATATAAATAAAGCATGTGCTGTATCGGTTGATTACCATGTGCATATTGCCCCATATTCATAATCTGCATTTCACGTATTTCATGAATTACTCCCCCATAATAGCTATCATCAAATACAGGAGGTAAAATAAAGACAGAATCCATCATTTGATTAAAGGAATTTTTTCCACCCATCAAATCTATCAACCCCTGAGGATCATGAAAAACAGACCAAGTGTAATGCCAGCTGTTACCTTCCGTAAAAGCATCGCCCCATTTCAACGGGTTAAATGGTGACTGAAACGCACCATTTTCATTCTTTCCACGCATCAGTTTATGCTTAGGATCAAACAGATTTTTATAGTTCATAGCCCGTTTAGCATATATAGCAATCTCTTTTTTGGGTTTGTGCAGTGCACATCCCAATTCATAAATAGACCAATCATCAAATGCATATTCCAACGTGCGGGCAGCATTTTCATTAACACCTACATTATAAGGCACATATCCAAGTTTATTATAATATTCAAATCCAAGTCTACCCGTTGAAGCAACTTGAGGATGCACGTTGTTTGCTCCATGTTTGAGAGCTTCCCAAAGCGTTTCAATATCGTATCCTCTTAAACCTTTCAAGTAAGCATCAGCAACAATAGAAGCAGAATTATTACCTACCATGCATCCTCTGTGCCCGGGACTTGCCCATTCGGGAAGGAACCCGCTTTCCTTATAGGCGTTTACTAACCCTTCTTGCATTTTTGCATTCATTGAAGGATACATAAGGTTCAGGAAAGGGAACAAACAACGGAAGGTATCCCAAAAGCCGGTATCAGTGAACATATACCCCGGCAGTACTTTTCCGTTATAAGGACTATAATGTATTGCATCACCATTAACATCAAATTCATAGAAACTTCTCGGAAAGAGTACCGAACGATACAGACAAGAATAAAAAGTACGAAGATGATCAATATCATTATCTTCCACTTCAATACGACCAAGAACATTGTTCCATTTCTGACGCCCTTTAGCAGCAATTTCGTCTATATTACTCTTGCCTAACTCTTTCAGATTCAGTTCAGCTTGTTCGGGACTGATAAAAGAAGAAGCCACACGTACATTTACCTGTTCTCCTTTACGAGTAACAAAACCAATGATACCTCCGGCATGATTCTCTTTCATCTCAACACCGTTTTCCAGAATCTTCCCATTACTTACCGTTGCATTATAAGTAAAAGGTTTGTCGAATATCAGCACAAAGTAATTCTTAAAATTCTGTGGAACACCACCACTGTTTTTAGTAGTGTAACCAATAATTTTATTCTCTTCAGGAATAATCTTTATATATGAACCGCCGTCAAAAGCATCTACAACCACATACGAATTTTCGCTTTTTGGAAAAGTAAAGCGAAAGGTAACAGCTCTCTCAGTAGGGGCCATCTCGGCAGTCACATCAAAATCTGCAAGATAAGTTTTATAATAATATGGCTTTACTATCTCAGCCTTGTGCGAGAACCAGCTGGCGCGCTGATCCTGATCGAATACCACTTTTCCTGTAATTGGCATAATAACAAACTGACCATAGTCATTAATCCAAGGACTTGGCTGGTGAGTTTGTTTAAAACCTCTAATTCTATCAGCATCATAGGTATATAACCATCCGTCGCCCATCTTACCCGTTTGTGGTGCCCAAAAGTTCATACCCCATGGAAGTGCAATGGCCGGATATGTGTTTCCCGTTGATAAGGACTGCTTGGATTGCGAACCAATCAACGGATTGACATAATCCACCGGACTGATTACATTTTTGGCACCGACACCCCATCCAGTTAGCAGGCAAATTAATAATAATACTATTTTCTTCATGGTTCTGTTATATTACTTATTCAGTTTATATTCAAGCATTTTGATAAAAAATCCACCTACAACTGAGCGAGCCTGAAAACCTCTCTGCCTAGGCTTATCCGTAAATATCCAATCAGACATCGGCACGCGGTCCGGGGTTTCGTCCATAAATAAGTAGAGCGGATCTATAAACTTCTCAAAAGTGTTTTTATCCGATGCCAGTGTAGCTGTCCACATAATCCAATCAGCTTTAGTATACGTTTCACGATTATCCAATGGCAAGCCATATTTATTTTGTTTGCCAAGATAGTAAGCTATTTCTTTGGGAGCAATAATTTCGGGGAATATTTGCATATTGAGCAATTTATCCCATATCAAATTGTACTTCTGACTCCATGTTCCCGATTTATCAAAAGTCAAGCGATAATGATCAACATCATCTGCCATTTTGGCCCATTCAGCAGCCATTTCTTTTGCTTTCCTTATATATTTATCGGCTACGTCTTTCTTGCCCAACATTTCTGCTAAGCGACCGTATGAAGCGATTCCAAGAATAGCTTTAATAGAAAGATTGGCGTTGTGAGCAAAGTGTCCCGCAAAGTCGTCGGTGCATAATTGGTTGTCAGGGTCAAGTCCATGTTCTACAAGATAGTTCGTCCAGATAGTTAGCTCTTCCCAGTGTTTCAGAGCATAATTAGCATTGCCTTCGGCCACAGCTATGGCAGCAGTCAACACTAACATATTGCCGGATTCTTCTACAGGCATGTCACCTCCATAAGTCTGCCCGTTAGCCAACGGATAAGTGCCGACATCATGTGCAGCGAAAGGTTTCCTCCATTTTCCGCTTTCACTGTAAAAGAATATATGATTTAATAACCCTTTTGCCAACTCTGGGTTATAAAGCAGGAACAAAGGTGCAGAAGGATAAGTTACGTCAACCGTACCAATTGAACCATTACTAAAGTTCTCTTTAGAAAGGAATAACAAATCTCCATTCGGAGCCTGCACCAATTTATGAGCAGTAATCGCCTGACGATATGCCAATGCACAAAGCTCGGCATATTTGTGTCCACCCGCCTTAGTCGCATCTGCTATTAACTTCTGATCAAAAACATCACATTTCTTTATCACTTCATAGTACTCTTCTTCCGCTTTTTGGAATTGAGAAACAATTGTTTCATTGCCATTGCGATTCCAGTACGGACGAAGATTCTCTCCAAAATATTGAATGGAATAGATATCATCGTACCCAACCAACAAATGACCATTTGATCCTTTTGTCAATCCTAAAGAACAGACGAGAGCCAATTTATCATATCCGCCAGACTTTAAAGCTTTTAGTTTATCAGTGAGAAAGCTTTTTCTGAGTTCTTTGCTATTTCCGATTGCATAAGTACTATTTTCCTTCTCCGCAGCAAGGTAGAAATATCCCCAATCAATACGGACATCATCGCCTTTTTTTTGAAGCATCTGCTGTGAGCGACTCCCGGTTTTCAAAAACAATAAGTTATCTTTAGTGAAACTATCGCTTACCGATTCCTGATACGGCAGGTCAAGTGCCCATTGCGGAGCAGCTTCAAAGTAGAGCTCTACATTATGCTTCTTATTATCATTTGAAGTAACTTTATACGAAATATAATTTACCGGACGAGACATCAGATCCAGGTTATCCATAAAGAGCGGTGCTGTAAATGAGAGTTTCAGATTCACTGGACCGCAAGTAAATTGGTAATGTGTCTGCATCGCCTGTACATCGGCAGATGTTTGTATCGCAGTCCGGTTAAAAATACGGCTATTGTCCCGTTCCACAGCCAAACCGAAATCAAGAAGGCCATTCCCTACACGATTATAACAATAAGCGGCAATCAGATTCTTACCAGGCTTTAAAGAAGCAACGACGTTATCAGGTAGTTTTACCAAAACATGTTTCTTACAAGCATTACCTGTATCCACCACTTTAATTCCATTCACATAAATAATCACATCATCATCATGAGAGTACTCCAAATATACATTTTTCCCTTGAAGACTATTCTTAATCTCTACTACACGCCTCACCCAGATAAAGTCTGTTCCCCATTGTGTTTTGGCGATTTGTTCGTTCTCTTTAGTTCCGAAAGCTCCTTCTCCCTCTCTCCAGACAGCATCATTAAAATTCTGATTCTGCCATCCTTTTGATGGTTCTTGTGTAGTATATTTTCCTTTCCATAAGCCTTGTTCCGAAGTTTTTGCAATAGGAATCAATTCCTGATCTTCAGCACCCATAAAACGATAAGTTCGGTTATCAACTTTGATTACACCTATCAGCGGGAAATCTCTGCCGGTCCAGTGTTTCACCGAACCATCGTATAGATTATCTGTAAATGACCAACCACTAGTGTAAGGATCTATCGTTATAAGTGGATACGCAGGTGCCCGCAACTTTTTTTTACCGAGTTCTCCTGCATTGCTGTAATTAAGGAACACAATTGTGCTCAGAAACAGCATTAATAATCTTTGTCTCATGATTTTAAATTATATAATTTTAGATTTTACCATTCAATGTTTATATTCACTCCATCCGGATTATTCTCAAAATTTAGTAGAAGAGTTTTCGAGTGCTTATCCCATAGTTTACCTATCTGTGGCTGCTCATTTCCATTTATAAGCACTTTCTGTGGCTGTTTAGGTAAAAGGACTCTCGACACATTTGTTGTATTCAGCGGGCTCTTAGCCACAAACGAATAGGTGGATTTTCCCCACTTTTCATCGTAGATACGGGAAGCACCACACAGAACCTTTGCTTTTGTATTTTGAGAAACTTTACTTAAATCGTATAAATATCCCTGCTCTCCGGGAAGAATTGTCTTTGTTGTCAGTACAGGCAAGTCTTTATCGAATAAGTCGATGTACAGCCCCGATAACTCTAATGGCTTTTGTGAAACACTTTCATCTAACACAGCAGCAATAGTATAAGGACCTCGCTTTATCAAAAAGTTGTTTTTAATTTCCAGTTCTTTCGATTGTTTCTTTTTGTAAGCACTTGCAATAGTAGAAAAATATTTTTTATCATTACCGGCTTTTAGTACAATTTTTTTAGGGTCCTCACGAATTATAATCACCTCTCCTTTACCATACGCATAGAAGCCTTCTGTTGGTTTCTGTTCCAATCCAAGCTTTTCGAATAAATGAGAAGAAGGAGATTTATATGTATTTCCGTTCGTATTCCACCATTCCAATACCGATTGATAAGGATCCATGTCTTCACCACAATATACCAGTATTCCTCCCTTTTGAACCCAGTCGGCCAAATAATCATGATACTTCGGATCCAAGGGCTTCATATTGGAATAAGACATTACTAATATCTTCAAATCTTTAAAAGTTTCTTTAAAAGGTGTATTCTCAATATGTACAATCTCCACCGGGATGCCCCTTTTTAACAATGGCATCACTTGACCGTAAAAGCTGGAGAACTGAGGATCATCGTAACCGTTATGATCAGGAAAACGCTGAAACATCATTGAGTTGGCCATTAGCACGCCAATACCATGCGTCCCGTTTATTTGTTTGGATGATGTCTTTATATCATTCAGAGTGTTTATCATGATCTGCATCTGAGTTGAGTAAGAGCGAGGAATGCGTTCTTTCCTGTCGGTTCCTGCAACCTGGTAAAGTCCCTGATAAATTCTATCGGGCCAAGGCATTACCTCGTAAGTATCCACCATCGGATACATCAACTGTGCGACAAAGGTTGCCTGATAATTAATCTTATAATCCAGCCAATCTTTAGCTCTATCTTCAATCGGGTCGGTAAGGAAGTACATCTTACGATTCAGAGGAGCAGTCATCGATTTCATACAGCCGTATTCCAGAAAGGCATTCTCGAACACTCTCTCTTTTCTGACTCCGTTATAGTAGTTAGGTTCACGAGCCGTACCTGTCCATACCTGCGCAATGTAGCCATCCACACAGTCTAATGAAGCAAGACTGGCTTCCGGACTTACAATCTGCCAAGACGTATAATTGATTAATGAATGAGTTGGGACATAGCACTTTACATTCAGTCCTTTGGATTTTCCATATGCTTTGGCATAAGTAAATATCTTATTCAACGCATTATAATAAAGATGATATTTGAGTTTATTGGAGAGGTAAGTATTCTCGGGAGACTCATGTTGCGACCTCCATGGAAAGTTATAATACTTTTGCCATTCAGATTTGAAGGCTTCGCTGTAACCGCCACGCATCCAAAACTCAGGTTCTTCAAGATAG
Organism: uncultured Bacteroides sp.; assembly: GCF_963666545.1. Classification (NCBI taxonomy): domain Bacteria; kingdom Pseudomonadati; phylum Bacteroidota; class Bacteroidia; order Bacteroidales; family Bacteroidaceae; genus Bacteroides; species uncultured Bacteroides sp. Next base: position 2,717,444 of record NZ_OY762899.1, on the reverse strand, counting down.
ATTGATGTTATTCCGGCATCAATCACGCGTTTTATCTGCACTTCCTGCATATAGCGGATGAAACTTTCTGTAGGTACAATATAAGGTATAAGATGCCCATGTGCGATCTCATTTCCATTACGATCACGTTGCCCTTCTGTTAGATGAGTGCTCACGCCATCCCATTTGCCGAGAAAATAATCCTGATACTCTCCCCAAGCAACGCCGGTCATAAACTGTACCTGATATCCTTTGTCTTTCCACGAGCCGATACGTTGTTCAAAAGAAAGCCCCGGTTTGTCTACCGTTCCATATACAACCGCAGCATCAGCACGTACATCTGTTTCCTGTTTCCAAGGTCCAGCTGTCTGAAAAACTGTTTTTGCGTCTGTGACAGATTGAGAATAGACGCCGTCACAGAGCAAAAACAAACCCATGAAAACTAATATTTTCTTTTTATCCATGTTTATATGTTTCTTATTTGGTAATTATCGTTTTGATGGAGAAATCAATTGCATTAATGCAGGGCAACCACTGGCATCATAACTCTCTATAGTACCAGTAGGACAAAGCTTGGCAGCATTCTTAAATGTCACATTACGGTTAACGTCTCTGTTATCCCATGCCGTATTAATATTATAGCGCAACCAATCAAGATATTGTGGTTGATTGCCATCTTCAATCAGACGAATGATGTATTGAGCAAAAATGGCTGTATAGATACCTTGTTCCACACCGTTTTTAAAGGGGAGGATGCCATTGCTGTCGCACATAACATTACGTACATAATCTGCCGCAAGAATAGCGTCTTGTAGATAGGATTTATCCTTAGTTTCCTTGTACAGCATCACTGCTGAGCCAATAAACGTAGCCTGATTGTAAAGCTGTGTAGTCCAATTCACATCCATACCATTTTGTCGCTGGAAGTGATAGTGCATATTATCTGCAATGCGACCTTTTTCTTTATCGAAAAAGACGTTTCTCGACCATGCATATATATTCTTTGCTTTATCCAGATAGTCGGGATCTTTAGTAATGTTGTAGAGAGTCATAGCCCCTACTATAGTAGGATAGTTTATACAAGACATTTTAGCGTCATGAGCAAAGTTCCACCATAAACCTCCCCGCTGGGCGTCATAGGAATCAGCCCATACTTTAAAAAATCCAGCCGATGCATTAGCCAGATATTTAGGTTCACCCGCTATTTCGTAGGCACGAGCCAACGAAATGATCCACCACATCATATCATCATAAATGAACCACTCTACTTTGTTATTCCAGTTATATTTATCATATTGCTCGTATCCACCCTGATAAATATCTTCTATCAGTTTGCGGTACTTTGGCGCTTGCGTCCGTTTATAAGCGTTCATTGCCATATCCCAATAAATGGCTTGCACCCAGATAGCAGCTCTTCCGTTCATATCCGAAGAGATTGCATAAAGTTTCATTTCAGGATTATAGAAGGTAGCATTAAAAGCATCAAAGGCTGTTGTTGCATCCTTATCCGTAAATACTTTCTCCTTTTCTTCACTATGCCCTTCAGCACACATTAAAGTGACCGGAAAGATCAATAATAAAATTGCGGCTAAAAATGTTTTGTTTTTCATGGTCATTTTTGATGTTATGTTTTTGATGTTACAAAGATTGAAGAAATAACAGAGAAGAGATAACAATCTTGATTCTAAAAACAACAAATACTAACCAAAGAAAGAAGGAATCAAACAATAAATACCGGTTGGTAGTCTAAATGCAATATACCTTCTTTTGATTCTAGTGTTATGTTAGTTTATAATTGACGGATAAAGTCTTTTCAGTTTTACCCGAACATCATTATTTGTAAATTGCCAATTTATCTCATTCTACTTTAACCGATTATGTTCCAATGTCGTTTAGTTAAGCGCTTAATTATCGCCGTCTGAAACTCATGCCATAAGGATTTCCCTCCCTCTGCTTTCTTTCTGCTTAAAAAGGATAACGAGCTTTTTTAAGATAGCCTTTCTCGTGACACAACATTCCCATGTTGTGTGTGAAAACATCCCCATGTTCAATGACACAACACCCCCATGTCATGCAATAACATGGGGATGTTGTGCAGGTTCAACTAGTGTATAGAAAAGCAAGATAACGTGCAAAGAAATAGTCAATGCGCTATCATTCAGAGACTTATTACACACTCTTAACTAAACGGCATTGGATTATGTTCTTGCTGTATGTTCTCCCATAATGTTTCTTATTTTTAGTTGTTATGCAACATTTTTCATTCCTTTCTAATACTGTTAGTGACCGTTTCCCCGGTTCAGACGTTAAATTAATCATTTTTTCGTATCCAGTGGTAGGGTACGCAACTCATTGGCCGCATTTATATTATCTATATAATTGTCCGACATTGTAATGGCGAATACAGCAATATTTTTATCCTTTGGAAGTATTAACGAATGTGCTCCTTTCGATAGTTGAATTCCGAACTTATATATATAGGTAAAGATGTAGGCGTCGTTTCCTTTCTCTGTGTGACGATGAGAACCTATATAGGCGGGCACGGCATTGCGAATATATCCGTCACTTACACCGGTGTGCCCCCATTGACCATAGAACCCGGAATAGTAGGGTACTTCAAATTCGCATGGCTTGCCATCGATCAGGAACGAGGCTTTGCGATCTTTGTCAGTTGAAGCAGCCAATATATACAACTTCTTTCCTACCGATTCTTTAGGCAACTGAATGGTATCACCTTTGCATTTGATTACATTTTTTTCTTCATAATTTCCTATGCGGAATGTAATGTTATCACTTGTTATTTCATTACCTATCAGTTCGGCGGCAAAGCTATTCCCTTTTCCATCAAATGAAACCGTGTAACCAAAGTTTTCAGGTGTGAAAGCTTTACTATTGAAAGCCAGTTGAAGTGGAAAATTTTCTATAGGAGCAGCTTTTACGTCTCCTTTCTTTAACCGTAAAGCTAATGTTTTGGGACGGTAAGGCTGCATATTGAAGCAAAGTCTATTTTCGCGAATAGCGACTTCTCCAATGTTTTCTTCTAATCCATTCACCTCATATGCCGATTCAATAACAGCTGGAAATGCGACCTCCACATTTTTTGCCGATTTGCCTTGCATCTCGTAAAATCGGATAATGTATAGGTCACTTTCCTCCGCCTTCTTTAATGATCGAACAGCTACCTGAGGTGTGTTGACTCTAATAAATGAATAATCACGTCCTAAATCGCCTTTATGCTTCGGAGAAGTGAATGTAGCAAGGGGAGAATTTAATGATTCGGCCAGTTGACTAATTCCTGCTTGCTGTGCTTCATCTTGGTGACCCACGATTGAATAAGTAAATGTATGATGTCCGAAGTCCTGCGTTTCCTGATATTTATATCTATCTTTAGCAGATGGAGCATGAAGAAGAGTCAGGCGTAATGTGTTATCATTCGGCTTATCCCATCCATATTTACAGTTATTCAGAATAGCAATCCCATAGCTATTATCAGGTGCTGTGATATCCGCCCACTGTTGTGCGCATACTTCGTAAGCCGTTTCGGCATTATTACCACGTCTGATTGTTCCAATTCCTAAATCATATACCGCTTCTTTATTTTGAACGTTCATTGGAAATTCAGCCTTCAACACGGCATCTTTCGTTGACCAATTTACTTCATTGAGAATATCGATACGTTCGTCATTTGCGCCTTCACTCATGCGAATGTATTGAACGAATTTGGAAGTCTTGTAAGTTCGTTCTATCCGAAGTGCAGCAAAGCAATAGCCTTTTTCTTCAATACTTATTTTTACATTATCAGAAATTTTTGTAGAAGGTTGGTCAATAGTGCTTTTTTGAATTTCCCATGCAGGCCATTCACTGGATTCATTTCCAAGAAGCAATGCTAAACGAAAGGCTTTGCCTTGTTCTACTAACTCTTTATTTGTACGCTTGTCGATAATAGAAGCAATATCCCCGTTAGCGTCTAGCATTAGTTTATAAATACGATTTTCCAATGTGTTTTTGCTCGCTTTTAGAGTAGATACTTTGGCGCTTTTTTTGAAACGCACATCATATACGGAACAGCTTAGCGGAGAAACAGAGGCACTGAACATAATGTTAGCTTTGCCGTTCTTCCAATCCGACAGTTGTGCCGGAACTTCTTTTCCCTTCGCATCGAAGACTTGCACGCCAATTGGTTTGTTTGAGGTGCTAACAAATGCATTTGTCAATTCTCTGCGTTCTGTAGCCATAGGGTTGTAAATGATAACGGCATTTCCCTTTACTCTTGTATCCAAGCAAGAAGCGATTGAACCTGCACCGGTAGAAATAATGTTATTGAATTGTGTTTGTGAGATTAGTTCGTCATTCCAAGAATATGTATACGCTTTAGGTATGCTGGTTCCCGTAAGGTCATCATGGAACTGATGCCAAATAAAACGGCTCCATGCGTCTGTCAACACATTTGCAGGATATGTGGCACCGTCTATGTAATCGGCCATTACAGAAATGCGTTCGGCTGCGTCGCCTAATTGTTCGTTACGGCGATTGTAAAGCTTCATAGCAGCCTGCGAGGTATAACATCCCGTGCCATGTATATCCATCAGAAGTTCTCCGTTGTAAACCGGCAACTCTGTATGTTTGTCGAAAGGCAGGTAATCTTTATATAGTTGGTCTGAAGCAGCACTTATAATGTCAATCTCTCCTTTGCCTTTGACTCCTTTTTCTATGGAGACCACAGAACTGATGGGAGCAGAGCCTCCCCGATCACCTGTTCCATAGTATCGGTAAGTCGTGTTGTTTACTCCATTTTTGGCCGTATTTATTAAATCAGAATCAGTACTAATATCACTTCCATCCCATTCGTGAACGTAGTTTTTGCTATTAAGTGCTGCCATGATACGTGAGCCGTCTACTCCCTGCCAGACTCCAATATTGAAGGGCATTTTTGATTTACCATGCATATTTCTATGTCTCCATTGGAGTTTTTGAGTAGAAAAGCCGATTAGTCCACAGTGAGCTGCTACGGTAGGAAGCGTATAGCTAAACCCAAAGCAATCAGGTAAAAAGATATCGGTGGAAGTGACTCCAAACTCCTTCTTATAGAATTGCTGGCCGAGTAGAATGTTTCGAAAAAAAGATTCGGTAGAAGGTATATTGGAGTCATTAGCATCCCACGAGCTTCCTGCAATGTGCCAGCGACCTTCTTTTATATACTTTTTCAGCAAGTCATACTCTAATGGATAGTATTCTTTTATCCAGCTATATTTCACTCCACCTTCGAAGTTGAATAGATAATCGGGATAATGACTGAATAAATAGAAGTTCCGTACCAGCGTGTTTTTGAGATATTCATCAATGGTAGTTTGTACATCCCAGTTCCATTGAGTGTCCAAATGGGCATTGGAGACTATATATGCTTTGTACTTTTGCTGAGCTGTAACCAAATTCATTCCAGCTGCCCCCAAGAGTAAAGCCAGTAATATAATTTTCTTTTTCATATTCTTATTCTATATTTGATTGATTAACTTATTGAATTACAAATTTTCCTTCCAACTTTATATCTTTTGATGAAGCACCAATCATCACCTTGAATGTGCCCGGCTCTATCCGGAACTCCATGTTCTTGTCCCAGATTGCCAAGTCTTGTGAATGGAGTGTGAAAGTAACTTTCTTTTTCTCTCCCGGTTCCAAAGAGACTCGCTCGAAACCGCGTAATACTTTTGTATAGGTAGTCACACTACTTACTTCATCTTTTAAATAAAGTTGAATAACTTCGTCGCCTTTTCTATTGCCCGTATTTTTAACAATGCAGCTTACTTCAATTTTTCCTTGCACATCTTGCTTTTCTGGATAAATTTCCAAGTTACTGTATCCGAAGGTCGTATAACTGAGTCCATACCCAAAAGGAAACAAGGCATCATATACTGAAGTACTACATGAACTTTCGGATCCTGGTTTGAACGGAAAAGCATATGGAATCTGTCCTACAGATTTAGGAAAAGTGACTGCTAGCTTGCCACCTGGATTATAATCACCAAAAATGACCTCTGCAATTGCCTGTCCGCAAAATTCCCCTGGAAACCATGCATGGAGAATGGCAGGAACATGCTTCTTTGCATAATTAATGCTAGAAGCGCGACCGTCGATCATTACCAAAACAATCGGTTTTCCCAATTTGCAGATTTCCTGTAACAGTTCATCCTGTCTACCGGGCAAATTAAGACTGGTACGTGAACGTTCTTCACGCACTGTAACCTCACTTCCTCCTAATACCATAATGATAACTTCAGATGCTTTGGCTGCTTCTACCGCTTCATCCATCATCCGCTGTTCTTCTTGCGTTTTGCCGAAAGTTAAGATTTCACTCTCAGGAAAATGAGGATCTATAATCTCACATCCTTTTTTATATATTACATTTGCCTGGGGCAATGCTTCTTTAATACCTTCATAAACCGTTTTAACTGGTGCATTTGCTGGGCCGTAGCGACAAATCAGTTCTTTCTGTTCTTCAGCGTTTGGCCCAATCACCGCAACAGACTTTAGTGTCTTTTTCAGTGGTAATACATTGTTCTGATTCTTTAATAGGACAATAGACTGGCGAGCTGCTTCCAAAGCTACCGTCTGATGCTCTTTGCTGTGTATTATTTTATCGGCTAATTTCTCGTTTCCTGAATACGGGTTGTCGAATAACCCCAACCAGAATTTCACGTACAATATTTCTTTTACACGTTGATTGATTGTTTCCTCAGATATTTTCCCTTTAGCGATACCGCTACGTAGCGGTATGATGAATTCTTCTGGAGAACTGAAATTAGTCCGGATATTGAGTCCTGCATTTACAGTCTGTACTATTGCATCTTCATAATTCTCAGCTGTTTTATGCTTTCCATTAATAAATTCAACAGCACCGCTGTCGGAAACTACATATCCTTTGAAACCCCACTCCTGACGCAAGATTTCTGTTAGAAATTTGTAGCTGCCGATAATGGGCTCACCATCATAATCGTTGTATGAACTCATCACTCCCAACGCTCCTGCTTCTTGGAAAGCAACCCTGAATGGCTCGAGATAAAGAGTTCGCATCTCGCGGGGTGCTACATGGGGATCAGTGCGAGTCCCTCCATCACGTCCGCCAACAGGAATGCTGTATACGGCAAAATGTTTTGGTGTAGCAACTAACTTATGCTTTTGTAACCCTTGAATCATTCGTTTGCCTAATTGACTTACCAGATAAGGATCCTCGCCGTAGCATTCTACCACACGTCCCCATCGAGGATCTTGAGCAATATCGAGAATAGGAGAATAAATGTTGGTATAGCCAAGCGCAGAAGCTTCCGTAGCTTCTACTTCTGCAATACGGGCAATCAGTTCTTTGTTCCAAGTGCTTCCTTGTCCGCATTGGGCGGGGAAGAAGGTGGCTTTCTCATGGCATATTCCACGAATACCTTCGTTGGTAAAATCTACAGGGATGCCTAATCGAGTTTTCTCGACAAACCAACGTTGAATGGTATGAAGTGCCTTCACGTGCTTGGAATAAGGAAAAGCGTACTCTGAGCCGAACTTTCCCAAACCATTATGCTCTTCATCAATATTCCCTATGCCGTCTTTCCAAACCTCCGATTGCCACTCTTCCGTAGGCAACGCATCTTTAAGTACTCGCCCCGAACCATATAGAGTTGCCATCTGGCAGGTCTTCTCATCCAGATTCATTTGACTTAACAGGTCTTTGATACGCTCCTCTATCGGGGCAGACGGGTCTTCATATATGTCCATCTTGCCATTTTTATTAAAATCAATCCATCCTCTATGATAGATATTATTTTTAGGACTACCTTGCACAATCATGGGAGTAGTTAATAGAAAGCTTAGCAACTTTAGACTTAGTTGTTTTCTCATTTAGTTGTTTTTACTATTTTAAACAAGTCTTTAATTATAGGCAAAAGATTGAGTTTACATTTGCTTTTGGGGTCTTATGTATCCCACCTCTTGCCTATATATAAATAAATATTGGTTACTTATACTACCCGAAATCCAAGATTACATATTTACTTATAGTAATAAGGTTATTATTTATTACAAACTATTACCAACCTGGGTTTTGTACAATAGATGGTGTACGTTTTAACTCTTCTGTCAAAATAGGAAATAAATAGGAACGCGGCGTTTGGAATACGCGGTTATCATTTGTTTCAAAACGTACCATTTTATACTTTTTACCACCAACAACAATCTTTCCATTTGGGTCTTCTACAGGTTTCATGCCATGAGCCCATCGCTGGGTTTTGGGATAAGGCCAACTATTAGCGTCTACATACTTATTCTCAAGTGATAGTTGTTTTGCATCATCAGCTTCCAAATATAAGCGCGTATGCCATATTCTGTGATTTTCATAGAATAGTTCAACTCTGCGTTCCCGCTGAATATAATCATTCATAATCTCTTTACTGGATAATGCACTGGGAGGTATTTTTGCCATAAATGAACGGGCCCTGACCTCATTCAGCATATCATATATTTCTTGAGCAGGCCCGGTTGTTTCATTCACAGCCTCGCAATACATATATATAAATTCAGGAAGCCGCCATATTGCCGGAGCATTTATATCATGTCCTCCGTCTCCTTTAATCCAACCATCTTTATAGAATTTGCGCATATAATATCCTGTATGTGATGAAGCGGTCAGATAGCTAGTTCCCACAGCATCTTTACCTGTGGCCGTATTCAAGATTTTTCCATTATATGTAGACCCCATATAGCGAATGTCACGATAAAAGCGTGGATCACGTTGCACACTTTCATAAGGGTTAGCATCATCGTACCCATCATTTGTAGCTCTATTCGAATAGACAGGGTAGCCATATCCGTCTGGAGCAATGTATTCATATTCGTCAACCTGTTCCTGCAGGGGTCGTTGGCGCGCATGACCTCCATCAGTAGGAGGCAATATATCGCCGGACCAACCTGTATCTTTATCACGGGTTACAAACCACACCCACTCTTGTTGCATTGCGTTCATATCATAAGACATATACCACAAGCGTTTATAGACCTTACCATTGCTGGTATTGTTGCCGTTACGATCTCCAAAGTCTGTATCGTTAGATCCCGTATACAATTTATAGCGTTTTCCCCCACTATTGTTTTTACACTCTAGAACGGCTTTTGACGCCACTTTTACAGCCTCCCAGCGGGATGCATTATACGTATATTCATCTTTATAAATTCTAGTGTCATTAGGGAAATTTCCTCCATTCCACATTGGAGTTGCAGCTATCCAACGAGCCATCGCTTTCAAGCCTAAGCAAGCTCCTTTGTCTACTCTGCCAAAATCGTCGTTCGTATAAGACGCATCTACACGAGCATAAGCAGAGTCGGCATCCTGACAGATTTTGTCAACGACTTTATGCACCGATAACTTAACAAATTCCATATCATTAGATGGATCTATCAAATAGTTCAGATATGGAATCTCACCATATGCACGAACTAATAAGAGATGTAAATAGCCTCTCATGAAATAGGTTTCACCAACTCTGCGTGTGATATCACCTTCACCGGAAGCCTCAGGATTATCAGGCGTATTATACTTTTTAACTCCCGATAAAATAATGTTCGCTTTTCTGATTTTCGCCCATAATCCATCCCAATATTGGCCTTTGCCACTCGAAGAGGGCATGCCTTGAGTCGGTCCGTAATTACCTATCCAAAATTGATGAGGAATGGCATTTTCGTGGGAACTGGCACTACATTCGTCAGTAATCGCTGAAGAAGAGAAATGATTAAAAAACAGTAGAGGACTATTGGCCCATTTTGCATTTGCGTACAAATCCGCAACCAAACCATCAACGTAACTATATCTGGAAAAGATATCAGCCTCATTCTTTTTATCATCAGGGGTCCTATCCAAATAGCTCTCACAAGAACAGCATATTATAAGAGCAAATGAGAATATATAAAATTTAGACTTATTCATGTTATTCATATTTATAATTAATAATTAATGCTTACCCCAAAGTTAAATACACGTTGCACGGGATACCAGTCTCCACTTCCTTCCTTTATCTCGGGGTCTACATCAATATCTCCTAATTTGTCAAAAGTCAACAAATTCATACCTTGAAAATAAAACCTGCAAGACTGTAGATTAGCAAAGCGCAAAGACTTTCTTGATAAGGAATAACCTATTTCAATGTTTTTCACGCGGACATAAGTACCGTCAAATAAAGCCATGCTGCTTTCCGCATTTTTATTATTTTGGTTAGCTCCATACGTCAAACGAGGATAAGTCGCGTAATCTTTGGTAGCTTCTGTCCAGCGATACAAATGTAGCTTCTTGACCTTACCTATTTGATCTTGTCCAAAAGAGGGGAAATCATAGACCGCCGCTCCATTCAGTAATATACTACTGCGAGTTGCGCCTTGAAGTAAAAGTGTGAAATCAAATCCTTTGTATTGGAAACCAATAGGTAAACCAAACTGTATTTCCGGGGTTCTTGGGTATCCTCTGTGAGTCTTATCTTCTGAATCTACTTTGCCATCTCCATTTAGATCTTTATAAACAACATCTCCTGGAAATAACTTCCCCCAAGGCTGATAGCCATCACCTTTATTAGTAGCATTCAATCTATCAGCTTCAGTCTGATCGTATACAAGATGATCAACTACATATACAAAATGCTCTCCAACCGGACGTCCCGTAGATCTTCTCCATACATAATCGTATTTTACTTCATTCATGAATTTAATTTCATTACGCGCAAAGGTCAGATTAGGCTTGATGAAATAGCGAAAATCTTTACCTATCTGTCCATTCCATGATAATTCCAAGTCAAGTCCATGATTATCAACTACTCCGGAATTCACGAAAGGAGCACTCTTGCCTACAATATCGGGAAATCCCAGTTTGTTGGCATCACTTAAATTCGTTATAATGTTGTACCGATGTTCAAAAAACAGATCCGCAGTTAGTGTTAACTGATTATTAAAGAAAGCGGCATCCAATCCAAAATTAGATTTTCTGGCTTTCTCCCAAGTCAAATCGGGATTTGCAAAATTACCCTCGGCCAAACCACCTATCGAATTAGAGAAATTATCTATTCCAAAAGAATAGCCAGATCCTCCTCCATAAAACTGCAAATAGGCAAAGCGATCATCATTGCTATCAGATATTTTATCACTTCCTACCCAGCCTAAAGAGGCTCTTAACTTTAAATGGTCTAACCATTTTTTAGTTCTCGCCATAAATTTCTCTTCCGAAATAACCCAACCAATTGCTCCGGAAGGGAAAAAACCATATCGTTTACCCGGTGCAAAATTTTCAGAACCGTTATAACCAAAGTTAAATTCTGCCAGATATTTACTATTATAGCCATAAGTGGCCCTTCCTGTCATACCTTGGTATCGATAAGGAACTCTACTGTCATACGTCCTTTCAGATCTATTAAATAGTAATAATCCGGAAACATCATGAATGCCAAACCTATGCTGGTAGTCAAGTCTTAATTGATAATACGTTTTACTCTCTGTTGCATTACGAGTGAGAGAATTGCTAATTGTTTCATCTTGATCATACCAAGGGTTTCCCAACATATATTTTCCATCATATTCATTGTTATTTATGAAATAACTTCCGTTGCTGCCTTCTGCCGGTTGAAAAGTAGCATACCGTCCATACGAAGCATAGCCAGATCCTCTGGTTTCAAGAACTCTCCTAATCCATCGACCTTCCGAAGCATCGTATGAAAAAGTTCCTTCGACTTTGAGCCCTTTTGTAATAAAATCTAGTTTATGCCCCAGTGAAAAGGAACCATTTAAACCTGTATTCTTTTCATTTAAATATCCTGTTCTTGATAACTCGCCAAGTAGATTGTATCTATGAATAGCATCACCATATAATAATCCATAAGGATTATTAATTACATAGCTTTCATTTGCGCTATTTCCATTATCGGAAAGAGTTATTGGCAGATAAGAGGGCTGAGTGTTAATGATGTCTACAACTCGTGAAGCAGTGGTTCCCGGAGCGTTACGATTTGTAATTCGGGCTCCGATATCTATCTTCAAATAAAAATTCTTATTGATATCAATATCCATATTAGTACGGAAATTATATCTCTTGAATACCGCTTGTATATCATCCGAAGAGCCTTCGGTCGTGTGTTTATAGTTTCCATCCTGCTTGTAATAATTGGCAAGAACATAGTACCGTACAACATCTGATCCACCACGGGCAGATAAACTATAGTCTTCTTGAGCTCCATATTTGAATGCATAATCCCTGTAATCCCAATTGTAACCTAATCCATCTGAATTATCTCCTTTTGCCTTCCGGTAGTTCTCAATCTGTTGGGTACTAAAGAGCAAAGAATTGCTCACATTCGGATCGGAATTTAGCATTGCCTCATTATATAAAGTGGCATAATCTGCAGAACCCAAATACTCCGAGAGGTTAATCGGCTTATTTAAACCGAAGGAAGCTTTAAAATTAACAGTTGCCCGTTCTTGGGCTTTTCCACGCTTGGTCGTCACAATAATAACTCCATTTGCCCCTCTAATACCGTATGCAGCGGTGGCGGAAGCATCCTTCAGTATGGTAAAGGTCTCTATTTCTTCAGGAGCTAAATAAGACATATCACGTTCTACCCCGTCAACAATAACAATTGGAGAGCTATCGCCGTATGTTGCAACTCCTCTGATATTAATATTCGCCATATCAACTCCTGGCTCACCTCCACTGAATTGATTGACCATTAATCCGGGCATACGTCCTGCTAAAGCGTTATTTAAATTAGCTGTTGGGCTTTGCACAAGATCTTTGGTGGTCAAAGTTGATACAGCGCCTGTTATAGTAGCCTTTTTCTGTGTCGTATAGCCTACTACGACAACCTCTTCCAAAGCTTTAGAGTCTTCAACAAGTACTACAACTAGGTTTTTTTTACCTTGCAAGGGAACCTCTTTAGGTTGATAACCTACATATGAAAAAACAAGGCTTGCATTTTCATATGGAACCTTTATTGTAAATTTACCGTCGACATCTGTTATTGTTCCGATTTCCCGAGAACCTTTTACCATAATGTTAACACCTGGAAGAACATCTCCATTCTGATCTTTGACTTGCCCTTTGACCATGACTTCAGATTGCGTCGGGCTCATTGCATTAGTAACCTCATAAAATTCAGCCTTCAAATTTCCGGGCTGGATAATACAAGCAACCAAAAGCATTGCGAATCTCCATTTTTTTAGTTTGATCTTCAACCTTTCTTGTTTTTTCATAACAATTAAATTCATTAGTTAATTAAAAAGCTCTTTTATATATATGATGCACATCATTTCATTATTTCTTTAGGATTGTTCCCGTATTACTTATTGTGTATAAAGACTGTACCGATATGAGAAACGGCAGAATTTGTTATTGCAAGGATTTTATTTAATGTTTAATAGTTGCGAAATAAAAAGCATGGCATTAAAATGAAGGTTAATTCCTGATTAATTAATTGAGAAATAAATTATTATTTTGTCTCTTTCTGATTAAGATTCGAACCAAAAAAGTCTTTGCCATGCAGGTTCTTGTCGTTCATCGTACGTTCAGCATAGATAATTTCTGACTCTGTCTTTTAGGGGCTCATTTGCTCCTATGTAACAGAAGAAATATTCTTTTCATCTGTAATAGATCCTTGGTCATGTTTATTATTATAATCCCCACTTTTTATAAATCTTATCGCTCGTCTTATACTTGATAGAAGCCCCGTTTTCGATTTTGGACCAGTCAATCCAAGTCTTTCTCACATGGACTCCATTGATTTTCATGCTATGTATATAAGGTTTGGATATACCGCCTCCTGCTATTGTAAGCGTTCCTTTAGGAAGATGTAATGTAAGGTTCTCAAAATAAGGTGCACTAATACTGAATCCGGCTACTCCTGGAATCATCGGATATAGACCAATAGAAGCAAAAACAAACCACGATCCTATTGAACCGCAATCGTCATTCCCAGGTAATCCGTCAGGCTTTGAGGTATACATTTCATTTAATATTCGATGTACTGTTTCGGATGTTTTATATGGACGATCGGTCCAATTGTATATCCAGGGAACTTGAAAATCGGGTTCATTGCCGGCCGCAAAATAATGGTCGTTATATCCCGCATCTAATCGCACAAATAAGCTATCCAAACGCTTGGAAGCGAATTCCTTTCCTCCGATTGTATCTATCAATGTTGCCAAATCATAAGGGACCATCCAGAAATAATTTTCTTTAGTCGCTTCGCGCCAGTCATCGTTTGAATCCTTCCAACTAAGGTCTTGTGTACGACGTGAGCGTAGCCAATTGGTGGAAGGATCGTATAGATTCTTCCAGTTAAGAGAACGTTCCATAAAAAAAGAGGCATCTTGCTTATTCTTTATAGCTTGCAAAGCAAATTGTCCGATAGCATAATCCGATGATGTATATTCAAGGCATAAGGATGCGCCTTCTATACCTTTATTTATATAGTTAGACAATTTAGGTCGGACTTCTACATCTTGTGAGTATATGCCAGGAACACAGGCAGCTTGCTTCATATGTTTATAAGCTGTTTGAATATCGAAATTCCGCCCACCGAAAGCATATGTATTTGCAGTAATAATAGGTATAGGATCACCGTGCATCACTCCTGTTTCTATGTTGACAGCAATCCATCTTCCATATCCTCCCGCTTGTTCGGCAAAATCGATTGTTGACTGCATCATATCGGAGCTTTCTTTCGGATAAAACATGGCTAGTAGCTGGCATTGGGTACGATAAGTATCCCATCCGCTAAAAGTAGTATATTGTTCTTTCCCCGGTTGAACTTTATGAATGCTAAAATCGGCCCCAATATATTCTCCGTTTACATCATTAAATATATTGGGATGAATCAAGGTGTGATACCAATGGGTATAGAATTGGGTGAGCTTGTCCTTGTTCTCAGATTGAACTTCGATTTTTCCCAATTGTTTATTCCATTCATTTTGTGTATCTGTCAGCACTTGTTGGTAGTTGCGCCCATTGTTGTCTACACGTAGGTTTTCTCTTGCGTTTTCAATAGAAACATAGGAAACGGCAATTTTATACTCAATACTCTGATCTTCCTCTGTATCAAATGTAAAGTATCCGCCGGATTGTGTCCCTCCGATTTGATTTCTTCCTTCTTTCAGGTTATTGCCTTTCCATGTACCGAATTCTTTAGCTTTATGATTAAATTCTGCTACAAAGAATATATGGTAGTCTGTTTTATAGCCACAAAAATCGCCTCCTTCTGCATATCCTTCACAAGAAGAAGCAGAGGTGATTCGAATAAAAGCGTTGGAAAGTTCGGTAGAGCTCACTCCGGAACCAATTAAAACAGTACCGTCCTTCTTCTCGGCAGGAAAAGTAAAGCGGGCGATTCCGCTCCGTTTAGATGCAGTAATATGGCACATAACCTCATCTTGCATTTGTATGGACAAGCAACCTGCAGTTGCTTCTTGAGCCGTTTGATAGCGGGGAAAATCATCCATGTTTTTAGGGGATTTCGTTATTCTTCCGCTAATGGGAAGTACAGGGAAATTGCCCATGTGAGGGCATCCGGAACCAGACATTTGGTTGATTACTATTCCTTTTTGGGGTGAGAAGAAAGCAGGGGTAAATTGTATCATCCCGAAAGGATAGCTTGCACCAATATATGTATATCCGCAACTTAATCCATTGCCTTCACTTCCAATCCTTGTGTCTACTAATTTTGCATAGTTGACTTGTTGTCTTGGATTTATTTTTTTTGCCATTCCATTCTTGCAAATAAACAGAGCTAAGAATGAGTACATCAAGAATACCATATAATGCTTTTTTCTCATCGCAATTATTTTCTAAGGATTAATTTATTGCAAAAAAACACATCTGGTATTAATGAGAAAGTTAAAATTGGGTTAATTAATAGAGGAAACTTATTAATGTCTTACAGGTTTTAACTACTTGGCTCTTTTTGTGATAAAATGATATTAACTAATTTTTAAATAATTGTTTCTTCATAAAATATAATAATTTTAAATATTACCTTTATACCCGCAAATGTAAGCTTTACTAATATGATAGAATGCACAAGAAATAAGTCTATAGTTGTTGCGTTGATTATCATTTTATTCGCGAGTCCTTATTTGTGTGCTCAAGGTTTGCGATTCTATGGTAATAAAGTACCTATAGAGCAACGTACTTCTTATAAGCTTTTTAATAAAGAGCTTATACCTGTTTTTTCTGACTATATTGATATTGAATTCAGTTTGAGAATTTCTCAAAGTGGAACTTTTGGCTATCTTTTTCATATGGTTAATCCTGCCAATAATGATGCTTATAGTTTAACTTATAGTTATGTAAACGATAAAACAAGCGTGTTCAAGTTTAATACTGAAGGAAAGATCAATCATATCTCCATGAACTTTCTTAATGATTCCGTAATATCTCAATGGCTTCCTGTAAAATTGCATATCGATTTGGTAACAGGAGAAAGTGTACTCACTATTGGGACCAAGGTTGCAAAAGGAATAACTCGCTTGGCGAATCGTCCTCAAAAGATTCAGCCAATTCTAAGTTTTGGTCGCCGAGAATATCTGGTAGATGTTCCTGCTTTCTCTATACAAAAACTGAAAATATCAAGTAAAGAACAGACTTACTTTTTTAAATTGAACGAAAGTATAGGACACGAAGTACACGACTGTAATGGTAATATTCAGGGAACGGTGGTAAATCCTTATTGGTTAATTAATGATTCGTATCATTGGACTAAAGTCGCCACGTTTGTAACTTCCCCATGTATGGGCTCCAAATTCAATGTTAGAAGACAAGAAATAGAGTTTATAACATCTGATTCTCTCTTTATCTATCAAGCGAATGCCAAACATTCTCTAAAAAAACCTTATGCGAACAGAATGCCTGTCCAGATGTTGCTGGGGACAAGTTTCCTTAATGAGACCGATGGGAGATTGTATGCTTATGAAATCAATAATCTTCCGATTAATAGTCTGACAATGGCAGCGTTGGATATGTCAACACTTCTTTGGCAACCAGTGGGAAAAGCATTTACAAAAATTCAACTGCATCATCACAATGGTTTGTGGGATAGCCACAAGAATCGCTATATAGTATTCGGAGGATTTGGTAGCCGATCGTACAGCAACAAATTCCTAACTTATAATCAGATTCCCGATCGATGGGATACGCTCCAATTTAAAGGTGACAAACTGACACCGCGTTTCTTTTCTTCTATGGCACCTTCTAAGAAAGGCAATTATTTATATATTTATGGAGGGGTGGGTAATGAATCGGGTGACCAAAGCATCGGGCAGAATTATTATAACGATTTGTATAGGGTAGATTTGGAACGGCATACAATTAAGCAACTTTGGAATCATCCGATAGATGAAAAACGTGTACCTTCCGAACAGATGGTTCTATCGGAGGATGGGAAATCGCTTTATGTGATTCGGTATGCACAGTATACCAAATATACAAGTCTACAGCTTTACCGGATTTCTATTGCGGGCGGACAAATAGAGCAATTGGGCGATTCTATTCCCTTTGTTTCGGGATCAATCATTTCTACCGTATCTTTATATTATAATCCGGTGTTGAAGGAATTTTATTGTGTTACCCAGGAAGTTAATGAAGAGAATAAAAGAGTGAAAGCTAATATTTATGTACTATCTGCCCCTCCAGTCAGCAGAGCGAGAATGGAATATTATTCAGTGAAAGATGAAAGTTCTGCCTTGAATTGGATTTTGCTATCGGGAATATGTATCGTTATCTTGGGAAGTGCGGGAGTATGGATATTCTATTATCAAAGGAAAAGGCAGAGGGAAAAAGAAGATGCACCCGATTTTGTCTCTGAACAAATCTATCCTAACAGTTCCATGAAAGAGAGAAGTTATGAAGTTTTATTGAATAAAGCTTCTCTTCAGGTTTCAAAGAAAAGTAAGGAAAAAGAATGTAACAGAATTTATATATATGGTATATTTACTATTTACAATAGGTCTGGACGAGATATAACTTATTTGTTTAGTAAGAGGCTAAAATATGTTTTTCTGTATATTTTGCTGAATAGTACGGAAAAAGGTGAAGGAGTCCATTCGTATGCTTTGAATGAAATTTTCTGGCCGGATAAGTCTGAAGATAAAGCCAAAAATCTGAAAGGAGTCACGATTAGTAATCTGCGTAAAGTTCTGATGGAGCTGGATGGAATTAAACTTTTAAATGAAAAAGGAATTTTCAAAATTGCGATTAAGGAAGATACTTGCTTCTGCGATTATTTTAGTACGTATACCTCTTGGGCAAATTATTCGCAGTCTTGTGACATACTTCTTCCTATATGGGAAAGAGGCAAGCTTTTGGAAAATGAAGAAAACATTGTATTCGATAAGTATAAACAAGATTCAGAGAATATTATCTTGTCTTTGTTGCCAAAGGATTTGCCTGTCTATTACCAACAGAACGCGTATAGTTATGTTTTGCGTATCTGCTTTATTATTCTGAAAATAGATCCATTGAACGAGCAGGCGTTATCTTATTGTATTCATTCCTATAAGAATTTAAATGATTTTGAAAATCTCTCGAAGATTTATTCGAGCTTTATTATTGAATATCGGAAAAGTATGGGAGAGGACTTTCCTCATACTGTCGAAGAGTTGCTTCAAGGGGAGGGAAGTAATAGATGATATATAGGGTTTACTGAATAATTGCAATCATCTGATATTCAGGTAATAGATTCATGATTCAATTACGTGTTTAACATTTTAATTACTAATTTTCGTGTTAACGGAGTTTTGTCGGGACAAAGAATTGATCTATTTGCCACTCTCTGTGCAGACAACTCTCCTGTTAATAGCATGACTGATGCCATTTCGTCATAAAAAGGTATCTTATTTGCTAAAATCACGTGATTTCAATTATTCAGTTCGCAAACCATGAATATGGGAAAATAATATTAACACAGCTTATGGCATTCATTCTAGCATGGAGAATAATGAAATATCTTCGCGCATGTAATGGTAACATTAGGTTGGAAACATCGCTTGCTGCAATGAAAAGTTTTGTAATAAAAAAAAGCCTTTATCTTTTTTCTCAGGCGATAGTGAATTTAAAGGACTTCTAATTTATAGTGAATTTGTAATCTCCTGAAGGAAGATTAAGAATCATTTTGTTGTTGCTGCTTTTCACTACTTTGATCTCTCCATATTGACTAATTGGTCTGTCGTTCACCAAAATATGCTGTGTGGAACTAGTTGGCATGTATATCAGAGCTGAAGTATTAGCTGGCACGGAGACTTTCCAATTCAATACTGAACCAGTCTTTTCCCAATTGCTTACTATTTTGCCATATGACGATTCATAGCTGCCATTAAGGTAGGTTAGTTGGGGAGCAAAGTAGGGATTGATTGTAAAATGCTTAAAAGGATCACCTTCATCACACGATTTAATACCGATTAGATTTTCGTGATACCATATCATCAAATCGCCAAGAAGCATTACATGATTTCCCGAATTCATAGAGGGATCAGCTGTATTCCCGTTCCATAATTCCCAGATTGTTGAAGCACCGTTTTCTATCATATATCCCCAACTCGGGAATGTCTTTTGCGTAACGATAGTATAAGCTAAATCGGGACGGCCGTAATCGGTTAATGTACGCATCAAGAATTGAATGCCTATAACTCCTACACTTACATGCGAATCAAAATCTTTTTCAATTCGGGTCACGATATTGTCGAAGACCTTCTGCTCATATCCCTTGGGTACTAATCCTTGTGCCAAAGAAATAAGGTTAGCAGTAACTGTATTATTATCATAAACGCCTTTGTCGCTCTGGAAGTATTTTGTATTATAGGCATCTCTTATTTTAGCAGCTAAATCTTTATAGGCAGCTACATCCTCAGGATGCGAGGCAATAGCAGCAAATTTCTGCATCATGTTTAGAAGGTGATAGAAGAAAGTTGTACTCATTACTTTACCGTCTGTTATCCGTGCAGGATCTTTCGAATGAATGATACTCAAATTTTCTGGCGGCATACACCAGTCTCCATAAGTATCCTTTGTCAGGATATAATCTTGCTGATATTTATCCTTTATATAATATAACCACTTTTTCATCGAAGCATAGTGCTTGATAATTCCCCGCCTATCGCCTCTAAGTTCATATAACATATCGGCAGACATCATGTATGCTGACGACCAAGTGATGTTGTCACTGAAAATGCTCCAATAAGTAGGAATAACATCTGATATAGCACCTGTAGCCGACTGAGAATCTTGCATATCGTCTAGCCATTTTTCGTATAACAAAGTTTGATCGAACATGTATGCTTCACCGAAACATCCGGTAGCTCGATCACCTAACCACCCTTGACGTTCATCACGTTGAGGGCAATCAGTAGGGAAGCTTCGGTAGTTTCCCTTAATGCCCCATTGTGCATTATGAAATAAATGATTTAACAACGAATCTGAACATTCGAAAGTACTAAGCGTAGCCATTTCATCGTAATTTACACACCCTACGATGTCGTTTATTAGAGGAGCTTTTTCAGCGCCGGTAATTTCGATAAATCGGAATCCATGACAAGTAAATTTAGGTTCCCATTGGAACTTCCCGTTTCTCGAAGGGATATATATGTCTGTTGCCTTAGCAGTTCTCAAGTTTTTAATGTATGGGCTACCGTCGCTATTCAGAGTCTCTGAGAAACGCATTGTTACCGGAACATCTTTCTTCCCATAGAGAGTCACATTTGCCCAGCCTACCATATTTTGGCCCATATCGACTATATAGCAACCACTTCTTAATTCCTTTATAGAGATAGGAGTGATTTTTTCCATGGTACGGATGTTCGGTGTATTCTGGCAGGCTATTTTTTCACTTGGCGATGCTACTAATTGCGCTTTCTCCCAAGAAGAATCATTAAACTTATTACAATTCCAACCTTTCATTTCAAGATTGGCATTATATTTTTCACCGTCGTATTCATTATTAGCCCTAATCGGGCCATTCGTTGTTATTTTCCATGATTCATCGGAAATAATAGTTGTTGTCTTTCCATCTTCTCCTGTAATTTCCAACTGCAGTAATAGCCGAGGGAATTGAGTCTTTATAGCCGAATCTGTTCGCATTGGAAAATAGCGTCCATTTCCAAGAATTACTCCGATTGTATTTACTTTCCCGTCGAGAAGTTTTTTTATATCGTAAACATTATAATAAACTCGTTTAGCGAATTCTGTTTGTGCAGGGGTGAAAATTCCATTCCCAACTTTTTTCCCGTTAATGGAGCATTCATATAATCCTAATCCTGAAATATATAATCGGGCACTCCTGATGCTTTTTGGTGACTGAAATTCCTTTCTTAAATAGCGTGCCGACAAGCGAGTATTTCCTATTAAAGTGTCTCGGCTCGATATCTTGTCAGAACCAATCCAAGAAGCCTTCCAATCAGATGAATTCAAGAATGCCATCGACCAATGTCCATAGTTCCAATTTGATTCTCCTTGGTTGGTATAAACTTTAATCTTCCAAAAATATGTTTTTCTCGATAATAACTTTGCTCCGTTATATTGCACAAAGAGAGAAGAAGAATCTTTTCTAATTTTTGTATCCCATATCAAATTCTTTTCATTAAGTATATCCTTTCTAGATTCGGCAACCATAATTCGGTAAGCCAATTGATTTGTATTGGGGATTTTTGAAATTATCTTCCAAGAAAAGCGAGGTTTCAGGACATCTAGTCCCACAGGGTTCGTCTTTAGTTCGACTCTTATATTGTTTATCTGGATTTTGTTTACAGCAAAACAAGGAATAGTCGAGATAGAGATAAATAATAAGATAAATAGATTTTTGATGTTTCTCATGATAATGTGTTTACTATTTTTTTTAAATGCCTTTTAAATTTCATCTACATTTAGATGATACCTTAGCTTTGTGCAAAAAACAGAGAAGGGGCACTTTTGGAAAACGCCCCTTACACATAGTATAATACTTTACCACTCTATTGCCTGATCTTCATCTGGTATCTGCGTATTAATATTACGCTCTAGAATCAGCGAACCTTTGATTGTATAAGAGATATTTGCGTTTGGAACGGAAGTGTAATCCGTATAATTGTAATCTATGTTGTTAATAGTAACATAGCGGTGCAGCAGATACGGGCGAGTAGCATCCATCGTTTCTTCCACGCTATAAGAAGGAACCTTGTTCACTTTAAATTTCATTTGCGGATTGTCTGCAGTGAAAGCAACCGTTTTTGTTTGACGGTTGAAGTAAGCTTGGATCTTATAATTGCGGCGATCTATGCGGCTTTCGTCCACGGTTCCGGCATAGAAGAATATGGTGTTATCATCGACTACATAAGTTGAAATTTCGCTCCTAACGATGGCAGCATCCTCCTCATATCCTTCTAGATAAATCTTTAACCCTGTCCCACTATATACTCCCGAATAATCATTGAAAGGCATCACACGAAGCAACGCTTTTCTATAATTCTTACGAGGATTCGCCACATATCCATACGATGAATTCTCCACAATAGTCAAGGGAAGTATCCATTTATCAACTAAATCTATATTTCCCAATGTGAAATCAATATTCAGTACAGAGGTGTTTTCACCTGCAGAAATATTTACCGTTTCTGGCATTGTGAAATACGAACTTTTCAACTCTTTATAAAAAAGGTCCTCACGGCTTTGAAAGCGCTCAAAATTCAGCGCCTGCAAGGTATCAGGATCTACTGCTACATGGACAGATAGGTCGCTGTTGTTTGTGGTCGATCCGCTCACTATAAGTGGAAGTTTATATGTCACTTTCCCCTCGGATTTGTAACGCACGTTGATTTGTGTCACCCCTTTACTATCAATAGGAGCTTTAAAAGAAACGTAATGGGCAAATTGTTCATCTTTCCATTCGTCGTTGCATGAGCTGCACAACACTAGCACGGTTAGTATGGATAACAATATATATATATTTTTCATATACTTATCTATATTTAGGGTTAATCATTATAAGTCCATCCCGGGTTCTGTGTGAGGCGTTTGTTACGCTTCAGCTCATCATGTTTGATGGGCCAGAACCACATCTTGCGAGAAAAAGTTGTAGGGAGCGACCATACGGCCACCGGCGTATGGAACAAGTTTTTTTGCTCGGAAGTCATTAAAGCATTGCAACCATAGATAGGTAGTGATTCTTCCACCGGCGCATCTTTCCATCGGCGTAAATCATAATAGCGCTGACCTTCGCCCATCAGCTCAATTTGACGTTCGCGTTTCAGCTTTCTACGAAATTCATCTTTGCTACCATACACATCAGCTGTATAATCTGGTACACCACCACGAATGCGAACGGGGCGGATACCTTTCTTCATCTCATTGATGTCGCGGCTAATAGTATAAGTTTGTGAACCATCCCACGACAAGATGTTGTACGATCCTTCCAATTCATTTAATGCTTCCGCATAAATGAGCAGAATGTCTGCATAGCGGATAGCAGGTTCAGCTTTTGGTACTATTTTATTGATATCTCCGTTTTGATACGTATCTCTCGGATGCACGAATTTCATCACGCCGATACCGGAACGGAGCCAAAACATGGTGTTGGTATACCCGTTACCATCCCCGCGGTAGTAGAAAACTTGTTTCTCACGGTTCTTTTCCTCTGATTCATTGGTTAAATGCCATATGCTTCCATTGTAAGCCACTGAAGCGTAGAAGCGTGGTTCACGATTTGCATATTGTAGAGAAACGCCTTCTGCTAGAGGTTTGTACCGGCCAGCTTGTACATCTTCATTCGTTACATAGCTCATCAAACGATTACTACCGTTCCCACGACCGATTTCTTTATCCTTACCCGGGCAGTCTGTGCCATCATACATGTAATAGGCATCACATTGTTTTTGTGTAAGCCCGTGTGTATTCCAACCCGATGCAATACGAGGCAACTGATGCAACACCATTGTAGCGACACTTTCTCCACTTTGGTTTTGCCCGCGCGTGAAAATCAATTCTGGATTTTCCGCTGCATTTAACGTGCCATTGAACACAGCTCTGTAAGATTCAAACGGGTCGATGTTGGCCCAGCCCCCTGGCCAATCCTGGTTAGAGAACTCGTCGTCATGCGGAGGATTGATGGTCGCGGGGAACGAAGCATCACCGGATTTGCGGAAATTAGCCGCATACAACTGGTATACTCCAAGTTCCATCACATCTTTGGCCGCGGCGGCCGCTTTGGCCCATTTTCCTTCCTTATAGTCGAGAGACAACAATTGCTTTCCTTTGTTATCCACCAACTCTTTTGCATAGTCGTCCGCATTCCCGTTCATCAGAGGGCTGGCGGCATATAGTAAGGCTTTGGCACGGGTGGCCAATGCTGCACCTCGTGTGGGCCGGGCTATGGATTGTTCGTCTCGATGGGTAGGCAAACCTTTTGCTGCGATTACCATTTCATTGCTGATATATTCCGCACATTCCTCATATGTGCTGCGAGGAGTAGCCACGTCGTCATAGCTTTCCGTATAATCAAGCCCTTCATCGGGAAGCAAAGGAATCGGCCCATACTTACGAAGCAATAGCCAATAGTAGTATGCTCTTACGAATCGGGCTTGTGCTTTGTAGTCCGCTCTTTCTACGGAAGTCAGCTCATTATTTATATCAATATTCTGAATAAAGATAGTCGCATTACGAATGCCCTTGTAACACCTTTCCCAAGTGGCTTGCTTGTCATTCTCTGTGTATTCGCCTTCTTTGAATCTGTTGTATGATAAATCATTTTTGTTATTAGGGTCATAATTGCCGTCACGGTCACCATAATACATATCGTCTGCAAAGCAATGCGGTGTAAATCCCTTGCTACAAACATCTGCACATTCTTCAGTCAAAAAGGAATATGTATGGGCAAGCCACTGTTCTGAATACAGCTTACTCGAAAACACCTTTTCTACTGTCATACGATCTTTAAAATACTGGTCAGATTCCAGATAATCGGAGCAGGATGAAATCATTCCTATTCCCAGTACTATCAATAGTAATATATATATTTTCTTCATCATATCTCGTTTTTATAAGTTAACGCTTAGTCCTAATGTGATAGATTTAGTCATGGGGTAGTCTTCTCCCTTAGGAGAAGCCATTTCAGGGTCCCATAGTTTGAAACTTGACCAGGTCAGCAGATTAGTACCAACTAGAAATATTCGTACATTATTAAAATGGAATTTATTGACTACCTCTTTAGGAATGGTATATCCTATATCGACTGTTTTAAGGCGGACATACGATCCGTTACGCAACCAAAAAGTAGATTCTCGATAATTATTAGCATTTCCACCAAAGCTCAATCGTGGATAAGAAGCATTTGGATTTTCCGTAGCCGAATTTCCTGATATATCAGCAGAAATCCAACGGTCTGAGTCTACCAACCCTTTTAACAGATTGCCCCATTCCCCCTCGCTGAATGCGTACACCGTTTTTCCAGAAATGAAAAAGGTAGATTTGCCGGCGCCTTGGAAATGGACGTTCACATCCAATCCTTTCCAATTGGCAGAAAGACCCAGACCATAAATCAAGTTAGGCTTTCGAGTTGCACCAATCGCCACCTTATCACCATCATTTACTACTCCGTCTCCATTGACATCTCTGTATTTGATGTCACCCGGCTGGTATGCACCGAAATCTTGCTGCGGGCTGTTGCGAATATCGTCGTAATCCTTAAACAATCCCAATGCGATCAAACCTTTGGCTTGATCCACCCGGTAGCCTTTTTCCATCTGATACGGATACACGTTATTTTCTTCATCTTTCTCCAAAACTTTATTCTTACTATAGGTCATGTTGCCGCGAACAGTCATATCCACGTTTCCCAATTTCTGTCTGTAAGTGAAATTACCATCGAAACCTTTTGAGCGGACAGCTCCCACATTAGCTTTAGGATTACTTTCCAAACCAACTATTTGCGGCAAAAAATTACGCTTCAAATAGATGCCCTCACGTTTTTCGTCAAAATAATCTACGGTAACTGTGAATCTATCTTTGAGAAGTGATAAATCCATCCCTAGATCATTCTTGGTGGCAACTTCCCAAGTAACGTAGGGAGAAGCTACTTGGCTATAATACATGCCATCATAAGATTTGTCAGTCCCGTATTGAGCCCATTGATAGCCTGATGTCCCCCCTATGGTATAGAGATATGGGAAACGTTCATCTCCCATATTGTCGTTACCTACTTTACCGTGAGAATAACGAAACTTGAACATATTAATCCAATTGAAGTTTTTTTTGATAAAATTCTCCTCAGCCACATTCCAAGCTACAGAATAAGCGGGGAAAAATCCGAATTGATGTCCTTTGGCAAAGTTTTCTGAACCAGTATATCCGAAATTGAAATCCATAAAATAACGATAGTTCCAATTATAGGTTACGCGCCCTGCTAAACCTTGATTACGTTTGGATATTCCGTTTTTAATGTCGTCGCCTAAATTCTGCGTTTTTACATAAGAATCCTGAATATATTTAGCAGTAGCTCCTAAATGGTGAGCTTTAATGCTACGATCGTAATTAAACATCAGATCAAGAAACTCCCGACGGTCACCATTCGAACTACTCGATTGCTTCATTTCACTTGGATCGGAGATCTTAGTGAATACAAGTTCTCCATTAGCATTCCGAGCACGTTCTGCCTTCCATTGTTCGGGCCATTTGCGACGTTCTATGTTGTTTTCATTGTTCGTGTCATAGCCAAAGTGCCCCACGAAACGTAATCCTTTTGTAATAAAATCGAAGTTCTGTTCCAATGTAACATTGGTTTGGATATTATTTACCCAGTTCTCATTGTACCCGGTTTGCGTGGCTGCTACCCATGGATTGGTTTGGTTACCGCTACCTACGGCAGGCACATAGCCATTGGAGTACAAAATCGGCGTACGAATGGGTGTGTACCCAAAGAGTTCACCCCAAACATCGCTATCTCCTAAACCCGGACTATTACGTTTCGCGAGTGACCCAGAAACACCTACTTTCAATAATGTGGTTTTCGTTATATCGATGTCAGTGTTCAGACGATAATTCCAACGCTTGTAATTAGCATTAGTGTTGTAGTCTTTCCGCAACGATTCGTCAGTGTTATACATGCCTTGATCTTCCACATAGCTGGCGGATGCAAAATAACGGGCTGTGGTGCCTCCTCCACTCATATTCAGGTTAGCACGATAGCTCATCGCTCCATCTTTTAACAATAAGTCTTTCCAGTTTACATTGGGATAAAGGTCTGGATCTAACTTTAAACGCAAAATTTCCAATTCTTCGGGTTGATAGATTGGCGCATTGTTACGGGTGATGCGTGCTTCGTTCAATAGGTTGGCATACGTAAAACCATCTACAAATTCTGGTGTGATAGTACGCATGTTATACGAAGTTTCCACTTTGGCATCAATGTTAATTTTGCCAGCCTTACCATGCTTAGTGGTGATCAGAACCACTCCATTAGCACCTTTTGAACCGTAAATGGCAGTAGCAGATGCATCTTTCAATACAGAGAACGATTCAATGTCTTCAATGTTAATTTCGTTCAAATCTCTCTCAAAACCATCAACCAATACATAGGCGCTATTGCTAGCACCAAAGGTAGAGATACCACGAATCCAGAACTCTGAAAAGTTCTTACCTGGTTGCCCTGATGTTTGCATTGCCATTATACCTGCCACGTTACCTATCAATGAATTCGATATGCTTGAGGAAGGGTTAGACTTTAAATCATTCACTTTCACTGTGGTGATAGCGCCAGTCACGGTTAGTTTCTTTTGGGCACCCATACCAGTTATGACCACTTCATCTATCGCGTTGGCAGACGATTCTTTCATCACAACATTTACAATGCGTTGATCTTTCACCAATACTTCCATCTTGTCAAAGCCGATGTACGAAAAGACCAGTTTATGATAAGGTTCCATCTTTATTCGATAGTGACCATTCAAATCGGTAATAGTTCCTAATCCCGGCATGTCACTGACTGTGATATTGGCACCGATCATCGGCTCTTTATTGGCATCGACAACCACACCTGTCACTACGATTGTCTCTTGTGCAAAAGCATTTGTCAAAAATGTAAGCAGCAGGACATATACTAATAGAAATTTCTTCATATACTTGTGTGTTTATTCATTAATTATTCTTCTTCTAAAGAGATCTTACGAATACAGCGATTTTGATAGTCGCCCACATAAAACACGTTGTGTTCTGCATCGTATGCAAGTCCTGTCGGTTGGTCGAAGCGGGCTTCCAAACGCAAGTCACCGTCAATGTGTCCGTAAGGATTAGAATTGACGCTTGAACTTCCGCGTCCGGCAAATGTTGTTACCTTTCCCTCCGGTGTTAAAATACGAATATCGTGATTATTCTGTTCGGTAAAATAAAAATCGTACTCATCTTCTTTTCCGGCATAATTTGGATTTTTCACAAAAACTCCCTGATAAGGATTATTTAGACGTGCCTTAGAGCCGACTCCATCGACCCAACCAGATGTTCTGGCCTCGCCGCATACTAGATAGGGTTGAGTAAAAGTTTTCTTTTCCCAATTATAATCGGTCCGCAAAATATAATGCTGGTTGACAACAACAATATACGCATAATTACCTGACGGGTGTATTTGGATATTGTATTCCCATCCATTATCTTGAATTTTAAACAACTCCTCATAATCCTTAGGGCCTGTTTCTCCTTTAAAATATTTCTCCATGTCGTAACGGTAAAACTGCCCTTTTTCAAAGCTATTGAAATATAACTCACCATTAACAGGATGGATGGATGCTCCGTTGCATTGTTTGTATAAAACTAACTGTTCCGGATCTTTGAAATTACCCGCTCGAGACAGGATAGAGACGCTGAGGCTGTTGGTTCCATTTCCGTCGTTATCGTTCGCTATAATCATGTATTTACCGTCGATAGTGAAATCGATGCTACGCAGACGGCTCCAGTTGCCCATTCCTCTCGTGATTGGCGTACTCACTGTGCTATCTTCAAAATTGATTAAATTGACATCGTATCCGTCATATGACATATAGAGATGTCTCGGGTTTTTGGGATCAAACTTCATCCAAGAAGGTCTTGCAAATCCGACGACTTCGGAAAACGAACCATCTCTCCAGCCCTGATCGTCTCTTTCATTTCTATGCCCGCACAACGTGCTGACTACCATCTTCCTCTGATAATCGAACACTTCTTTTGCAGTGGCAATACCTGGATTTTCGTCCTTACCAACACGTATTTCAATTTTACCATTATACGCCTTTTCTGGCACAAGACAATAGAGACTTTCACTATTAACGCCAATCACCTTAGCCTCTTTACCACCAATAAACAAATGGATAATCGAAGGATCGTTGCCAAAGTTCTTTCCATAGAGCACCAATCGTTGACCTATGCCTCCCGTTTTTGGTGTGAAGTCGGAAATCAACACAGATTGAGACGGATCATAAGCATCCGAGCCCGAATTGTCCTTATTATCATTACAACTTCCCAAACAAACAGCTATCAGCATCAATACCATCCAGCGGATATGCCAATGCTTACTTTTCATGCTACTTTTCATTTTCATAATACATAAGATTTTAAAGATTAAAAAAGAAGTGATACATATATATTCATCACTGATTGTGCCTTGAATGTGTTTTTTACGTTTACTGTCAAAATGGAACAAAATGACATGGGAAGTAGAATATAATATATTTTCCCATGTTAAATGCAGACTCAATATTTCCCATAGCATTTTTTTTCGAATTGTGACAAAAGAACGTCTAATTAAGTTATATTAAGGAAAATATCTATTCAAAGAAAGAAAGAAACCGTTCTTTTCACTTCTATAAGAATATTTGTAGAAGATATTATCTATTTCTACTGTTGTTTGAACAGTTTTTTATATTCTATAATTCGAGTTTCGCAAGTTCTACTTGCAAGTTTTAGTCTGCAAATATCACAAACATGGGCCAGTTCATCAGAATGATTAATCACGGCATCGTATATATCCTCATCCGTCAGGTAGAAGAGATTTGCTATAGCTATGACCACTTCTTGAAGTTTCCTCCATATTCTTTCAATAATCGAGAGTTCCAAAGAGTCTTTGGTTGCTTTCTCGAAGAATTTTCCCATTGTTTCGCAAGCATTGAACCGCTTTACAAGGGAGAACGGATTGTACTGCGGGGCAACGAGCGATGTACTGGCAATCTTGGAAGCGAAATTCCCCACCTGACATTTACCTGGATCGAGCAATCCTTTGGCTTCCTTGAAGAACAATGTAAAGCTTTACACAGGGTTCACTGAATAATTGCAATCACAGGATTTTAGCAAATAAAATACATTTTTATGACGAAATGACCTCACTCATGCTGTTAACTGTACAATTATGTGCCAGAGAGTGGCAAATAGATCAATTCTTTGTTCCGACAAAATCCCGTTAACATAAAAAATAGTAATTTAAATATTAAACAGATGATTGAATCATAAATAAATTAGCTGAATATCAATGCGTTGCATTTATTCAGTGAACCCAATTTAATATCAAAAAGAGTGCCAGTTATACCAGTACTCTTTTTGATATTAAATACTTATACAAGTCACTTCAGACGGAACACAGGAGAATAAATTCCTTGATCCGAACCGGAAGACCACACGCAAGCCCTGGCATAAGCAGACTTTGCTTCCAGGAAAGTACTGTTAGTACTCAGGTCATTCTCTATTGAATATTCCCCTTGAGCATTCCATACACTTTCATTATCAGCTTCGTCCGCGCGAAGAATATTGTGCCAAACATCATCAACAAACTGAGTTGTATTCACCAACAGAATGATACGGTCTATTTTAGTACCTGCAACTTTATTAATACTAAATGATGCTTTCAATACATTACCCGTCAAGGCAATGTTAGCATTGGAAATTGTATAGAAGGGAGTTACTACCACATCATGTAAGGTGCTACCCTTTACTGTTATTACCGTAGTATCGCGACTGTTCACCCAAGGTCCATTGTGATCTTTGGTTACCATCTTATACTCGCCGTCGAATAGCTTGGCAGAATATGCTCCATCCTGCCCAACATAAACAGTTATGGGATCATGCCTCTCATATCCATCCTGATATAACTGAAGCTGTACAGCTTCACTCGTTCCACGAAGTTGCAAAGATTCTCCATTATAAACAATATGCCCATAGAGGGTTGATTTTGGAGCATCATAATTATCTTTCGTGCAGCTGGTGGTTATCATTAATCCCAACAATAATATCGAAAAAATAGTTGATATTAGTTTCATTTCTTTATGAATTAATAAATTATTGATATGGATTCTTTACCAATTTCGGATTGTTATTCAGCCAACCTCCATCCAATTCAGCATAATACTGTCTGGCCTCGAACTTCAACGGATAAGGATAAATTTCCGTCATATTCTTTTCAAAGAACACCCATTTACCATCGTTAGAATCACCTGGAGCAAGTACGCGATAAGGCCATAGACCACGACGTTGCGCGGAAGGATTATTACTATCTCCATTCCAGATTTTATCAGCCAAACGCCAGCGCTTTAAATCCCACCAACGATGATCTTCGAAAGCAAATTCAACTTGATTCTCATGAACAATATTCTCAAATGTAAGCGTAACTAACGGTTTCACACCAGCACGTTCACGCACTTCATTAATATACCCCAATGCTTCATCATTGCTACCTTTCAATTCAAATGAAGCTTCGGCAGCAATCATATAAGCTTCAGAGATACGGAAATAAGGATTCCACATTTCTGATCCACGCCCTATCGTTCCAGCAGAAGGAGTTGCATCCAAAAATTTACGGATATAAAAACCTGTTCTGTTACACTGACGGTCATCAGCTGGTTCGTATGGACCACTATCAGCAGTAATGATATTCCCCTCAGCATCTTGGTCACCTCTTTTAGCTGTCAAAATATTCCATCCTCCGTTTGAGCCCTTTTCTAACAGACCTCCCTGTAAAACAGCTTCCTGACCATTAAAGAATGAACCCGGATAAAGTACAGTACCCCCCAAACGAGGATCGCGACCAGTAAACGGATCAGTAGCTTTATTAAAGAACACAGGACTTTGAAGAGTACCAGTTTCGAACTTTGCAGGCATTCCAGGAGTGCTGGTTTCAATAGGTTCATAAGCTTCTACAAGATTCAACAAGACAGACAACAAACTAGACTCTACATCTTGGTTCATATTACGAGGCAAACAAGATTTTGTAAATCCATGAGTTTGTCCCGGATACACATAATCACGAGCCCAGATAACTTCCGTATTGCCATTCTTTTCACAAATAGCATTATAAAAATTATCTGCATAATCTTGCCAAGTAGCCTTATTTCCCGCTTTCATTAATGAGTAAGGACTGTGGTCAATCACATCTGCAGCTGCTGCCAATGCTTCTTCGTAATAACCATTTGCTTTGCTGGCATCGATTCCAACTTCACCACCCGCGGTTTTAAGCGGTTGGCTCATTTCATTATTATACTTGGCGAGAGATGCGGCATAAAGTGCAGCACGGGCCTCCAACATCTTAGCAGCCCATTTATTGGCACGAGCTGAGTGAATAGTTATATCTTTATTCATTATATCAGCTATTGCATGACACTCACTAATGACATAATCGTATGTAGCAGCCTCCGATTCACGCGGGTTTTGAAGAGTCGTGATATCCATACCCGAAGTATAGCTATATACATTATCACCTACGTTCGGCATACCGCCCAATGAACGACACATGCAGAAATAATACCATGCTCGAATTAATCGCGCCTCACCCTCCAATGGAGCCTTCTCTGCATCACTCAATGCTGTAGATTCCTTCAAGCCTTTCAAAAACTGATTAATATTACGAACTAATTCATAATCATAAACCCTCCACCAGTTACGGTCTTCATCCTGACGGCCTTCACGGCTATATTGAATAGCATCATCCAAAAGAGAATAATCACTTGGAGAATCTAAACGCTGTCCCCATGTAATACGTTCGTATAAATTGGCCAATACTGATTTGACCAGATTCGGATCGCCATATACCTGATCATTATTCAGTATACGATCAGGCGTCTGATCCAAGAAACCACTACAACCACCTAATGAGAGCAAACACCCAACAACGGCAGCCCAAAAATATCTTTTCTTCATAATTCGTTAAAATTTGAGGTTTACACCTATGTTAATGACGCGCATGGTAGGATAATCTAGGCCATTACTAGCTGCACCTTCCGGATCAATAGGAACATTGGTCAATGTAAGCAAATTCGATCCGGAAAAATAGAAACGTACATTGCTTATACCCGTCTTATTTAATAGCATTTTAGGTAATGTATAGCCCAATTCCAGATTACGAAGTTTGATATAACTTACATTATGCACCCAAAAAGTACTCTTCCAGTAAGGACTATCATTATTATTCAAACGAACTAAAGGATATTTACCGGGAATTAATTCGCTGTTAGCATCCCAAACGTCTGACAAGTGCCATGCGTCATTAAAAATTTCGGCAGGACTATTCCCATCGTTCTGAAATGGGTGGGCTGTTTCATACTGTTGGAACCATGAAGTCATGCTGGAGCCAGTCCAATCCATAGAGAGATCAAATCCTTTCCATCCGGCAGAAAGGTTAATACCGAAATTCAGGTTTGGAGTTGAATCAGAACGGTAGCCAATAGGACGTTCGTCCATTCCATTGATCACCCCGTCATTATTCACATCTTTGTATTTGATATCACCAGGGACAACAGTTGTATTACCCTGACGGTCGTTATCTATCGGATAATTTGCTATTTCTTCCCAATCTTTGAAACGCCCATCGGCCGTCAAACCCCAGTTAACATAACCTACACGATGCCAAATACTATTGCGATATGTATCCCATGAATTACTCCGGCGGTTGTCATATTGTTCCCAGTCGTAAAAACGAGAATAAGTGATATTGGCACCTACACTATAATTAAAATCATTTATCTGATCCGCCCAGCGAACCATAGCATCATAGCCGATATTTACATCTGCATTTAAATTTTCATTAGGCAAACTGAAGCCTAATTCAGAAGGTAATAATACATCATAACGTCCGGCAGGTAAACCTGTACGTATGCGGCGAAAAAAATCGGCCTGTGCAGTCAAACGATTATTCAAGAAGCCCATATCAACGCCGATATCCAAGATTTTCGCTTTAATCCATGACAATGTTGTATTAGGCAATCCACGAGGTTTGGTACCCACTACATATTGCCCATCAATTACTGATCCGCCATTCTTATAGTCATATCCTTCCATGTAATCAAATGCATTATACCCACTCACATTATCATCGCCGACAAGTCCGTATGATCCACGAAGTTTCAAGTCAGTAAAGATTTTACCCAATTTGCTTTCTTGCCAGAATTTCTCTTGAGAAATTCGCCATCCCAAAGAAGTAGAAGGGAAAAAGCCCCAACGTTTATTGGGTGGGAATTTCCAAGAACCATCCCAGCGGCCAATCAATTCAAGCAGGTATTTATCTCCATAATTATAGTTGATGCGACCCAACCATCCCAGACGAGCCTGTGTATTGTTTCCATCATCATTGTAAGTATCCACCTCCTTGAAATTAATCAAGTTCATATTGTTTGCAACCGGAATAGAATGCACGTAGATACTCGGAGTCCGACGCTGTGACGCTTCGAAGCCCGCAATTGCATTGATTGAATGCTGGCCGAATTTATGATCATAGTTCAACTGAAAATTAGAGAATTGATCTTCCACTTTCGAACGAGTGCGCTCACGATAAGGATTGCTCATGTTAACAGTCACCGGATAAGTATCGGTAGCAGCGTCATAACGATATAATTTATACGTATATTCATGATTATCCTGCTCACGATAAGCAAAATAATATCCCACCATAGCTTTAGCCTTCAACCCTTTCAAAATTTCGTATTCCGCTGTGGCCTGCATTTGAATGACACGCCAAACATCGGTAAACTTACCTGAAGTTTTATAATCCAGAATTACAAAGTTTGTATTATCGTCCGTCGAGGTTTTTTGTGGATAGAGTGGATTACCATTTGCATACGGCCCGGTAGTGGGCCAATTTTTCATTACGGCAAAACGAGGCAACCAATAATCGTCTGTCCCCGGAACGCCCGGATTCTGACGAGATTCAATACGTCCATTCATTGTAGCACCAATCTTAAAACGTTCATTCACATTCATATCGATGTTCATCTGTACATTCGTACGTTTAAAACCTCCATAGTTATGAACTGTAGCATCCTGCCCCAAATGAGAGAGAGCTACATAATAATTAGCCTTCTCCGTACCTCCTGAGAAATTCGCATTCACATAGTACTGTGGAGCAGATCCCCAAATGTAATCATTCCAGTCAAAGCCTTGGTATCCTTTTTCGGTACCAGCCATCCACTTGTCGTATTCAGCCCTCGGGTATCTGCGTTCATTATCCGATTTTCCTGCCCAAGTTTCAGCAGCAGCGTACGCTTTAACATAAGTTTTGGCATCTGCAGGCTTTATCCAAACGGAGTTTTTCTGCCAACCATAATAAGCATTAAGTGATACGGTATTCTTTGTATTACGCCGACCTTTCTTCGTTGTAACTACAACAACGCCATTAGCTGCACGAATACCATAAATAGCAGCAGAAGCATCCTTCAATATAGAGATAGATTCAATATCATTGAAATCAAGGTTATTGAATTGTCCTCCATCAGATTGCACACCATCAATAACAAACAATGGATCTCCCATGTTACGAATCTGAAGAGCTGTACTAGATCCGGGACGACCGTCCTGTTGACGGGTATTCAAACCGGCAATTTTACCAACTAAAGCGCCGGAAGCCGTTGCCGCCGATGACCGTTCAATATCATCTGACTTTATAGATGAGACAGCACCTGTAAGAGTAGCCTTCTTTTGAGACATACCAAAACCGGTTATGACTACTTCATCCAATACTTTGGTATCTTCACTCAATGTTACTTTAACAGAGTTCGAAGCATTCACTGGTACTCTTTTAGTACTATAGCCAACAAAGGAGATTTCCAATACTGCTTTAGGACCTACGTCCAATGAAAATTCGCCGTTAATATCAGTGATAGTACCAGCACCACCACCAACTTCCTTCACATTAGCACCAATAACCGATTCGCCATTGGTGTCCAAGACTACTCCTTTTACTTTTACAGTTCGCTGCTGTTGAACGGAATTCGCAATCAATGCAGTTTCTAATGCCAAATTATCAGTATTAGCGGAACTATATGCACCAGGAAATAGTGAAAAAGCAGCCATACAAAATGGAATGCACCACATTCTGCTATGACTAGCCAAGGCAAA
This sequence comes from uncultured Bacteroides sp., assembly GCF_963666545.1. Classification (NCBI taxonomy): domain Bacteria; kingdom Pseudomonadati; phylum Bacteroidota; class Bacteroidia; order Bacteroidales; family Bacteroidaceae; genus Bacteroides; species uncultured Bacteroides sp. The sequence goes on along the minus strand of NZ_OY762899.1, from coordinate 2,681,116 downwards.
ACATTTGTTTTTTTTACACATAGTAAATAAATTTAAAAAAACAGGTTTATGACAAAAGTTCTTTTTTATATATATATAAGCCTTTCCGAGCGGTAACTTAATAATGACCTTTATGTTTTAAAACGCAACAAAGAGAGGCCTTTTTAAGTTAATTTTAGGATAATTTCCGTCCAATAAACAAAAAAAACTATCCTTTTCACAGAAATAAAAGCCCAGCAGAGGTGCGCAATCCGGTTCTGGCCAATTTTTGCTATTTATTGAATAGCTTTTTTCTTTTATATGACTTTCATTATGTTTTAAAAAAAAAATTCAAATGGAATGCAATCAATCAGAACCTGTTTCTGTTAAAACATTATCCAAACTATGTATTCAACTTCGAAGGAGGTGTTGGATATGCTTGGATGAATGGCGAAAAATACTAATTACCGTTTAAAAGCTAATTGGCCGCAGATTTAACGCTCTGATTGAAGAGTTAAAATCTGCGGCCATGCTTTTATTAAATAGGCATCAATTAAGCGTAAACAGCGAACAAAAAGAAGCAAAAGCATAGAAATAGCTAACCGGACCTTTTGAGAAGGAAGAGCAAATAGAAGATAAAAAGGTAACCAAAGCGTAATAATATACATAGTAATTCATATTTCAATAATATAAATACATTATTATCTCTTTTTGAAGGCATATTTTGAAGAAAAGGAACGTTGCATTTGTTTAAATGTAAGGGTGCATTTCATCAAAACAAAGGTGCATTACATTAAAAGTAAAGGTGCATTGGGTAAAAAGGCCGTTTTCAAGGCTATATTTACATTATTAGCCCCATAAGCAGAGAACACACCCGAGTAGCAAAATAACGTGTAGACAAACGAATAGAGAAAAGACGTCAACATATAGCCACTTAAGTTATCACTTCAACACGAATGGCTTCAAGTTATAAGCAAAGTGAATCTTAACAGCAACACTAGAATCGCCTCATTCCGTCAGGGCACAATGCAAGAGGCCAAAAAGCGCAAATAAGAGCAGGTAGAATATACAGAGTGTCAAAAAGAAACCCGCCCCTGTAGGCGGAAGAAATCCAGTTACAGGGGCGGGGCATCAGGTATTTACTTTTTCTGCATCTTGTACATCAGTACTTTCATCCAGTACCCTCCAACGACGGAACGTGCTTTAAAGCCAACAAACTTACCGCTATCCGTGTGATGCCAGTCACTCAAAGGTACGCGTGAAACCGACTCGTTGGCATATTTATATACCGGAGAGACAAACTTCTCAAAACTAGCCTTATCAGGTGCCATAGCAGCCGTCCACATTATCCAGTCGGACTTGGTATACTCTTTGCGTGAATCCAACGGAAGTCCATACGGATTTTGCTTCGTGAGATAATAAGCAACTTCCTTTTCAATCACATTGTTTGGGAAAAGGTTCAGACCCCACATTTTATCCCAAACGATGTTATACTTCTGGCTCCAAGAACCTTTTCGGTCAAAAGCCAGGCGGTAATGATCTCCTTCATTGGCCATTTGCTCCCATTTAGCAGCCATCTTCTTAGCTGTATCAGCATATTTATCGGCCACACCATTCATGCCCAGCATGCGTGCCATTTCGCTATATCCGGCCACACCCATAATAGCTTTGGCAGAAAGATTAGCATTGTGTGCCCAATGTCCGGCAAAATCATCGGTGCAAAGCTGGTTTTCGGGATCTTGTCCGTACTCCACCAGATAATCTGTCCAGATCGTTAACAAATCCCAGTACCTTTTCGCATAGCTTGCATTTCCTTCTATCTTAGAAATAGCAGCAGTAAGCACTACCATGTTTCCAGCTTCTTCAATCGGCATATCTCCACCATATACTTGTCCGTTAGCAATAGGATAAGTGCCCATATCGTGTGCTGGGAAAGGCTTGTTCCAACGTCCGCTGGCACTATATTCAAAGATACTTGTCATCATTGCTTTCTCCAACTCGGGATTATAAACAAGGAATAGAGGAGCAGAAGGATAAGTAAGGTCAACTGTATTCACACAGCCGTTACTGTTGTTCTCTTTGGAGAAGAACAATAAATGGCCGTCCTGATCGGTAAACAATTTATGAGCCGCAATGACCTGGCGATAGGCAAGCGCACACAATTCGGCGTATTCCTCTCCTCCGGCTTCTTCGGCATCGGCCATAATCATTTCATCATAAGTACGGCAACGCTCCATCACAGAAGCATAGTTTGCTTTTGCTTTCTCGAAAGCATCAAAGATACTTACCTTACCACCGTGCTTCCAATAAGCCATCCGACGCTGATATAGATATTCAATAGAATAAACGTCATCGTAGCCCAGCATCATATATCCTCCCTTTCCATCGGAAGTAACCTTACCCAAATTGTCTGAATAAGCCATAGCCGGCATCTGGTCGGCACGTCGGGTAATACATTCTGCCTGCGAAGGCAATAATTTACCGTTCGTCACAAATTCATTCTTCATATTATAATAGTTGCCCAAGCTGACAGCCTTGTTTACCCCTATGTTTCCTGCCAGATAAACATATCCCCAGTCAATACACACACCGTCACCTTTACGTTCGGTAATGGGCTGATCGATCGTTCCGGCTTTTACATAATTAATGCCATTACGACGGATTGTTTTAGCTATAGTGGGTTGCGTCAGGTCGTTCACCGCAAGCTGTGGAGTAGTCTCCATATATATCTGCACACTATGCTGTTTCTTATCCAAAGAACGTGCACGATACGAGATGTAATTAATCGGAGTAGACAGCAAATCCAAGTCGTCCATCAATAAAGGAGCAGTAAACACAACATCCAGTTCCACCGGACCGCAAGTAAATGTGTAGTAAGTTTGCGTTGGAAGCACGCTTATCGACTTCTGGACGGCTGCCGTTTCAAAATTAACAGTCTGCTTGTTATGCCGATATAATCCAAAATCCACATAAGCACCTCCCATTGTATTGTGACAATGTGCGGCAAGTATGTTTTTCCCTTTACGCAATTTCTTTTTGGCACTGTCCGAAAGTTCAAGCAGTACGTCATTGTTCCACGAATTGTCAGTAACTACAAGTTTCTCGCCGTTCAGATAAAGTTCAAACACATCATCATGCGAATACTTTAAATAAATACTTTCTTTGCTAAGATCGCTGTTCAAATCAAAATCTCTGCGAACCCAAATGTCCTGAGAGTCCCATCTTGTTTTCACACGGGGCATATCCGACGTTCCAAAAGCTGCTTCACCTCTTTTCCATGTGCTGTCATCAAACTGAAGCTCTTCCCATCCGTTAGCCGGCTGAGCATACGTATAACTTCCTTGCCATGCGCCGGTATCCGTCATCGGTACAATAGTTTCCAGATTCATCTTATCTTTCCCCATAAAACGATACGTTTTTCCGTCGACCCGCAAGGCCCCCAACAGTGGATGCTCCGTTCCCGTCCAATGAGTTGTAATTCCCTCATTCAAAGTGTTATAGGGCGACCAGATCGACAGGTAAGGATCTGATGTGATCAGAGGTACCGCCGGTGCACGTAATGCAACATTCCTACTTGCTTTAAATAAATCAGTTGCCTGCATACTGTTCGCCAAGCCCACCAATAAAGCCATCATTAGCATTTTCTTCATAACATAAATATATTTACTATTAAACACTTAAAACATTATCTTTCTACGATCTATACCTTGATTAAAAGCCAATTCACTATTCAGCGAGTTCTGTTCAATTATTCTTTCAAAGCACTCCAACTCTGAGCATTAATTACATATGTAATCTCCCTAGACAAGCGAAATATCACCTGCCGAAATCAAAAAAACTTCAAAAAAAAACCTTTTATCTCACAGGAGTACCCGAAGGTTTAGGCAGAGCAACTCCATCACGAACCGGAATACCTAAAACAGGCATTCCATTGACATCCCAATCTATTCTTTGCATACGCGGGCTACGGGTTTCAGGCCCTCCCGTGTCTCCATTGGGCACATCTCTTGCCTGATAGAGCATATATAATTCTTTGCCATCCGGAGAAGGAACAAACGAAACACTTCCCGGTCCATATACACCACCGCTTAACGACTGACTAAATACCGGAACAGGGCTCTTAGTCCAAGATGCCGGATTCAGCAAATCACTATCTGCATCAGCTGTTAGCATCCCTACACAATAATAAGGAGACCAACAGCCGCTGGCTGAATAATAAACAATAACTTTCTTGTAACCCTTCGAATGAAAATACTCCGGTCCTTCGTTTACGTAAATAGGATACGCAGTACGGCTGCCATCCGGATTCACCCATTGCCTTTCCCATTCATGTTCCGGCTTCGATATAAGGATACGGGGAGAATCAAGTGTCCAGGGATCTTTCATCTTTGCAATATAAATACATTGAGTTTCCGCACTTATTCTACGTTTCGGCCATCCGGACCATAACAGATACTGAACTCCTTTATTCACAAAAGTCGACGCATGTATTCCCCAGTTCCATTCTTTATTCGTCATTATACACCCTTTCATTTTAAATTCTCCCTTCATCGGGTCGGGCGACGTATTTTCAATCACATACAATTGATGATTGTCTGTATTCCCATCATCAGCAGCAAAGTATATATACCATTTATTATTTATATAATTTATATCCGGTGCCCAAAGATGATACGAACTTGATGCTTCTTTAGGCAACCACACAGTTTTGCAAGTAGCATGAGCCAAGTCTGTAATATCAGATGTTGCCCAAAGAAGAATTTTATCTTCAGTGCCATGCGTGTAATAGTATTTGCCATTAAGAAAAACAGCACTGGGATCGGTTCCCGACGGCAATAAAGGATTCGTGTAAGTGCCCCTTGTTACAGACTCTTTTTTTTCTCTTGTTCCCTTGGTTCCGCAGGATATGCAGAGAAATAATGCAGCTAATGACAAATACCATTCTATCTTCATCGTTTTATGCCTTTTAAGATGTTACAAAGAAAAAATATTTTAGCCTAATATCAGGAAAAACATTGCTCAACAAACAATAATATCTATTCTTTTCGTTCATTTTAAGTCTATTCGAAAGAATACCCAATTTATGTTGGTCAGTTTTTACTATTTATTGAATAGTTTATTTGCGACTTTTTAGCCGATATTCATAAACTTTGTAGCGTGGTTTTCAGTTTAAATAAACAGGCATATAAAAAACAAGCCGACTTTTCGTTACCGAATTGAGCCCATAATTACCTTAAAGAGTAACTATAAAAAACATAAGAATGTGTAAAATGAAGAGCCTAAAATGGAACCTTACCAGGTTTCTGACCGCATTTGGATTCCTTGTGATATCCTCTATACCTAACAAGCTATCAGCAAAAACAAGCATTGTCAGTCGACCCGATAACGGACAAACCAACATGAACTACATGAGTAACCGTCAGCCTTTGAAGCCTATGAACTTCATAAAACTACCGATAGGAAGTATCCAACCCGAAGGATGGCTAAAAAAATATCTGGAACTCCAAAGAGACGGATTGACAGGGCACTTGAATGAAATCAGTGCCTGGTTAGGCAAAAAAGATAATGCATGGCTCACCAGTGGAGGAGATCACGGCTGGGAGGAAGTGCCTTACTGGCTGAAAGGATACGGTGATTTAGCTTATATCTTGAGTGATAAAAGTATGATTGACGAAGCAAAAATATGGATTGAAGGTGCATTGAAAAGCCAGCGTCCGGACGGTTTCTTCGGACCTATGAACCAGAAAGACGGAAAGCCTGAATTATGGGCGCAAATGATTATGCTTTGGTGCCTTCAATCTTATTATGAATATTCAAACGATCAACGGGTAATTAACCTGATGACTAATTACTTCAAATGGCAACTGGCTATCCCCGATGAAAAATTCCTAAAAGATTATTGGGAAAACAGCCGTGGAGGAGACAACCTACTTAGTGTATACTGGCTTTATAATAAAACGGGAGATAAGTTCTTATTGAAATTAGCTAAAAAAATTCACCAGAACACAGCCGACTGGACTCGCCCTTCATCATTGCCGAACTGGCACAATGTAAATATAGCGCAAGGTTTCCGTGAACCGGCTACTTATTATATGCTATCCGGAGATTCTGCAATGCTGAATGCTTCTTATAATGCTTTCAATCTGATTCGCCGTACATTCGGGCAAGTACCTGGTGGGATGTTCGGAGCAGACGAAAATGCCCGCATGGGATATATTGACCCAAGACAAGGGGTGGAGACCTGCGGAATGGTAGAACAAATGGCCTCTGATGAGATTCTGCTCTGTATGACAGGCGATCCGTTTTGGGCGGAGAATTGTGAGGATGTAGCTTTTAACACTTATCCGGCTGCCGTAATGCCTGATTTTAAAGCATTACGCTATATTACCTGCCCCAACCAAGTTGTCAGTGATGCAAAGAATCACCATCCGGGCATTGATAACAGCGGTCCGTTTTTGGCAATGAATCCTTTCAGTAGTCGTTGTTGCCAACATAACCATGCACAAGGATGGCCTTACTATGCAGAACATCTCCTGCTTGCTACTCCTGACAATGGTGTAGCAACTGCTTTATATGTAGCTTGTAAAGCCACTGTCAAAGTAGGCAACGGGAATGAAGTGATTATCCATGAACAGACGAACTACCCTTTTGAAGAGAGAGTACGATTTACAGTCAATACTAAGAAAAATGTTGATTTCCCTTTTTATCTGAGGATACCTTCGTGGACGAAAGGGGCAACAATTTCCGTTAATGGTAAAGCTATCAATGCTAACATACAAGCCGGCAAATACGTTTGCATTAATCGCAAATGGACAAACAATGACAGAATAGAAATTAAATTTCCGATGGAACTCTCCATGCGCACCTGGCAAGTGAACAAAAATAGTATCAGCGTAAACTATGGACCTTTAACTATGTCACTTAAGATCGATGAAGATTATGTGAAAAAAGATAGTCGCGCCACTGCCATAGGAGATTCTCAATGGCAGAAAGGGGCCGATACAGAGAAATGGCCGACTTATGAAATTTATGCTAAGAGCCCATGGAACTATGCCTTAGTAATCGGCAAGAAAGAGCCTCTTAAAAACTTTAAAGTTGTACGTAAAGAGTGGCCGGCAGACAACTTTCCATTCACTACCGAAAGTGTGCCCCTAGAAGTAAAAGCTATCGGCAGAAAAGTTCCCTCATGGACGCTTGATCAATATGGGCTTTGCAGTGAACTCCCCGAAATGAATGCGCCAAAAGGAGAAAAAGAGGAAATAACTCTAATTCCTATGGGCGCAGCACGTTTGAGAATTTCAGCTTTTCCAAATACAGCAGAATAAAACAACATTAAGGATTTATAGAAAAAACCTCAATAGAAACAAAAATAAAAAAGATAGAAAATGAGAACCTTCTTAATAGCAACAATGCTTTTAGCATTGAATAACCTAGCTTGCTTCAGCACAGATGCTCCTCGTAAGGAATACCCTCGTCCACAGTTTGAACGTACAGATTGGGTCAATCTGAACGGAGCTTGGACCTTCGACTTTGATTTTGGCAATTCAGGGAAAGACCGCCACATGCAATCAGCAAATAAATTCGATAAAACTATTCTTGTTCCATTCTGTCCGGAGAGCAAATTATCAGGGGTTGGCTATACCGATTTCATCAATCAAATGTGGTATCAAAGGAATATTTCTATTCCTTCTGACTGGAATGGGAAGAAGATATTACTGAATTTCGGTGCAGTGGATTATTGCACAGAAGTCTTTATTGACGGTAAATTCGTACAACGTCATTTTGGTGATTCCTCCTCCTTTTCGGTTGATCTTACACGGTATGTCCATCCCGGAAAGACTCACAACCTGATCGTTTTCGTGAAGGATGATGTCCGCTCCGGATTACAAACGGGTGGGAAGCAATGCGGGAACTACTATTCGGGAGGATGTTCTTATACCCGCACTACAGGCATTTGGCAAACCGTGTGGATGGAAGCCGTGGCTGACAACGGCCTAAAATCAGTATTTGTACGTCCGGACATCGATCAAAAGCAACTTATTATCGAGCCTCAATTTTATAAAGAATCGGGCAATACGCTGGAGGTAATCCTTAAAGACGGAGGCAAAACAATTGCACGAAAAGCGGTAAATTGTACTAATAACTCTGTGATAGTACTGCCAATAAAAAATATAAAATTATGGTCTCCCGAATCTCCATTTCTTTACGACTTAATTTATTTGGTAAAAGATGCCAAGGGTAAAGTTGTAGACGAAGTAAAATCATATGCCGGTATGCGGAAAATACATATCGAAAATGGTCGCTTTTACTTGAACAATAAACCCTATTACCAACGTTTGGTGCTCGATCAAGGATTCTATCCGGAAGGAATATGGACAGCACCAAGCGACAATGATCTTAAAAATGATATTTTATTAGGCAAAGAAGCCGGGTTTAACGGAGCTCGTCTTCACCAGAAGGTATTTGAAGAGAGATATTATTACTGGGCAGACAAACTAGGATATATCACTTGGGGAGAATCGGCTAGCTGGATGCTGGATGTAAACAATGAGCTGGCTGTTCGCAATTTCCTGAGCGAATGGTATGACGTAGTAATTCGCGATCGTAATCATCCTTCATTGGTAACATGGACACCCTTTAATGAGACTTGGGGTGGTGGCCCTGACGCTTATGTTCGTATGATACACGACGTGTACAATATTACCAAAGCCATTGACCCTACACGCCTCATCAATGATGCCAGTGGTGACAATCATATTGTAACGGATATCTGGAGTGTTCATAACTACGAACAGGACAAAGATAAACTCATCGAACAACTAAAGATAACAAAAGGCAAAGAGCCATACAGAAATGCACATGGCAAAGATTACCTAGCCGTTTATGAAGGACAGCCTTATATGGTTGACGAATTCGGAGGCATACCATGGATGGAAGAAAAAGACCGCAAAAATTCATGGGGTTATGGTGGCATACCCGAGAACGAAGAAGCGTTTTATGCTCGTCTCGAAGCTCAAATTGATGGTCTATTGGCTTCAAAGAATGTATGTGGTTTCTGTTATACACAATTAACGGACGTAGAACAGGAAAAAAATGGCATTTATTATTACGACCGCAAACCAAAGCTTGATATGAAAAGAATCAAAGCTATTTTTGAAAAGAAATAAGATGAAAAAACAATTTATAATTATCGTTTTTCTAATTATCCCCGCCGGTTTGTTTGCTCAATTGGGCGGTAAGATATATCTATCAAGGGCAGATTCCCTTTTAGAACGTGTATTAACACTTTATGAAGTGAAAAAATACGGTCTGCTTCAAGAAACTTATCCGCGAAACCCTAAACAGCAAATCACGTATACGGCTAATACCGGTTCGGAAGTTACACAGCAAGAAGTTTCTTTCCTGTGGCCCTATTCTGCTATGGTATCGGGCTGTGTGTCTTTGTATAAAACATCCGGAAATAAGAAATACAAGACTCTAATGGACAAACAAATCAAGCCTGGACTCGATTTATATTGGGATACTACCCGCCAGCCGGAATGTTATCAATCCTATCCCATTTTTGGAGGCCAGAATGATCGTTATTATGACGATAACGATTGGGTAGCTCTTGATTTTTGTGACTATTATGCAGCAACAAAGAATAAAGAATATCTAAATAAGGCCATTGCCCTGCACAATTACATCTATTCAGGATGGTCTGATGATCTGGATGGAGGCATCTTTTGGTGTGAGCAAAAAAAAGAATCTAAAAATACTTGCTCCAATGCTCCTGCCGCTGTGCTCAGCATGAAGCTTTACCTCCTGACCAAAGACAAAAAATATCTGGATTGGGCAAAAAAGACCTACGAATGGACACGTCAAAATCTGTGTGATCCTTCGGATTTTGTCTATTGGGATAATAAAAACTTAAAAGGCGAAATAGGATATGCCAAATTCACGTACAACAGCGGACAGATGATACAGGCCGGAGTACTTCTGTATAAGGAAACAGGTGACAAGAAATACTTGAAAGAAACCCAGCAAACAGCCGCAGGTTCCTATCACTTTTTCCTTAAACCTCAACCCACAATTAAGGGAGAAATGAAATTCTATCCCTCCAACCCATGGTTCAATGTGATCCTTTTCCGTGGATTAAAAGCACTTTACCGGATAGATAAAAACGACACATACATTAGAGCAATGATTGACAACGCCGATTACGCATGGAAATATACCCGCGATGAAAACGGTCTGTTAAATAATGACTGGTCGGGCAATCGGAAAGACAAATTCAAAAGCCTACTGGAAAATTCTTGTATGATTGAGTTATATTCAGAAATCAGTGACCTGTAATAAGCCAGACGAGAATCGCTATTGGTAGCATCACTGAATCCGGCGACGGTTTTTTTGTTCTGCCGAAAAGCTATCGCTACTTTATCAAAGTATCTTATGAAAACAATGGTAAGCTTATTTCTTTGCATGCCATTTTCTGTTTTTCCTATAAAATCAGAAAACATAGCAGGAGAAACCATGTGGATGAAAATCTATCAATCCATGCAGAGCGAAAATAAGCCAATCAGTAAAGTAGTTTATACGGATCTCATTAATGGAGATGGACAAATTATAATTAGCACTAAATGGCCTTTGACTCAAGGCATAGCTTCAGGAAATATAGAATTACCTACAAATATGCGACGGGGAAATACCAAATCCGATGCTACACGCGCTGGATGCAAAATTTCGATGCCAATGGTTTCTTCACACGCGAAGTCACAATTTACGGTTACCCTACGCCATTGCCTGAGAAGGAAACATCATCTTCAAAAGTCCATCTCCATTTTTTTCCTGAAAGTGGAAATCTGATAAACAGCTTACCTTCAAAAGTTGCATTCCAAGTAACGAATGCCTATGGAAAGGGTTTATCAGCGAATGGAAAACTATCAGCGCTCCTAAAAAAGATGAACTAAACGATCGCCGCCTGCACAGCAAAGATTTTATTTACATGGCTTACGACGTTGATCCAAACAAAACCTATGGAGGTGATGTAAAACACTTGCTAAATTATGTGCCTAGTATTCAATGGGTAACTATTGCCGATGCACATTTCGGAAAAGAAGAAGCACAAATCATAGGACTACCTAAAGATTGCTTTCCCAGCTTTGTGGTAGATGGTGTGCTTCAGAGAGATAAAGAGGCTGTGTACTCTTTACCGACTTCATTAATTGAGCGAATAGAAATTCTTAAGGATGCCAATGCCGCAGTCTATGGAGGCTTTAATGTAATGGGAGGAGTTATAGCCATATTTACGAGAAAAGGGAAAAACGAAAATATACCAAATAAAAATAGAGTGTGTAAATGGATAGGATATAGCCAGACCAAAGAATTTTATGCTCCCGATTCCATACTGGATGAAGGCTATTTCGTCAATACAAAGAATCAAAATACCATATATTGGAATCCAAATTTAGATACGGATTCGGACGGAAATGCTACCGTTACGTTTTATACCAATAATTTAAAACATGAAGATTACTTGATTCATTGCGAAGGGCGAACTATAAATGGAAAAATAGGAGTATTTACCTCTCCTTATTAAATAAAAATAGCATAAACTTAATATTTTTACTGCTTTTTATCCGTGAAAACCATTTACTTTGCAATATCTTTAAAAAGAAGCTATGAAAACGAAAGCCTTATTGCTCTCAGCTGTTTTACTTTTATGCATCGCTTGCCATAACAAGCAAACCAAAAAGAAGGACAATAATGTGGTCAGTGGACCAACCTACACCAACCCGCTACTACCAGCAGGAGCAGAGCCATGGGCTGTTTTTCACGATGGAAAATACTATTATACTCAAGGATCGGAAAACAAGATCATTATTTGGGAAACGACTGATATTACTGATCTGGCACATGCCACCCGAAAAGAGATGTGGATACCCAAAGAGGCAGTCAACTCATTTCATCTCTGGGGACCGGAAATTCATTTCATTGATAATAAATGGTATATCTACTTCGCTGCAGACGATGGGAATATGGATAATCACCAAATATATGTCATCGAAAATAAATCTGCCAATCCTCTCAAAGGAGAATTTGTGATGAAAGGACGCATCCAAACAGATAAAGATAATAATTGGGCTATTCATGCGACGACTTTCAAAAATAAGGGAAAACGTTATATGATATGGTGTGGATGGCAAAAGAAAAGAATAGGTGCCGAAAATCAATGCATTTATATCGCTCAAATGAAAAACCCATGGACACTATCGTCTGATAGAGTTAGTATTTCACAGCCTAAATATGAATGGGAGCGGCAATGGATAAACCCCGACGGTACTAAAACAGCCTATCCTATTCACGTAAATGAAGCTCCACAGTATTTCCATTCTAAAAACAAAGACAAAATACTTATCTATTATTCTGCCAGCGGCAGTTGGACACCTTATTATTGTATAGGACTACTAATAGCAAATGCTAATAGTGATCTGATGATTCCTGCATCATGGAAGAAGTCCCCTGATCCAGTATTCAGACAGCAACCAAGCAACAAAGTTTATGGTCCTGGCGGATTATCTTTCATTCCTTCGCCAAATGGCAAAGAATGGTATTTTCTCTATCATGCTCGAAAAATGCCCAATGATGCACCGGGAGCAATAGACTCACGCACCCCTCGTTTACAAGAAGTAAAGTGGGACAAGAACGGAATACCCATTTTAGGCACACCAAGCAGTGAAGGCATTCAACTCAAGAAACCCTCTGGCATCAATTAACGGAGAGCATATATGTCTTTCATCATTATTCTTTAAAATCTTTGGGCAATATTCCAAACTGAGCTTTAAAGCATTTAGCAAAGTAAGAAGACGAACTAAAACCAACCTGTTCACAAACTTCTACTACACGAGCACCATTTTTTAATAGCTCAGCCGCTCTGTTTAAACGGAGAGTTTTCAGATAATCGTTTGGGGCCATGCCCGACAACACTTTTATCTTCCGATAAAAATTAGACCGACTCATATTCATTGCCTCAGCTAAATTATCAACAGAAAAATTCTCGTCTGAAAGTTGCCCTTCAACAGCCTCATGAATCCTAGTTACAAACTCAAGATCTTTTTGAGAAAGAGCAAATTCCTCTATTCTCACATTATGGCCAGAAAAGTTAGACATTAATCTCTGAAAAGATAATCTTAACTTCAATAGATTTTCTATCTGCATACGAAGTTGTTTAATAGAAAAAGGCTTCTCAATATAAATATCCGCACCATATTCAAATCCTTCAATTTTCGATTCCAGAGTTGTCTTCGCAGTAAGTAGTATCACAGGAATATGAGAGTAGTTAATGTCTGATTTCACTTTTGCCGTGAGTTCCAGCCCATTCATTTCAGGCATCATGACATCACTAATAATGACATCTATACTCTCTTTAAAAAGAAGATCCAAAGCTTGTACTCCATTTTGAGCCTTAATCACTCGAAACCAAGCACTCAGTGAATCACGGGTAAGATTTAATAAATCAATATTATCTTCAACCAATAATATCGTGAATCTCCTACCACAGAATTCACTCACGTCTTTATCTGCAGAAATAATTTCCGCAGATAAATCTTCTACTTTCATTTCATCAACGTCCTCCACTTCAACTTCTTTTCCAAATGGAAGGAAAAGAATAAATGATGATCCACCTCCCAAATTATCTTCCAGACGTAAAGTACCATGATGCTCTTCTACCAAAGATTTCGAAAAAGCCAACCCAATGCCGGTACCCATTGAGGACGTTTTATCATTAGGAATCTGATAGAAAGGTTCAAAAACTTTCTTTTTGGCAAAATCCGGAATTCCAGGGCCATCATCACTAATGCAAATTTGGAGTCCTTTATCAACAATGCTTAATTTCACTTCGATACGACTACTTGCATATTTTAAAGCATTCCCTATCAGATTGACAATAACCGTTCTCACTTTTTCTTTATCTATTGCCGCCATCAGATCTTCTGGAGGTGATATAAAAGTCAAAGAGACACCTTTGAGTTCTGCCGGGCTTGTAAACTGATTGCAAATATCTTTCATAACCTGACTGACATTACATTGTACAAGGTTTAATTGCAAACTGCCATTTTCCATTTTTTGAAAATCAAGCAAATGATTAATGATACCAAGCAAGTAATTCACATTCTTATCCATTACAGAAAGATATTTTGCATTCTTAACCTCATTATTTTCATCCATCATTCTTTCCAGAGGAATTCTGATAAGGCTCAAAGGAGTACGTATTTCATGTACCAAGTTAATAAAAAAGCTAATCTTGGACTTATAGGCCTCTTTTTCCTTAATCGTCTGATAATCTTCCATCTGTCGCCTGTAAGTTGCCCTTATATATCTATTCCACCTACGCCCAATATAAAAAATCAGACTCACCAATAACAAAGCATAAAATATATATGCAAAATTACTCCGCCACCAAGGAGGAGTGATAATAATTAAAAGTGAAGCCCCCTTTTCATTCCATTTATGGTCATCATTGGAACCACGTACTTCAAATTCATATTCACCTGGAGGCAAATTCGTATATGATGCAGAATTCAATTCCGTGTCCATTATCCAATCTTTATCAACCCCCCGAAGAATGTACGAATACCTATTCTTACTCGGATCCTCATAACTCAAAGACACAAAACTGACAGAAAAGCTATTATGCTCGTAGGCCAAGGTTATTTCCTTGGCCATATACAGCTGTTTGTCCATTTGAAGTAATTCCTGTGTTGTATGCTTACTTACTGTATAAGGAAATTTTATATCTGTAATATATACCGGAGGGATATAAGTATTATCGGTAAAACGATCAGGGTTAAATGAATTAAATCCGTTGATTCCTCCAAAATAAAATCTACCATTGGATGATTTCAATGAAGATTGAGCGTTGAACTGATTACCTTGTAACCCGTCATTCACTGTAAATCTTTTAAAATGATCTTTACTGACAGGATTGATCTTAATCAAACCGGCATTACTTGAAATCCAAAAATTACCCGATCTATCTTGTTCAATGGAATATATTACTTTATTAGGAAGCAACTTATTCTGAGGATCAAAATCTATGAAATTTTCTGTTTTAGGGTCAAACGAACAAAGCCCTCCTCCATTAGTTCCAAACCACATAATCCCTTTTTGATCCTCAAACAAGGTGATGACAGAATTGCTTGTTATAGTATATCTATTCTCACGTTCATGCTGAAAATGTTTCCAATGATCATTATTTGTATTGTACCGAAAAACGCCATTGCTGGAAGTTGCTATCCACAAATAGCCATATTTATCTTCAAGAATATCGATTACAGAAATCATTGACCCTACGCTTGTGATAGTCGCAAAGTTATCATCTTTCGCATTATAGCGACACAATCCCCAACTAGTGCCTACAAAAATATCTCCCTTGCTATCTTTATAAACAGACAATACATCATTACTACAAATCGTATTAGGTATATCACGAGAATGTTTATATCCTCTCACTCGTCCCGCTCTAAGATCAATAACCTTTAAGCCTTCGGCATAAGTGCCAACCCATAAACAATCATTATCAAGCATCAAAGAGCGTACATCACATTTTTTCTGCTTCCCTTTATCAATAGAATATTCTATTATTTCTTGAGTCGAAACATTAAAGAAATACAATCCGTGGCGAGTGCCAATCCATATATTCCCCGAGCGATCTTCACAAAAGGGACCAATAATTTTCCCAATCCCCATAGACCCGGCTCGATTCATCGGCGGATAATAATCAAATCTTTTTGTTTGTTTTGCCATATAATTCACGCCGCCAAGATTCGTCAATATCCAAATACCCCCTTCTGCATCTTGCATCATGCCATTCACGGTTTGGTCACTTAAGCTTCTTGTGTCCAACGGATTATCAATGCGTATAAAATCTTTATCTATCAAATCAAAAAGATACAATCCATTATCTGTTCCAACAAGTACTTTAGCCTTAGAATAATTGAGTAAGCATCTAATCACTCCAGCATTCAAAGGCGCAGCATTATAACTTTCTATTTTCTCTGTCGATTCATTTAGTTTATACAAAACATTACTATCTACCCCCAACAAAATATCCTGCCCTACAGTATAAATGCAGTTTATTTTATAGCTATCAAGCTTATGCGTTTCGGATAAAAGTCTATATGTTTTTATGAATTTTCCTTTTTTATCAAAACACAATAATCCTTCTTGCAAAGAAGAGACATATATACGATGAGAAGCACTTTCGCAGATGTCCCACACAAAAGAAGTATAGGAGCTGTTCTGTGTTAATAAGTCTTTTTGGGGATCATAGATAAATAAGCCCTGCCCTAATGTGGCAATCCAGATTAAACCATCACTACTTTTTATAATCTTCTTCACTTCACTACTAATGAAGACCCCATAACTAGTCTGTTTTTTAAAGTAAGTAAAATAGTCCTTTTGACGATGATAAATATAAATTCCACGGTTGGTACCTACCCAAATATTATGATTATCCTCCTCAAAAAGAGCTTCTGTGAGGTTATTCTCCAATGAAAATTTATCATTCAGAACGTTTCTATAGACTTTATTTTCGCGGCCTTCAAAGCAGTTTAAGCCATCGCTCGTACCAAACCATATGAATCCATAACTATCTTGTATAGCGCACCAAACTGTGTTGTGCGATAGTCCATCTTCCACCTGATATTTTTTAAAAGAAAAGGAGGAAGATGCTGACAATGGTTCCAGACAAAGGGTTACAAATAGTATTAGTAAGGTTGTTAATTTCATATGTTTTTCTCAGTATAGATTTACTTTATTTTCCCATAGACTACTCCTATCGATTGAGCCAAGGCTCAGGATTTAATTTGTCTTTCTCGTGTCGTAGCTGAAAATGCAACACTGTACGGCCATTGTCACTTAAGTCTGAGAAAACTTGTCCGATACTCTGTTTTGTGCTCACCGTTTCGCCCTGTTTCACAGAAGCAGAAGAAAGGTTGCAATAAACAGAAATATAGTTCCCATGGCGAATCAAGATATTAAATAGTCCATTGAGCTGGAATACAGCCGCCACCTTACCATCAAAAATAGCTCGCGCCTGAGCACCGGGACGCCCTTGTATGTCGATGCCCTTATTGTCTAGTTTCACGTTTCGCAATCCTTCTACAGCGTACTCGCCGTAATGACTGGTTACAATATAAGAGCCCGAAATAGGAATCGGCAGTCTACCTTTATTATTTGCAAAATTACTTGAAAGTTCACGGTCGGCTTTATTCATAGAATAGCTCTCCAGCGGCTTAGCTTTTTTCCTCGTACGTGATTTTGCAGCAGTAGTCTTTTCAGATTTACTTTCAGACTTGGACTCGGCTTTGCGACGGGCCTCTTCCTCACGTCGAGCTTCCTCTTCAGCACGCTTACGAGCTCGTTCTATCTCTTCTGCAATCAATCGATCAATACGAGCATTTAGATTATTCGCTTCACGGCGTTTGCGCTGAATCTCACTTTGTAGTCCTTTTTGTTTCTTCTGCAAATTGGCTACAATGGTACGTTTTTGCTTTTCCTGTGATTCTAATTTTACTTTTTCTTGTTCACGCTCCCTCAACAAATTCTCTTTAGCCGTCTTCACTTGACGCAGTTCGATCTTCTTACGAGTAACCTGCTGTTGTTTTCTAAGGATTTCCTCTCCTTGCAACCTTTGGTAAGTAGCGTATTCGCGAACATATCTCAAGCGACGATACATTTTGCCTAAATCATCAGCGGAAAAGATAAACATTAACTTTTCTTCTATTGACTTATTTTTATATAGGTATTGAACAGACGATTCGTATTTTTTCTTTTTATCAGTTAAATCCCTTTGCAAACCACGAAGCTGGCGTTCTAAAGAAGAGAGTTCATCTCCAATGGTTTCGACATCTTTATTGATAGAAGAAATATAGCGCTTCCGCTCATCTATTTGTCCACTAAGCGCGGCCAAACCATTCAACTGGCTACCCACATCCTTCTTCGTGTTTTTAAGCAATGACTCCGTCTCTGCAATCTGCTTTTGCAAACTACCCCGTTTGCTTTCCAATTCTTTTATTAGTTTATTAGACTGCGCAAACAAGATGGCTGCCGAACCAAAACACAACATTAACACGACAAAGAAACGTTTCATAGAGTCAGGAACAGTTTTATCAAATCATTTAATTCCACTTGGGTATATTTAGCAGAAACTTCGGTAGGAATAAGTTCTATCTCAGAAGCAGAAAAGTCATACAACTGCAAACGGGCATCATTCAGAGAAGAAACGCCCAATTCTTTACCGGTGAAAGTTGATTTACCTCCTGCTTGAGAAGCATCAAACAATAATTTTTCAAGTTTAGCAAAGTTGCTACCTTTAGGAAGTAAAGGAGTTAGTTCGCTCTTTCCGGCACGAACAAAACGTTTATTCATGCGATCAAGAAGCAATACTTCATCAGGAGTAATTTCAATTCGGGCCACTTCTGTTCGAAGAATAGGCAACTGCACTGATAATTGAATTCGTTCTTCACTCTTCATTTTCATATACCCACCCATCGTTACTTTATCTCCTTTGTAAGGAACGGTAAGCTGAATTTTTGAAGACAAGTAGCGAGGCGTCTCCGGCTCAGCCGGTGCTACGATTGTGCGTGCACTTTTACAACCTGTCAGCAATGCAACACAGAGAAGCAGAAAGGCCAGTGTTTTTGTTATTCTTTTCATTCAGCTATGTATTTTTTCTTTTCTATTTTCCGTTTTAATGTCTCCGATTTGCTTCCCATATCAAGGGCTTTGCGCCAATATTCCATGGCTCCTTTGACATCACCCGTCATATAATAGATATCCCCGCAATGCTCTACCACCACGTCACTCTTATCACCACCGTTCTTAATGGCATCATCCATATAAATACGAGCTTCAGCATAATTACCTTTTTCGAAAAGTATCCATGCATACGTATCTAAGTAGGTCGCATTATTGGGTTCCGCTTTCACCGTTTTATAACTCATCTCCTCGGCCTTATCCAAATCACGACGTTCTACCGACAAGTAATAAGCATAATTATTAAGCGCACCTATGTTTGATGAATTATAAACCAATGCAGAGTCATAAGCCGCATAAGCTTGTGCAATCTGCTTCTTTGTATGGTAAATGTCTCCCATCATGCTATAAAAGTCAGATACCACCTCTTTTTTGCTCTCGGCAGTAACATGCGTCAATGCTTTCTTATAGACATCCAAGGCATCATCCCATCGGTCTGCTTGATAATAAGCGATACCCAGATAAAAATAAAGTTCGAGAGATTCGGGAGTAGCCTCAATGCCTGGCTCACACAGTTTAATCACTTCTTCATAATCGTTTGCACGAACAGCTGATCCCAAGAGCATCATTCGGGCGGCCGTATTTGTAGGATCTATCTGAATGACTTGCCTGAGTACCGGAATGGACTTCTTTTCCATACCTTTTGATAATAAATATTGCGAATAAAGCATTGGTATCTGTGAATCTTCAGTGTCTTGTTGCATCATGCGCTCAAAGATTGCCATTACTTGTGTGCTATCCTTACCCTCTTGTTCTGATTGCACGATGAATTCACGCATAACGTTCACTTTTGTCTCGGCTGGTACCTTTCGGTTCATTAACAACGTGTCAAGCTGTTGTTCGTACAGTTTCTTTTGCCCGGTTTGCTCATAATAAGAGGCCAACGAAAAAAGTGCCATGGCATTATCCGGTTCCACAGCCAATACTTTTTGATAGGTATCATAAGCTTCCTTATTCTTACCGTTTTGTAGATAAACATCGCCTAGTAAAGTCAGGTATCGCATATCCATCGGATATTCCTTGGCGAGGCTTTCTATCTCCTGAAAGGCCTTCTTATCATCTTCCATCTGGAGATAAATGCGGAACTTCTCCATGCTGAGTTGCTCATTCTTTCCAAGGATACCCTCCAAACGATCCAATGTAGCAATTACTTTCGTATAGTCTTTTTGTTGATTATACAGATCGACCAGACTAAACAAAGATTCTCTTCGGGTAGGAAAACGAGAAACCATTGATTCAAGAAACGAAATGGCCTTTTCTTTTTTTTCTTGCTGTTGATACAAATTGGCCAGCGCCTGACTATACCAATAGTTCTCCGGATCATTTGCCACTGCTTTTTCAAGAGCATCTTGTCCTAGTGGCATTTGCTTAAGAAACAAATAAAATTGAGCTATCTCATAAAGTGCCGAAGATGAACTGGGGCTCAGATCAAGACAATGTTTAAATAATTCGAATGCTGAATCATATTCCCCTTTTGATTTGAGGCGGGTTGCCTCCAGAAAGAAATAATCGTATTTTCGTTGTTGCTCAAACGTGAGTGTGTCAGAAATGGCATTCGATAGCAATTTATCACGCTTTTGCATCTTGCTTGAAGAAGAACAAGAACTTAACAGGGTTACCGATACAAGCAAACCAGCCAACACTATAGTGCAAAATCTTTGTTTCTTTTGGGTACAATGTTGACTTCTTATGCGAAATTTATTATTAATCATTCTCTTACGATATATAGTTAAGTAACCTCTGAGCACTATCAATGAGTCAACCTCTGCCTGTATGCCCAAAACCTCCGGCACCACGTTCTGTTTCACTCAAGACCTCTACTTCTTGCCATTTTGCTTGTTCGTGTCGGGCTATAACCATCTGAGCAATGCGTTCACCATCTTCAATAACAAATGATTCGGCCGAAAGATTTACCAAAATAATGCAAACTTCCCCGCGATAGTCAGCGTCAATTGTTCCCGGAGAATTAAGAACAGTGATGCCTTTCTTGATGGCCAAACCACTGCGAGGTCTTACCTGCGCTTCGTAGCCCTGAGGAAGGGCAATATACAAACCTGTAGGAACCAAGCATCTTTGCAAAGGGGCCAATGTGATAGGTTCGGATATATTCGCACGAATATCCATTCCGGCTGATAGCTCGGTAGCGTATGCGGGAAGAGGATGCTTTGATTTATTAATGACTTGTATATTCATAACTCAGCCTTGTTTACTTTTTAATTTGCGAAAATAGGCATTTTGAGGCTATTTTTCATACATTTGCAGTTAATAACGGTTAATGATTAATTTATAACGACATATGGACTGGAGACAATTGATATCAGCAAAACGCTTTGGCATGGAAGAGTTCCATGAAAACAGACAAGAAAACCGCTCTGAATTTCAAAGAGACTATGACCGATTGGTTTTTTCGGCTCCTTTTCGTCGGTTGCAAAACAAAACACAAGTATTTCCATTGCCGGGAAGTGTATTCGTTCACAACCGACTGACCCATAGCCTCGAGGTATCCTGTGTGGGTCGCTCACTCGGGAATGATAGTGCCAAAGCAATTCTCCTAAAAAAGCCTGAACTAACTGATTCATTTCTTCCCGAAATCGGTTCGATTGTCTCCGATGCTTGCCTTGCACACGATTTGGGCAATCCTCCTTTCGGACACTCTGGAGAAAAAGCTATTTCAACTTATTTCTCGGAAGGCAAAGGATTGGCACTAAAAGACAAACTTTCTACCGCAGAATGGGAAGACCTGATCCATTTTGAAGGCAATGCAAATGCTTTCCGCCTACTAACCCATCAGTTTGAAGGGAGGCGTAAAGGAGGTTTCGCTATGACTTACTCTACCTTGGCGTCTATCGTAAAATACCCCTTTTCATCGAGATTAGCAGGAGATAAATCGAAATTCGGCTTCTTTGTCTCCGAAGAAGAAGGTTTTCAACGCATCGCTGCCGAACTGGGAATTATCCAATTAAAGGAGCAGCCACTTAAGTACGCCCGCTATCCACTTGTCTACCTTGTAGAAGCTGCCGATGATATCTGTTATCAAATGATGGACATTGAAGATGCGCATAAATTGAAGATACTCACTACCGACGAAACGATAGACTTGCTCATGGGGTATTTTGACGAAAGAAAGCAAACACATATCAGTAAAACATTTGCCATAGTAAGCGATAAAAACGAGCAAATCGCCTATTTACGTTCATCAGTTATCGGTTTGCTTATCAAAGAGTGTACAAGGATATTTGTAGAAAATGAAGACGAGATCCTAAACGGAACATTTGAAGGTTCACTCATCAAAAGTATCTCGAAACTACCTGCTCAAGCATACAGAAGATGTACAGCCGTTTCCGTCGATAAGATATATCGCTCACGCGATGTACTAGATATTGAACTAGCCGGCTTTCAAGTAATCAGCACTCTACTCGAATTAATGATTGACGCTGTTATTTCACCCGAAAAGGCTTATTCAAAGCTCCTTATCAATCGTGTATCGGATCAATATAACATAAAAGCGCCCGCACTCTTCGAGAGGGTGCAGGCGGTATTGGATTTTGTTTCGGGCATGACTGATGTCTTTGCTCTCGATTTATACAGGAAAATTAACGGCAACAGCCTTCCAGCCGTATAATTGATCAAATAGGAGTGTAAAAGACTTGGTTTGCTCCAGAGGTCAATTGACAACCTTGAGGATTATTTTCTATAAACGATTGAATGTGACGCATCCGTTTATCTTCCAATATTTCGTCAACAGCAATTAAAATCCCTGTCTCTTCCACATCGCCAAAACCGTAGTTAATCGCCGTACCAAACATTTTCATGGTAGGACTAAGTCCCATATAGGCATTTACCAAAGGAGGTATATTATAGCCTAACTTACGAACTTCCGTATTCAATATTTTATAATCTTCTTTAAATGCATCCTTACAGAACAAATCGGCCAGTTCTTTCTCGTCAGCCTCAATTTTGAGCGGTTTCATCGGAACAATAAGACTTTCTTTATCAGCAAAATGCTTCTTCAAGAAATAAAGAATCATATCACGTCCTTGACGATGAAAACTTGGATACATCGTTACTTTACCAAAGAAATACTTCACCTCTGGCATCACTACGGTAAGAGCACCCAAGCCATCCCAAAGATTATCCAAAGCATACAACCCTTTACTACCTGAACGAGTCGATTGATATTCGAGTGTAACGAAAGAACGCCCTAACTCAATAGTGGTGGGTAGATACTCTTTCATAAATTTCTCTGAGAAGTTGAACATGTGAGAAGTGGCCAGAATAGGGTGACCGTTTTCATCCAGAGATACATCTGTACCACGAATATAACGATAGCCACCTAAGATCTCTTCAGCCTCAGGGTTCCACACAATCAACTGCTTGTATGCATTCTCCATAGTATCATACTCATCAATATCAAGTGAGAGCCCACATCCTCCCCCTGCTGCCCGAAAAGCAATCTCACGTAGACGGCCAATTTCTCTCATCGTATTCGGTGAATCTTGATGAGTAATAATGTAAATTTGATTATTACTCTTATTAGTCAAGCGTAGCCGTTTGTCTTCCGTCAATTCAGCTTTAAGTAGTTCTTTGCTTACCGGTGCAATAATATCTTCCATATCTTTCGTTAGTAGTGTCTTTATTTACTTAGAGTTTATAAACAATGTCTTTCACATACTCTGCCCATTGGGCGGGAGTCCTTGATTTATCGAAAGTTTGCCAAGGTATCGGTTTCCCTATAGTCACAGTGAATGTTTTATGACGATTTTTAAACATTTCGTCGACCAAATACAACATCGCAATATTAAATTTAATGCCTAGCTTTTTACAGATATTAGCCAGATTATAAAAGAAATCCGAATTACGTCCATTAAAATGAATAGGTACAACATCTCGTTGAGTCTGTACACTTTTCACCACAAATGATTTTCTCCAATCCAAATCTTTTATAATTCCTTTTTGCCTCCTTGAGCATATACCGGCTGGAAACATAATCAATTGATTTTCTGAACGAAAACCGGCTTCCACCATTAAAGGAAAGTCTTTAGCCTGTTTACCTGTTTTATTTATTGGAATGCAAAGAGGAGCCAAACCGCGTAAATTCATCAGCAAGTCATTCACAAGATACTTCACTTTACCATCATAGTGCCGCCCCAAAACGTATCCTAAGGCAACACCATCCTGTCCACCGAGCGGATGATTTGAGACAAAAGTATATAAACCATCTTTAGGTAAATTCTCCTCGCCTTTCAGTTCTATCTTCATATCTAAAAAAGCCACACATGCTTCCAGAAAATCTACACCCAGCTTATCTCGCGACTCATACAAAAAGACATTAAGTTCTTCCTGATGAATAATCTTCTTCAGGTAGGTTACTAAAAAGGCAGGAATCAATTTATAATACTTCGACACTTTTTCACGAAGTATTTTTTCAATATCAATTAAAAATAAAGAGTCGTCAGTCATTCTTTCTAATTAAAAACGATTGCGCAA
The DNA here is from genome assembly GCF_963666545.1 of uncultured Bacteroides sp. NCBI lineage: Bacteria > Pseudomonadati > Bacteroidota > Bacteroidia > Bacteroidales > Bacteroidaceae > Bacteroides > uncultured Bacteroides sp. The sequence continues at coordinate 2,656,873 of NZ_OY762899.1, read as the reverse complement.
AATTAACGCATCTTTTTAATTAATCGCAATAAATTAGTAAAAAAAGCAGGGGCGAAGTCTCCAAAACAACTAAAAAAAATATCCAACGGGAATAATAGGACCAAGATGTAACAACAAGAATAAATTTCAGTTTCTTTTAAAAGACAAATGCGGAACAGATAAGCGACACATATACTTTTTGTTGATATCATATTTTTGCCTTACCTTTGTTACGAATTAAAATACAAGAACATCCGGATGTTTTCAGTCATAACATCGGGATGTTTTTTGCAAGAACACCCAGATGTTTTAATATATAACATGGGGATGTTCTGACACCTAAAATAGGATTAAAAAACATATGAAAAGCGATTTTAAAAACATAAAGAACTAACAATCAAATACTTAAACTATCATGCCAATTAATTATGTAGTAAGAAAGAAAGTAGATAAAAGCAGTAACCAAACAAAAGAGCTATATTATGCCACTACAAAAGCATTACAAAAGCATCCTGTCGATAGTGTGCAAATAGCAGATGAGCTCGCAGAAAGAAGCTCTTTGCAGAATGGAGATGCATTATCAGCTCTTACACAGTTATCAGACATCATCGCATCCCACTTGCGCGAAGGACGTACGGTAAGTATCAAGGGCTTAGGCAACTTCTACCCTACTATCAGTAGTCAAGGAGTAGAAAAACCCGAAGATTGTACAGCCAATAAAGTATGGGTATCACGCATTTGTTTCAAATCGTCTCCTAGCTTCTTGAAAAAAGTGAAAGCAACTCACTTTGTCAGCATGCAACTAGGATATGGATGGTCTGCTCAACCCAATAGAAAGAAGAAGAACAATAATGAATCGGACGCTCCAGAAAGTGAGTAGAAATAAATCAACAACCAAAGCGTTCTAGAAATGCCCATATAAACTACCGGTCATGAATAAAATGAAGGATTTAACAAACTGTTGAAAAGTTATAAAAAGATTTTAGTGGAAAGTAGTGGGGAATTGTGGGGAAATGTATATTTTTACCGTCTCTTATATAATTAAGGTGCATGATACGTTTTTTAGGCAATATTGAAGCAAAAGCGGATGCAAAAGGCAGACTTTTCATTCCGGTTCAATTCAGAAGACAACTACAATTAACTTCCGAAGAAAGACTTATTATGCGCAAAGATGTATTTCAAAACTGTTTGGTGCTTTATCCCGAAAGCGTATGGAACGAAGAATTAAATGAACTTCGCCTAAAGCTAAACAAATGGAATCCTAATCATCAAAATGTCTTTCGGCAATTCGTAAGTGACGTTGAGATTATCACTCCCGACGGTAACGGACGCATATTACTACCTAAAAGATACCTCCAGATGGCAGGCATTCAAGCCGACGTGCGTTTTATTGGCATCGATAATAAAATAGAGATCTGGGCAAAAGAAAAAACAGAGCAACCCTTTATGTCATCTGAAGCTTTTGGTATGGCTCTGGAGGAAATAATGAACAATGATAAGGAGTCATAATGCAACATGAGAAATGAAGAGATAATATATCACATACCAGTATTGTTAAAGGAAAGTGTAGATGGGATGAATATACATCCCGAAGGCACTTATGTAGACGTAACCTTTGGTGGTGGCGGACACTCACGGGAAATACTTTCTCGCCTGGGCGCAAAAGGAAAATTACTGGGGTTTGATCAGGATGAAGATGCGGAACGAAACATCGTTAATGACGACCGCTTTATCTTCGTGCGTAGTAACTTCCGTTACCTACAAAACTTTTTACGTTATCACCAAATAGAAAAAGTCGATTCCATTTTAGCCGACCTTGGCGTATCGTCGCACCATTTTGATGATAGCGAGCGTGGATTTTCTTTTCGCTTTAACGGCTCACTGGATATGAGAATGAATAAACGCTCAGGCATTACGGCAGCGGACGTTGTCAATACATACGAAGAAGAAAAACTGGCCAACATCTTATATTTATACGGTGAGCTCAAAAATAGCCGTAAACTGGCATCTGTTATCATCAAGTCTCGCACAACAAAGAAGATAGAAACCATCGAAGATTTCCTGGAAGTTATAAAACCACTCTTCGGCCGAGAGAGAGAGAAAAAAGAATTGGCAAAAGTGTTTCAGGCATTGCGCATTGAAGTAAATCAAGAGATGGAAGCACTAAAAGAGATGCTCACGGCTGCAACTGAAGCCTTAAAGCCAGGTGGAAGACTCGTGGTCATCACCTATCATTCGCTCGAAGATCGTATGGTAAAAAACATAATGAAGACAGGCAATATAGAGGGAAAAGCGGAGCAAGATTTCTTCGGCAACCTTCAAACGCCTTTCAAACTAGTGAACAACAAGGTCATCGTACCTGATGAAGAAGAAATAGAACGCAATCCGCGTTCACGCAGTGGAAAACTGAGAATAGCAGAAAAGAAATAACGTTTCAGCAAACGATGGAAGAGAAGACAGAAACAATAAAAGACAGAAAGAAAAAAGGCACTTCCTTAAAAAGTATTTTGGGAGGTGATATATTAGCTACGGACTTTTTCCGCCGCCAAACAAAACTGATCATTCTAGTCATGGTCTTTTTGATTTTCTATATTCACAACCGATATGCCAGTCAACAACAGCAAATAGAGATTGATAGACTAAAAAAAGAGCTGACCGACATCAAATACGACGCTCTGACACGCAGCTCGGAGCTAATGGAACGCAGTCGTCAATCTCGTATTGAAGAATATATTTCGGAAAAAGAGAGCAATTTGCAAACGTCTACAAATCCTCCCTATTTAATAAAGAAAGACTGAAAAGATGCCTGTAAATAAAAAAAACATAATGACCCGGTACTTCTTCGTCATCCTCCTCATGGGACTTGTCGGAGTGGCAATTGTTATCAAAGCCGGCATAACCATGTTTGCTGAAAGGCAGTACTGGCAAGATGTGGCAGACCGATTCGTGAAAGAAAATGTTACAGTGAAGCCCAATCGGGGAAATATCATTTCATCCGATGGCCGATTAATGGCCAGTTCTCTGCCCGAATATAAAATTTATATGGACTTCAAAGCCGGTGGAGATACCAAAGACACGATGCTTGTCAACCATATGGGCGAGATCTGTGAGGGACTTCATAAAATATTCCCCGACAAAAGTGCTGCAGAGTTCAAAGTCCACTTAAAAAAAGGAAGAAAAAGAGGAAGCCGGAATTATCTAATTTATCCCAACCGAATCTCTTATATCCAATATAAAGAAGTAAAGCAACTTCCTGTATTTTGTTTAAACAAATACAAAGGAGGATTTACAGAACAAGCATTCAACCGAAGAAAGAAGCCTTTCGGCTCATTAGCCACGCGAACGCTCGGTGATCTATATCCGGACACTTCAAAAGGAGCCAAGAATGGACTAGAATTGGCTTTCGATTCTGTGTTAAAGGGAAAAGACGGGGTTACACATCGCCAAAAGGTGATGAACAAATACCTCAATATTGTCGACATACCGCCTATAGACGGTGCCGACATCATCGCTACGATAGATGTAGGTATGCAAGATATTTGTGAGAAAGCGTTAGTAGACAAGTTGAAGGAGATCAATGCCAACGTAGGAGTTGCGGTGCTTATGGAGGTGGCTACCGGAGAAGTAAAAGCAATTGTGAACATGACCAAATGCGCTGATGGAGAATATCGGGAAATAAGGAATAATGCTATTAGCGATATGCTAGAACCAGGCTCTACTTTCAAAACGGCCTCAATTATGGTAGCATTGGAAGATGGAAAGATCACTCCGGAAGATGGAGTAGATACAGGAAATGGGGTGAAAAATATGCATGGACGAGACATGAAAGACCATAACTGGAGAAGAGGTGGCTATCAATATCTGACCGTACCCCAAATTTTGATGGTTTCTTCCAACATTGGCGTTTCTTCTCTCATTGACCAACACTATGGTCATAATCCAAAACAATTTGTGGACGGATTAAAGCGAATAGGCATAGATAAACCACTACACCTGCAAATTTCAGGAGAAGGGAGGCCCAATATAAGGGGGCCCAAAGAACGTTATTTTTCAAAAACGACTCTTCCATGGATGAGTATCGGATACGAGACGCAAGTTCCACCCATGAATATTCTGGCCTTCTATAATGCAATAGCCAATAACGGGGTAATGATACGCCCTAAATTTGTAAAAGCAATAACCAAAAATGGCGAAACGATACAGGAATTCCCGACAGAGGTTATCAATCCGTCCATTTGCTCACAACGTACGTTGAAGCAAATAAGAGATATACTCAGACAGGTAGTTGGAGAAGGATTGGGCAAGGCTGCCGGTTCGCCACAATTTCATGTATCAGGAAAGACCGGAACGGCTCAAATATCACAAGGAACATCCGGATATAAAACCGGAACAGTAAACTACTTAGTGAGTTTCTGTGGGTATTTCCCTTCAGAGGAACCAAAATATAGTTGCATCATTTCCATCCAAAAGCCAGGACTTCCCGCATCAGGTGGTCTGATGGCCGGAAGTGTGTTTGGAAAGATAGCAGAGAGAGTATACGCTAAGAATCTAGTGCTCGATATCAAAAATGCGATCGACACCAACACAGTAGTAATACCTGATGTGAAAGCCGGTGAGATGAACGAAACAAGGCGGGTATTGGATGAACTCAAAATTCAAGCACAAGTGCAATATTCGCCAAACATTGGCAAAGAAATATGGGGGAATACCTACGCAGCAGCAAAAGCAGTGGTGTTGCAGAAGAGTAACGTTATGCGCAACTTCGTGCCAAGTGTAATAGGCATGGGTGCAAAGGATGCTGTTTACCTACTGGAAAGTAAAGGCTTGAAAGTTCAGCTGACCGGTATGGGAAAAGTGACCAACCAATCAGTCCCACAAGGCACATTGGCTAGAAAAGGCCAAACAATAACAATCATTTTAAAATGACCATATAATTAAGTAGATAGATATGAAACTGGAAGAGTTACTAAAAGCCGTTCGGGTCATACAGAATACCGGAACAACAGAGTTAGAGATAAAAGGAATCAGCATAGATTCCAGACTCGTGGAAACGGGGCATTTGTTCATGGCAATGAAAGGGACACAAACCGATGGTCATGCATATATCCCCGCTGCTATAAACAAAGGTGCTATTGCCGTGCTTTGTGAAAATCTTCCAGAGCAATTAACTGAAGGCATTACTTATATTAAAATAGCAGATAGCGAGGATGCTGTGGGAAAAATAGCAACTGCATTTTACGGAGATCCCACCTCAAAGTTAAAACTGGTAGGAGTAACGGGTACCAATGGAAAGACAACCATCGCTACCTTATTATATGATACATTCCGCTATTTTGGATATAAGACCGGGTTAATATCAACCGTATGTAACTACATCGACGATGAGGCAATTCCAACCGAGCATACCACCCCGGATCCTATCACACTCAACAAGTTACTGGGGCGTATGGCCGACGAAGGTTGCAAATATGCATTCATGGAGGTAAGTTCTCATTCAATCGATCAAAAACGCATCAGCGGACTTACTTTTGCCGGAGGAATTTTCACAAACCTAACTCGTGATCATTTAGATTATCATAAGACTGTAGAAAACTATTTAAAAGCAAAAAAGAAGTTTTTCGATGATATGCCAAAGAATGCTTTTAGTCTTACTAACCTGGATGATAAAAACGGATTAGTGATGACACAAAACACGCGCTCTAAAGTACATACTTATTCTCTACGAAGTTTGAGTGATTTTAAGGGCCGCGTCCTAGAGTCTCATTTCGAAGGTATGCTACTTGATTTCAACAACAAAGAATTGGCTGTGCAGTTTATCGGTAAATTTAACGCCTCAAATCTGCTGGCTGTTTTCGGAGCAGCTGTATTGTTAGGAAAAAAAGAAGAAGACGTATTGGTTGCACTCAGCACGCTGCATCCTGTAGCCGGAAGATTCGATTCAATGCGTTCTCCAAAAGGTTACACAGCCATTGTTGATTATGCACATACTCCGGATGCATTAATCAATGTACTGAATGCCATACATGGCGTACTTGAAGGAAAAGGAAAAGTAATCACTGTAGTAGGTGCAGGCGGCAACCGCGACAAAGGCAAACGGCCCATTATGGCCAAAGAAGCTGCCCGCAGTAGCGACCGTGTAATTATAACATCTGATAATCCACGTTTCGAAGAACCGCAAGATATCATTAACGATATGACGGCCGGACTGGATGCCAACGATAGTAAAAAAACGCTCACAATAGCAGACAGAAAAGAAGCCATTCGCACTGCCTGTATGCTAGCTCAAAAGGGAGATGTTATTTTGGTAGCGGGCAAAGGACACGAAAATTATCAAGAGATAAAGGGAGTTAAACACCACTTTGATGATAAAGAAGTTATAAAAGAGATCTTTGATAATGACTAGAGTAGCAACAAACCTTTTTCATAATCAATTAACGAACAATCAATAACACCATAGCGTATGTTATATTATTTATTTCAATGGCTTCAGAAATACGACTTACCGGGAGCGGGAATGTTTGGCTACATTTCATTCCGTGCGTTAATGGCTCTTATTCTGGCACTACTTATATCAAGTATATTTGGAAATAGGTTTATTGACCTATTAAAGAGAAAGCAAATTACCGAAACTCAACGCGACGCTAGCATTGACCCGTTTGGAGTAAATAAGGTTGGCGTTCCCAGCATGGGTGGAGTAATAATTATTGTTGCTATTCTGATCCCATGCTTGCTATTAGGAAAACTGCATAACATTTACATGATTCTGATGCTAATAACAACAGTATGGCTAGGCTCATTGGGATTCGCAGACGACTACATCAAGATATTCAAAAAAGATAAAGAAGGACTTCACGGTAAATTTAAGATTATCGGGCAAGTAGGTTTGGGTCTCATAGTCGGGCTCACTCTTTATCTTAGTCCAAACGTTGTTATTCGGGAGAATTTTGAGGTTCAAAAACCCGGAAATGCCATAGAAGTAGTACACGCAACTAAAATCATTAAGTCAACGCAAACCACTATACCTTTCGTCAAAAGCAATAACTTAGACTACGCAGATCTAGTATCATTCATGGGCGAGTATGCACAGGCTGCAGGGTGGATACTTTTCGTTATTGTCACCATCTTTGTAGTAACAGCTGTATCCAACGGCGCTAATCTCAATGATGGAATGGATGGCATGGCTGCTGGAAATTCTGCCATCATAGGGCTTACACTAGGTATATTGGCTTATGTATCAAGCCATATAGAGTATGCGGGTTATCTAAATATAATGTATATTCCGGGAAGTGAAGAACTCGTTATTTATATATGTGCTTTCATAGGGGCGCTCATCGGTTTCCTCTGGTACAACGCTTATCCGGCACAAGTCTTCATGGGAGACACTGGCAGTCTGACCATTGGAGGAATTATAGCTGTATTTGCCATTATCATACACAAAGAATTACTCATACCTATCCTCTGTGGAGCTTTTCTTGTAGAAGTCCTATCGGTTATTCTTCAAGTCAACTTTTTCAAATTTGGAAAAAGAAAAGGCATCAAACAACGCATATTCAAACGTACACCTATACACGATCACTTTAGAACCACTGTATCTCAACTCGATCCTAACTGTACGTATATGTTTACTAAGCCAACCAATGTATTTCATGAATCTAAAATAACCATACGATTCTGGATCGTAACCATCGTGCTGGCTGCCATAACCATTATTACTTTAAAAATAAGATAATATAATGTGCTAATATGAAAAGAATCGTAATACTAGGAGCTGGTGAAAGCGGTGCAGGTGCTGCTATACTTGCCCAATTAAAAGGGTTTGATACATTTGTGTCAGATATGTCTATCATTAAAGATCACTATAAAGAGTTACTCAGCAATCACAATATTGCTTGGGAAGAAGGACAACACACAGAAGATCTTATTCTGAATGCGGATGAGATTATCAAAAGCCCCGGCATCCCTAACGACGCTCCTATTATTCTGAAACTTAAGGCCAAAGGAACACCTATTATCTCTGAAATAGAATTTGCCGGTCGATATACAAACGCCAAAATGATTTGTATCACAGGTAGTAATGGGAAAACGACAACGACCAGCCTAATCTATCACATATTTAAAAGTGCGGGAGTTAATGTCGGATTGGCCGGAAATATAGGAAAGAGTTTAGCTTTGCAGGTGGCTACAGAAAACCACGATTATTATATCATTGAGTTGAGTAGTTTTCAATTGGATAATATGTATGATTTCAAGGCCGACATAGCGGTACTAATGAACATTACGCCCGACCATCTCGATCGCTATGATCATAACATGCAGAACTACATTGACGCGAAATTCAGAATTGCACAAAATCAAACACCTGAAGATGCCTTTATCTTTTGGAATGATGATCCCATCATCAAAAACCAACTGGACAAACATGGCATTCACGCCCACCTCTACCCTTTCTCTGCAATGAAAGAAAATGATGCCATAGCCTATGTAGAAGACAATGAGGTGATTATTAATGAACCGATAGCCTTCAATATGGAGCAAGAAAAACTTGCACTGACAGGCACACATAATCTATATAACTCTTTGGCAGCAGGTATCTCGGCTAACTTAGCCGGTATCACCAAGGAGCACATTCGCAAAGCATTATCCGACTTTAAAGGAGTGGAACATCGTTTAGAGAAAGTAGCGCGTGTAAGAGGAATAGACTTTATTAACGACTCGAAAGCAACAAATGTTAACTCATGTTGGTATGCCCTACAAAGTATGACTACAAAAGCCATTCTGATTATCGGAGGAAAAGATAAGGGCAACGATTACACGGAAATTGAAGACTTAGTAAAAGAAAAGTGCAGTGGATTGGTGTATCTCGGGTTACACAATGAGAAGTTGCATGACTTCTTTGACCCCATAGGACTACCTGTCGCTGATGTGCAAAGCATGAAAGATGCAGTAGATGCCGCCTATTATATGGCTAAGAAAGGCGAAACAGTGTTATTATCTCCATGTTGTGCCAGCTTTGACTTATTCAAAAGCTATGAAGATCGGGGAGATCAGTTTAAGAAATATGTCTGTGATTTGTAAGTAAGTGATTTATAACTAACTAATGAATGGATTTAGTAAAAAACATATTTAAAGGAGACAAGGTTATATGGATCATATTCCTATGCCTGTGCCTTATTTCCATCATTGAGGTATTCAGTGCTGCAAGTACGCTTACCTACAAGAGTGGTGATCACTGGGGCCCTATCACGCAGCACTCTGTGATATTGATGGTTGGTGTGGTTGTTGTCGTTTTTATGCACAACATTCCGTACAAATGGTTTCAGGTATTTCCTGTATTCCTGATACCTTTATCATTATGCTTACTGGCTTTTGTCACACTAATGGGAGTCCTTACCGGTGATCGTGTAAATGGAGCAGCTCGTTGGATGACCTTTTTTGGAGTGCAGTTTCAGCCCTCCGAACTAGCTAAGATGGCCGTTATTATTGCTGTATCGTTTATCTTGTCTAAAAAACAAGACGATGAAGGAGCCAATCCAAGAGCCTTTAAATATATCATGATTATCACAGGATTAATCTGTTTACTCATAGCTCCGGAAAACTTATCTACAGCCATGTTGCTTTTTGGAGTAGTGGTGTTGATGATGTTTATCGGCCGTGTAGCAATGAAAAAACTAGTAATGCTGTTTGGAACTCTGGCGTTAGCTGGAGGATTAGTGGTAGCAGTCGTACTGATTGCTCCCGAGAATAGCGAGATACCTTTCTTGCACCGTTTAAGTACATGGAAAAGCCGAATCACTAATTTCACGGATAAAGAGGAAGTACCTGCAGCCAAATTCGACATAGACAAAGATGGGCAAATAGCCCATGCGCGTATTGCTATAGCAACAAGTAATTTTATAGGCAAAGCGCCCGGAAACTCTGTACAACGCGACTTTTTAAGTCAAGCATTCTCTGACTTTATTTTTGCCATTATCATCGAAGAGCTAGGGTTGGTAGGAGGAGCCTTTGTCGCGTTGCTCTACATCTGGTTGTTAATACGAGCGGGACGCATAGCAAAAAAATGTGAACGCACATTCCCTGCATTCCTTGTAATGGGTATCGCTCTCATGCTTGTGTCACAAGCTATACTAAACATGATGGTAGCTGTAGGGCTTTTTCCGGTTACAGGGCAACCTCTCCCGCTCATCAGTAAAGGAGGAACCAGCACGCTTATCAATTGTGCTTACATAGGTATGATACTCAGTGTAAGTAGATATACAGCACGCTTGGAAGAAGAGAAAGAGAAGAACGATGCCATTCAAATGGAAGTTATAGCTCCAAGTGAAGAAGCTGCTGAACCGACATCCGAGCTACTTAACAGCGACGCTGAATTCGAGGAATAAATAGGTAAACATAGAAAAGATGAAAAAAGAAATAAGAGTAATCATAAGTGGTGGTGGAACAGGCGGACACATCTTTCCGGCAGTTTCTATTGCCAATGCCATAAAAGAGCAACATCCCGAAGCTAAAATTCTTTTCGTTGGTGCCGAAGGAAGAATGGAAATGCAACGTGTTCCTGATGCCGGATATGAAATAATAGGCCTTCCGGTAGCTGGATTCGATAGAAAGAATCTATTGAAAAATTTCTCTGTACTAGTGAAATTAGCCAAAAGTCAATGGAAAGCCCGTAGCATCATCAAGAGTTTTAAGCCTGACGTAGCAGTAGGTGTAGGTGGTTATGCCAGTGGACCAACACTAAAAATGGCAGGCATGATGGGAGTTCCCACTTTGATACAAGAACAAAATTCGTATGCAGGAGTTACCAATAAGCTCTTAGCAAAGAGAGCACACAAGATATGTGTCGCTTATGACGGCATGGAAAAATTCTTTCCAACCGATAAAATCATAATGACAGGAAATCCTGTCCGCCAAACATTATTAAACCATACTGTCAGCCGAGAAGAAGCAGTAAAGTCTTTCAACCTTCAACCAGAGAAAAAAACAATCCTCATCCTGGGGGGTAGTCTGGGAGCGCGCACCATTAACCAATGTATCATGAGCCATCTAGAGGAAATCCAGGCATCCGGCATACAGTTTATATGGCAAACAGGAAAGATTTACTTTGAACAGGCACAGAAAGCGGTAGAAAACATCGGAAAAATAGAGAATTTATACACAACTGATTTTATCAAAGACATGGCAAGTGCCTATGCAGCTGCCGACTTAGTAATTTCAAGGGCCGGTGCAGGATCTATTTCTGAGTTCTGTTTGCTTGGAAAACCAGTTATTTTGGTACCATCGCCTAATGTGGCAGAAGATCATCAAACGAAGAACGCAATGGCATTGGTTAACAAATTAGCTGCCATCTACGTCAAAGATGCCGATGCCAACAAAGAGCTAATGGCAAAGGCAGTAGCTACTATCAGTGAAGAAAGATTACTAAACGAATTGAGCGAAAATATTCGTAAATTGGCATTGCCTGATTCAGCAAATATCATAGCCCGTGAGGTGTATAAATTAGCAATGGGCAACTAAAACAAATGAACTAATGAATATAGAAACAATTAAATCAGTTTACTTTGTCGGTGCAGGTGGTATCGGAATGAGTGCCCTTGTGCGTTATTTTCTTTCTAAAGGAAAATTAGTAGCCGGCTATGACCGTACCCCCAGTGAACTGACCGAACAGCTTATATCTGAAGGAGCACAAATACACTACGAAGAAGATGTAACTTTAATCCCCGAAGCATGCATGGACAAAACGACAACATTAATCGTTTTGACCCCTGCTGTTCCGCAAGAACATGCCGAATTAACTTACTTCCGCACAAATGGGTTTGAAATACAGAAACGGGCGCAAGTATTAGGAACGATCACCCATTCCAGCAAAGGACTATGTGTAGCAGGTACACATGGCAAGACAACAACATCAACCATGGCAGCCCACCTCTTGTATCAATCACACGTAGAGTGCACTGCTTTTCTGGGAGGTATCTCTAAAAACTACGGTACAAATTTACTGCTTTCGCAGAAAAGCCCTTATACGGTGATTGAAGCAGATGAATTCGACCGTTCTTTCCATTGGTTATCACCTTACATGTCTGTCATCACAGCTACAGATCCCGACCATTTGGATATTTATGGAACAGAAGAGGCTTATCTGGAAAGTTTCGAAAAATATACGTCTCTAATTCAACCGGGTGGTTGTCTTATCATACGCAAAGATATCTCCTTGAAACCGAAGGTACAAGATGGAGTCAAAGTCTATTCATATTCTAAAAATGAAGGTGATTTTCACGCAGAGAACATCTGCATCGGGAATGGAGAAATATTTATCGATTTTGTTGCACCCGACTGTCGAATCAATGATATTCAGCTGGGAGTACCAGTAAGTATCAATATTGAAAATGGTGTTGCTGCTATGGCTCTTGCCCACCTGAGTGGAGTAAGCGCAGAAGAAATTAAGCGTGGGATGGCAAGTTTCCAAGGAGTAGACAGAAGATTTGACTTCAAAATAAAAAATGATAAGATTGTTTTCCTCAGCGACTATGCACATCATCCATCAGAAATAAGGCAAAGCGTGATCTCTATTCGTGAATTGTATACCAACAAGAAAATTACAGCTATTTTTCAACCTCACCTGTACACACGTACAAGAGATTTCTATAAAGAATTTGCTGACAGCCTTTCACTGCTGGATGAAGTGATCCTGATAGATATTTATCCTGCCCGCGAATTACCTATCCCCGGAATAACAAGCAAACTTATTTATGATAATTTACGACCGGGCATAGAAAAAATTCTGTGTTCAAAAGAAGATATATTGAATGTTTTGAGAGATAAAAATATTGAAGTTTTGATTACCCTCGGTGCGGGAGATGTCGATAACTACGTTCCAGCCATCGAACAAATGCTCAAAAAGCGATGATTAAGAGAATTCTTCTGTCATTTGTGTTGTTACTCGTTGTGGTTTACCTTGTCATGGCCGTAACGACTTTCAACAAAAAGCCATCAAGCATGGTTTGTCGTGACATGGAATTAATTATAAAAGATACGGTCAACGCCGGCTTCATTACCAGACACGAAATAGCCGGTATGCTTCAAAAGAGGGGAATCTACCCCGTTGGAAAAGAAATGGAACGTATACGTACCAAAACATTGGAAAAAGAGTTGGACAAACATCCACTTATTGAGAAAACAGAGTGCTACAAAACACCTAGTGGAAAAATCCGTATTGAGATAACACAAAGGGTACCCGTACTCCGAATAATGAGTAACAATGGCGAGAACTACTATGTTGATAATAAAGGAACTATCATGCCACCCGAAGCAAAGTGCATAGCACACCTTGCTATTGTGACCGGAAACGTAGAAAAGTCATTCGCTATGAGGAATTTACATAAGTTTGGTGTATTTTTGCAGCAGAATAAATTTTGGAATGCCCAAATAGAACAAATCAATGTATTGCCGGGAAAAGAAATTGAGTTGGTTCCACGTGTAGGTAATCATATTGTATATCTCGGGAAAATAGATAATTTTGAAGAAAAATTATCTCGTCTAAAGATTTTTTACGAGAAAGCACTCAATCAAGTGGGTTGGAACAAATATTCTCGCATCAATCTGGAATTCAGCAATCAGATTATTTGCACAAAAGATAGTACACTTGTACAACCTCAATGATTAAAATAGTAAATAGTCAAAATAGTAAATAAAAATGGTGTCAACAACAGATTTTATTGCCGCTATCGAACTTGGTTCATCAAAAATAACCGGGATAGCAGGTAAAAAGAGTAGCGACGGAAGCATTCAGGTTTTGGCTTACGCCAGAGAAGACTCATCTTCTTTCATTAGGAAAGGGGTCATTTACAATTTAGACAAAACAGCTCAAAGCCTGACATCTATTATCAACACACTAGAGGGTGAACTAAATAGTGCCATAGGAAAAGTTTATGTGGGGATTGGAGGACAATCTCTGCGAACAGTTAGAAATGTTGTAGGCCGAGACTTGAAAGAGGAGACAATTATTTCTCAGGAATTGATTGATTCTATCTGCGACGAGAACCTATCAATTCCGCTAATAGATCTAGATATTTTGGACGTTGCTCCTCAGGAATATAAGATAGGGAATAATCTGCAAGCAGATCCCGTAGGAGTTACAGCGAACCACATAGAAGGCCGATTCTTAAATATTATAGCACGTTCTTCGATTAAAAAGAACTTGGAACGCTGTTTCGAACAAGCCAAAATTGAAATAGCAGATATCTTTATTTCTCCTTTAGTCACAGCCAATGTGGTGCTAACGGAAGGAGAAAAACGTTCCGGTTGTGCATTGGTTGATTTCGGAGCCGACACGACGACAATCTCTATTTATAAAAACAACATTCTTCGCTTTCTTACCGTGCTTCCATTGGGAGGAAACATTATCACACATGACATTACTTCTCTACAACTTGAAGAAGAAGATGCTGAGATACTAAAAACACAGTATGGCAATGCTCTTTATGAAGCAGAGGAAGGCGCAACAGAGACGGTGATTCAGACAGAGGACGAAAGCAGAAGCATTGAGCTACGAACATTAAATGATATTATCGAGGCACGCACAGAAGAAATCATCGCCAATGTATGGAATCAAATTCAACTTTCGGGATATGATGACAAGCTTCTTGCTGGTATTATTATTACCGGAGGTGCAGCTAATCTGAAAAACCTGGATGAGGTACTTCGAAAAAGAAGCAAGATTGATAAAATAAAAACGGCCAAATTCATCAGAAATGCGGTACATGCTACCGGAGACTTGCTTAAAAAAGATGGCACACAGAATACACTCTTTGCACTCCTTTTTGCCGGAGAAGAAAACTGTTGCCTGCAGGAAAGCAAAACGATTCAGAAACCTGTAGCAGCACCGTTCACCAATACAACAGTTGCAAGAGACTTCTTTGAAGCAGACGAAGATCTAAAAAGGCAAGAAGAAGAAGCAAAAGCTGCAAAAAAGAAAAGAGAAGAGGAAGAAAGACAGAGAAAGATCGAAGAAAAAAGGCTAAAGGACGAAGCGAAAAAGAACAAACCAAGCTGGATTTCGAGAACATTCGACAAGCTCTCTAATGAAATATTCTCTGATGAAGATATGAAATAATTTGTAATTGTTAGTAAGATATGGACGAGATAGTACAATTCGATTTTCCAACCGATTCACCCAAAATTATTAAGGTAATAGGTGTTGGTGGCGGTGGCGGCAATGCTGTTAACCACATGTACAAAGAAGGCATACATGACGTAACATTCGTACTATGCAACACTGATAACCAAGCTCTGGCCGAATCAGAGGTGCCGGTAAAACTACAGTTAGGCCGTTCGATAACCCAAGGATTGGGAGCGGGTAATCGTCCTGACCGTGCCCGGGATGCAGCCGAAGAGAGCATTGAAGATATTGAAGCTCTGCTCAACGATGGTACTAAAATGGTATTCATCACTGCAGGAATGGGCGGTGGAACCGGAACAGGGGCCGCACCCGTAATAGCACGTATAGCCAAAGAAATGGACATCCTCACCGTTGGGATTGTTACTATACCATTCATCTTCGAAGGTGAAAAGAAAATTATTCAAGCGCTGGATGGTGTGGAACGAATTGCACAGCATGTTGATGCACTTCTGGTAATCAACAATGAACGCTTACGAGAAATATACTCCGACCTAACTTTCATGAATGCATTTGGAAAGGCCGACGACACACTTTCTATTGCCGCCAAAAGTATTGCCGAAATCATCACAATGCGCGGTACCGTTAACCTCGACTTTGCCGATGTGAAAACCATCCTCAAAGATGGCGGGGTAGCCATCATGAGTACAGGTTTTGGTGAGGGCGACAGCAGAGTAACGAAAGCGATAGATGATGCCCTACACTCTCCTTTACTAAACAACAATGATATCTTTAATGCTAAAAAAGTAATGCTCAATGTCTCCTTCTGTGGGAATTCGGAACTAATGATGGAGGAAATGAATGAAATTCATGAGTTCATGAGCAAGTTCAGCGAAGGAGTAGAGGTGATCTGGGGTGTTGCAATGGACAATGCGCTTGATAAAAAAGTGAAAATCACCGTATTAGCTACCGGATTTGGTGTAGAAGACGTTCCAGGCATGGACAGCGTGCTGGAAAGACGCAGTCAAGAAGAAGAAGAACGTCAATTACAACTCGAAGAAGAAAAAGAGAAAAACAAAGAACGTATTCGCAAAGCATATGGAGAGAGCGCTAACAGCATTGGTAGCAAGAACATCCATAAACGCCGCCACATCTATCTCTTTTCTCCCGAGGATCTTGACAATGATGACATTGTTTCTATTGTAGAAAACTCGCCTGCATATCTTCGGGATAAAACAACCTTGAACCAGATTAAGGCCAAGGCTACTGTAGAGGAAGAAAAAGCTACTGAAGAAGCAATAGACAACAGCGGAGTCATTACATTTTAATTATTCATAAGTTATAACTCTTCATAATCATGGATTTATTTGAGAAAGTCAGCGAAGACATTAAAATCGCAATGAGGGCGAAAGATAAAGTGGCTCTTGAAACATTGAGAAATATAAAGAAGTTTTTTATTGAAGCAAAAACAGCTCCTGGTGCAAATGACTCCCTTACGGATGCTGATGCATTAAAAATCATGCAGAAACTGGTAAAACAAGGTAAAGATTCAGCGGAAATATATAATCAGCAGAACCGTCAAGACTTAGCTGATGCAGAACTTGCCCAGGTAAGAATCATTGAGACCTATCTGCCTAAACAGCTAAACGCTGAAGAGCTGGAAGCAGCCCTGAAAGAGATTATTGCTGAAACGGGTGCCAAAGATGCCAAAGACATGGGTAAAGTAATGGGAATTGCCTCGAAAAAGCTAGCTGGACTAGCCGAAGGACGTGCAATCTCAGCAAAAGTGAAAGAATTACTCGGATAATTTCAGCCCTTTTACCTGCATATAAAACTTTTGCAAGAAGAAATAGCGTAAGTCACGCATCATGTATTGTAACATGGTGCGTGACTTTTGTTTTTAAGGCACGCCCAGAACTATTTTACATATTGAGAGTAAAATCAGCATAAGGAAGCTTTAATCAAACAAATCTTGCAGCACCGCCAAGGAGTTAAGTACCGGGAAATCCGGTAAGTGAAGTCTGTAATATTCATTAATTATAGCAAGGCAGCGGGCCCGATCAGCTCTATTCATGCCAAAAAGATGCATGGTTTCATAGTTCATACGCATTAACTGCATCAGCCGACTAGAGTCAGGCGGTTCGATAAAAAAAGAGTGCTGTTGCGGACGCATTGGTACAAAACAAGCATTCTGCAAGTCAAAGTAATCACCCTTTTGATAGCCCTCTAAATTCGGATATAATCCTAAAAAACGAGAAAGACGCATCAAAAATACTAAATGAAAATTAGCATATCCCCCTTGTTGTTCATCAAGCCAAGCAATAGAGTGGCGCAAATAAGCAAACAAAGGCTGATTTTCGACCTCCTCTCTGACAGCTCTATAAAGAAATTCAGCCAGGAAAAGAGCGATAGCCGATTTGTAAGGATCGTAAGGTATTGAAGTAAAAGGGAAATAAATTTTAGCTTCTTTAATACGATGTAGATTAACAGTAGGACGATAATCCGCTTCAAACTCAATGATGGACAAAGGTTGAAACAAGACGGCTCTCACATTCGAATTCTTTGCACGAGAAACTGAAATGATATACGAGCATCGGCCCAATTGCTCAGTATACATCTCAATTATATTGGATGTATCACTGTATTTCAAAACGTGAAGAACAATCCCAATCGTTTTCTGCAACATCTTTTTCCGTTTAAAAGTAATCCCTTATTTGAAAACAAAGCTACAAAAAAAGGGGCAAAGCAGCAACTCAAGTCTTATAACAAAAAAATATACGCAAATAAGCAGAAAAAATATAAAATCGTAAATACCTGATAATCAATAAACAACAATAATAAATAGAGTTATATAGAATGATATTTGGAAATTTTCATTCCTAAACATTTTGCTAATTCAAAAATAGTCTCTACATTTGCATCCGCAATCGGGAACAACCTTAGTTGCAAAAGCAGAAATGCTTTACATGATGGCCCATTCGTCTATCGGTTAGGACGTAAGATTTTCATTCTTGAAAGAGGGGTTCGACTCCCCTATGGGCTACAAAATATTAAGATAATAAACGAATTTAAAAAAGATTAGTCGAGATGGCAAATCATAAATCATCAATCAAGAGAATCAGACAAGAAGAAAAAAGAAGAATTCATAACAGATATTATGGTAAAACCATGAGAAACGCTGTTAGAAAGCTTCGTTCGACTACTGACAAAGCAGAGGCAGTTGCAATGTATCCTAGTGTTACTAAGACAATAGATAAGTTGGCTAAAGTGAATATCATTCACAAGAATAAAGCCAACAATCTGAAGTCTAGACTGGCTATCTACATCAACAAGTTAGCTTAAGTAGTATACTTCTTAACAACCAATTATATCCATTAAGGCCGGACTTTATAGTTCGGCCTTTTGTGCATATACACAAGAAAAAACCTGAAGGCAAGAAGCTTTCATTTAATTCTTTATTTTTCACCCTCCACTCTTCATAAACTCATATATTTTGAGTACATTTGCTCTGTTATTACAATTAGAAAACATATTATGACTGAAGAACAAATTGCTACCAATAACGGCGCATATTCTGCCGATAGTATCCAGGTACTTGAAGGACTTGAAGCTGTAAGAAAACGCCCCGCAATGTACATTGGCGACACAGGCTTAAAAGGATTGCATCACTTGGTATATGAAGTCGTAGACAACTCTATTGACGAAGCATTAGCCGGTTATTGCGACCACATTGAAGTTACAATTAACGAAGATAACTCCATAACCGTTCAAGATAACGGACGTGGAATTCCGGTTGACTTCCATGAAAAAGAACAAAAATCCGCATTAGAGGTCGTAATGACTGTATTACATGCCGGCGGTAAATTCGACAAAGGCTCTTATAAAGTATCTGGAGGTTTGCATGGTGTAGGTGTATCTTGCGTAAATGCATTATCCATTCAAATGACTGCTTTGGTAGAAAGAAGCGGAAAGATGTATAAGCAAGAGTATTCTTGCGGAAAACCGCTCTATAGTGTGAAAGAAATTGGCCCCTCAGAGAATAATGGGACACAAATAAAGTTTCTTCCCGACGCATCAATCTTTACTGAGACTGTTTATAAATACGATATTCTGGCTACTCGCATGCGTGAGCTAGCTTACCTAAATGCCGGTATCACCATCACACTAACTGATTGTCGCGTTATCAACGAAGACGGCAGCTTTAAGCATGAAAGATTTCATTCGGTAGACGGGCTCAAAGAATTTGTTCGTTTTGTTGATTCATCTCGCGAACACCTGATTAACGATGTTATCTATTTAAATACGGAAAAGCAAGGCATTCCAATCGAAGTGGCCATCATGTACAACACTTCTTTTTCGGAAAACATTCACTCTTACGTCAACAACATCAATACCATAGAAGGTGGAACTCACTTGGCAGGTTTCCGTCGTGCATTGACACGTACACTGAAAAAGTATGCCGAAGATTCTAAGATGCTCGACAAGGTAAAGATTGAGATTGCCGGTGACGACTTCCGTGAAGGCTTAACAGCCGTTATATCAATTAAAGTTGCCGAACCACAGTTTGAAGGACAAACTAAAACCAAATTGGGGAACAATGAGGTAATGGGGGCTGTAGATCAAGCCGTTGGAGAAGCATTAAACTATTACTTGGAAGAACACCCCAAAGAATCAAAACTAATTGTAGACAAAGTTATACTAGCTGCTACTGCACGCCACGCTGCACGCAAAGCACGCGAAATGGTGCAACGTAAATCACCAATGTCAGGCGGCGGATTGCCCGGTAAACTAGCCGACTGCTCCGATCGTGATCCAGACAGATGTGAATTATTCCTTGTCGAGGGAGATTCAGCCGGTGGCACAGCTAAGCAAGGACGTAACCGTGCATTTCAGGCTATCCTACCCCTACGCGGAAAGATTTTGAATGTAGAGAAAGCGATGTATCACAAAGCACTTGAGAGCGAAGAAATACGTAACATATACACTGCGCTCGGAGTTACCATCGGTACTGAAGAGGACAGCAAAGAAGCCAACATGATTAAACTGAGATATAAGAAAATCATTATCATGACCGATGCCGACGTCGATGGATCACACATCGACACACTGATCATGACCTTCTTCTTTCGTTATATGCCTCAGCTTATTCAGAACGGATACCTATATATTGCCACTCCTCCACTCTATCTTTGCAAAAAGGGCAAGAACGAGGAGTATTGCTGGACAGATGCTCAACGTCAAAAGTTCATTGAAACTTATGGATCCGGAGAAGAAAAGGCTGTTCACACACAACGCTATAAAGGTTTGGGTGAAATGAATGCGCAGCAACTTTGGGAAACAACAATGGACCCTGACAACCGCATGCTGAAGCAGGTTAATATAGAAAATGCCGCTGAAGCCGATTATGTATTCTCTATGCTGATGGGTGAAGACGTCGGTCCTCGCCGCCAATTTATAGAGGAAAATGCTACATATGCCAATATTGACGCATAACGCATAAGCACAACTTATAAAAGAATCGCCGGCAGAAAGGGAAATCCTTTCTACCGGCGATTCTTTTATAATATAGGTGGCCTCTTCTTTTATACATCATATTCAACAAGAGAGCCAAGAAACTTTTTTGTTAATAACAGAAATACCCTTACTTGTCTCCACGACACATCCTGCAACAACGTAAAGAAATGAAAACCAGAGAACTGTCATTTTAGCATGTTATATCACATTACCCTTTTTCAACTCTTCTGCTGCAATGTCCAATTCTTTATACCACGCCTCTCCAAATTTACGAACAAGAGGTTCCTTCAAGAATTTATAAATGGGGACATTCTCTTTCTCTCCCAAAAGAACAGCAGCCTTGCAGACACTCCAGCGATGATAATTCACAGCCTTTAAAGAGCCATAATTACCGACACGAATAGGATAAAGATGGCAAGAGATCGGTTTGTAGAAATCCACTTTACCGGCACGATAGGCTTTTTCAATGGAGCAATAGCAACAACCTTTTTCATCATAGCAGGTAAATACACAATCTTTCCCATTCACTATAGAAGTAACTAAATCACCATCCTCATCCTTGTAACACACTCCTTGCTTATTAATCACTACGCGCGCTTCAGGTGAGAGATCATCCCAAATAATGGGGAGTACTTTTTCCAACTCTGCAACCTCCTCCTTTTCGAGTGGAGCCCCGGCATCGCCTTCTACACAACATTCACCTTTACAGACATCAAGGTTACAAAGAAATTTTTCACGAAGAACATCAAGTGTTACAACAACATTATCTATCTGAATCATATTTCTTTAGGGTAAAAAGGCGGAAGACTCTTGTCGTCTTCCGCCTTTGTTTCATATTATAATCAAGAGCGGAATATCCCTCTCTTAGATACTCATTCAATTTCTATCCCGAATATAAACAATCTACCTCAGAGGGTTTCTTTATTTAATCAAGATTTTGCCGGTCATCTCTTTCGGAGCTTCAAGACCCATGATCTTCAAGATTGTAGGAGCCACATCCGCTAAACGACCATTACCAACCTCTGCGTTTTTGTTTTCCGTTACATAAATGCAAGGAACAGGATTCAGCGAGTGAGCCGTATTAGGAGACCCATCTTCATTTACCGCATTGTCAGCATTACCATGATCGGCAATGATAATTGCTTCATAACCTTGAACTTTTGCAGCTTCAATCGTTTCTTTTACGCAATTATCGACAGCTGCAACGGCCTTCTCTATGGCTTCGTAGATACCAGTATGCCCTACCATGTCGCCATTCGCATAGTTTACTACGATAAAGTCATATTTGTTTTCATTGATTGCAGCGACCAACTTATCCTTTACTTCGTAAGCACTCATTTCAGGCTTCAAATCATAAGTCGCCACCTTGGGAGAAGCAACCAAGATACGGTCTTCACCTTCATAAGGAGTTTCGCGGCCACCATTAAAGAAGAAAGTAACGTGAGCATATTTCTCTGTTTCGGCAATGTGCAACTGAGACTTCTTTTCCTTAGCCAAATACTCGCCCAACGTATTTTCCACATTATCTTTGTCAAACAAGATGTGTACACCTTTGAATGAAGAATCGTATGGAGTCATGCAATAGTATTGCAAACCGGGAACCGTTTTCATTCCGACTTCAGGCATATCTTGCTGAGTAAGCACAGCGGTAAGTTCCTTGGCACGGTCATTACGGTAGTTAAAGAAGATAACCACATCACCCTCTTTGATCGTTCCGTCAACTCCTGCATTTACAATTGGTTTAATGAACTCGTCTGTCACACCTGCATCATAAGATTCCTGCATTGCCTGAACCATGTTATCAGCTTTCTTACCTGCTCCGTTTACCAACAAATCATAAGCCTCCTTCACACGTTCCCAACGCTTGTCGCGATCCATTGCATAATAGCGACCAATGATGGAGGCTATTTTCCCGGCAGAAGTCTGGCAATGCGCTTCAAGTTGTTCGATGAAACCTTTCCCGCTCTTCGGGTCAGTATCACGACCATCCATAAAGCAGTGAATGAAAGTGTTTTCAACGCCGTACTCTTTAGAAATATCACAAAGTTTATACAGGTGATCGAGTGAGCTGTGCACGCCACCATCCGAAGTCAAGCCCATAAAGTGAATGCTCTTTCCGTTGTTTTTCGCATAAGAGAAAGCTGAAACCACCTCAGGATTCTGCATAATGGTATTTTCACGGCAGGCCAGATTGATTTTCACCAAATCCTGATAAACTACGCGTCCGGCACCAATATTGAGGTGACCAACTTCTGAATTTCCCATTTGTCCGTCGGGCAAACCAACATTCTCACCACTTGCCTGTAGTTGAGAGTTCGGATATGTTTTTACCAGATAATCCCAATAAGGAGTGGGAGTATTAAAGATTACGTCAGCTTTTCCGTGACTACCGATTCCCCAGCCATCAAGAATCATTAAAAGGGCTTTTTTAGTCATAATTATATTAATTTTTAAATATCTTCCTTAACAAATGCATTTTAAGCAAACGCAACTCACTTTTTTCGTCCGCAAAGTTATAAAAAAGGCTGTTAATGCGCTGCATTTCAAATGATTTATCTACTTTTGCGACACTAAAAAAAACAATAATAGAAACATGGACGATTCAAACCCGCGACCGTACAGTAAGAGTATTAACTAAAACGAACAGAGTCATTCTATCTCAATGTCTCTGCTCGGATAACTAACGAAAGGAGACAATAATGAGAACTTATCTTTATTGTGAAGCCGGCTTTGTGGAAAAGCCGCAATGGCAACCAAATTGCTGGATAAACGTAGAATGTCCGGATGCCGATGATTTAAGATTCCTCACCCAAGATCTGGAAGTTCCTGAATCTTTCTTGAACGATATTGCCGACGTAGACGAGCGTCCACGTACGGAGACAGAGGATAACTGGTTGCTCACCATCCTACGCATACCTATGCAAAGTTCACAGAATGGTACGCCCTTCACCACTGTACCTATAGGGATTATCACGAATAACGAGATAATTATCTCTGTCTGCTATCACCGCACCGAGATAATGCCCGACTTCATCAACTACACCCGCCGAAAAGGACTTAAGGTGAATAACAAGCTTGATTTGATTCTGCGCCTCATCTACTCCTCAGCCGTATGGTTCCTGAAGTATCTGAAACAAATAAACAATGACGTAACCGCCGCTGAAAAAGCGTTGGAACGTAGCATTCGTAATGAAGATCTACTGCA
Source organism: uncultured Bacteroides sp. (assembly GCF_963666545.1). Lineage (NCBI taxonomy): Bacteria > Pseudomonadati > Bacteroidota > Bacteroidia > Bacteroidales > Bacteroidaceae > Bacteroides > uncultured Bacteroides sp. Next base: position 2,633,066 of record NZ_OY762899.1, on the reverse strand, counting down.
ACTCATGAAGCTGCAAAAGACATTGGTTTACTTCAACACCTCCATCCGTGGCAACGAAGTTATGATTGGAAGACTAAAAAGTATCTTTCAGCAGCCGGAATACTTGGATGAAGAGCTATTGGAAGACGTAATCACCGAACTTAGACAAGCATATAACACGGTGAACATATACAGCGACATCCTTACCGGAACAATGGATGCCTTTGCTTCTATCATTTCGAACAACGTGAACACAATCATGAAACGAATGACGAGTATTTCTATTATATTAATGGTACCTACTCTTATCGCAAGCTTTTATGGGATGAATGTAGACGTTCATGTCGATCAGGTGCCACATGCTTTCGCTTTCATTGTTGTTTTCTCTGTCTCTGTATCGGCTATGGCATTTGTGATCTTCCGAAAGATTAAATGGTTTTAAGAAGAAGCGTTACTCAGAAAGACAATTGAAGCTGGCTATCGCCCAGCAAGTTAAAAGTGAGCCTATGATAAGGCGAATGACCATGCAATGATATCGCATTACGATGCTTCTTTGTAGGATATCCCTTATTGTGATCCCAATCATAGTAAGGGAATTCTTTGTGCAGGCTATTCATGTAGTCGTCTCTATAAGTCTTTGCAAGCACAGAAGCGGCAGCTATCGAGAGATATTTGCCGTCTCCCTTCACTACGGTGGTATGAGGAATGGTTTTATAACTCTTGAAGCGATTCCCGTCTATCAACAGATGTTGCGGAGAAAGAGTTAATTGATCTAAGGCCCGATGCATAGCCAAGAACGAAGCATTCAGAATATTAATCTTATCAATCTCCAATGGAGAAACGATTCCGACGGCCCATGCCAACGCTTCCTTTTCTATCACTTCGCGCAAGGCATAGCGTCGTTTCTCTGTCAATTGTTTAGAGTCATTCAGCAATTCATTCTTAAAGTCTTTCGGAAGAATAACAGCAGCAGCATATACTGCTCCTGCCAAGCATCCGCGTCCGGCTTCATCGCAACCGGCCTCTATTAAATCTTCGTTTAAATAAGGTAATAACATTCCTTGAGTATTTTGATGGCAAAGATACATTTTTCTCTCTTTCGTCCATTATTTATCAGCCAAAACACTTGACTTTGACTCGTTAATGTATTATCTTTGTGTTCATAATCATAAAGTATATTCAAAAGAAACCACATAAAAAGGGAGAAGTTAGCGCTTCTCCCTTTTTATGTGTCTGCATCCCACATTTAGGAGCAAAAAGCAGTGAAAATCGACCAAAACAACGGTTTAGTTTGCCTAAAAGGACGGTTGTGTTTGGTCAACCGCACGGTTGTGTTTCTTCAAAAGACGGTTTCTCTTCACTCGTTTCATTATTTGTTATCGAAATAACTCCTAATGGGACCGATTTTTCTCCTAATGTTATGGTCAGTCACTCCTATTGTTAACTCAACCGCTCTATAGCATTAATAAACCATAAATCTGCTCTTGACAAGAATGAGCTCACTTCAGTCTATTTGTATAGAATAATCAGCAGAATATCGGCTTCTTCTTGCATGAAACACTACTAGAAGAAGCCGTTTTATTAGAACAAGCTCCAAGCCACAGTAAGTCCCGCCATCACAATAGCGACCATGCTCATCAGCTTAATCAAGATGTTCAAGCTTGGGCCGGAAGTATCTTTAAACGGATCACCAACAGTATCGCCAACGACAGTAGCCTTATGAACATCGCTACCTTTACCGCCCAAATTCCCTTCTTCTACATACTTCTTTGCATTGTCCCATGCCCCACCGGAATTAGCCATAAAGATGGCGAGTACAAAACCGCTACTCAATCCGCCAACCAACAAACCCAGTACGCCGGGAACACCAAATATAAATCCGGTAAGAATCGGTGCGAGAATAGCAAGTAACGAAGGTAAGATCATCTCTCGCTGTGCACCCTTTGTAGATATAGCCACGCAGCGTTCATAATCAGGCTCTGCCTCGCCAGTAAGAATGCCTTTTATCTCACGAAACTGCCGACGAACTTCATCTACCATCTTTCCGGCTGCACGCCCCACCGCGTTCATCGTCAAACCGCAGAACAAGAATGCCATCATAGAACCGAGAAACATACCGGAAAGTACTTTTGGATTCATCAGCGTAACGCCATAATAATTCATGAAATCAAGGAACGTAGCTTTTGAGACATCAATAACATCACCATGAGGAAGAGCCAACTGTGTAGTGCCAAGTCGCGTGAGTCCGATACGGATCTCTTCCACATACGAAGCAAGTAGTGCAAGCCCTGTTAGTGCAGCAGAACCTATAGCAAATCCTTTTCCGGTTGCTGCCGTTGTATTCCCTAATGAATCAAGGGCATCCGTACGCTTACGCACCTCCTCACCCAAACCGGCCATTTCCGCATTACCACCCGCATTATCAGCTATCGGTCCATAAGCATCTGTCGCCAGAGTGATGCCTAAAGTAGAAAGCATTCCCACAGCGGCTATGCCAATGCCATATAAACCCATTCCCACATTTAAGAAATCGAAATTAGAAGCAAACAAATAAGAGGCAATAACGCCAATCACTACAGCCAACACTGGTATTGCAGTCGACAACATGCCCAATCCAATACCCGAAATGATTACCGTAGCAGGACCGGTTTTTCCACTCTCAGCAAGTCTTCGCGTAGGAGCATATGACTGAGAGGTATAATATTCAGTAGATCGACCGATAATTAGACCAACAACAAGACCCACAATAACTGAACATGAGATCAGTGCCCAGTTCTCCAACTGTAAAAGCCATAGAATAAAGAAAGTTGCAACCACTATAAGGACTGAACTCAAATTAGTACCAATAGCCAGCGAGCTAAGTAAATCTTTCATTGTAGCATTTTCCTTCGTTCTCACCGAAAAGATACCAACGATGGATAATAAAATACCAACGGCAGCTATTAACATAGGAGCAATCACCGCCTTGAACTGCATTCCAATATCCGCCGTATGCATAAACGCGGCAGCTCCCAAAGCAGCAGTCGACAAGATTGCGCCACAATAGGATTCATAAAGATCAGCTCCCATCCCGGCTACATCACCTACATTATCACCCACATTATCGGCAATCGTAGCCGGATTACGTGGATCATCTTCCGGAATTCCGGCCTCAACCTTACCAACAAGATCGGCACCCACATCTGCTGCTTTAGTATAAATGCCACCTCCCACACGAGCAAAAAGTGCTTGCGTGCTGGCACCCATACCAAAAGTAAGCATGGTAGTCGTTACAACACAAAGTTTACTTGCCGGCGTAAGCACATCAGCGGGAATCGCCCAGTTGAGTAACAAATACCAAAAGGAAATATCAAGCAATCCCAAACCTACAACAACAAGTCCCATCACCGCCCCGCTTCTGAAAGCAATGCGTAATCCCTTGTTTAAAGAGGTACGAGCCGCATTTGCGGTGCGAGCGGAAGCATACGTAGCTGTCTTCATGCCCAGAAAGCCCGAGAGTCCTGAAAAGAAGCCACCGGTAAGAAAAGCAATCGGCACCCAAGAGTTTTGTACTTCGAAGCCATAAGCCATAATCGAGAATAAAATCACCAAGCCCAAAAACACCCACGCCACAATCTTATACTGCTGTTTCAGATAAGACATGGCGCCCTTGCGAACGGCCGCAGCAATTTTTACCATTTGAGGAGTTCCTTCGCTCTCTTTCATCATCTGTTTATGAAAATAGAGAGCAAAACAAAGAGCCGCAAAAGCGGCTGCAGGGATAAGCCAAAAGAGTAAACTATCCATAGATTCCAATATTAGAGGTTACAATGGCCTAAAAATATTGATTATTAATGAGATAGGCAAAGAAAAAAATAGGAAAAGAAACATTTGGAAGAATAAATACGCTAAACAAGCTTCTTTCTGACATCATTATCTGCTACCATCTCTGAGTTTGCTTCTGCAGATAAAAGTATTCATTTAATACGTCAAGGTTTTTTCCATTTAACCACAAAGTCCATTGGCTTTAACCCAAACTGCTTCTGAAAACATTTAGCAAAATAAGACGGATTATTAAACCCTACAGCGTAAGCCACCTCGTTCACTCGCATACTTTTCTCTATTAGCAATTCCGCAGCTTTCTTCAAACGAACGAGTTGTATCAACTCATTAGGGGTAACATCTGCCATTGCTTTGATTTTAGCAAACAATCCCGAACGGCTAATGCAAAGCTCTTTAGCCAACAGATCCACCGAGAAATCGATATTTGAAATGTTCTTTTCTATCACCTCATTCATCTGTGCCAAGAATTGCTCTTCCGCTTTGTTTACCGCAATGCTCTTCAATGGAACAAAAGGCATTTCAGTAAATTTAGTCTTGAGCATCATGCGCGAAGCAAGCAAATTGCGCACACAAGCCCTCAGGTATTGAATAGAGAAAGGCTTCTCTACATATGCATCGGCACCAATGTTCATCCCTTCAATCTTCGAGCTCAAATCGGTTTTAGCCGTAAGCAGAATAATAGGGATGTGACTGTATGATATGTCTGAATGAAGTTGTTCACACAAAGTAAGCCCATCCATACGAGGCATCATCAAGTCACTTATAATAAGATTCACATTGTTTTTGCTTAACTCCTCCAATGCATCCACTCCATCATTTGCCGTAAGCACCTGATATTCATCAAGGAAACTATCAGCAAGGAAATGGCGCATCTCTTCATTATCGTCAATGATAAGCAATCGAAGTTTGTCGCCATCATAATAGCCCTTCGGCGCTTCATCGCACAAATCAACCTCCTGAACAACGACATTATCCTCTGAAAGCGAACTGTTATGATGGTTCGTTGGCAGAGCATTAAGAATAGGGAGAGAGATAATAAACGAACTACCTTGCCCTACTTCAGATTCAACCTCTACCATGCCATGATGCGCTTCTACTATACTTTTCACCAAGTTCAGGCCGATTCCTGTACCGGGTTTTGTACCCGATGCAATCTGATAGAACGGTTGAAAAATCTTTTCCTTTTCTTCATCGGGAATGCCACAACCATTATCGGTAACCCATATCTGGAAACTCGATTCAGAAGTGCTGACCAAGCATTGAAGAACAATACGGTCTTTGGTAAACTTATTGGCATTCGTAAGCAAATTACTCACCACCTTCGTCATTGCCTCCTGATCTACCACAGCTTCAAATTCTTTGTCCGGACAGTCGAATACAAACTCTATCCCTCGCTGCTGAAGCAGAGGATTGAAGCGTTCATATACATTCATCAATAATTCATGAATATTGCACTTACTTGGCATAATCGTAAAGGCCCCTTGTTCCACTTTTCTAAAATCAAGCAATTGATTCACCAACGTAAGCAACCTTTGACTGTTTCGGTTAATAATATTGAGCTCTTTCCGAACAATATCCGACAAGGAAGAATCGGTCGACATAATCTTTTCCATCGGGCCAATGATGAGTGAAACCGGTGTTCGAATCTCATGAGCTATCATTGTGAAGAACTGAATTTTGGAATCGTATACCTCCTTTTCCTTTTCTTGCTGAATCTCTTTTATCCGCTCTTTATGTCTACGTTCGGAACGCTGATGCATTGTTCGGATGATGAAGACAGCCAGTAGACAGAGTAAAGTGAAATAAACAATCTTAAAACCAACTGTGAGATAGAACGGAGGATGAATAACAATGCGCAATTGCGCGCCGGTTTCATTCCAAACACCATCGTTATTGCAGGCTTTCACTCTAAAGGTATAACTACCTGCAGGCAGATTTGTATAAGTAGCCTTTGTCTGAGTACCAACATAATTCCATTCTTCATCAAATCCATCAAGCTTGTAGGCATATTGATTCTTCTCAGGAGTACTATAACTCAATGCCGCATACCTCAGACTGAACACATTCTCTTTATAAGATAAATTCAGGCAATCTATACTAGACAGTTCTGTCGGTAGCAACCCATTTGGATCAATCGGAATTTCTTTATTGAAGATCTCCAAGTTTGTGATAACCACCGGAGGAACATAGACATTCTTCTTAATCTTAGCCGAACAGAAAGTATTAAAGCCATTGAGTGTTCCGACGTAAATCTGACCGGAAGTTGCTCTCAACCCGGAATTAAAGATGAATTGGTCACTTTGCAGACCATCGCTTTTAGTGAATACCTGGCAAACAGGCTTTCCCGTAGCATGATGATTATAACGTACCAAACCTCTTGACGTAGTAAGCCACAACAATTCATCACTCTCAATGATGCAACAAATATTATTACTCGGGATTTTCAACGGAATGGTTACGAATCCATCTTTCTTCGAATCATATCTACACAAACCATCTCCGGTGCCAATCCATAGTACATCGTGAGAATCAACGTACAGACTATTAATCTGATTACTAGCTATCGAATGCTTATCGTCCGCAGCATGAGTATAATTACGCCATTCGTGCCGGGAAGGATTGTAGCGAAAAAGCCCTTTACCCTGCGTGCCAAACCAAAGATATCCATCCACATCTTGTTTGATATCCATTGTCATGAAGCCAAAGTCTTTCACTCTGGTAAAGTCATCCGTTTCAGGATGATACAGATTCACACCCGACATGCTCGTCACCCAAATTCGTTTCTCCCGATCTCTAAATATGGCATAAATACTGCTTCCATCGAGTGTTCGAAGATCCTTTTCATCTGTATCGTAATGCCTGAAGTGCCCGGTTTTAAGATTCATCACATCCAGTCCACCCGAATAGGTACCAATCCAAAGTTCGTCATCGTTCAGGCAAAGTGCATGTACATTGTGATAAGACAGGCTATTCTTTCCTATTTCGGGCATGTAGGGTTTAAATATTCCAGTCTTAGGGTTATAACAGTTAAGCCCCCCATCATCCGTCCCAATCCAGATATTCCCATTCTTATCCTCACAAAAACGGCTGACAATGTCTCCATTAATAGAGTTTCTGAAGTGAGAATAGGCATATCCTCTAAACATACCGCTGTTGGGCGACAAGTAATTCACTCCACCATAGTACGTACCAATCCAGATTCCTCCTTCCCTATCCTTAACGATGGGGTAGATAAACTTATTGGATAAAGAAGTCAAACTCGTCTCATCCGAAACTAATAGTTGATGTTCTCCGGTAGCCGTATTCAGTATGCTAAGTCCATCGTCGGAACCAATCATCAACACATCCCGACTCATCTCTGCCATACTATGTATATGCAAAATGCCCCCTTCCATCTTAGGGGAGAGAAAGGTCGTCGTTTTGCCGGTATGCTTATCCAGTCTCCTGATACCGTCGTCCCATGTTCCCAACCAAAGTTCTCCTTTAGTGCTTTCCAATAGATATAAGAAGGTAGATTCTTTATCAGTAGAAGCAAGCAATATCGGAAATTTCTCAAAACAATTCTTATGCTTATCGAATTTTGCCAAAGGTTTCTTCGCAATCTTCGATGCCACCCATACGTCACCCTGTTTATCCGCATAAATATAATTAATCAAACTTTGTGGCTGGCCGGGAAACATATATTGCTCAAGTTTCCGAGACGATAGGCTATATTTAAAAGCCCCTTGCCCGTAAGTAGCAAGCCACACATTACCCTGCTTGTCCTCTACAATGTTGTTGATGATAGACGTGATCGTCACTCCCTCTTTCGTTTGTGGACGAAAAAGATAGAAGAGATCTTTTTCATAGATATAAATATAAACGCCTGTGTCCGTACCAATCCACAACTTCCCTTCACTATCTTCAAACAGCACGTTGATGTAGCTGTTGCCCAAAGTCGTTGGAGAACTACCGTTGCTCAAATACTTTTTGATGTTTTGCCCGTCAAAGCAGTTCAGCCCCTCTTCAGTTCCAATCCAGATGAAGCCTCGCTTATCTTGCAAGATGCTCCTGACAATATTAGAGGAGAGTCCATTGTCTACAGTATAATGACGAAAGCTAAAAACTCTGGGTTCAGCCTTAGCTATCGACAAGAAAATAGCGAATAGAGCTATGAGTAAAAATAGATATTTCTTCATTAATAGAAAAGAGGGGGCTAAAGATTTGTTTCTTTTTGCAATATTAACGCTTTTATTCGAGAGAACATCCCAATATCATCCACAAAGCTAGAAGAATAATCCAGCCATCAGGCTCAAAGCCTTAATAATCAAGGATAATCGGCTCTAAAACATTTATTCACCATTCAGACTATTTTTGCATAGTCATAGACTATTCTTTTATCATCACTCTTCTTTTTCACCTTAATTTGCAATCGTACCGAAACATAAGTTAAAAATCTAATTCAAAAACCAGAACGTTATGAGAGGCAAAACCCTTCTGCTCATTGGATGTATTACAATAGGAGTATTATCATGTAGTTCATCCTACAAACAACCCGGAGATCCGATAAAAGAAGTTCCCTTTACACAAGTCCATTTCTGCGACAGTTTCTGGGCTCCAAGAATAGAGACTAACCGAACAGTGTCTATTCCGTCAGCCTTCAAAGAGTGCGAAAAGAACGGGCGTTTTGACAACTTCGCTCTTGCCGGTGGCTTGATAAAAGGAGAGCAAAAAGGAGATTTCTCGTTTGACGACACCGATCCATATAAAATCATTGAAGGAGCTTCTTATTCACTAGCCGTAAAGTATGACAAAAAATTAGATGCTTATCTCGACAGTGTGATTCATTTAATCGGTGCGGCTCAAGAAACAGACGGATACCTTTGTACTTGCGTTACGAACAAATGTACTCGCCTTTCGGGTTGGTGGGGAAGCAGCAAATGGGAAAAAATAAACAGCCATGAACTTTATAACTGCGGACATCTATATGAAGCAGCCGTTGCCCATTATAAAGCTACCGGAAAAAAGGCATTACTCAATATAGCCATTAAGAATGCCGACCTTATCTGTAAGGTATTCGGCCCTAACGGAGGACAGAAACATGTTCCGTCCGGACATCCGATTGTTGAAATGGCATTGGCCAAACTGTACAACGTTACCGGAAATGAAAATTATCTAAAACTGGCCAAATACTTTGTGGAAGAAACTGGTCGGGGAACAGACGGACACAAGCTAAATGCATATAGCCAAGATCACATGCCTATTCTGCAACAAAAAGAGATAGTGGGGCATGCCGTTCGTGCCGGCTACCTCTATTCAGGAGTGGCCGATGTTGCCTCTCTCACCCATGACACTGTATATTTTAATGCACTGAAAAACATTTGGGACAATATGGTTAGCAAAAAACTATATATCACAGGAGGAATGGGCTCCAGAGCACAAGGAGAAGGTTTCGGGCCAAACTATGAACTTCATAACCAGCAAGCATACTGTGAAACTTGTGCGGCCATAGCCAATGTGTACTGGAATCAACGAATGTTTCTGGCTACAGGAGATGCAAAATATATTGATGTGGTAGAACGAGCCATGTATAATGGGGTAATCTCGGGCGTATCTTTAAGTGGTGACAAATTCTTCTACGACAATCCACTGGAATCAATGGGGCAACATGAACGCCAGAAATGGTTTGGATGCGCTTGCTGTCCCGGCAACATTACCCGATTCATGCCTTCCATACCAAACTATGTATATGCCACACAAGGGAATGACATTTATGTAAACCTCTATGTGCAAAGCCAAGGTTCCATCAATACAAAAGCCAACACTATAGAGATAAAACAGGCAACCTCTTATCCGTGGGAAGGTCATGTGGAGTTGACCGTTAATCCGGAGAAACAAGCAAAGTTCGCCGTGAGACTACGCGTGCCGGGTTGGGCAAAAGAATCGCCTGTTCCATCGGACTTATATTCATTCACCGATCAATCACAGGCCATCAGCCTATCCATAAACGGGAAAAAAGAAAGCGTAAAAGAGAGCAACGGCTATATCACTTTAGTGCGCACATGGAAAAAAGGGGATAAAATAGAAATCAACTTCCCAATGCCTGTCCGCCGGATAAAAGCCAATCCAAATGTAAAAGACGACGAAGGCAAACTTGCCATACAACGCGGCCCAATAGTCTATTGCCTGGAGGGTAGCGACCAAGCCGACAAACATGTGCTTAACAAGTACATCCCCGAAAACACTTCATTCGATGTTCAATTCGATAAAGATCTACTAAACGGTGTAATGGTGCTGAAAGGAAAAGCAAAAGAAGTCTCACTCAACGGGAGGGAAAAAGATGTTGCCTTCACAGCTATCCCGTATTCTACGTGGAACAACCGTGGGGCAGACGAAATGGCCGTATGGATTCCTTACGCAGCCAATTATGCGCGTCCTGTTCCTGCACCGACAATCGCCTCACGCGCAAGAACATTTACGATGAGGGCACCTATTCAAAAAGATGCACCCGAATCAGCCTCAACAGAAGAATGGGCTTGGGGAGTAAACGACCAATGGGAGCCCAAAAGTTCATCGGACATATCAAAGCCGTACCACTATTGGTGGTTAAAGGAAGGTTCGTTAGAAACAATGGTCTATGAGTTTGATAAACCGGAAACAGTATCAAACGTAGAAGTATACTGGCTAGATTTCGATCATTATGATGGTAACTTCCGCATCCCTGAAAGTTGGAAGCTCTACTATAAAGAAGGAAAAACGTGGAAAGAGGTTGAAGCCAAGAACCAATACATCGTAAAAAAGGATTGCTATAACAAACTGAACTTCAAGCCGGTAACCACCACCGGATTAAAAATAGCCGCCCAACTACAGAAAGGAGAATCGGGAGGTATTATTGAATGGAAAGTAAATGAATGACCTTTAGTATAAATCTTAAAACTCAAAAGAAAATGAACACATCCTTAAGAAATGCAAGCCCTTTGCAAAAAGGAATCTTGAAAATGGCAACTTGTGCTTTTCTGGCGACAGGAGTGGGATGCATGCCATTGTATGCGACCAATGAAAGAACAAGTCTGTCGGTAGAAAGCGTGCAACAAAAAAAGGAGATAACCGTCTCCGGATCTATTAAAGACAAAAATGGAGAATCTATTATCGGAGTAAATGTAGTGGAAAAGGGTACCACTAATGGAACAATTACTGATCTTGAAGGGAAATATTCTCTAAAAGTGAACAGTGCGCAGTCTTTGCTTTCTGTTACATACATTGGCTACAAGACTCAACAAATAGCGGTGGGAAACAGAAGCAACATAAATATCACTTTGGATGAAGATACCGAAACATTGGATGAGGTAGTAGTAGTAGGATATGGCACCCAAAAGAAAGCAACATTAACGGGTTCCGTATCACAAGTTGGAGGCGATGAACTAAAAAAGGTATCCACCGTTAACATCAGTAACTCTTTAGCCGGAAAGACGGCTGGAATCATAGCCAACACACGCTCTGGAGAACCAGGAGAAGACAATGCTGATATTCTAATTCGCGGGAAAGGGACTCTTGGGAGCACAAGCCCATTAATCATAGTGGATGGCATCGCCGACCGTGAGTTTAGCCGCCTGAACCCTGAAGACATTGAATCTATTTCAGTGTTGAAAGATGCTTCCGCCGCTATCTATGGTGCCCGTGCCGCCAATGGCGTTATATTGGTCACCACCAAGCGAGGCAAAGAAGGCAAGATTAAATTCAACTATAACGGAAATGTGGCCATTTCTCAACCAACCCGTATCCCGGAAATGCTGAACTCATTTCAATATGCGACCTATGTCAACGAGTACGATTTGGGACATGGAGAGGCAGCTACTTATTCGGCGGAAGCACTTGGATTATTGCAAAGCGGTGAAGACCAGATAAAATATCCAAGCACGGACTGGTGGAAATCCGTGGCGAAAGACTGGACTACTAAAACCCAACACAGCTTGTCAGTGAGCGGTGGCAACGACAAGTTGTCCTTCTACACTTCCGCTCAGTACTTATCGCAAGACGTTATCTACAAGAAAGGCGCTCAAGACTATAATCAATACCAATTCACCACTAATATTGACGCTAAAATATCTAAGTCCATTCATTTTAGCTTCGATATATTGGGCCGCCAAGAAGTTAGAAACCGCGGAGTATACACCAGCGAGGATTTATTCGGATATTTCCTGAGCACTAATCCGATGGCGGCGCCTTATTATCCAAATGGCCTACCTCGTGTCGGATACGATGGCGTGACGAACAACGCTGCCATCAATGTGACAGACCTTCCAGGCACAGACAAAACCACTTACAATACGCTAAACTTAAAACCTCGCATCCGTTTTGACCTAGATGTTATAACCAAAGGTCTTTATCTTGAAGGATACGCCGCGATGGACTATCATTTTAGCAACGGTAAGACAATAAAACATCCTTATGATGTCTACCAATATGATTACAGCACCAAAGAATATACCAATCGACGCGACGCGACGGGTGCGATTAGTGTGAACTCATGGGCAAACAACGATAACACGATTACCTTAAACGGACGCATTGGGTACTCCCGTCTCTTTAACAACAAGCACCGAGTGGACGCGTTTGTCGCTTATGAACAAAGCAAGTATAACTACAACACGGTATCCGCTTATCGCACCAATTATCTCTCCACGGCCATTCCTGAAATCTTTGCTGGTAGCAACGTTCCGGAGGATAAAGACAATGGAGGATATTCTCAAGCCACCGCGCGTCAAAACTACTTCGGACGTGTCAATTACGGATACAAAGATAAATACTTGGCGGAAGTTACGATGAGATATGATGGTTCCATGAACTTTGCCCCCGGTCATCGTTGGGGACTTTTCCCCGCGTTCTCGGCAGGTTGGATCATTTCAGAAGAAAATTTCTTTAAACCGGTATCAAAAATCGTCAATTTCTTGAAAGTAAAAGCTTCGTGGGGTATGATGGGCAATGATGACGTGTCAGCTTATCAATATTTGTCACAATACAAATTTAACACAGACATTTCTTCCATGTTTGGGACAGAGGTCGTAAAAGGACTATATGAGTCTCGCACGGCGAATCCGCTTATCACGTGGGAGAAAGCGCAAACATTTAATATAGGCTTTAATAGCCAGTTCCTTGATGGAAAGTTTGGACTGGATTTTGATTACTTCAAATCAAAGCGCACCGATATCCTCATCACACGTAATGCATCCATACCTACTTATTCCGGATTATCACTGCCTGCTGAGAACTTAGGAAAAGTCAATAACCAAGGAATCGAGATAGTAGCGACCTATCGTGATAAAAGAGGTGATTTCACATGGGGGGTAAGCGGTAACTTCACTTATGCGAAGAATAAAGTCGTATATATGGATGAGGCCGCCACAACTCCCGAATGGCAACGCACTACCGGGCATACCATCGATGGCATGGTTTTGTATAAAGCGTTAGGAATCTATCAAACCCAAGAAGAAGTAAACAATTCTATTCATATTGCCAAAGCAAAACCAGGTGATTTAATTTATGAAGATACAAATGGCGATAAAAAAATAACTTGGGACGACGCAGTTCGTATAAATCAATCCGCCACTCCTAAAATAGTATACGGCTTTACATTAAATGGGGGTTGGAAAGGCTTTGATTTGAATGTATTCTTTCAAGGACAAGCCGACGCGAAGCAAATGGTTCAACCCACGATGAACATGGCTACCGATTTTTATGAGGGGCGTTGGATTGCAACGAACTCGGCGGAAGAAAACGCAAGCGCAAAATGGCCGCGTGCTTTCATCAAACAAACGTATGGTGATCAATGGAATGGTGTGTCATCCACATGGTGGCTACGCGACGCTTCCTTTATTCGCCTGAAATCAATTGAATTGGGATATACTCTGCCAAAACTGCTACTGCAAAACATTGGCATTGAGAATGCGCGTATCTATGTCAACGGAAACAACTTATTCACTATTGACAAGATGAAGATTTGCGATCCCGAAGCCGGAATGTTTAAGAACACCAAAGGAGAAGTCGTCGCATCGGGAGGAATAAAAGGATATCCGCTGCAACGCATGATCACTATCGGAGCGAGTGTCACATTCTAAATCATAACCCTATTTTAATTAAACGAATATGAAAAAACATATAATTTACGCCGCTATCGCAGTATCTAGTTTGGGACTGGTTTCTTGTTCCGATATTCTGGACCAACAACCGCTGGACTCATTCTCGGACGCGGCTGTTTGGAGTGATCTGTCACTCTCGGAAGCTTTCTTAAATAACTGCTACGTAAAAGTGGAAGCGGAAAATAGTGCTGGCGTTTTGTTCAGCAACTACACTGACGAAAGTTTCCACATGCATGATTATGGAACAAGCAACTATACCCAAGGCCGTGTGTCATGCGACGATTACAACACTGGATGGACCGAAGGAAAAGGAAATACTTGGGCGCATTACTACGGAGGTGTGAAGCTAACCAATCAATTTTTGGAAAAAATTCAAAGTACCCCGGCTTCTAAAGACGGAGATCAGGTATGGAAGAATCAATTAGTGGGACAAGCACACTTCCTTCGCGCATACTTCTATCATATGTTGTATAGTGTGTATGGGCGTGTGCCTATTATAACAAAAACATACAACTTAGACTCTGAATTTACTGAAACTCGCGCGGATGCGGACGCTGTAGCCGACTTTATCGTTCAAGAGTGTGACTTAGCCGCTAAAGACCTCCCTGTAAAATACAAAGACGATAGTGATTTTGGTCGTGCTACCAAAGGTGCCGCATTGGCGTTGAAAGGACGTACGTTGCTTTATAAGGCAAGCCCTCTGTTTGGAACACCTTCCAGTGAAAAATGGACGGCAGCGGCTAAAGCGAACAAAGAAGTAATTGATTTAGTCGACGACAGTGGACAGAAAGTATATAGTTTAAAATCAGTATCAAACAGTACTGAATATGGAGCTTTGTTCTTGGATTCACATAGTCCGGAAGTTATATTCGAAAAACTATATGACACAAAAAGCGTTGCCGGCTCAAATGCGAGCTTTATCATGCAAGCTCCCGCAGGTCCCGGTAGCGGTTATGGAGGTTGGGGTACATGGCAGCCGACGGAAGAGATTGTCAGTAAGTTCCAGAATGCGGATGGAACAACTTTCGTGGCAGGACAAACAAAATCATATACAATACTTGAGACAGTGATGGATCCGGCTACGGGTCAGGCTATCAAAAAACAAAAAACAATTCAAGCTACCGAAACGAATCCTTGGAAGAACAGAGATATACGACTTGCTGCAAGCATCTTTACCGATGGACAAACGTGGGGATATGGTGACAGCAATCGTGAAATAGAACTTTTTGAACCGGCAGAAGAAGGTGTTGTAGGGGGTAAAGACAGCCGCGTGGGTGAAAGTTGGTGGAATGGCAGCAAAACAGGATATAATATGCGAAAATTCTTAAATCCAAATTATAACACATACGACGAGACTGTAGCAAACACGACACCTTGGATTTTCTTTCGTTTATCAGAGATCTATCTGAACTATGCCGAATGCCAAATGGAACTGGGAAATACGCCTGAGGCTTTAAAGTATATCAATTTGATTAGGACCCGCGCCTTATTGCCTCCTGCGAAAGGAACAAACATACATCAAGAATATGAATACGAACGTACGGCGGAACTAGTATTTGAAGGCCAACGATTTTTTGATTTACGCCGTTGGATGAAGTTGGAAAACATATACAATAAACAACCCGTTACCGGAGTAAAGGTATATAAATACAAAGACGGAACGAAAATATATTATCATAATCCGGAAGTTATCCAGCAACGCGCTTTCAATGCTCCAAAAAATTATTGGTGGCCAATACCCCGTTATGAGTTGAGACGCGCTCCGCAATTAGACGCAAAACCTTATGAATAATTAGTTTCTTTAAGTAGTATCTATGTACTTCTATTATATTGAAGTACATAGATACTTTATTCCTATAAAGTTAGAAACATCATGAAAACAACATATTTAGTTTTATGTGTCATCTTCTCGATAAGCAATCTGCAGGCTCAGATGTTCTTCGGTGAAAAAAAGAATATCACAGATTCTGTATTTATGTCTTTAGCTCCAACTCCACCCATGGGATGGAACAGCTGGAACAAATTTGGTTGTAATGTTAGTGAGACTCTCCTTAAAGAAATGGCTGATGCCATGTGTGCATCAGGAATGAGAGATGCCGGATACGAATATATTGTCATTGACGACTGTTGGCAAATAGGGAGAGATGAAGAAGGAAACATCCTAGTAGACCCAAAACGTTTCCCCTCAGGAATGAAATCACTAGCCGACTACATCCATTCCAAAGGATTAAAACTTGGCGTTTATTCATGTGCGGGATCATACACTTGCCAAGGTAGACCCGGTAGTAGAGGATATCAGTTTCAAGATGCCCGCCAATACGCCAAATGGGGAGTTGACTATTTGAAATATGATTGGTGTTCCAGCGAAGGACAAAATGCCGAAGCTGCATACAGAACAATGAGCGATGCCCTAAAACAGAGTGGACGCCCTATCGTTTTCAGTATCTGCGAGTGGGGTGAAAATCAGCCTTGGAAATGGGGGAAAGGAATAGGACATCTTTGGAGAGTTACTCCGGACATTCGCGACTGCTATCAATGTAAATTTGACTGGGGCGGTGTGGGAGTTCTAGAGATTATAGATATCATGGCAGAGCTCTATCCTTATGCCGGTCCCGGACACTGGAACGACGCGGAAATGCTGGAAATAGGGAATGGTGGAATGACAAAAGACGAATATATCACCCATTTTTCGATGTGGGCCATGCTTGCCGCTCCATTGATGGCGGGCAATGATTTACGTTCGATGAACCAAGAGACCAAAGAAATTCTCACTAACAAGGAAGTAATAGCTGTAAACCAAGATTCTTTAGGAAATCAAGCACGCAGATTTATGGACATGGGCGATCATGAAATATGGGCCAAAGAATTAAGCAACGGTGAAACAGCGATATGCTTTTTAAATAGAGGAGAAAGCAGTTGGAAATTAAACTACGATTGGGAGAAAAACACCATTTATTATATGCAGTCCATAAACATGAATAAGAAAGAATATTCTATACGAGATTTATGGCAACATAAAAGTATAGGAACGACTCGAACAAAACTTATAATGGAACTACCTGCGCATGGAAGCCTTTTAGTTCGCTTAACGCCTAAAAACTAAAAAACAAATGATACAGATTAAATCACGTA
This sequence comes from uncultured Bacteroides sp., assembly GCF_963666545.1. NCBI lineage: Bacteria > Pseudomonadati > Bacteroidota > Bacteroidia > Bacteroidales > Bacteroidaceae > Bacteroides > uncultured Bacteroides sp. The sequence continues at coordinate 2,616,018 of NZ_OY762899.1, read as the reverse complement.
TACAAATAATATCACTCACTCTTTTGATGATCAGCAGTTGCTCTAAAGCTCAAGATGCGACAGGAATACCGGTACCACCGGGTAAATCCATTTACATACCTAAAGATTTGCAAGGAGTGGACCTGCAAAATCCCGAGAGCAAGTGGAATTATCATTGCATGGCATATACAGATAATTTTGTTGTTTTCTGGGAGAAAGGTTTTGGCAATGATCTATCTAATCCACCACAATTAGAAGGGCATTCGATGAAAGTGGATCTACCTAATCTAATGAAAAAGCTGGAAAGCTTTTATCGCTATTACCGAGAGACATTACAATTTACCAAATCTGGTTCTAAATGTGACAAGTACCGCATGATGGTAATGATCAATTATTCACTTGATGGTACGGCTTACGGTGGAGATTACGACAGCGAAATCGGTGCATTATGGATTGCACCCAATCGTGTTCAAGACGAAAAGCTAAACTGCATCGCTCACGAACTTGGACATAGCTTCCAATCACAAATCTCCTGTGACGGGGAAGGAGAAGCATGGGGTGGATGCGGATTTTTCGAGATGACTTCACAATGGATGCTTTGGCAGGTAAACCCAGAATGGATTGCTGACGAAGAATATCATTGGACTGCTTTCAACAAATTGACTCACAAGGCTTATCTTCACCTAGAGAATATCTACCATTCTCCTTACGTACTGGAATATTGGAGCGTCAAACAAGGTTTGCCTTTCATTGCTGAACTTTATCGACAAGGTAAAAGAGGTGAAGACCCCGTAATCACCTATAAACGTTTGACCGGACAAACTCAAGAACAATTCTGTGATGAAATGTTTGATGCTTGCAGCCATTTCATCAATTGGGATTTTAAACGTGTTTGGAAAGAGACCCGTCCGTATGCAAACCGCTATACTACGCATCTAGAGGCAGCAGCCCAACAGGGATGGTATCGGGTTGCACAAGATAATTGCCCGGAGAACTACGGTTTTAACGCAATACCCTTATCCGTTCCTCAGCCCGGAAATACGGTTAATGTAGATTTCGATGGAGAAGCCGGAATAGAAGGATATGCAGCGGTCAATACTAACAAAGCCGGTTGGCGCTATGGTTTTGTAGCTGTGACACAAGATGGGAAATCCATTTATAGCGAGATGAAGCGTGACGCAACTGGCTCCCTTAGTTATACCATATCGAAAGATACTCCACCACCGGCACATCTGTGGTTAGTTGTTATGGGGGCTCCAACAGAACATTGGATGAATCCCGGAGCAGAAGAGAAGGATGCACAGTGGCCGTATCGAATAAGAGTGACGGGCAGCGAATTGCTGAACAAATAGCATTCAAACGAGATAACTCTTTGTTAAACCTTATTAAATAAATGACCTATAATTTTAATCTTAAATCAATGCCGTTTAGTTAAGTACAATTGAGATGAATAAAAAGAAGCTCTTAATAAGTTATTTGTCAATGTTTAAGAATTCATTCAACACCCCTCTACAAGCGTTGTGAGAGGGGTCTGGTGAACTAGTTAGTTAACCGTGCTGAACTAGTTAATTAACCACGCTGAACTAGTTAGTTAACCGCGGTGAACTAGTTAGATCTATTTGGACGATCTTATATGTAAATAAATAGGAAGGCATAGCGATAATGGTATAAACTATTTAAGATGACGTACTTAATGAGCTTAAAGAAACGACATTGATACAAAAAGAGTAAATAGCTAAAGAAAACTAAAAATATCATGAGAGGTAAGAAGATTTTTCACGTCATTGTTCTCTGCTCATTCATAATAGCGGCAGGGTATGGGACTGTAGGTGCCAAAAACAAGGATTTTACGGTAAGCTCCCCCGATGGGAAACTGAAAGTGACTATTTCCACCGGTGGGGACACGCTGTGTTATTCCGTCGCATATAACCGGACTAGAACTCTTCTGACCGGCAGTAAGATCGGTTTGGTCTTATCCGATGGAATAATCTTGGGAGGCAACCCGCAGGTAATTAGTAAAAAACAAAAAGCAATAAAGGATCATATTCTCTCTCCTTTTTACCGCTTCAGGTCGTTCACTGCTTCGTGCAATGAGCTTGATCTGAAGCTTAAAGGAGGATATGGAATTATCTTCCGAGCTTACGATGAAGGGGTTGCTTATCGCTTTTATACTACTTTCAATAAAGAAGTAGAGATAAAGAATGAAATAGCCGAGTTTAACTTTGACGAAGATTACACAGTCTATTTACCCTATTCTACGAATGAAAAGCAACCTTTCGCTATGGCTTTCCAGAATACTTATGATGTGACACCATTGAGCAAGGCTAAGTCGCAACTGGCTTTTTTACCCGTCACAGTAGATTATGGAAAAGGATTGAAGTTGACCGTTCTGGAATCGGACTTGGAAGATTATCCCGGGATGTTTGTACAAACAGGAGGGCAAAGCCTGAGAGCAGTCTTTGCTCCATTGCCAACTAAAACGGACTTCTATCCTTGGCGTAAACAGGAGTATGTGGCAGAACGCGGAAATAGCATTGCTCGCACCAAAGGTGCCCGTTCTTTTCCTTGGCGTATTCTGGCAATCACAGAAAAAGATACTAATATGCCAACGAACAATTTAGTCTATGCGCTGGCTTCGCCTAATAGAATTGGAGACGCTTCGTGGATTAAAACAGGAAAAGTTGCTTGGGATTGGTGGAATGACTGGGGACCAAAAGGAGTTGACTTCAAAGCCGGAATTAACATGGAAACTTATAAGTACTACATAGACTTTGCAGCGCAACATGGTATTGAATTCATTGTACTGGATGAGGGTTGGTATGATCCTAAAAGTGGAGATATGCTTACCCCTATCCCTACTCTAAATTTGGCGGAGCTTATTGCTTATGGCAATAGTAAGAAAGTCGGGCTCATCTTGTGGACGGTCTTCAATGTGCTGGATAGCCAACTAACAGAAGCTTGCGAAAAGTATTCGTCCATGGGCATTAAAGGCTTCAAAGTCGATTTTCTCGATAGAGACGATCAAAAAGCGGTAGAGATGGTGTATCGTATTGCCGAAACAACTGCTAAATATAAACTAACGCTCGACTTGCATGGAATGTATAAGCCTACCGGATTAAATCGCACTTATCCGAATGTTATTAATATTGAGAGTGTGTTTGGCATGGAAGAGGTGAAGTGGAGTTCTGTCGAAAGAAACATGCCACTCTATGACGTCACTTTCCCCTATATTCGCATGATGGCGGGACCGGTAGATTATACACCGGGGGCGATGCGCAATGCTACAAAAAAAGATTTCCAAGCAATCTATTCAAACCCAATGAGCATGGGGACTCGATGCCATCAGCTGGCAGCCTACATTGTACACGATTCTCCGCTTACAATGCTTTGCGACGCTCCTAGCAATTACAACAACGAACAAGAATGCTTGGATTTCATCTCATCTATTCCCGTAGATATAGATGAAACCCGGATTCTGTCCGGTGAATTGGGGCAATATATTATTTCTGCCCGCAAAAAAGAAGCTAATTGGTATATTGGTGGAATGACTAATTGGGATGAAAGAGATGTGATCATTGATTGCTCTTTCTTGGATAATGATGGAATTTACAATGCTGTTATTTTTAAAGATGGCATTAACGCTGGCAAACAAGCATCAGACTATAGAAAAGAAAATAGACAAGTAACCAGAGATAGTAAACTCACACTTCACTTAGCTTCAGGAGGTGGCTTTGCTATCCGACTAGAAAAGGAAGAAACATCTACAGCTGTTCCCGATTCCTTAAAGCTAGCTGCATTCTACAAAAAAATATATGGATGCCGATGGAATACCAGTCATTTCATCGGAGAAAGTAGATGATGAGGCTCTGAAAGTAGCACGTAAAATCATTGTGGGAATGCTTGCTAAACGAGAGGATATAAAGGCTTACATGGTGAAAAAACATTGTCGCTTCATGGTTATCGGCGAAAAAGAAGAAGTTTGTGACATACCTGAATATGCTCATATTTGCAATTCACCGGATAGCATTGCTTACTGGAATAAACGGGCCCGAGGATTTGGTGGTGCACCCGAGGATGATCTCAGTTCGAGTTGCGGAGAAGAGAACTTAATTTGTCTACCTGGAGATCGTTATGAAGGAGAGAACATTCTGATTCATGAATTTGCCCACCTAATACATACGGTTGGTATTGTAGGAACCGATCCTGATTTTAATAATAAGTTAGAGACGGTGATGAAACATGCCATAGAAAAAGGACGATGGAAGAATACTTATGCACTATCTAACAAAGAGGAGTATTTTGCAGAAACAGTGCAATCTTTCTTCAACTGCAACCGGTATTCAGAAAAACCCAATGGGGTACATAATTCCATAAACAGAAGAGAAAAATTAAAAGAATATGATCCGGAAATGTATCAGTTACTACTAAACTACTTTTACGAAACGGATCTCCCTATTTGTAACCAAATTCATCTTTAATAATTAACTTATGAGAAAGTTACGCCACATATTCTTCCCGTTGCTCTATTTTTTTTGTTACATTACGCCTACTTCATCACAACAGACAGCATGGAATGCTCCGAGCAATGGGAACCCTATTATTCCGGGATACTTTGCCGATCCTACGATTAAGAAGTTCGGTGATACTTATTATATCTATGCAACGACTGATGGGAATGGAGGAGGATTAGGTCCATCGGTGGTGTGGACGTCTAAGGATTTTCAGAACTGGACGATGATATTCATGAACTGGCCGACGACCTATCATATCTGGGCACCGGACGTGATGCAAGGAAAAGATGGTAAATACTACATGTACTACTGCGAACCTTGTAAAATCTATTGCGGCGTTTCGGACACACCCATAGGCCCTTGGCATAATATATTAGGAGATGATGCAACGGTATTGGTTCCCGATCGGTTTGTAGTTAATGCTATAACTCTGGATGGGCAGTCATTTGTTGATGAAGATGGCTCCACGTATCTTTATTGGGGTACTTGGGGCATTTACAAAGGTTTTGGTTGCGGAGTAGGTAAACTTTCGGATGATATGAAAAGCTTTACCCAAACACACCTCATCCCCAACACGGAGGCTACGGATTTCTTTGAAGCTCCTTTTATGATGAAAAGAAATGGAATCTATTATTTCATGTATTCATCGGGATCTTGTCATGACCATACGTATCGTGTGCAATATGCCACTAGCAAGGTAGGACCAATGGGTCCATTCACCTTTGGAAAGAATAATCCAATCTTATCAACGAATGCAGATAGTACCATACATGGACCGGGTCACCACAGCATTCTTCAAGAGGGTGATGACTACTACATCGTGTATCACCGACACAACATCCCACAGTCTACTCGCGGAATGCATCGGCAGATAGCGATTGATAAACTGATCTTCAGTGAAGACGGAACAATAGAAAGGGTAGATGCCGGACACCTGGGAGTTGGCTGCTTACAGCCGTCAACCAATCTTTCTCCTAATCTTGCACTGGGTAAATCAGTGAAAGCGTCTTCGTATTACAATGAATCTTTTAAACCGGAATACGCAGTAGACGATAACAACGCAACTCTGTGGAGACCTCGTACTTGTGGAAAAGAGTGGATTGAAATTGATTTAAAGAAGGTTCAACCCGTACGTCGCATTTGGACACAGTTTGAATATCCGACCTCTTTTTATCAATACCTGATAGAGACTTCTACGAACGGCAAAGAGTGGACCATCTTTGCAGACAAGCGAGACAATCGGCTGGCAGGTAGTCCAATGGCCGACTTTGGCAATACAAAGGCTCGCTACGTACGATTAACTGTGACGGGTGGGCAAAAGGGTGGACAGTTCGGAGCAATATGGAATATCAAAGTATTTGCTGATAACGATCAGAACGGGGATCTCCCAACTCCGGCATCAACTAAACGAGTAGGATTGTTCCTTGATATCAAAGCTGACGACTACAAAGTAGGTGATTCCATTAGAAGCATAAAGAATCGCATAGGTAAAGGAGTATTTACAAGCGAAACATCTTCACTGCCCATCGTAATGAAAGGCCAATTCAAAGCATTTGCTTTTGACAGCACACAGTGGTTTAAATCAAACTTCAGTCTGCCCGAAACAATGAAAGACAGTGCTCCATATACGCTCGAAGCATGGGTTTTTAATCCGCAAGCCAACGTAAACGAATGCATTGTCGATCTGGTTTCATCGGAAGGAGAATTGGAAAAGATCATGCTATGTAACGGCACGGAACCACGATGCGGCGTCGTTTGCCACTTTGGATGGTTTGAAGATATGGGCTTTTCTGAAATAGTGAAGAACGGAGGGTGGCAACATTGGGTCATTACTTACGATGGATACGTAGAAAAAGTATATCTTAATGGGAAAAAGATGAAGGAAAAAAATATTGTATTACTTTTGCCTAAGGGAGAATACATCACACTTGGCAAAACAGCTATTGGTGACTGGCCTTTTACAGGTTATCTTCACTCTTTAAAAGTATATGATATACCTTTTAGTGAAAAAGAGATTCAAAACGGATTATAAATTAAAAGACTATACCTATCATGAGAAAAACATTATTTGCTATTACATTGGCGACCATAACGCTCGCTGCCAATGCTCAGAAGAAGCATGATAATACAGGCTATCCTTTTGCGCCTGTGCCTTTTACCGCAGTGAAGGTGACTGATTCTTTCTGGGGACAACGACTCAAAGCAAGCCGCGAAGTCACCATACCTCTTGCTTTTAGCAAGTGCGAAGAAACAGGTCGCTATCTAAACTTTGTACGAGCAGCTCACCCAAGTGACACAATCAAAGTTAATGGATTTTCTTTTGACGATACAGATGTATACAAAACAATTGAGGGTGCTAGTTATTCTATGCAAATGTACCCAAATAAGAAACTGGACAAATACATCGATAGTGTATTGGTAATTGTTGCTGCCGCTCAGGAGCCGGATGGCTATTTGTACACCGCACGCACGCAAAACCCAAAGCATCCACACGAATGGGCAGGAAGCAAACGTTGGGAGAAAGAAGAAGATTTAAGTCACGAGTTGTATAATTTGGGACATATGGTAGAAGGGGCTATTGCTCATTATCAGGCTACAGGCAAACGTAATTTCCTTGATATAGCTATTAAATATGCTGACTGTGTATGCCATGCCATTGGCGATAAGCCCGAGCAGTTGATTGTTGTACCGGGCCACCAAATAGCCGAGATGGCGCTTGCCAAACTTTATTTAATCACCGGCGATAAGAAATATCTCAATGAAGCTAAATTCTTTCTCGACAAAAGAGGATATACCGAACGAAAAGATGCGTATAGTCAAGCACATGAACCAATCTTTAAGCAAGATGAAGCAGTAGGACATGCCGTGCGGGCAGCTTATATGTATTCCGGGATGGCAGACGTAGCCGCACTAACTGGAGACTCGGCCTACATTCATGCTATCGATAAAATTTGGGATAACATTGTAAACAAGAAGCTTTACCTTACCGGAGGTACCGGAGCAACAGGTAATGGAGAGGCATTCGGAGAAAATTATGAGCTACCAAACATGTCAGCTTATTGCGAAACTTGTGCCGCGATAGGAAATGTGTACTTAAACTATCGTTTATTCCTTCTTCATGGAGAATCTAAATATTACGATGTATTGGAACGTACGCTTTATAACGGATTGATTTCCGGAGTATCACTCGATGGCGGCGGGTTCTTCTACCCTAACCCATTGGAATCTATCGGACAACATCAACGTCAGCCGTGGTTTGGTTGTGCTTGCTGCCCGTCAAACATCTGTCGCTTTATACCTTCCGTTCCAGGGTACGTATATGCTGTGCACAACAGTGATGTGTATGTAAATCTCTTTATGGGAAACGACGCTAATTTGAAAGTGAACGGAAAAGCTGTAACACTAAAACAAGAAACCAATTATCCGTGGACGGGAGATATTAAACTAGAAGTTTCTCCTAGCGGTAAACAGCCGTTTAACCTCAAAATTCGTGTTCCGGGCTGGGTACAAGGCTCTGTTGTTCCGGGTAACTTATACAGTTATTCAGACAAGAAAGAATTGGGATATACCATAAAAGTAAATGGACAGGAAATAGAAGGAAGTACTGAAAAAGGATACTTCACGATCAATCGTATCTGGAAAAAAGGAGACCGCGTTGAAGTTCATTTTGACATGGAAGCGCGAACTGTAAAAGCACACTCGCTGGTAGAAGCTGATAGAGGAAAGGTCGCTATAGAACGTGGCCCTTTGGTATACTGCGCCGAATGGCCGGACAATGACTTTAGTGTGCTCAGTGTATTAGTGAATAAAAAGCCCCAATTCAACGTGATCTCAAAACCTGATTTGCTTTATGGCATTAACATGATTCAAACCGATGCGCAAACGTTGAGTTACGATGAAAGCGGTCGTTTAGTTACTAAGGATGTGAAGTTGAACATGATTCCTTACTACGCTTGGGCACATCGCGGAAGTGGAGAAATGGCCGTTTGGTTACCTATTGACTTGAGCGCAACGAGGGCTAGCTTACCTCCCACTATTGCATCCGAAAGTAAAATAACGGCTTCGCACAATGTGAAATCTATTACAGCCATTAACGATCAACTCCTTCCAAAAGATGAGAATGATCGTTCGGTTCCTTACTACCACTGGTGGCCTAAAGAGGGAACAACCGAATGGATAGCATATAAATTTCAGGATGCTAAAACTACTTCACGATCCACTGTATACTGGTATGATGATGGTCCATGGGGAGGTTGCCGGGTTCCTGAATCATGGAAGCTATATTATAAAACCACTTCGGGAGAATGGAAGACAGTGGACAATACCACGATTTATGGAACAGAGAAAGGTGTTGGTAATGAAGTTCTCTTCAAGCCCGTTACAACCACAGAAATGAAATTAGAGGTGAAGCTTCCGGAAAAGAATGCATCGGGAATTTTTGAATGGGAAGTAGAATAACTCAACCAAATAACTTATGAAGAAAGCAATATTATGGACTATCAGCGCATTGATTTCTATCAATGTACTCTATGCACAAGGCACGGCAGAAGACTATCAGCGTGCCTTTACGTTGAACCAAAAATGGAAAAATAAAGTATTCTATTCGGATGTGCGACCTCAGTGGATAAACAATACCAATCAATTTTGGTATGTAAGGGTCACTCCTGAAGGAAGAGTTTATGTGATTGTCGACGCAGTAAAAAAAACAAAAAAAGAGTTCTTTAATCACCAAAAGCTGGCTAAACAACTTTCTTCTGCAACGCAGAGCAAAATAGAAGCAAACAACCTGAATCTTCAGCAATTGGGGATAAATGCTACTCACGACACAATCCGTTTTGTACAAAACGATCATAAGTGGATGTATTTTGAGAGAAAAGATCTACTAAAAGATGAAGGAAAAATAGAGAAGCCTACTGCCAATTATTGGGCTGAAGCCGGTGATGAAAGTAAGGGTGAACCTGTGGTTTCTCCCGACGGAACAAAGACGGCATTTATCAAAAATCAGAATGTGTATGTGAAGGAGAATACATCGGGAAAAGAAAAGGCACTGAGTTTCGACGGTTCTCCGGGCGAATTCTACTCGGCTTATATCCAATGGTCACCCGACTCAAAGAAGGTGGCCGTGATGAAAGTTCGCCCGGCAGAGAAGCGATATATCTATTTTGTAGAGTCATCTCCGGAGGATCAATTGCAACCCAAGCTTCATAAACGCGAATACACCAAACCAGGCGATGCGTTACCATTCAGATGCCCTCGTATTTTCAATGTAAATGGCGACGAAGCTCACGTTCCTTCTACTGATCTCTTCAACAGTCAGTTCGAAGTGAGAGGATTGGAATGGGATGCCGCCAGTAAGAACATTCTATTCGAATATAATGAACGTGGACATCAGACATTCAGAGTATTGGAGCTATCGGCAGAAACCGGAAAAGTGAGCACTATTATCGAAGAGACTAGCAAGACCTTTGTAAATTACAACCGCTACTTCCGGGAGGATCTTACTAATGGAAACGAAATTATCTGGATGAGCGAACGTGATAATTGGAATCACTTGTATTTATACGATCGACACACAGGTAAAGTGAAAAATCAAATAACCAAAGGCGAATGGTATGTACGCGACGTGATACACGTTGACGAACAAAATCAGATCATCTACTTCTCAGCCAATGGCATGGTGCCCAATGAGGATCCTTATCTTCTCAGATATTATCGCATTAACTTCGATGGAAGCGGGTTAATCTGCCTCACACCGGAGGAAGGAATGCATCAGGCTACATTCTCTACAGATATGAAATCTTTGGTGGATGTATATTCTTTGGTGGATAAAGCTCCGGTTGCCGTTCTTCGTAGTGCAAGCGACGGAAAGATCATTATGCCGCTAGAGACTGCGGACATAAGCGAATTAGTAAAGACTGGATGGCGGGCTCCTGAGGTCTTTTCGGCTAAAGGAAGAGACGGCAAAACGGATATGTGGGGTGTCATCTTCAGGCCAACGAACTTTGATCCCGGGAAGAAGTATCCGATTATTGAATATATTTATGCCGGGCCTGGTAGTCAATACACTCCTAAATCTTTTTCAGCATATAATTGGTCTATGTCCGGCTTGGCAGAATTAGGATTTATCGTAGTACAACTCGATGGAATGGGAACTTCTTTCCGTTCCAAAACATTTGAGGATGTATGCTATAAGAATCTGAAAGATGCCGGGTTACCCGACCGAATAGCATGGATAAAAGCAGCAGCAACCAAATACCCATATATGGATGTCAGTCGGGTAGGCATCTTCGGTGCATCTGCCGGTGGGCAAGAATCGACCAATGCCCTCTTGCTATATCCTGATTTCTACAAAGCAGCCTACTCTTCTTGCGGATGTCACGACAACCGCATGGATAAAATCTGGTGGAATGAACAATGGATGGGCTATCCTATAGAGAAGCAATACGAAGAATCTTCAAACGTAGTCAATGCACATTTACTTAAACGTCCGCTAATGCTAGTAGTAGGAGAAATGGATGACAATGTAGATCCGGCCTCAACCATGCAGGTGGTCAACGCACTAATAAAAGCAAAGAAAGACTTTGAGTTAGTCGTAATTCCAGGCTCTAATCATACAATGGGAGGAGATTATGGAGAACATAAACGATATGATTTCTTTGTGCGCAATTTATTAAATGTAAATCCTCCGAAGTGGTAAGACTCTGCGAAGTCTTCTCTTTACAAGAAAATCTCAAGAAGAGAAGAGCAGAAACAAAGATGACTTCTGTAGATTAAAAATATTTTTTATCTACAGAAGTCATTAGTAACCTACTTCTTTAAACTATTGAGTTACTCCATAGAAACAGCTGTTCCGCAGGCAGTAACCATCAGCATACTGCCACTGCCACCTACTGTTTCGTAATCAAGATCAACTCCGATTACAGCGTTAGCTCCCATACGTGCTGCTTGCTCTTCCATCTCTCTGAGTGCTGTTTCTTTAGCCTCACGAAGAACTTCTTCATAAGAGCCTGAACGTCCACCCACAATATCGCGAATGCTCGCAAAGATATCACGAAATACATTGGCACCAATAATAGTCTCTCCGGACACAATGCCATAATAATTGGTTATTCGTTTTCCTTCGATAACTGAAGTTGTAGTTAGTAACATAGTTCTTTTTATTTAATAGTTTACGACCTATTAGACGCAACAAGTATACACTTAATTGCAAGTACTAAAACATTTTTCTGACTCTTTCTATTCCGGCAATCAGTCCATCAATTTCCTCCTTTGTATTGTAGAGTGCCAAAGAAGCACGAACGGTACCTTCGATGCCCAATCGTCGCATTAACGGTTCTGCACAATGATGCCCGGTACGTACAGCGATCCCTAAACGATCGAGTAAAGTACCCATGTCAAAATGGTGAATATTACCAACCAAGAAAGAAATAACACTACTCTTGTGTTCTGCCTCTCCAAAAATACGCATTCCTTCTATTTCTTTGAGACGTTGCATGGCATAGGCTGTAAGCTCTTGATCATGTGCAGCTATCTGATCCATACCAATAGCCGAAATGTAGTCCAGAGCTTTTGCTAAGCCCGTAGTTCCAATGTAATCGGGTGTGCCGGCTTCAAACTTAAAAGGTAACTCATTAAAAGTAGTCTTTTCAAAACTCACATTTTGAATCATCTCACCTCCACCTTGATAAGGCGGCAGCTTGTCAAGCCATTCCTCTTTTCCATAAAGTACCCCCACGCCTGTAGGACCGTACACTTTATGGCCCGAAAAAGCAAAGAAATCGGCATCTAAATCCTGCACATCTACCTTCATGTGAGGTACAGATTGCGCACCATCTATAAGCACGGGCACTCCATGAGTATGAGCAGTCTCAATCATCTCCTTTATCGGATTGATTGTACCCAGTACATTAGAAATATGGGCCATGCTCACAATCTTCGTTCGCTCAGAGAAGAGCTTTTCATATTCATCCAGCAACAATTCACCCTTATCACTCATAGGAATCACCTTGATACTGATTCCCTTGCGGGCAGCCAACAATTGCCAAGGAACAATATTACTATGATGCTCCATTGTAGAAATGATCACTTCATCGTCTTCACTCATAAACTCTTCGCCAAAACAGAAAGCAACCAGATTAATAGCTTCCGTAGTACCACGAGTGAAGATAACCTCACTCGTACTACGGGCATTAATAAACTGACGAACGGTTTCACGGGAACCTTCGTGTAATTCGGTGGCTTGTTGTGACAAGAAGTGTACACCACGATGAACATTAGCATTCACGGAATAGTATTCTTCAACAATAGCATCGACCACGCAACGAGGTTTCTGTGTAGTTGCTCCATTATCAAAATAGACTAAAGGCTTTCCGTATATCTCCCTCGAAAGTATCGGGAAGTCAGCCCTGATTTTAGTTATATCCATCATGTTTATTCTGATTACTTACAAATAGCACAGCCCTGACATTTATTCAACTCGCCACGAAATCTTTTTTCCACCAACAAGTGCAATCTGTCTTTCAATGCATCCAGACGGATGGTATCTATCACTTCATTGACGAAAGCAAACATCAACAATAGACGAGCTTCTTTCGCTGAGATACCTCTAGCACGCATATAGAACAATGCATTTTCATCCAACTGACCGATCGTAGCTCCATGGCTACACTTAACGTCATCAGCATAAATCTCTAGTTGAGGTTGTGTGTACATGCGTGCGTCACGAGTGACACAAAGATTACGATTAGTTTGTTGCGCATTCGTGTGTTGCGCTCCCGGACGAACGAGTACAATTCCGGCAAAAGCTCCCACAGCATGATCGTCAAGTACATATTTAAAAAGTTCCTTGCTTTCGCAATCGGGTACAGCATGATCAATAAACGTATGGTTGTCCACATGCTGATTCTTATCTGCTATAGCCATTCCATAAAGATGAGTTTCAGCACTGGGACCCGCCAAGGTCACTTCGGTCGTATTGCGTGTAATACCGTTATGAAGAGTCATATTATTTAGCAGAAGATGGCTACTTGCCTCTTGCTTTGCATATATATTGCTAAGGCGAACAGTACTTGTATGTGTCTCCTCCAGTTCATACATATCAAACACCGTGTTCTCGCCAGCATAAATTTCCACAACCTGCGTAGCAAGAAAGTTCACATGATCCATCGCATGATCGCATATTAACAAACGTGCTTGGGCACCTTCTTCAAGGATAATCAGTATCCGGCGATTCATCATGAAATTAACGTCTCCACGCAGGATATTCACTAACTGGATAGGTTTTTCTACCACTACATTTTTTGGAACATAAAGTACTACACCATCTTGAACAAAAGTAGTATTGAAAGCTGTCACCCCATCTTTTGATGTGTCAGCCAACTGACCATAGTACTTTGCTATCAATTCCGGTCGCTCTTCCGATACATCTTTTAAACTACCAAAAATCACCCCCTCGGGCAAATGAGATTTGGGCAAAGCTTTCTTGTAAAAAGAGTCATTCACCACAAAAAACAAGGATGTACTCATATTGGGCACATCACATTTAAACACCTCATAGGGATCTACAGGTATAGGTAGACGATTCAAGTTCAGTCCGTAATCAGGAACAAAACATTTGCTAATATCAGTATATTTATAGTCTTCCTGCTTCTTTGTAGGAAAGCCCAACCGCTTAAAATCGGCAAAAGCTTTTGCTCTGGCAGAGTTTAGTGTCTCTGAGCTATGAGTGCAAATCATTGCTTCACACTGTGCATAGAGATCTATATATTGCTGTTCTACATTCATAATTATTCTCCTATCTCCTTCTTTATCCAATCATAACCCTTTTCTTCGAGTTCTAAGGCCAATTCTGGACCTGCTGTTTTAACAATGCGACCATCATAAAGAACATGTACAACATCCGGCTTAATATAATCCAACAGACGTTGATAGTGAGTAATCACAATACAACTATTATCGGGAGATTTCAATTTATTCACACCCTCAGCTACGATGCGCAAAGCATCAATATCCAAGCCGGAATCAGTTTCGTCAAGAATGCTCAATTTAGGTTCGAGCATAGCCATCTGAAATATCTCGTTACGTTTCTTTTCTCCACCACTAAAACCTTCGTTCACACTGCGATTGGCCAATTTATTATCTAGCTCCACAACTGCACGCTTTTCACGCATCAATTTAAGAAATTCACTAGCTGAAATAGGCGGAAGCCCTCTGTATTTCCTTTGCTCATTAACAGCGGCACGCATAAAGTTGACCATGCTAACACCCGGAATCTCTACCGGATATTGAAAGGAAAGAAAAATTCCTTCATGACTACGATCTTCGGCACTAAGTTCTAGCAAGTCTTTACCACAAAAAGTAACACTACCTTTGGTCACTTCAAAGACAGGATTACCTACAAGCACACTGCTCAAAGTACTCTTCCCTGAACCATTCGGTCCCATAATAGCATGTATCTCGCCAGGCTTCACAGAAAGATTGATACCCCTCAATATCTCTTTGCCGTTGATGGCGGCATGCAAATCTTTTATTTCTAACATCTATATACGATTTAACTTATTACTATTTAAAAAATGAATTTATCCTACGCTTCCTTCCAAAGAGATGGATAATAGCTTCTGTGCTTCAACAGCAAATTCCATGGGAAGTTTATTCAAAACCTCTTTAGCATAGCCGTTCACGATCAAGCCAATAGCATCTTCAGTCGAAATGCCGCGCTGATTACAATAAAATATCTGATCTTCATTGATCTTACTTGTTGTGGCTTCATGTTCCACAACTGCCGTTTCGTTGCGTATATCCATATAAGGGAAAGTATGTGCACCGCACTTATCACCCAACAGCAAAGAATCGCATTGACTATAGTTCCGGCTACCTTCAGCCTTTTCAGCTACACGCACCAAACCCCGATAAGAATTTTCACTCTTACCCGCAGAAATGCCTTTGCTAACAATAGTACTACGCGTATTGCGTCCAAGATGAATCATCTTTGTACCCGTGTCGGCTTGTTGGTAATGGTTGGTTACCGCCACACTGTAAAACTCTGCAGTAGAATTATCT
Source organism: uncultured Bacteroides sp. (assembly GCF_963666545.1). Lineage (NCBI taxonomy): Bacteria > Pseudomonadati > Bacteroidota > Bacteroidia > Bacteroidales > Bacteroidaceae > Bacteroides > uncultured Bacteroides sp. Next base: position 2,600,470 of record NZ_OY762899.1, on the reverse strand, counting down.
CCTGTTAGTATACAAGATGGATACTTCCACGTGATAGCACTTCCTGTTTCTACTTGAGTCCACGAAAGTTTGCTAGCTACACCTTTACAATTTCCCCGCTTGGTAACAAAGTTATAAACCCCTCCTTTGCCTTGTGCATCACCCGGATACCAATTTTGAACAGTACTATATTTCACTTCGGCTCTATCATGCACTATAATTTCAACGATAGCAGCATGCAGCTGATTCTCGTCACGCATAGGAGCGGTACAACCCTCAAGGTATGATACGTATGAATCATCATCAGCCACAATAAGTGTCCGCTCGAATTGCCCCGTATTAATTGCATTTATACGAAAATAAGTGGAAAGTTCCATTGGGCAACGCACTCCTTTGGGTATATATACAAAAGAACCATCCGAGAAAACGGCAGAATTGAGAGCCGCAAAAAAGTTATCGCGATACCCTACTACCGAACCCATATATTTCTTTACTAAATCGGGATGCTCGCGCACTGCTTCGCTAAACGAGCAGAAAATAATACCCTTTTCCATCAGGCTCTCTTTGAAAGTAGTCTTAACTGAGACAGAATCCATCACCGCATCAACAGCCATACCGCTTAAAATCATCTGCTCCTCCAAAGAAATACCCAATTTATTGAATGTCTTGATCAACTCAGGATCTACTTCATCCAAACTTTTAGGTCCTTCCTTCTTTTTAGTAGGATCGGCATAATAGGATATAGCCTGATAATCAATCTCAGGTATACGTAAGTGAGCCCATGTGGGCATTTCCAACGTTAGCCAATGGCGGTAAGCTTTTAATCGAAATTCAAGCATCCATTCAGGTTCATCTTTCTTGAATGAGATAAGACGAACAATATCTTCGTTAAGTCCCTTCTCAATGACGTCCGTTTCCACATCCGTCGTGAAGCCATACTTATACTTCTCTTGAGTGAGCTCTTTTACATATTTATTAGGTTCTTCTTGTTGCATAATTCTATTTGAAAATATATTGTTGTGAAACTTCTTTTGCTGCGGGGAAAAAGAGTCCCGCAACATCCCTCATGGGATAATATAACACTGATTTAGTCTTCTTTGTTTGGCTTATCATGTGATTCCCTGTATCAATAAACTCAATTACGCCTATAAGGAGAGCTACGATAAGCAAATATTTCAAAGCGCCCAATCCCGCTCCCAGCAATTGATTAAGCCAGCCTAGCGATATAGCCTCCATCGTCTTGGTAACCAAAATAGCAACCGCTCCAAATAATAGAGGGACAACAATCCAGATTGCAAGAAAAGCCATAATCTGAGCTAAAGTCATGGATTCAGTTAAAGTCGGACAAATTTTCTCTGCCAATGAAGCATACAATGTTTTTGCAGCTAGTAAACCAACAATAAGCCCCAATATGGAAGCCAATTGTTTCACAAAGCCTTTCATGAAACCCAAGAATGCTCCAAGAGCTATTACTATGAGAATTATACTATCTATTATTGTCATCACACATATTACTCTTGCAAAATCTTCCATAAAAAAATGTGCCAATATGCTCATTGAAGTGAGCCAACAAAAGATACAACATTGTTGGCGTTCAGCATATTGGCACATTAGCACATTCGTGCTATTGCATTTATAATGTTTGCTTCACTTCTATTTCTTCGTACGTTTCGATGAAATCACCAATCCTCAAGTCGTTGAAATTAACCAGACTAATACCACATTCATAATTCACCGCAACTTCTTTCACATCATCTTTAAAGCGTTTCAGTGCATTGATACCGCCAGAATAGATTACAATACCATCTCTTACAAGACGAGCTTTATCAGAACGTTTTGCCTTTCCTTCTTTAACCATAGCACCAGCCACAGTACCCACTTTTGTTATGTGGAAGACCTCACGAACCTCAATAGAGGCAGTGACAACCTCTTTCACTACTGGAGCAAGCATACCTTCCATAGCTGCCTTAACCTCCTCAATAGCATCATAAATAATAGAGTACATTCGAACATCGACTCCTTCTTGTTCAGCAAACTTACGAGCTGAAGCCGAAGGACGAACCTGGAATCCTATGATGATTGCATCTGAAGCAGCAGCCAGCGTTACATCCGATTCGGATATCTGTCCCACTGCCTTGTGAATAACATTCACTTGTATCTGTTCTGTAGAAAGCTTAATCAACGAGTCGCTTAAGGCTTCAATAGATCCATCCACATCACCCTTCACAATGATGTTTAGTTCCTTAAAGTTACCAAGAGCAATACGACGTCCAAGTTCATCAAGTGTAAGTATCTTCTGAGTACGTAATCCTTGTTCACGTTGCAATTGTTCACGCTTATTTGCTATTTCACGAGCTTCCTGCTCCGTTTCAATAACGTGGAAAGTATCGCCTGCAGTAGGTGCACCATTCAGTCCCAGAATTAATACAGGTTCAGAAGGTCCTGCCTCCTTAATACGCTGGTTACGCTCATTAAACATAGCCTTAACACGTCCGAAATTCGTTCCAGCCAAAACGATGTCACCCATTTTGAGCGTACCATTAGACACTAAGACTGTTGCTACATAGCCTCTACCTTTGTCCAAAGTGGACTCAATGACAGACCCCATTCCACGGCGATTCGGATTTGCTTTCAAGTCAAGCATCTCAGCTTCGAGCAAAACTTTCTCCATTAATTCTTTCACACCCAAGCCTTTCTTGGCCGAAATATCTTGTGACTGGTATTTACCTCCCCATTCTTCTACAAGGAAATTCATTCCAGCTAATTCTTCTTTTATTCTATCTGGATTAGCCCCTGACTTATCTATTTTATTAATAGCAAATACAATAGGAACTCCAGCAGCCATAGCATGGTTAATGGCTTCTTTGGTTTGAGGCATCACATTGTCGTCAGCCGCAACAATAATAATAGCGATATCTGTTACTTTAGCACCACGAGCACGCATAGCGGTAAAGGCTTCGTGGCCAGGAGTATCAAGGAAAGTTATTCTACGCCCATCTTCCTGTTTCACATTATATGCGCCAATATGCTGAGTGATTCCACCAGCTTCACCGGCAATAACATTTGCCTTACGAATATAGTCAAGCAGCGAAGTTTTACCATGGTCAACGTGTCCCATCACTGTAACAATTGGTGCACGATGTTCTAATTCTTCAGGAGCATCTTCTTCCTCAACTATCGCTTGCGACACTTCCGCACTTACATACTCTGTTTTATAGCCAAATTCTTCGGCTACAAGATTAATGGTTTCGGCGTCCAAACGCTGATTAATAGACACCATCATACCAATACTCATACACGTACCGATCACTTGATTAACGGAAATGTCCATCATACTAGCAAGTTCATTAGCCGTCACGAACTCGGTCAACTTCAGTATGCGGCTTTCAGCCATTTCTTGATCGTCAAGTTCTTGCTGTCTATTGAAAGCAGTTTCTCGTTTCTCTTTACGGTATTTTGAAGTTTTATTTTTACCCTTAGTCGTCAAACGAGCCAAGGTTTCCTTTACCTGCTTAGCAACATCCTCTTCTTTTACTTCCTGTTTGATTACAGGCTTCTTAAAGCGATCTTTGCTATTAATGCTAAGCTTACTTTTATTTGCTTGCCCCTGACCATTTCCATTTGGATGTTGATGTTGGCTAGGCGTCTTTACACTTTTCTCACTATTGGGAACAGGACGTGCAAAGTTAGATGTCACATTATTAATATCGACCTTTTCCTTATTAATGCGATTACGTTTTTTCTTAGCTGCAGCATCAAAAGTTTCTTTTGGCACAATTTTCGTTGGCTTAGGAGGCTCTTCTTTACGAATTTCTTTGATGATAGCCTCTTTCATCTGTTTTTTCTGATCCTGACGAACTTTGTCCTTATCTTCACGCTCTCTGCGTTTTTCTTCTTTAGACTTCTTTTTGGGACGAGTCGTTTGATTCAATGCAGCAAGATCAATTTGACCTATGACATTAATTTTTGAGACAAATTCTGTAGGTCTGATTTTGAAAACATCATCATCACCATTCGGTAAAGATAACTCAGGTTCAGGAGTTGCTTCCATTTTTTCTTCTAACTTTTCTTCTATGACCGGCACTGAAGTCACTTCCGGTATTTTTTCAATGACCGGAGAAACTTCTTTCACTATTTCAGGTTCAGCCGGAACCAGTGTCTTAGCAGGTTCTTCCTTTTCAGCTAAATCTTTTTCTATTATTGGAGTAACAGGCTTTGCTACCTCTTCCACTGTTTGCACTTCTTGGACCTTGATAGGTTCAGATTCAACCACTGGTTGTTTTTCTACTTCTGGTTCCTTTTCTACTTTTCTTCGGCGCAGATTGTCCAGATCTATCTTTCCGACAGGCTTAAACTTCGGGCGAACGTCTTCAGGAACGACAGTTTTAATAACATCATCCACTTTGGGCTTTTCCGGCTCAGCTTTTTCATAACCATCAATAGTAACCGCAGTTTTAGTGCGGTCTTTATTCTGACGTTCCTGAATGAAACGTTCAGACTCTATCCTCAAGTTCTTATCTGTGCTGAACGCTTTCACGAGCATACCATATTGTTCCTCGGTAATTTTCGCATTAGGGCTTGCCTCAATAGAATACCCTTTCTTTTGCAAGAACTCAACAACCGTCGTGATTCCCACATTCAAATCTCTTGTAACTTTGCTTAACCTTATCGTCATAGTTTAAATTAAATGAAGAATGAAGTGACCTAGCTATTAAATATTAATTTTCTTCAAACTCCGATTTCAAAATACGCAACACCTCGTCCACTGTTTCTTCTTCCAGATCCGTTTTTTCAATCAACATCTCACGAGGAGCACTCAATACAGCCTTTGCCGTATCAATGCCGATGCTCTTAATAGCATCAATTACCCATCCATCAATTTCATCGCTGAATTCATCCAGATAGATATCTTCATCCTGCGTGGTTTCATCCAATTCACGGAATACATCTATAGTGTACTCGGTCAACATACTGGCCAGTTTGATATTCAAACCACCTTTTCCAATAGCTAGCGAGACTTCTTCCGGTTTAAGGAAAACTTCCGCTCTACGTTCTTCCTCATTCAATCTGATGGAAGAGACCTTTGCCGGGCTGAGAGAACGTTGAATAAACAATGAAAGATTCGAAGTGTAATTGATCACATCAATATTTTCATTCCGCAATTCACGTACAATGCCGTGTATACGGCTACCCTTTACTCCTACACAAGCTCCCACGGGATCAATTCTGTCATCATAAGATTCCACAGCGATCTTCGCACGTTCACCTGGTATGCGAGCTATTTTTTTAATTGTAATCAATCCATCATTTATTTCAGGCACTTCCATCTCAAACAAGCGTTGAAGAAATACGGGAGACGTGCGTGAAAGAATAATTTTAGGATTGTTGTTTTTATTATCTACACGAGCTACAACAGCACGTGCTGTCTCCCCCTTACGATAAAAGTCGCTAGGTATTTGCTCTGTTTTAGGCAACAATAATTCATTCCCTTCGTCGTCAAGTAGCAAAATTTCTTTCTTCCAAATCTGGTATACTTCCGCATTGATAATGGTGCCTACTTGATCTATATATTTATTGTAAAGACTATCCTTCTCAAGCTCAAGAATTTTTGAGGCCAATGTTTGGCGAAGATTTAAGATAGCACGACGTCCAAACTTGGCGAAAATGACTTCATCGGTCACCTCCTCACCAACTTCAAACGAAGCATCTATTTTCTGGGCTTCCGTCAATGGAATCTGCATATTCGGATTCGTCAAATCTTCATCCGCTACAACTTCACGATTACGCCATATCTCAAAATCCCCTTTATCAGGATTTACAATAACATCGTAATTTTCGTCTGTGCCAAACATTTTCGCGAGCACACTACGGAAAGACTCTTCGAGCACACTCACCATAGTTGTTCTATCGATATTTTTGAGTTCTTTAAACTCCGAAAATGTATCAATCAAACTGATTGTTTCCTCTTTCTTGGCCATAATTATTTAAAACTAATTAAGTATTTAGTGTATTTTATCTCAGGATAAGTGAAAGTTTCATCCTCTTCTTGTAGCTTAGGACGTTTGCTTCCTTCTGTTTTTACTTTTTTTCGCACCTCAACCACAAACTTTTCTTCATCAGCTTCTTTCAAAATCCCCGTCAGTTTACGCCCATCTTTAGTCAACACTTCCACATCACTTCCAATATGAATATGATATTGCTGAAGTACTTTGAAAGGTTGCCCTATACCAGCAGATCCCACTTCTAGCTCATAATCAGTTTCTTCACGATTAAGTTTAGACTCTATGAATCGGCTTAGCTCTACGCAGTCTTCAATCCAGACTCCTTCTGCATGATCTATTTCAACGACAATTTTATCGTCAGAGCTAACAGTTACTTCTACCAGAAAGTAGTCTTTTTCTTCAAGCCATTCCTCAACAATTTGGCAAACAGTTTTTTTTTCTATCATGAACTAATTATATAAGTACAAAAAAAGGAGCCAAATCGCCCCTCCACCTTTCATCCGTTTCCGGTGCAAAGATACAAATAATCTATTCCACTACAAAATATTAGCGAAAAAAATCAAGAGATTTATGATTGAATACTATAGATTAATACGTATTTTTGCCACATTATTTATAAATAACGACTGAAAAAGAAATGAGAAAATGGCGTATTGAAGATTCGGAGGAACTTTACAACATTACTGGTTGGGGAACCTCGTACTTTGGTATTAATGAAAAAGGGCATGTTGTAGTCACTCCTCGCAAGGATGGAGTTGGAGTTGATTTAAAAGAATTGGTTGATGAATTGCAGTTGCGTGATGTAGCTGCTCCTATGCTGATACGTTTTCCGGATATATTGGACAATCGTATCGAGAAAACAGCCCGTTGCTTTGAACAAGCAGCCGAAGAGTACAGTTACAAGGCCCAGAACTTTATAATTTATCCGATCAAGGTAAATCAAATGCGTCCGGTTGTTGAAGAAATTATCAGTCATGGAAAGAAATTTAATTTAGGCTTAGAAGCCGGCTCAAAGCCCGAACTTCATGCCGTGATAGCTGTTAACACAGATTCTGATTCTTTAATCATTTGCAATGGATATAAAGATGAAAGTTACATAGAGTTAGCACTTCTAGCGCAGAAAATGGGGAAAAGAATTTTTCTTGTTGTTGAGAAGCTCAATGAACTAAAATTGATAGCTAAGATAGCCAAACAATTAAATATAAGACCTAACATTGGTATACGCATTAAATTAGCTTCATCTGGTAGTGGCAAATGGGAAGAATCAGGAGGAGATGCCAGTAAATTTGGCCTCACATCAAGTGAATTACTTGAAGCGCTTGATTTCCTGGAAAAGAAAGAAATGAAAGAATGTCTGAAGTTAATTCACTTCCACATTGGCAGTCAGGTTACAAAAATTCGTCGCATCAAAACAGCATTAAGAGAAGCCTCTCAGTTTTATGTACAACTTCATGCTATGGGATTCAAAATCGAATTCGTTGATATTGGAGGAGGACTAGGCGTTGATTATGACGGTACCCGCTCATCAAATAGTGAAAGTAGCGTTAATTACTCCATCCAAGAATATGTAAACGACTCTATCTCTACTCTTGTTGACGTAAGTGACAAAAATGGAATACCGCATCCAAATATCATCACCGAAAGTGGACGAGCACTGACTGCTCATCATTCGGTGCTTATATTTGAAGTATTGGAAACAACTACATTACCTGAATGGGATGATGATATAGTAGTGACAGAGAAAGATCATGAGCTAGTACAAGATCTCTATAGTATTTGGGACACGCTAAATCAGAATAAAATGTTGGAAGCATGGCACGATGCACAGCAAATACGAGAAGAAGCTTTGGATCTTTTCAGCCATGGTATAGTAGATTTAAAAACGCGTGCGCAAATAGAACGATTGTATTGGTCGATCACCCGTGAAATAAACCAAATAGCCTCAGGGCTGAAACATGCTCCGGATGAGTTTCGAGGTTTATCCAAGCTATTAGCAGATAAATATTTTTGTAATTTCTCTTTATTCCAGTCCTTGCCGGACTCTTGGGCTATAGACCAAATATTTCCGATAATGCCTATACAGCGGCTGGATGAGAAACCAGACCGTTCAGCCACTTTGCAGGATGTAACATGTGATTCTGATGGGAAAATAGCGAACTTTATTTCTACAAAAAATGCGTCTCACTATCTTCCTGTACATAGTTTAAAGAACAAAGAAGCTTATTATTTAGGGGCGTTCTTGGTAGGAGCCTATCAAGAGATCTTAGGTGACATGCATAATCTGTTTGGAGATACTAACGCAGTGCATGTGTCTGTGAATGATAAAGGTTACAACATAGAACAGATTATTGATGGAGAGACAGTGGCAGAGGTCCTAGATTACGTGCAATATAGCCCAAAGAAGCTTGTCCGTACATTAGAGACTTGGGTCACAAAATCGGTAAAAGAAGGGAAAATAACAGTGGAAGAAGGGAAGGAATTCTTATCTAACTATCGCTCCGGACTTTATGGATATACCTACTTGGAATAATTAAAGAATATAAATAAGAATTTGAAAGACGCACTGCATGCGTTTTGTAACTTTGTAACTAAATTATAAAGATGCAGAACGCATGCTTTTGCTTTTTCACTAAAACTAAAGCAGAAAAGATGAAGAAGAAACTAACAGTGATTAAAGTAGGTGGAAAAATTGTAGAAGAAGAATCTTCGCTAAATAGTTTGCTGACTGATTTCGCAAAAATAGAAGGTTGCAAGATATTGGTACACGGAGGCGGACGTTCGGCGACGAAAATAGCCTCACAGCTGGGCATTGAAAGCAAAATGGTGAATGGCAGGCGCATTACAGATGCCGAAACACTAAAAGTGGTAACAATGGTATATGGGGGACTTGTGAACAAGAACATTGTGGCCGGCTTACAAAGCAGAGGGGTAAATGCCCTAGGCCTCACCGGAGCCGACATGAATATTATCCAATCGAAAAAACGTCCGGCTAAAGATGTCGACTATGGTTTTGTGGGCGATGTAGAAAACGTTGACACAGCTATACTTACCGAGTTACTAGAAAAAGGTATTGTACCTGTTTTAGCGCCATTAACCCATGATGGTAAGGGAAATATCTTGAATACCAATGCAGATACTATTGCCGGAGAAACAGCAAAAGCACTTGCTCTAAACTTTGACGTAACTCTAATTTATTGTTTCGAGAAGAAAGGTGTGCTTCGTGATGAAACGGATAATGACAGTGTTATTCCTTTTATAACCCGATCTGATTTTGAAGCATACGTGGCTAGTGGAATAATTCAGGGAGGAATGATACCAAAACTAGAAAACGCTTTCAATGCTCTAGATTCAGGAGTTTCAGAGATTGTTATTACTCTGGCATCTACTATAAATTCCATTGAAGGAACACGAATTAAAAAATAATTCAAAAAAAAGAAGAGTGAGACTGTAACTTTTCAAATACTCACCCGTCACTATTATAGAGATGCAAGAAATTAGCTTCCGGGATGACATACTGCCTTTGAAAGATAAACTCTTTCGGTTAGCGCTCAGAATTACCCTCGACAGAGCCGAGGCTGAGGATGTCGTACAAGATACGATGATTCGGGTATGGAATAAACGCGAAGAATGGTCTCAGTTTGAATCAATTGAAGCTTACTGCTTGGTAATTGCTAAAAACTTAGCAATTGACCGCAGCCAAAAAAAAGAAGCTCAAAACGTAGAACTGACTCCCGATCTAGAAGAAGCTTATGACGCATCCGGTCCTTATGACCAATTGGTTAATGAAGAACAAATGAAACTCATTCATCAGTTGATCAACGATCTTCCTGAAAAGCAAAGACTGATTATGCAGTTAAGAGATATTGAAGGAGAAACGTATAAAGAAATTGCGAACATATTGAATCTAACAGAGGAACAAGTTAAAGTAAACCTCTTTAGAGCAAGGCAAAAAGTAAAACAACGGTATACTGAAATAGAAGAATATGGATTATAGATATATAGAACAGCTTTTGGAGCGATATTGGCAATGTGAAACCTCTTTGGAGGACGAAGCCAAATTGCGAGCTTTCTTTATGAAAAATGAAGAAATTCCCGCTCATCTGTTACAGTATAAAGATCTATTTGTGTATCAGCAACTTCAGCAGGAAGTTGGTCTAGGTAAAGACTTTGATATGCGAATTTTATCTCAGATAGAAACTCCTGTCGTAAAGGCTAGGCGGTTAACCCTTACCACTAGATTTATGCCTTTCTTTAAGGCGGCAGCAGTCGTAGCAGTAATGTTATCATTAGGCAATGCTGCACAGCAAACATTTTTTGGCGATGATAAATTAGATTACAATTACGACGCATATACAGACACGTACGATGATCCGGAAGTAGCATATAAGGAAGTATCTTCTGCATTAATGATGCTATCTGAAGGAATTAACAAATCACAAGACCAACATTTTGCCGATAGCATAAAAGCTAAAGCTGAAGTGATAAAAGAATGAAAAAAAGAGCTCTTTTAATATATTTGATGACATTATTGTCTGTCTTCGTATCAGCACAAGACTTTGCCACTCGCTTTTTGGCGGAACATAAAACAGATACAAATCTGTCTTGCGTTACAATCAGCCCGAAAATGATGGAAGAGATACTAAAAAATGATTCTGAAAAAGACGAAAGCGTTTTGGAGATAATATCAAACCTAAAAAGCATGCAGATGCTTACCTCTAAAGTGAAAGGGAAAACCTATTATAATGAAGCTTTAAAGGTGGTAGAGAAGAACTCTGATAGATTTGAACCGTTTCTTTCTTTCCGTGATAAGTCAGAAAATTGCCAGATTATGGTAAGAAAGAAAAATGAAGCGATTGTTGAGTTAGTTATGCTCATGCACGAGAAAAGCCATTTTATGGTAATCAATTTCACTGGCATTATGAGCGCCGATTTCATTTCGAAATTAGCTAATTCTATGAAATAAAAGCTTTCATTATTTTAATATGTAATTTTCATTTGCTTTAAATATACAACAGTTAGTGTGCTTTATTAAAACAACGTGAAACTGTGAAGTTTCAACTCTCTTAACTTTTTTGTAAATAACTAAGATAAAAGGGGTTGCTACGAAAGGTAGTAACCCTTTTATTATTTTGAGCCACACACATATAACATTACGACTATTGTAATCTGATAGCCATAAAAAAGGAGTATTCGTCACGAACACTCCCAGTTTACCCCATTACGAGGTCAGTTAAATTTAAGAGAGAATTTTATAATTTATGCAATCCCTTTTTAGAGAATTCGATTCTTGGATTTCCTTTATAACCCACATCACCACTACCGCTTACGCTTCCCGTTAGATAGTCAGTAGCATAACACGATATATCGCCCGAGCCACTAATCTTGGCCAAAACTTTCTGCCCCATTAATCCCGCAGCATTGATATCGCCCGAGCCAGAAACACCTAAATCTACTTCCTGAGATCTTCCGCTTAATGAAATATCTCCAGAGCCAGCTATCTTCACATCGGTCCGGCGGCTACTTACCTCACTCAAATCAATATCACCTGAGCCTCTTACTGACAGTGACAGAAGAGGACACTTAATGCCTTTACCCTCAATGTCGCCCGAACCTTGAATAGAGAACGCGATGCCTTTGTCACTTTTCATCCCATTAACTAGCAAAACATCTCCCGATCCTTGAATATTTATTTGCTCTAGGGATGGCCCTGACACCCGGACTTCTAACTTTCCTCGATTAAGTATGTTCACGTTATCTTTAAATTTAATCAGTAAGATGCCATTCTCGGTTCTTACCTCTAAGAGATTCACAATATTATCAGAGCCGTACAGTTCTACCGAAGGCTTACCAGACGTTTGCATATAAATTACATCGGGGCTTCCCTGAAGTTTCAAACTATTGAAGCCCTCCACTCTAACCCCTTTAGTAACAAGGTTACCACTCCCCACAACCCTTTGGGCCTGCGTACATGATGAAATAAATAACAGCATAGCTAACACTACACTAGAATACAACTTCTGTTTCATAATCTTCATTTATTTAAAATGCTTTTATTGTACCGATGCCACCTTTATTGAAATTCTTTTCTTTAGGCATACCTTTATAATTAATACTGCCAACACCTTTCACCGAAGCCGACAATGACTCTGTAGCATAGCAAGAGATATTCCCAACTCCTTGAGAGGAAGCCTCTACAGATTGCGCCTTTAGATTCACCGCTTCTATATCACCCACACCTTTAGAAGCAAAAAACGCCTCCTTTGCCAAACCTTGCAATTCCACATTACCAACCCCCATCGAACTGACTTTAAGTTTTTCGCATTGCACGGAATGTACCTTTACATTGCCAACTCCCTTACTTTCAATTTCCAAGTCAGAAGTTACAAGGCTATCTTCAATGGAAATATCGCCAACACCTTTAAAATAAAGCCCGATCAAGGCGGGAGAACTTATCGTAATCTTCATTTTCTTTAAGTTCCTTATTTTATTGTGCTTCTCTGTATTTAAAATCAATGTATTATCCTTCACCTCAACCTGCATGAGAGCAATAATGTTATCAGGACCATAGATTTGCACAGAAGTCGTTCCGTCTGTAGATTGAGTAAAGAATACGTCACCCACAGTACTGACGTCAATCTTATTGAACTCTTTTACTTTATACTTTCGAGTGATATAATTCTTACTAGGTTTTATGCTATCACCTAAGATGGTACAACTAGTGAGCAATCCTACTAGAAAAAGCGTTACCGATAAAAGTTTCATTCCTGTTTTCATGACTATCTTTTTAAGTTGATTTTGTATATTAGACGCAAACATGACGTAAAAAGTTGCATTCACTACAACCTTTTTTTTATACTGAAACAATTATTCGTTTGCCTGTTCAAAATATTATGCATTAATTTGCATGATTCTCATCACCCATTTTTTAAATAAATGTTCCGCAATAAATTGATTTGATAAAATTGGATAAAGTAATAGAAGACAAAGAACTAGGACGCCTAATAGTACGCATAAATTCGCGTGCCAAGCGACTTATTTTTCGCACCAAGAACAATGAGATTACCGTCACAGTTCCTCCTCGAACTTCACAAAAAGAAGTAGAAGCTGCCGTAGAACAACTCCGTGCCAAGCTATTAGCTTCTAAAGACAAACTCTCAAATTCTTTAATTAACCTTGATTATAAGATTAATACTGAGTATTTCAAACTATCCTTGATCAGAGGTAATCGTGATCAATTCCTTGCTCACTCAGAATTGGGAGAGATGCAGATCATTTGCCCACCTAGTGCGGATTTTGCAGACGAGAAGCTACAGACTTGGTTACGTAAAGTAATAGAAGAAGCCTTGCGTAGAAATGCCAAAATCATTCTTCCACCCAGGCTCTATATGCTTGCCGAACAAAACAAATTACGTTATAAAAGTGTGAAGATCAATTCTAGTCGTGGCCGGTGGGGTAGTTGTTCCGCCCAAAAAAGCATTAATCTCTCCTACTTTTTAGTCCTTTTACCTCAGCATTTAATAGACTATGTACTTTTGCATGAACTCTGTCACACAAGAGAGATGAACCACGGTGAACGATTTTGGGATTTGCTCAATAGCTTCACTGACGGAGAAGCATTGATCCTGCGCGAAGAGCTTAAGAAGTATAAGACAGATATTTAGATCATTCTTGCGCCAATTGCTTTATGGCGCCATCCTCTTTTTCAAAGCGATACTTTCCACCTTTTTCGCTTAAATCGAATGTCGAAACCTTCTGAGTTCGGTTATCCACAATCATCAGCGCACTCTGTTTGGCAAAGCGCTTTATTTCGACTAAAGCAGGTTCTACCTTAATCAGGCTATTCATTACAAGACTATCATTCACAAACAGCGAAAGTGAATCACCGACAAACCCTCTTTCCAGAGTAACAACATAAGTTTCGACATAATTTCGTTCGGATTTCTTATCTTGCTGCATCTTCATGCTAATATAGACAAAGAGAACCACTACAATGATAACAGCAAATGCCAAAAGGCCATTGCCTACCATGAATTGTTTATTTGTATTTAGATGATGTGCCATGATTATATATCTCTGATTTGTTTTTCTTATTTCAGGATGAAAGATTAAGTAATTTCTCCAAATGTAACACCGAGCTTTCAATCTGCTTACAATTCTCCAACTCATCAGCATTAAAAACATACTGCGCCTGCATATAAAACGAAGCACGTTTCTCTAGCGCTTCAACAATAAAGGCAGTCAGTTCTTCATCTTTCTTTCCCTGCAATATAGGACGCTGCTGTTTGGCTATGCGCAACCGATGGAATAGAACATCAGGATTCACATTCAAAAAGACTGTCTTTCCACATCCATTCATAAACGACATATTATCAAAAAAACAAGGAGTCCCTCCGCCCGTAGAGATCACAACATCTTCAAATGCAGCAACCTCATGCAACATATTTCTTTCCAGTTCGCGAAAGCCCGCTTCACCATATTCAATGAATAGCTCCTGCACTGTTTTGTGAAAGTGTCCTTCAATATACCAATCAAGATCAATGAAAGATAAATTATTCTTCCGAGCAAAAGCTTTTCCTAAGGTTGTCTTCCCAGCTCCCATATAGCCGGTCAAAAAGATACGAATCATAATGTTGCGTTGCTATTAGTTCTGAGCAAAGATAATCAATTTGAATATACAGCAAACCAAGTTACCAAAGAAAAATAACAGAAAACACAATGCAGGAAGCAGTACACAACCTTAGTAAAAAGCCGATCAAACAATTACTTAAAGACTTTCACTCTTTCTTTCAAGTCTTTGAATTCCTTGTTGCCAGGCTCTGCTACAGGAGTGCCAAAGGGCATTTCGGCTACCAATTTCCATGAAACAGGTAAATCCCACGTAGTTCTCACTTCATCATCAATCAAAGGATTGTAGTGTTGCAAAGTAGCTCCTAACTCTGCATCTTCAAGCATTGTCCAGATAGCCAATTGGTGCATTGCAGAAGTATGCATGGACCATATAGGAAAATTATCAGCATAGCTGGGAAAAGCATTTTGCAATTCCTCGACCACGGTTTGGTCTTCAAAAAATAGAACAGTTCCGTGCCCACTGGCAAAGCAACCATTTATTTTAGCTTCAGTCTGCAAAAACGCCTCAGCCGAGATCATCTTCTTCAATGTATCCTTCACTATATTCCACAACTTCTGATGATGTTCCCCTAAAAGTAACACCACACGTGTTGATTGAGAGTTAAAAGAAGAAGGCACATGAGTCACTGCCGTGTTAACAATTTGTTCAATCTCCAAATCAGAAATAGGAGATTCATCGTTTATAGAGTAATAACTCCTTCTATGTTTCAACGCTTCTTCAAAAGATCTTTTCATATACCAGTCCTCCATTATTAAATTAATTATTTCATGTGGTATAACAACCAAAGGAAGTAACTTGTTCGAAAATAAAAAATAGTTGTACCTTTGCTCCAGCAATTAAACAAATAGGCAATAAGAAAGATGGCAAAGCAAAAATTCTATGTAGTTTGGGATGGTGTAACTCCGGGCATTTACGACAGTTGGAATGACTGTTTACTCCAGACCAAAGGATACGAAAGCGCCAAATACAAGTCGTTCGACACTCGGGAAGAAGCCGAACAAGCTTTTGCCTCATCCCCCTATGCATGTATAGGCAAAAAGTCCAAAGCGACGACCTCCAAATCTGAAACCTTGCCGGAAGCCATTATTGACAACAGCTTAGCTGTAGATGCAGCATGCAGCGGCAACCCGGGACCAATGGAATATAGAGGTGTATATGTAGCCAGCAGGCAAGAAATCTTCCGCTTCGGCCCGATGCGAGGAACAAACAATATTGGAGAATTTCTCGCACTTGTTCATGGCTTAGCCCTTTTAAAACAGAAAGGATTCGACATGCCTATATACAGCGATAGCGTCAATGCCATCAGTTGGGTAAAGCACAAGAAATGTAAAACCAAACTTCCCCGCACCTCAGAGACTGAAGCCTTGTTTCAGCTCATCGAGCGTGCTGAGAAATGGTTGAAAGAAAACAAATATACCACCCCGATATTAAAATGGGAAACAAAAACATGGGGTGAGATACCTGCTGATTTTGGAAGAAAATAATTATAAACTTTGCATATCATTCAAGCGCTTGTAATATCCATTCAGAGCTAACAACTCCTCGTGCCTGCCTCTCTCTACGATTTCCCCTTCATAAAGCACACAGATCTCATCTGCATTCTTAATGGTCGAAAGTCTATGAGCGATCGCAATAGTAGTACGCGTTTTCATCAATCTCTCTAAAGCTTCTTGAACTAAACGTTCAGATTCTGTATCCAAAGCTGAAGTAGCTTCATCTAAAATCAAAATAGGAGGATTCTTCAATATGGCACGAGCAATGCTGATACGCTGCCTTTGACCTCCGGATAGTTTACCACCTCGGTCTCCAATATTCGTATTATATCCCTCTTCCTTCTCCATGATAAAGTCGTGAGCATTTGCTATCTTCGCCGCCTCAACCACTTGCTCCATCGTAGCATTTTCCACACCAAAAGCAATGTTATTAAAGAAAGTATCATTAAACAAAATTGCATCCTGATTCACATTCCCTATAAGCCCACGTAAATCAGAGATACGCACATCTTTGATACTAACGCCATCAATATTTATATCCCCTTGCTGCACATCGTGATAACGTGGCAAAAGATCAACCAATGTAGATTTACCCGAGCCGGATTGTCCAACCAGTGCAACAGTCTTTCCCTTCGGTACTCTCAGACTAACATGCTTCAACACATCCCTTCGCGTATCATAACTGAAAGAGATGTCGTTGAACTCTACCGCCTCATTAAGTCCTTTCAGAGGTTTTGGATTAGCGATCTCTAGTATTTTATTCTCTGCTTTCAGAATCTTATCTACACGTTCCATAGAGGCCAAGCCCTTCGGAATGTTATAACCAGCTTTGGAAAACTCTTTTAAAGGATTAATAACGCTATACAAAATCACCATATAAAAGATAAAAGCAGGAGCCTCAATAGATGAGTTATGCCCTAATATCAACGAGCCACCAAACCACAGCACCACTACAATAAGCAATGTACCCAAAAACTCACTCATTGGGTGTGCCAAAGCCTGCCGCATAGCAACCCTATTCGTCGCATCCCTATATTCATTACTACACTTCGTAAAGCGATCAACCATCTTCTTTTCAGCAATAAAGGCCTTAATGATGCGTAAACCACCCAATGTTTCTTCAAGCTGCGACATTGTGTCACTCCACTTAGCCTGAGCCTCAAGAGATTGACGTTTTAGCTTCTTTCCGACTGTCCCCATGACCCATCCCATTCCAGGCAATACAAGCAATGTAAACAAAGTCAGTTGCCAGCTTGTTACCACCAAGGTAGCGAAATACATCACAATCAGTATCGGGTTTTTAATCAACATGTCCAGTGAGCTGGTAATAGAATTTTCCACTTCACCCACATCCCCACTCATACGAGCAATAATATCCCCTTTGCGTTCTTCTGAGAAGAAGCCTAACGGAAGAGACATTACTTTAGAATAAACCATGATACGGATATCTCTAACCACTCCCGTTCGTAACGGAATCATGACAGCAGAAGAAGCAAAATAGCAAGAAGTCTTCAACATCGTCATAAAAGCCAAAAAGAGCCCAAGAAATAACAACGTAAGAGATCCTCCATTAGTCGAAATCATCTCAGTTACATAATAGTAGAAGTTATTCACCACCACTTCTTTTAACCCAGCGGCAGAGTCCCAAGGCATAAATTCATAAACCTTATTATCCATCTTAAAGAGTATCTGTAGAATGGGAATCAGCAAAGTAAATGAAAAAACATTGAATACAGCAGATAGCAGATTTAAAAGCACGGCCCAAACCAAATACTTTTTATAAGGCGATAAAAATCGCTTCATGAGTTGAAAGAATTCCTTCATTGCTTGTTGTTAGTTAGAATAATTAGCGTACAAAGATAAGATATTTTTTTGAGTGAACGGCTGATTCATATTAAATAGCTAAGGTTAACTATCCCAACTCTCTCCTTAACCGTCATAAAGTCATTCTCTTGGTAAGTTAGCAGTGATTATTTTAGATAAATCTATCGCAGCACCTATTGCAGCATCCATATTATAATATTCCCATTCCGCAAATCGACCAAGCAAGAATATATTATTATCAAAAAGTTCTTTTTTAAGTGACTCCACCATTTTTCTCGTATGAACATTTTGGATTGAATAAGTATACTTAGTAACTGTTTGAAAATGGCATAACTGTAAATGAAGAGTATAAAAAAACATTGGCTAACAGTCTATTCTATGGTAATTTATTCGTGTCTTTATGAGTACCAACAACATAAAGATAATATGAATACAACGTACCCTAGCAGTTTGACCGATAGCCAATGGAACACAATATTAGTTATTCTAAAGGACAAACGCAAGCGAAAGCATTCCTTAAGAGACATATTTGATGCTATTTTCTATCTGCTTAAAACGGGCTGCCAATGGCGCATGTTACCCCATAATTTTCCTTCTTGGCAATTAGTCTATTATTATTTCAAGATGGAACCATTGAAGAGGTTCATCAGAGTCTGCATAAGCATACCCGCAAGCTTGCCGGAAGAGATGTTTGTCCAAGCTTGGGACTAATTGATTCCCAATCCGTTAAGACCACCCGAAGTGGAGGTTTATCCAGAGGGATTGACGGAGGAAAAAAGACAAAGGGAAGGAAAAGGCATATTGTAGTGGATACAATGGGATTGCTTATGGCTGTTGTTGTTCATGCGGCCAATATACATGATAGCAAAGGTGCTCCCTTCGTTTTTCTCGGAATTGAAATTCAGGTTTCATAGGCTGGTGAAGATTATAGCCGATGGTGGGTATAGAGGAGAACTTATTGAAAATACAAAAAGAGTTTTGGCTGGATACTTGAAATCGTGCTACGAAAAGAGGACTCTCCAAAATTACAGGTAATCCCACAAAGATGGGTAATAGAAAGAACTTTCGCATGGTTCGAATCGTTTAGAAGACTGAGTAAAGACTTTGAGTATCATACAGATACAAACCAAACGATGATTCAGTTAGCCATGGTAAAACTTATGCTGAATCGAATTAAAAAATGATTTTTAAACAGTTACTACTTAGTCCCTATGTTTGACTTTATCGCTCTATAAGTCCCAATAAAAAGTTCTCTTAATCTATATGCCTCTCGTATTATTTCAGCCACCCATTATATAATTAACTCATTTTAATTATCAAAAAGAGCTTACCTATTTTATAAAATGTATTTTTGCACGTTCTTAATTAACTGAACATACAAATAGACTTTAATTTGTTTGTGAAATCAATAACGAGAATTAAAACATGAAAGTCTTACATCTGGCGACCTCGGACAAGGAGGGAGGAGCCGCCATCGCTTCTTATCGGTTGAATGAGGCCATGCAAATGAACGGTATAAAATCGATATTGCTTGTTTGCAAACAGGCGACCACCAATAAATCCGTATTTAAAGTAGGCAGAGCCTCTAGAAAATCAGTAGACAGGAATTACCGTTTAAAGAAACGCTTTCTGAAATCTTCTTTTGTCTTTTCTTTCGGCTATTGGGGCAAGTCCCGTATTTCCCAACTTCAAGAACTAAAAGATGCTGATGTTATCTACATTCATTGGATTAACAATTTTCTCACTATCAAAGAAATTCATCGTATTCTTTCATTAGGAAAACCGGTTATTTTATTCATGCATGACATGTGGGCGTTGACCGGAGGATGCCATTATGCGTTGGACTGCAATAAATATCACTCCTTGTGCTCGGAGTGTCCCTACATAAATAATCGTTACTTGAAGAATGTCGTTAGGTGTGTGTTCAAGAGGAAACAGAAATATTGGGGACCGCATAAGAACCTATTCATAGCCGCGGCGAGTTCTTGGCTTTCCGATTGCGCTAGAAACAGCGCATTGTTTAAAAACAACATAATCCGTACTGTTCCCAACTTGTTGAACACAAGCTTGTATAAGCCATGTGGCAAGGATACCGCAAGGAATATTCTAACCCTGCCTTTAAATAAAAAGCTTATTTTGTTTGGAGCTAGCGGTGGCAGTTCTAATCCATATAAGGGCTGGAACTATATGCTGGAGGCATTGCGGAAATTGGATATAGCAGATATAGAAGTAATCGTATTTGGAAATGAGTTATCCGCCAAAGATAAGAATGAAATACCGTTTCCTACACATTCTATGGGGGCATTGGTCGATGAATACACATTGGTGCTTCTATACAATGCGGTTGACGTGTTCGTATCCCCATCGCTAGCCGAAGCCTTTGGGCAGACTATATTTGAATCTCAAGCCTGTGGAACACTTGCCGTGGGCTTTAATGTTGGTGGAATTCCGGATTTAATTAAACATAAGCAGACTGGCTACTTGGCAAATTATAAGGACTGCGATGATTTGGCTGCCGGGATAGAATGGGCTTTATCAAACAAATCGAATAAAGAGATTATTGATGGTATGCGAGAACATATCATTCGCAATTTCTCTTATGATGTAGTAGTGGAGAAACATTTGAATTTTTATTCCCAAATAGTAAACCTTGATAAAAGATGAATTCAGCCATACTTTTTTTAATTTTCAATCGACCCGATACAACAGAACGGGTCTTTGACACTATTCGGCAAGCTAAGCCGGAACGTCTATATGTCGCGGCGGACGGTCCGCGTGTGGACAAAGATGGAGAGAAAGAAAAATGTGAGACAACCCGATCTATCATAAATAAAGTAGACTGGAATTGCGAAGTTAAAACATTGTTTAGAAAGAACAATCTAGGTTGTGGTAAAGCCGTAAGTGAAGCCATCACTTGGTTCTTCGAGCATGAAGACGAGGGCATTATTTTAGAAGATGATATATTGCCTCATCCTGATTTTTTCAAGTATTGCGATGAGCTGCTACAACTTTACAGATATGATAATAGGATTGGGGTTATCGCTGGAAGAAACCACAATTATGGAGAAAAGGCATCTGATGATTCCTATTATTTTGCTTCAATCGCGCATATATGGGGATGGGCTACTTGGAAAAGAGCTTGGAATTTATATGATTTCACTTTGGATGGTATTAACTACTCCGCATTTCGCCGAAGTTTGAGGTATTATTATTCCAATGTGGAGTTCCGCAATTATTGGAAGTGGAACTTTCATACCATGAAGAACAATTTGGTCGATACCTGGGATTATCAATTGAACATAAGTTTAATGACTAATAGGTGTTTGAATATAGTTCCCAATACAAATCTTGTCTGGAACATAGGTTTCAGGGAAGATGCGACGCACACCTTCTCCGATACGGACGAACGTGTAAAAGAGTATCGCGGTTCCAATATATGTCCGTTGACACATCCTAACGAAATCAGGTTATGCTCAAAGGGTGATACCCTTGATTTTACTCTAAATGGAAGGAAAATGAAAACCCGCCGTTACATAAAAGCAAAAGCAAAGCTCACAATTAAGCAGTTCGGGCGTCGTTTGAAAACCAAGTTTTTTAGTGACCCCCATACAATCAAAATCACTGACCTATAGTTCATGAAAAAGATTTCAATCATTACAATTAACTACAATAATTCCGTTGGCCTCACTAACACCTTAAAAAGCGTCATCAATCAAAGTTATACAAATTATGAGTATATCGTAATTGATGGAGGATCTACAGATGGAAGCAAGCAAATCATTGAAGAATATGCACCCCATCTCTCTTATTGGGTTTCTGAAGAAGACAAAGGCATCTATCATGCCATGAACAAAGGCGTTTGCCAAGCAGAAGGTGAGTACTTATTATTTTTAAATTCCGGAGATTACCTAGAACCAGAAATTCTGGCAGAAGTAGCGAGGGAATTGACCGGAGAGGATATTATTTATGGAGACTTATATTTTATCTTTGAGAACACGGAAAGGAGATTACAAAAATATGACACATCCTTAACTGCTACCCGCTTCCTGTCCTCCGATTTCTCATTACCTCATCCAGCCTCTTTTATCAAAAAAGAGTTATTTCTAAACGGAATGTACAGTGAAAACTATCTGATTGTATCTGATTGGGAGTTTTTTATTAAAAATATCATCTTAAAAGATTGTACAACAAAACACATATCAATAGGAGTCTCAAATTTTTTAGATGGTGGCATTTCTTCTACCAATCCAATTCTGACTAAAGAAGAAAGGCTAAAAGTGCTGAACAACCTTTTTCCAACCAAGGTATACAATGATTTATTAAAGTTATCCATCATTGAGCGCTCTCCACTTTGTGATATAATCCCCCAACTAAACCATACTAGAAAGTTTCAGAAAAGAATGAAAAGATTGATTGTTTTTCTATTTAAACTAAATCAAGCCTTCAAGAGAGGAAACTGATCCTCTAACTATTCAACAAAAAAGGAAATATATCACCCTCCTCTTTTTAAATAAAAACGTACAAAATAATATATAGGCCAAAAATAAGCGATTTTTCTTAAACGTTTGTAATACTTGGGATCAATATCCGTTTTAGTAAGCGACAAAAAGGATCTTAATTTAAGCCTCATATCCTTTTTTTCTGCTTTAAAGGATTTATTGCTCGTATTTGCCATTACGTCTTTAAAATCGCACAAACACTTAGAAACAATCAAATTAGCAAATTCCTTTTTCTCATTTTCCTCAAAAAGTGATCGCTTAATAGCAAATTCCCATCGAGAATAATCTGCAAGAAAGTAATGATAGCCCTTTGTTGGGCTAAAACTACGGCAGATACTATCTGAACGTAACATATAATGATAAAAAGCAAAATCTATGCCCACAATATGCTGACACATAGAGATCCATTTGAATATCGTACAATGGTCTTCATAAAAAAAGCCTTCCGGAAAGTGTAAATCATTAAAGAGAGCTCTCTCATATATTTTTGTGCAAACAGAACTACTCATTTTCTCTAAAAATAATAATCGCAAGGCATCTTCTGATGAATATTGAGTAATCTTGCCTGAATAAGAACACGCTAATTCTCGTCTTCCATCTTCATCTTCACAACATAGATCACAAAAAGCCATATTAGCCTGAGACTCCACCAATATACGCAGCAACAAACCATACATGTTAGGCTCAATATAATCATCGCTATCTATAAACCCAAGATATGGTGCTGATGCAATTTTCAGGCCTTCATTTCTTGCGGTAGATAAATCTGCGATTGAGAGATGAAGCACCTTTATACGAGAGTCAATCTTTGCATACTCGTCACAGATCTCAGAAGAACCGTCAGTAGATACATTATCAACTAAAATAATTTCTATTTCTTTTAAATCTTGATTCCTAACTGACTCTACAGCCCTTCTCAAATACTTTGCAGTATTGTGAACAGGAATAATAACACTTATTAAATAATCTGTCTTCATCGCTAATTCATTATTTTAATCTATCTCTGTCGTATGTTAATGTCCAAAGAAAAACAGGCACAAGTAACTTATTAATTCGCTCTACCAAATAAGCTATATACCCACAACTGAACAGCCTACTATATTCGTCCAGAAGCTCATTTTGAACTTCTTTATTTACCCTAAGACGCTTTATTACTTTGTAGAAAAAACCATTCCGAACGAACTTTTTATATATCCCGATTTCTACAGTTGTTTCGATATATTTCACTACAGCCATATCTTCAAAAATACTTTCACCGGATAAAACACCTTTTGTGGTAGTACTTAAAAGATGTTTTCTGAAATAATTTAGTTTTTTATAAACTTCAATAACATCGCCTAAAAGAGCCATCTTAGCCCAAAAAAGCCAATCTCCAGCATACTTCATAGAAACACACGTCCCCCAGTCAATCTGCAAAGCATACCGCTTACGAAAAACAACACCACTCGCATTATAAACACAATTACCCCAAAACAAATTATGTTTTACATAGCTAATTCCATCAAAGAGCCCCCACTCCCTTTCCGAAATTATAAGACGTGAAACCTCATCATCTTCCAATTCATGGCCATCTTCATTCAAAAAATGGGCACTCGAGAAACAAAATGCAGCATTTTGATATTTATCAAGAAGAGACACAGAACATTCTAAAAAAGAAGGGTCAGCAAAATCATCACTTTCTGCAATCCAAATGTATTCCCCTTCCGCAAGATCAAATCCTTTTTTCCATTGGGAGAAAGGACTGCCGCCATTTTCTTTATTAAAGAGGAGATGAGTAACATGAACATTTTCTTTATAACGTTTTATTAATTCCACACTATTATCTGTCGACGCATCATCTAATATTATCAGTTCAAAGTTCTGAAAAGTTTGATTCAACACAGATTCTATGCGATCTTCTAAATATAGAGCATAATTATAATTGGGAATAATCACGCTTACGAGCGGTACTATATCTCTCATCTTCTTTTTATATATACAATAGTGCGTTAAATATTCAATTTACGTTTTTGCTGCAATCGCCGCAAGAATTCTCCCCTCTTCCCATAGTCTTCGATTTATTTTATCACCAAGTGATCGATCATTTTTGATAATCGAACACAAATCTCTTTGGGGGTAATAAGATTAATTTTATCATCAAATGACCTCTCTGGATCATTAGCGACAATAGGATCAATATCTCTGGGTTCTATGCCTTGAAAACGTTCAGAGCAGTTAGGCAGCCAAACTTTTCGAGATATCGTTGGGGAGTATATAGCAAATGAAGGTACATTAAATGCCTGTGCAATATGTCTCGGCCCCCCTTCATTGCCAAAGAAAAAATTTGTATTTGCTGTCAGAGCAGCCAGTTCTCTAAGACTTTTCGCTTCTACATTTATAAAAACATTCGAAGGCTTATTCATTTCATCATATAGCTTATGGGCTAAAGCCTTCTCTTTTTGTCCCGCATAATTAAAGATTAATTGAACATCATATTTTTCCAATATATATTCCAATACAATTTTCATCTTTTCAAGTGGCCACATTTTGTGATCAAGCCGAGTAGCCACAGCACACAAAATAATTGGTTTCGAAAGATCTAAACCCGATAACTGCAAGTAATTTCTTGCGCCGGTAAGTTCCTCTTCTGTACAACATAATTTAAATTTTTTGTCTTTCCGGATATTGTAAAGTTCGGATAATGGATCTAACAACTCTAATAATTGCTGAACCATATCTACGTCATTCCTCATAGTTTCAGGAATACTTTTATTAAAGACAAGAGTAGTATAAGTTTTCTTTATACCTATACGCATCTTTGTCCTAAGAGAAAACAAGGCAAAAAACATCGTATTAATCGTAGATCGAGCGTCAATAATGATATCATATTTCTCTCTATGCATCAACCTCAATATCTTCCATAAATATTGCAAGAATGAATGTTTCTCCTCTTCACTAAATGTGATCAATTTATCAATATCAGGATGATGATAAAATAGGGGTGCTATGTTATCATTCAAAACATAGTGTATCTCCGCGTTCGGAATGGAGTGTTTTAATGTGGTACAGAGAGAAGAAGTGACCACAGCATCTCCTATTCGACGAAAACGTATTATTAATATCTTTGTCATAACTCGCATTCTTTTATCTGTTAGAAAATGTATTCCGCATCATACGATAGAGAGCTGTACTATCAAAGTCACGCAATAATATATTCCGATTATTAAATCGATCCTTTTCAGCAAGTGGAGTTGCCAAATCTCCAACACCTATTTTTTCAAGCTCAAAAACAATAAATCCATGCCTTCGGGCCCATCCTAAAATGGGATTACGATTGGATAAAAAAACTTTTGAGCCTAAATATAGAGAAACAAGAATATTACCTACAGCCTCTTGCCTCCAATTGGCGTATATCGCAAAACTACTACTTGCCATCAAGCGATTATAATCCGCCAACGGTAAAAAGTCCATTATAGGTATAAAAGATTCTCCAAACAGTCTCTGCCCTTGTTTTATCACCGCTTCTTTATACTCTTTTTTACCCGAATAACTAAGTGGTACGATGACTTTACCGTGTATATCTAGTTTTGAAAGTATCCTAAAGGCATATTCATGATTATTAGTATGACTTCCACAGTGTCCTATCTGGATATTAGAGCCTTCCGCCCACACATCTTTTAACTCACTACCCATCACCACATCAATAGGATAATAGGAAAATTCGCCCCAAGGTTTAGATTTCAAATCAGGATAATATTTCAATAATACATCATGATCGTCTTCAATTGTAGAAGTTACAAAAGATTGTACCCTCTGACGTATGAAATGCATTCTACGCAAAATTCTCAGCCAATCATCCAGTTTGTCTATTGAACCTAAAAAAAAACGACGAACTCTCTGCGATTGATAGTAGCGACTCTCTGTATCAATGAGTTTCAAGCCCTTGGGATAAAAAAGCCTGCCATAAGAATCGGATCCCCACATTACCCAATAGATAGTGGATAGATTCGGGAAGTATCGGTTAATAAAGCGAATCTTACGATTAGTCATTAAATGAATAATGATAGAGGTAGCCTGTTCTTTATACTTTGCCACGTCAAAATTCTGATAGGAAATAATATTCTCTCCGCTCCGAACCATCGAAATATTTCGTTTACGAAAAACAATAAAAAGGTTTTCTCCCGGGAACGCTGCGTCAAAAATATCAATCGTTCTATTAATTATTTTTTCGTCATTAACCAAATGTAATATCATAGAATCATTGTTTATAAAAATCAAGTATTTTATTGACTACATGCTCTACTTCTTCGTCCTTCATTTCATAGTAAAGAGGCAAGCGCACCAAACAGTTTGCATAACGCTCAGCCTGAGGAAGAGAGATCTGAAAAGTTTCAGGATTATGCATTTGCACGAATTCGCTTTTATGCAAACACAAATAATGAAAGGTAGCCATGATTTCATTCCTCTTAAGATATTCTATCATGCGGTTCCGCTCATCCAAGGAATCGCAGAGAAAGCAAAACAAATGTGCATTATTCGTTGCATATTCAGGCACATTCAAAAATCGATCCTTCATAGGTTGCAATCCTTCATAATAGTATTCCCAAATCTGTCTCCTTCTTTTCTGTATCGCTTCAAGAGCTTCCAGTTGTGCCCAAAGACATGCAGCTACAAACTCACAAGGAAGAAAAGAGGAACCGGTGTCTTTCCAGCCATACTTATTCACTTCCCCTCGAAAAAACTCTGATCGATTCGTTCCTTTCTCCCAAACGATGTCAGCTCTTTTTGCAAAGCGATCATTGTTAACAACGAGCAGCCCTCCTTCACCACACTGTATGTTTTTAGTCTCATGAAATGACAAGGCGGCCATGTCACCAATACTTCCCAACAATCGACCTTTATAGTAACTATCAATAGCTTGAGCAGCATCTTCTACCACCAAAAGATTATATTTGGCAGCAATAGCCATAATATAGTCCATGTCACAAGCTATCCCCGCATAATGTACTACAACGATAACTTTCGTTCTGGAAGTTATCAATTCTTCTATCTTCGTTTCATCAATACAAGGATTATCCGCTCGGCTATCTGCAAAAACAATTGTAGCTCCTTCTCTAACAAAAGCAAGGGCAGAAGTGACAAAGGTATAAGAGGGAACAATAACCTCATCGCCCGGGTGTATATTTGCCAATAGCCCACTCATTTCTAGTGAGTCGGTACATGAAGTTGTTAACAAGCATCTCTTGTTATGATACATTTGAGTAAAAAAAGAAGAGCATTTCTTCGTGAAGTATCCATTACCACTCACTTGCTTGTTTTCTATGCACTGTTGCATATAATGAAGCTCCATGCCCGTAAAATACGGTTTATTAAAAGAAATCATCGTTTAGTTGTCTATTCTAATTAAAAAAACATAACTTTTTCAGAGCATTTTGATACAGATAAAAAATAGAATTTATAATGACTCTATTCGAATCCTGTTTTAGTCCGCCAAAAGTAAGCAAAAAAAGAGAAATAGTATAATAACTACAACTTTCTTATTACTTGAAATGTTAAATGTTAATAAAGGGTCTATTTCAATATGATTCAAAGGCCCTGTAAAGCAAAATTTTCTTCTCTATATTTTCCCTAACATCCAAGGCTCTTTCATCGTAATAATTTCCTCCAAACATGCTAAATATATATATATTTTTAGCTCATGTCTACGCAGAAGTACGTAACTCACTGATTATCAAGCATAGCATATCTATCCATTAGTCGTGAAATTACAATGGAAAGTCACGATACATTCATAACTTTGGCCTAAACTCAAACTTTATAAAATCATGAAAAAGAATTCTTTAGTTTTTATGCTATTCTTGGCCTTAGGCCTAGGCAGCTGTGACAACGAACTTGTCTACGTGGGAGATAATAGTAACGAACAAGAAAGCAAAGCCACCACAAGGAGTGCAGGCGATGCTGTTTATGACGTTTTAGGTTATGGTTATGATGTAACGGGATAATATTTGCATCCTCTGTCTGTTCGGAACCCCGTCTTGGACATCGAGAAATACAAAAAAGATCTTGGAAACCGCCTAGTTACCGGCACCGCATCATTTGGCTATGATAAAATGTATTCCGGCTACTCGTCTTTAGATTATCTTAAAGAGATAACGAATGAGACTAAAGTCGATGCAAACATGAATAATGGAGCAAATAGTACTGAAAAATTCTCCGGTACAATCAGTTCAAATAGCTATTTCAAATCAACATATTCTTATTCCTCTAAGTATTCATTTGCAAGCTTGGATGCCATCAGAAACATCAAGTACATACGCATAAACGATGAAATCAGCCGTATTTCACAATATTTATCCGATGAATTCGTAGAAGATTTGAATCGACTTTCCGCAGATAGATTAGTAGAAAGATATGGTACCCATGTCTTGACCGATATTACTATCGGAGGACGTTATAAGTTAATGTTCAGATCCGTTATCACAAAAACCATAGATAGTTCAATCAAAAGAAGAACCGTAAAGGCAGGATTCACGGCTGCATTGAAGAAAATAGGATTTGGCGCTAACTTGGAAAACACAACACAGACAGACGAAACCTTGACTAAGGAAAATCAAAATAAAGAGCTCTATGTCTTGTTTTACGGTGGCAATGGCACAAATATGAAATACGACTTAGAAAAAGGTATGCCTACAACTGTTGATATAAAAGGCTGGGAAGACGCAGTAAAACTACAGAATGCCAACCTGACTAACATCAAATGGGAAGAGACTTATCCTATTTATGATTTTATCGCAGATCCAACTAAAAAAGCAGAAGTAAAAGCTGCAGTTGAAAGGTACATTACCAGTAAACAATTAAAGGTAATGGAATTGCTTCCTCTCTATCAATTATATGGTGAAAAGGAGAATAATACATATTATACATCCGACTATGGCTCATTGCTTGTACATGAAAGTTGGGGATATGTGTTTGAGAAAGTCCAAGGCTATGTATTTAAACAACAAATGGCTGAAACATTGCCTCTATATGAATTGTATCAAGACAAAGGAAGTAATTCTTTTTATACAACTATCTATAATGACATTCTTCTATATTGTAACAATTGGGGATTCCGATTTGTGACGACTCAAGGTTATGTATTCAAAAAGCAAGAAAGCGGAACATTACCTCTGTATGAGTTATATCAGGAGGATGGTAACAATTCTTTTTATACGTCTGATTATAATGAGGCTCTTTTGTACTGTAAAAATTGGGGATTTAAAATCGTAAAGGTCCATGGTTATATTTATCCGGCATATTAAATCTGCCTCCGAGTAGGCAAAAGAAAATAGCAGTAAAATAAAATGTGTGTCAAATACAGCAGGATTATTGCATCACTACTGTCCCAGAAATAGATATCGTGTTTTTGGGATATCGGGAAGAATAAAATCTTTCCCTCTTACATTAGGGTACATTCGTCCTGCTAATTAAGAATACTCAGTAAGTAGTAAAAAGCAGCAGATCACAAACGGAATCCTAGACTAAAAATGTGTTAGTAAAGAACTCAAATACAACTTTACTAACACATCTGCTTTCTTCACGAGATCCATTAATCATTTAAAAGCGTATCGACATAGCAGCATTTTTAGCCTCCATCAAACATTCCTTCCAGATAGTCCATTCATCAATTCCGCAAATACGATCCATACACACTCATGGATTTGAGCTTAATGCTCCAATAAGTAATTCAGAACCTCTCAATTATTCCATAGAAGAGAATATTTTAATCTATACCAATAGCTACGCAAAGTCAGCATAATCCGAAAGGTGTAAATTCTATCTCATAACAATTTTAACAGCAGCTTTTTCACATGCTATTAATTGGTACATATAAATAGTTTATGTATTTTTGCCAAACAATAACAAGATAGGCTTTTCTAAAAACAACACTGCATGAAAGAGCAACCATCCGATCCACTTATCAGCATAATTATACTCGTTCATAACCTTGAAAATTATATAAGAGAATGCTTGATTTCAGTCATTGAACAAACCTATACTAACCTTGAAATTATAATAATTAACGACGGATCGACAGACAGATCCTCTAGCATTTGCGATGAATTTGCTGCGCAAGACAAACGAATAAATATTATCCGCCAAAAGAATAGCGGTATAAGCTATTCTAGAAACATTGGGCTCGACAATGCACATGGCGCATACATAGGTTTCGTTGATGGAGACGATTGGATAGAAAAAGACATGTATGAGACCTTACTTGGGTTAATGGTTGAATACAACGCCGACATTTCGATGTGCTCGCACTTCTTAGAATTCAATAATGCAACAAAAGCCAATTCTGATTCTGGAGAAATATTGGTATTTAACAATAAAGAGGCAGTTAGTAATCTATTAGATGATACCATAATCAAAAATTACTTATGGGAAAAGTTATATAAACGAGAGTTATTTATTGACATTCGCTTTCCAATAGGGCAAACTTACGAAGACATGGCAACGCAATATAGACTATTTTATAATTCAAAAAAAACAGTTTCGCTCTCTAGTCCTAAATATCATTATCGGATACGAAAAGGAAGTGTTACCAATAATCCCTCCTCTCTTATTGACGAATCCCAATATCTACAAGCACTTCATAACCAATTCCAATTTGCGATTAACAAAAATATAACGATAAAAAAACCTGCAAGACCTATGAAATCAGCATTACACCTGATTGACTGGGTAATAATCTCTGGAGATATTTCGTCCAATATGAATATCATAGATGGAGCCCTAGAAATAGCCCATCAATATGACAAACTAAAGATAAATAAGATTGGCTTTTTTTATGCACTAAGACGATATTTTATATATAACTATTTTAACAGTTATTCTTCTGTGAATATATTCTATAGAAAGCTATTTCCAAAGAAGAAATAATAGCGAAGGCACTCGTCTTTTAAAAAGTATCCAATAGATCCATTAAGAGACATAAAGAATCCCAAAGACTTACAGAAAAACCCTCTCTCTTTTGTTTTATCCAGATAAGCAAATCATTCTTTTGTTAGCGGATGCGAAGAGGCTTTCTACCAAGATTGATCAACATAATACCATCATTAAAATACGAGTATTCACGACTATATCCTAATCTTTCACATATCTGAGGGGAACCTTGGGGAAAACAAGCGGCAATAGCACATTTTTCACATGCTATTAATTGGCACATTTAAATAGTTTATGTATTTTTGTCAACCAATAATAAGAAAGACTTTCCTAAAACAGAATTATATGACAGAACAATCATCTAATCCACTTATCAGTATTATTATTATACCCGTTTACAACATAGAAAATTATCTAAGAGAATGCTTAATTTCTGTCATCGAACAAACATATAAAAATCTTGAAATTATAATAGTAAACGGCGGTTCTACTGATGATTCCCCAATCATTTGCGATGAATTTGCCGCACATGACAATCGAATCAAAGTTATACATCAAAAAAATAACGGCTTAAGTTATTCCAGAAATGTAGGACTGGACAATGCTCACGGTGTATATATCGGTTTTGTTGATGGAGACGATTGGATAGAAAAAGACATGTATGAAACATTATACAATCTAATGATCCAATATAAAGCAGATATTTCCATTTGTACACATTTCATAGAATTCAGCAACAAGACTAAAGTTCAATATAATTCTGAAATGATTCGAGAGTTGAACCGTAATGAAGCCATCATGTGTTTACTTGAAGATACAGAAATAAAGAATTATGTTTGGGTATTATAATTTTGCCCTTTTATTAATTGATAGAATTAATGTGTATGATTTACATCGTTTGTAATATAGACAACAATTACACAGAGCAATGCGGGTTAATGTTATTAAGCCTGCTCTCTCATAACCCTCAACAACGTTTTACTGTTTATATTATAAACAATAGGGTTTGCGAGGCTAATAAAGATAGATTATATAAACTTACATCTCATTTCGGCCTAAAAATAAATTTCTGCGATGTTTCACATTCGCTAATAGAAAAATTTCCAATTAAAGAAGATGACCATCTAAGCTTAGCAACCTATCTCAGAATCTTTATGTCTGAATTATTGCCTGAAAACATAGATAAAGTTCTATATTTAGATTGTGATTTAATGGTTATTGACTCCATTAAAGATTTATGGGAAACAGATATGGAAGATTTTGCTGTTGCCGCCGTTGAAGAAAGGCCTCCTTTTGATACGATATCTCCTGAAACATTGGGCTATCCAACCTCCTATTCGTATTTTAACGCTGGAGTGATGTTGATAAATTTAAAATATTGGAGAGAAATGGACTTATCAAGCAAATGCCAGAAGTTTATTCAAGAAAATCGCCAAATAATTCAGCACCACGATCAGGATGTATTAAACGCATTACTCCATGATAAACGAAAGTTCATTTCCATCCGATGGAATTTAATGGATTTTTTCATGTTTACTCAACTAAAAATTCAGGAAAACAGATTACCCGATTTATATAATTCCTTTAAACAGCCCGCAATAATCCATTTTACGGGAAAACGAAAGCCATGGGCGTACAATTGCGACAGCCCATTCAGAAACCACTATATTCGATTAGCTAAACAATATAGCTGCAACGTCATGGTTAATAAAGATTCAATCCATTACCATCTTCGGCATTTTTGGTTTAAGTTAATGACCTATCTACATCTCAGAAAAAAACAGATTTTAAGCCTTTCTGATTTAAAAAAGATAAATAAGTAAGACATAGAGTAGAATAATGCCGCATTTGATTATTCTTCCCAACCCTAACGCCTGATGTCCTCGGTTAAAAACACGGCAACAAATAAGTCTTGTCATGTTGCGAGTTTAAGATCTCATTAATTGGCGCATTTCAATAGTTTATGTATTTTTGCCGAGCAATTATAACATAAACGTAGCTAAAAGACATGTTAGAACAATCATCGCACCACCCACTTATCAGTATTATCATACCCGTTTACAACCTTGAATATTATTTAAGAGAATGCTTGACTTCAGTCATTGGGCAAACCTACACTAACCTCGAAATTATAATAATTAACGATGGCTCCACCGACAGTTCCCCCTGCATTTGCGACCAATTTGCGGCACAAGACAAACGAGTTACAATTATACACCAAGAAAATAGAGGCGTAAGCTATTCCCGAAATATAGGACTTGACAATGCGCGTGGCGCTTACATCGGTTTCGTTGACGGAGACGACTGGATAGAAAAAGACATGTATGAAACTTTGCTGAGCTTGACCATTGAATACAACGCCAATATCTCCATGTGTTCACATTTCTTGGAATATAATGATCGGAACAAAGTTAATTCTGAATTAGGAACAATACTGGAATTTAATAACAAAAAAGCCGTCAGTAATCTATTGGATGATGCCGTAATCAAGAGTTATTTATGGGACAAGCTATACAAACGAGAACTGTTCAATGGCATTCGTTTTCCAGTGGGGAAAGTTTATGAGGATATGGCAATACAACACAAACTATTTTATAATTCAAAAAAAACAGTTTTCCTTTCTGTGCCTAAATATCATTACCGGATACGAAAAGGAAGCATTGCCAATAATCGTTCCTCTCTTATCGGGCGAGTTCCAATATTTGGAAGCTCTTCATGAACAGTTCCAATTTGCGATTGATAAAAATATAACTATCAAAAAACCCGCAAGACCTCTGAAATCGGCATTGCACCTAATTGACTGGGTAATAATCTCTGGAGATATTTCGTCTAATAAGAATATCATAGATGAAGTCCTAGAAATAGTCCATCAATATGACAAACTAAAAACAAATAAGATTGGCGTCTTTTATGCGCTAAGACGATATTTCATATACAACCATTTTAATCGTTATTCTTCTTTCATCACCTTTTATAGGAAGCTACTGCCCAAGCGGAAATGATCAAGGAGATTCACCCTTACAAATTGGCTCACGGTGTGTCTACTTTCACTTCTTTAACAAGTTCTTCCTATATATCGGTTTATCTATTCTCAAAAAGTATCCGGCAGATTTCATCAAGCGACATAAAGAGTCCCAAAGACTCACAGCGGGACGCTCTCCTTTCCATTTTGTTTTATCCAGATAAACAAACCATTCTTTAGTTAGTGGATGAAAGGAGTCTTTATGCCAAGGCTTTATCTCTCCGTTATAATGAAGAATAGAAGGAGTGGCCAACAATGAATCAAGTTCCACCCAAGTTTCCCAACGGACTTTTCTTTTCCTACGATAAAAACCTTCTTGCATGTTCCAAATAAAGGATATAAAGAGTTTTTGATCATACAAAACCGCATTTAATACGTCTTGATCATTCAAGACAAGCCTCTCTGGGTATTTTTTTATATATTCCACACACTTTCCAAGAATATTATGCGCGCGCCAATAATCCAGATTAATCAGCATGACACCCGCATTAAAATACGAGTATTCGTGAGCATATCCCAATCTTTCATGTGCCTCATAAGGATAATCTAGAGGAAAACTCCACATATCCTCCACTACACCAAGCGCATTATTTGTAAGATCAATATCCCACAAAGCTTTAATAGACGACATTACGACCAAATCGCAATCCAAGTATAGCACTTTTGAAACTTCCACAGGGAGTATCAAGGGTAAGAACAAGCGATAATAAGTTGAGATTGAAATATAACTATCCGGATTAATGGGGCAGTCACGAAGAATGTCGTTACCTACATTACAGAAACATAAATTATTTTTGTATCTTTCTAAAGAGTCTGTCATCAACAGTTTATTCTCTTCACTTAAATTATCCGATACGACATATACGTTAAACTCTTCTCGCTCATTATTTTCAAACAATGAGACAAGCATAACGATACAATATTTCACATAACAATTATCAATATTACATGCTATATCCATCTTTATTCACCTTTAAGTTCTATTTCTTATTAATTCCATTTTCGCACCAAGAGATCTTTTCTTCAATAACTTGCCGGAGCACTTTTTCATGGAAATGTTTATTCTCACCAGAAGACTGCGGATGGTGCAGATGAAACTGTACCCCTCCCATCTTCAAACATTTCTTCTTTACACCCGCATGAAAAAGACGATAAGCTATTTCCGCATCTTCGCGACCCCACATAATCAGGTCTTCATTATAACCATTTACACGTAACAGGTCTTCTTTCCAAAAAGCCATGTTACATCCTCTGAGGTGCGCGATCCTTTTCTGAGCATAACGCTTTGCCAGATAACGCCTGAGCGTACGCGAACGAATCGCGTTAAACATATACTTGAAACCTTGTTTAAAACCAAGAGGATTGCGTGTTGTGCCACAAAGAATGCGCCGTGTCGAATTCTTCCCCAACCCCACACGGCTGCCACAGACAAAATAGCCCTCCTCCGCAGTCTCAAGATGATCCGCAATGAAAAACTTGTCAAGCACTACATCTCCATCAATTTGTATGATATAAGGAAAAGACGCGCTAAGGATCGCTTTATTCAAAATGATTGTCTTGCGAAAACCTTTGTCCTCGTGCCATATATGTACGATAGGTATACCTATTTCAGGTCTCAAACGTTCGATAAGTTGACGCGTGTCATCTGAAGAACCGTCATCAGCTATTACAATCTCATCCGGCTTCACCGTCTGGGCGGACACGCTACGCAAGGAGAGAGCCAAAGCTTCTTTCCAATTATAGGTGGAGATTAACAATGAAACAAACATATTTTCAAAAATTAGGTCTAGTTATCCACTTTATTTTCTTTCGTCTTCTTTCCAGTTATAGTCAAGAGCCGCTTCCCGTTGCAAGGCGGCTTCAACAATCAAATTCGTGCTGTTAATTATTTCTTTTTTAATGCTCGTGGTACTTACTCCAGGAGTATAAGGGAAATAGACGACTTTCTTATCCGGTTGAGTTTTCATCCATTCCAACCCTTCTAAGTACTTATTTATCCAATCGTCTCCAATCGTGACGATATCGATATTCTCTCTGCGAAGTTGAGCTATTTCTGTCAGTTTCACTTGCTTCACCACCTTGGTGACACACTTAAGGGCCGAAATGATTCTGAAGCGTTGCTCAAAAGAAACAATAGGCTTCATCCCCTTGTATTCTTCTATCAGCTCATCCGTACTCACGCCAACAATAAGCTCATTTCCCAATGCAGCCGATTTTTCCAATATATTTAGATGCCCAACATGAAACAGATCAAAACTGCCTGAAGTAAACACCCTTACTGTTTTTTTATCCATTCGATTAAGGTTAACGGTTTTCTATTTCTTTAATACGTGTTGCCAACTCATCAAGGTCCTCCTTTGTTTGTACCCCCAAATGAGATACACGAAAATAATGTGGAGTACCTCCGGGCATAATATAAATGTTTTGTTTCAACAATTCTGTAAATAAGATATCCCCGTTTCGATGAACAAAAAAACCTGTGATGCAATTAGAAGGAACTTCAGCGGGGCACTCCCAACCATTCTTATTACAAAGATGCCTAAAATAAGAGGCTTTCTCTCTCACGCTGTCAGTAATCATTTCAGCACCCAACAATACGTTTTTCTCCAGACGAGCATGTAACTGCAAGAAAAGAGTAGTAGCCGGACTATAAGGAGTCTGTCCCCGTTCCAAATTCTTAAGATTCTCGATAAAGTCGAAATAGTAGCCCTTGCGGGCAAAAGGTTCTTTCAACATTCTCTCCGCAAGCACTATGAACGAAAGGCCGGGAGGAATATTTAACCCCTTCTGACTGCTAGTGATACACATATCAATGCCAAGTGCAGTCATGTCAAGAGAATCGGCTAAAAACGAACTTATCGCATCAACGATCAGATAAATACCATGCCTATGGCAAATGGCTGAAATCCTGACCAAATCAAATAACTGCCCTGTAGAAGTTTCGTGATGTTGGCATAAGAAAACATCCGGTTGAGATTTTACTATCGCTGCTTCTAGTTTGCCATAATCGATGTCTTTGGCGAAGGGTACTTCAAAAAAATCATTCGGGCAAGCATAATAATCACATAATTCTTTCCAACGACGGCCAAATGATCCGCCTGATACGATAAAAGATTTTTTCCGTAACATAACAAAGTTAGTTACCACCGCCTCCATAGCACCGGTACCCGATGCAGTATAAAAGATGACTCGCCCATTTGGACACTTAATCAGTTCAAGAAGCATTTTTTCCGATTCTTTCACTATGCCAGAAAATTCAGCAGTCCGCATATACGGTATCTGTTGGGCAGCTATTTGAAGGATTTCCTCCTCTATATTTCCAGGGAATACATATGATTTCATCATTTTATCTTATCGTTTTATTCGCCCAAAGGTTTTTATACTTACATATTTACGCCAAAGATTAACTTTACGTTCCTTTGGCACACCATGTCTCTTAATATAATCGGTAGCGGCAACAAGCATACGTTTACAAACATTCCCGTCCAGATATGGATCATAGTTATCCACAATCCATTGGCGCTTTTGGATACAATCATCATCGTGTTGTGCTTTCTCGAAAGCCTCCGACAATTGAGAAATATCAGTGATATTGGTCCAATAGATGTCTTTGGAGATGGTGCGAAAAGTAACAACCGGCCTATTAAGTAATAAAAATTCATAGACTGTAGATGATGTATCGCTAATCATCACATCAGACATTAGCTGATACTTTGTAACATCAAAATCGTCAATCCATACAATATGCTCTTCTCGTTCTGCCAACAATTTATATTCTTCTACCCATTCCTGCTTTGTTAGAGGGTGGAATTTAAGCAATAACACAACATCTTTCTCCTTTACTAAATTAACCAATGCCTCTTTTATATGAGATAACGAAGTTAAAGAAGGCGAAAAGGTTGGAGCATACAGCACTACTTGCTTTTTTTTGTGATCAGATAAAAGCTCTGCTTTTTGCACGTCAAAATCGTGCCAATGTTTTTTTATCCAATCTTGCTTAGGCCAGCCGGTCTCCACTACTTCAAAGTCTCCATATTTTTGAGCTAATGCAGAAAATCCTTTCGTAAAAAAAGGACCTTGAGTAAAATATGTATCAAAATATCGTCTAATAATCCAATGATCTTTTTTCTCTGCGGCATACCCATGAAACACCTGAATCTTCACTCCGGGTAAATAATAAGGTACGATATTTCCCGGCACAAAAATGACTTCAGGAGAATAGTCGTATATAGCTTGAATAGAGTTTGTAAATCGAACCTCTCCATCCAAAGGGAAAATTGGTATTTTGCGTTTGTCTACATACCAAAATGTATCATATTGTTGAGATTCAGATGCCTCTCGATATATCGGATACAATATATCAATAGCATATTTATTTTCACAGAATAGCACTATACGCATAAACTTAGTTTTGTAAAATCTATCAAAAGTACGTTATTTATTTGTATTACAGACTGGTTACAAATTGTTTTTATGTTTTTTTTTTGAAAAAGCATCGTTACCTTAAGATTTATGTCTTAACTTTGCTATCATGAAGATATCAATTATTATACATACATTTAACTCTGAAAAATTTATTAGAAGAGTTTTAGAGTCGGTTAAAGGCTTTGATGAGATCGTAATTTGTGACATGTACAGCACAGATCAGACCATTACCATTGCCAAAGAGTACAACTGCAAAATAGTATACCACAAAAAAATTAGCTATTGCGAACCTGCCAGAAACTTTGCCATCCAGTCAGCATCAAATGAATGGGTGCTAGTTGTTGACTCAGATGAGGTTGTACCCGAAGCTCTCAGAGTATATCTTTATGAGCATATACAAAAGCCTCATTGCTCAGACGGGATACGGATACCAAGAAAGAACTATTTCATGGGAAAGTTCATGCATGGTGATTATCCTGACCATATACTCCGTTTCTTCAGAAAAGAAAAGGCAAACTGGCCACCTACCGTGCACTCCGTACCCCACATCGATGGGCTAGTGGAATATATACCATCCAAAAGAAAAGATCTAGCTTTCATCCACTTAATCAACAACCCATTGGAGATGCGTATAAACAAATTAAACACATATACCGCTCAAGAAATATTCAAAAGGAAAGGAAAAAAACATTCTCTATTTGCTCTTTTTTATGCTCCGGCTTATCGCTTTATTAAGGCCTATATAATAAAAGGAGGTTTCAGAGACGGAAAAGCAGGGTTGGTTAACGCTGGAATGGATGCTTTTTATAAATTCATAACTATAGCTAAAATCTGGGAGAGTGATTTAAACAACTATGATATTGACGAAGAGATCAGCTAGAAAAAGGGATGCAACCACTTTAGAAAGTCCTTTCGTCTTCGCCAAGCCTTATCATGTTCTATCTTTACATGTACGGCTTCAGACAACAGGTTTTCACTCCACCCACGGTACTTAATATAATGGCTAACAACGTATTCGTACAAATCCATCTTCCCCGTAAAGCGAGTTAGATTATCAAAACAAGTTTTCCGATCTATTTCTTTTTCTATAGGAGAAAATCTCATACGATTAATATCAATAATCGAAAAAGAATATCTTGCTTCCGAAAAAGAGTAAAGCACGTTTGTTGAGTTTAAATCATGATGCAAAATGCCCTTTTCATGAAGAGTAGCCACAAAGGAGGCAAAAGCATCAGCTACAGATTTATCAAAGCCTAAACTGCCCTCCAAAGCAACTCCTATTGGAGAATCATCCGTAAAACTGCTTACATAATAGCCACAGTCCAATATTCCCTTATCAAATTGTTCTAAACAAGCTATTCCATACGGCGTATTAATTCCTCTTCTACGAAGTTCCACCGAATTATCAAAAGCGCGCTGGGCTTTACTTGAGCGAAAAAAAGTATAAATTAAACGCTGAAAAACATGCAAACGTTTATATTTTTTCACCACTATCTGATTCAAATTCTTGCGAGAGTCTTCAACACAGAAAGCTTTTAACACATTACGTTCTTGATAAATAATAGTACCGTCACAATCAAATATATCAGGTATACTTTCCACAAATGCCTTAATTCTTTTGTCTGACTGGTACTTCGCACTAATTCTAATCTTTGCCATTATTGTTACCCTGCACTATTTTATTATACTTTCTATCTTTCCAATCACACGCTCTGGTTTTATGCCATACAAACAAGCATAATCGCCACGAAAACAGGGTTTCTGACCGAAAACAGAACAAGGACGACAAGACAAGTCGTCTACTTGAACGGTATTGATGGGCAACTGTTTCCATCCCATAAAGCCTGCATAGGGGTGTGTTGCCCCCCAAACGGATATAACCGGGATATTTACTAAAGAAGCCAGATGCATATTAGCTGAATCCATTGACAGCATCACGTCTAAATGGCTCATGAGTGCCAGCTCCGTGTCCATCTTCAGTTTTCCTATCAATGACACCACTGTAGGATAT
Source organism: uncultured Bacteroides sp. (assembly GCF_963666545.1). Taxonomy (NCBI): domain Bacteria; kingdom Pseudomonadati; phylum Bacteroidota; class Bacteroidia; order Bacteroidales; family Bacteroidaceae; genus Bacteroides; species uncultured Bacteroides sp. Next base: position 2,559,682 of record NZ_OY762899.1, on the reverse strand, counting down.
TTTTCAGTCCAGCCCTTGAAGCAATCTTCTTCTTCCTTGCCTCCACCAAACAAAAACACTCTCACGTTACTATCTTGTGCAAAATGGGCTACCACCTGTTCTTCGAGCTCTAAAGGATAAATCTTACCTTTATGTTTAGAGAAAGGAGCTATTCCAATCCATTTCAGCTCTCCTTTTTCGCCCGTTATAGAATGCAATCCGGAAATTGGACCCTTCTGATTCCCATAAATAGAAGTGAAATTGAGAAGCACGGGAAAACCCGACTTCTCAAATGCATCAGCGTATCGCTGGAACGAGCTCTTCTGGGCAGCCAACACTTTGTTTTTGCGACGAACAAGTTTTCTTTTTTCCCACCGCCCTTTATGCAGAGAATAGGTGGGAACGCCTGAAAGTCTGAATAAAAAAGACAAAAAGTTCGTGCGTAGCACATTATGTAAGTCGACTATAACATCAAAATGTAATGCTTTAAGTTCTTTTAACAGGGAATAGAGGCCTTTCAATCCATGGTGTTTTCCCTTGAGATCAGCATTATAGAAAGTAACATTCTTAGGCAAATTGCTAAAAAGTGGCGCCAATGATGGACGGCTTAAAAAAACAATCTCGTGCTGAGGATATTGCATTGCCCATGAATGTACTACGGGAACGGTCATTGCAACATCTCCTATAGCCGAAAAGCGGATAACCAGTATTTTTGCCATCAATTATTTCTTTGCATAAAGAACCGGATTAAGTGCCGGATCATTATACATCTTCATTTGCTTATAAACTTTCATGTATTTCTTACCACTTTCAATATCGGCTATCAGTTGATCGATTGCCGAGGACAAATCAACTCTTTGTTCAAGCAAAATATTAAGTTTTGTCCGGCATTGATTCAGATGTTCTTCCGTGCTATCTTTACGATCTACTTCTTGCTGCATGTGATAGATCTTAAGAGCTAAGATAGAAAGGCGGTCGACAGCCCAAGCAGGGCTTTCTGTATTTATCGTTGCATCTGCATGAGGAAGTACCGATTTATATTGATCAAGAAAATAGCTATCAATAAGCTCTACCAAATCTGTACGATCTTGATTTGATTTATCTATTCTGCGCTTCAGTGTCAATGCTTCTACCGGATCGATCTGAGGATCACGAATAATGTCCTCAAAATGCCATTGCACGGCATCTATCCAATTTTTCAGATATAAGTAATACTCAATCGTTTTTACTTCGTAAGGGTTGTTAATGGAAGCATCCACGCTGTCAGTAACATGGTAATCAGTTGTTGAGGCCCAGAAGATCTGGTTGCAAAGCTTACTAAATGTCATATAATTAACTTGTTTATAGATAAATACAATGAGGCAAAACTATACAATATTTCTCATTCAAGCAACCGTTTCTTGTTTTTTATTACTTCATCGCCTATTCTCTACGTACTTGAAGAGCCCTTAGGTACTTTATTGTAGGATGCTCTTCTCTCAATAAAAGGCTGAACAGGGATTAAATAGCACTAGTTACATTCATAGAACATCCCCATGTTGTATAACTAAACATCCGGATGTTCTCTATCATAACATAGGGATGTTCAGGGCTGACGCATTATATATTTTACTTAAAAGGTTTAATATATTCATTTTTTATTTACCATTTTTTATCTATAAAATAAGCTTATAATTGTTTATTATGTTGTTTTTAATTTGTATCTTTATAAATAAAAAGAGAGATAAACTAACGACAAAATGAGTATAATTAAGCTTTGTGAAAAAATAACAGACATGCGTGTCGACAGAAAAAGAGAGCATTCGGTAGAAGTGATTGTGTATATCGCTATGGCCGCAGTTATTTGCGGAGCAGAGAGTTGGTATGAAATAGAAGAATTCGGGCGCTCCCGGAAAGTTTTTTTCGCCGACCGTATACCGTCCTTGAACCGCATTCCCTCTCATGATACTTTCAACCGTTTCTTCAGCAGTCTTTCTCCTGAGTATTTTGAAGGTGTTTTTCGGTGCTGGATGTCAGAACTGTGCCACAAGTATGAAGGTGTAGTGGCTATTGACGGAAAGACTATCTGCGGTGCTAGTAAATGCAGCCGCTCCAACCCTGATGGAGAGAAAGGCTTCAAACTTCATATGGTCAGTGCCTGGGCGGCAGCAAACGGAATCACACTGGGTCAGGTTAAGGTTAGTCAAAAGAGCAATGAGATCACGGCAATCCCCGAACTTTTAAACGCATTGGATTTGGAAAATTGCATAGTGACCATTGATGCCATGGGATGCCAGACCGAGATAGCCAAAAAGATAATAGAAAGGAAAGCCGATTATGTGTTGAACGTGAAGGATAACCACAAGAATTTACACAAGAGCTTGGAATCATGGTTTGATGACATGGATGCAAAAAGGGTAGACGTGAATAAGGAATATTATGCGCGGCGGTATGCCAAGTTCAGGACAGAAGAGACAGGGCATGGTCGCAAGGAAATAAGAGAATGTTTTGTCTATAACAACCGTACAATGGGACTCATCTTTCCCCAATGGGTCGGCATAAAGTCTGTAGTCAGAGTTACTTCAGAACGGACAATTCTTAAGACAGGCAAGACATCCGTGGAAAAAAGATATTATATAACCTCTCTTGGATTGGATGCTGAGAAAATAGCAGGTGCCGTGCGTGCGCATTGGTCTGTGGAAAATTGCCTGCATTGGCAGTTGGACGTCTCTTTTGGAGAAGACATGGGAAGAAAAACCGGGAATGCTGCCCAGAACTTTTCTTTGATGAATAAGATTGCTCTTATGTTATTAAAGAAAAGCCCCAGAAAAGGCAGCATTAAAGGTAAAAGAAAGGCTGCTGGATGGGATACACAATTCCTTTGTGAACTTTTATTGCCACAGAATTTTTAATGCGTCAGCCCTGTAGGGATGTTTTAAGCGACAACATGGGGATGTTCTCGCATTAAAACTCCTATTCCTTAAGAAGATAAGTAGTAAGCTCTAAAAAAAGAATAAAGAATGAGAAGAGATTAAGCTAGTATAGCAAGGAAAAGATTAACTTTGCTATACTAGTCAAAAGAAACAGAATCGTTATGAAAGTGATCGTTGATAACAAGATACCTTATATAGATGAGGCAATAAAGAGCATTGCCGATCAAGTGATATACACTGCGGGCAAAGACTTTACACCCGAATTGGTGCGTGATGCTGATGCGTTGATTATCCGAACGCGCACTCAATGTAACCGTGCCTTGCTCGAAGGAAGCAACGTTAAGTTCATTGCCACCGCCACCATCGGATATGACCATATCGATACGGATTATTGCCGGCAGGCAGGCATCAAGTGGACCAATGCTCCGGGTTGCAATGCAGCTTCAGTAGCACAATATATAGAGTCTTCATTACTGCTATTGCAAACCGAAAAGAAGATGAATTTAAGTTCTATGACGATAGGTATTGTAGGAGTGGGCAATGTAGGAAGTAAGGTTGAGACCATGGCTCGCAAACTGGGTATGCGGGTATTGATAAACGACTTGCCCAGACAGGATAAAGAAGGAAAGGAAGCGTTTACGGACTTGGCTACTATGGCCAACGAGTGTGACGTAATCACGTTTCACACACCGTTACACAATGCGGGGCAATACAAAACCTTTTATCTGGCGGACGAAAAGTTCTTCGAAACGCTAAAGCGAAAGCCAATCATCATCAACACTTCACGCGGAGAAGTCATCGAGACCCAAGCATTGTTGAATGCTCTGGATGAAGAAAAGATAGCCGATGCGATTATTGATGTATGGGAGGGAGAGCCGGAGATTAATTTAGAGTTGCTGGATAAAGCTTTCATTGCCACTCCACACATTGCTGGATACTCGGCTGATGGGAAAGCGAATGCTACCCAAATGTCTTTAGAGGCTTTGTGCAAGCATTTTGGCATTGAACCGAATTTTGAGATAACACCTCCGACACCTGCGACGAACCTAATCCATGCCACTAGCCGAGCGAATGCTCTATTACAAATATACAATCCCACACGAGATAGTGATGCACTGAAAGCGCACCCTGAACTTTTTGAGCAATTACGAGGTGATTATCCATTGAGAAGAGAAGAAAAAGCTTATACGATAGTCCTGTAAGTAAACGATTCCTCAATCTGTCGCAACTGCCGACCGAAACACCTCTTCTATTATTCGTGGGTAATGAGCATATTCCAAGACATGAACTTTAGCTGCAACATCAGCCACAGTATCTGTGGGTAACACAGGACAGGTAGTCTGAAAGATAACTCCACCTTCATCATAATGCTCATTAATATAATGTATGGTGATGCCGCTTTCTGTTTCGCCCGAAGCCACGACAGCTTCATGCACCTTGTCGCCATACATGCCTTTGCCTCCAAATTTAGGTAAGAGCGAGGGATGAATATTGATGATCTTATTCGGATAAGCATGCAACAAAGAATCGGGAATCCGCAGAAGGAAACCTGCCAACACAATAAAATCGATGCTATAGCCAGCCAGCAAAGCTAGAATCTCTTGCCCACTCTCCCATTCCTTCTTAGAAAACACAGCAGAAGGCACATTCAATCGCTGAGCACGTTCTAACACAAGTGCGTCAATCTTGTTAGATACGACCAACTGCACGGCAAGTAAACGATTGTTTTTTAAATAACGAATGATGTTCTCGGCATTCGAACCGGAGCCTGAAGCAAAAATAGCGATGTTTCTCTTCATAATCGGGTGTAAGTATGCACACAATAGTGAAAAATGTGCAAAACGTTGCATTTATTTAGTCAAATATTTGCTTAGAACAATAAATCTTTATTCCTTTGCACCGCAAATTTAAAGAAATAAAACTAATTATTAATTAAAAACTTAAAGTTATGTCTGAAATTGCATCAAGAGTGAAAGCGATTATCGTTGATAAATTAGGCGTTGAAGAATCAGAAGTTACCACAGAAGCTAGCTTCACGAACGATTTAGGAGCAGATTCTCTTGACACTGTAGAACTTATCATGGAATTCGAAAAAGAATTCGGTATCTCTATTCCAGATGATCAAGCAGAAAAGATCGGAACTGTAGGTGATGCTGTGTCTTACATCGAAGAACACGCTAAGTAATCTGTTTTTCATAATATGGAATTAAAAAGAGTCGTAGTAACAGGTCTTGGCGCCATTACTCCTATTGGCAACAATGTTCCCGATTTCTGGGAAAATCTTGTGAACGGAGCTAGCGGAGCAGGACCTATTACACATTTCGATCCGTCGCTATTCAAGACTCAGTTCGCATGTGAAGTAAAGGGCTTCGATGTGACCAAGTATCTCGAACGCAAAGAGGCAAGAAAAATGGATCTGTACACCCAGTACGCCGTTGCTGTTGCCAATGAAGCTGTTACAGACTCTGGGCTTGATTTAGAAAACGAAGACCTAAACAAAATCGGCGTCATCTTTGGTGCCGGTATTGGTGGTATTAATACATTTGAAGAGGAAATCGCGCAGTATTATACGAATAAGGAGAAAGGACCACGATTCAATCCGTTCTTTATTCCTAAAATGATTTCGGATATTGCTGCCGGACAAATCTCTATTATGTATGGCTTTCACGGGCCGAACTACGCTACGTGTTCTGCCTGTGCAACCTCAACCAATGCCATTGCCGATGCGTTTAACCTGATTCGTTTAGGTAAAGCAAACGTAATTGTAAGTGGAGGTTCTGAAGCTGCCATTACTCCCGGCGGAGTAGGTGGTTTCAATGCATTGCATGCTTTGTCAACTCGTAATGATGATCCACAAGGTGCCTCTCGTCCATTCAGCGCATCACGCGATGGATTTGTGATGGGAGAAGGCGGTGGTTGCCTCATTCTGGAAGAACTGGAACATGCTAAAGCTCGTGGTGCTAAAATTTATGCAGAAGTAGCCGGAACAGGACTATCTGCTGATGCTTATCACCTGACTGCTTCCCACCCTGATGGGCTTGGAGCCAAGTTAGTGATGCGTAATGCATTGGAAGATGCTGAGATGAACCCTGAAGATATTGATTACATCAACGTACATGGTACATCTACACCTGTGGGAGATATCTCTGAAGCGAAAGCTATCAAAGAGGTCTTTGGTGAACATGCGTTTAAGTTGAACATCAGTTCTACAAAATCTATGACGGGACATTTGCTGGGAGCTGCCGGTGCGGTAGAGTCCATAGCAAGTATTCTTGCCATCAACTATGGTATTGTGCCTCCGACTATCAACTACACTGAAGGTGATAACGACGAGAACATTGACTACAACCTTAACCTCACTTTCAACAAAGCTCAGAAGCGTGAAGTTAAAGTTGCCCTCTCCAACACATTTGGATTCGGAGGTCATAATGCATGTGCCATTTTCAAGAAATACGCAGAATAACGTCGTGTTACGTAATAAGATAGACGAGATAAGGCTCCTGTTCCGCAAGGACAGAGAGTCTTATCTTTGTTTTTATCGGATACTTGGTTTCTATCCTCACGACATCCGAGTTTACGAACAAGCACTCCTACACAAATCAACCTCTCTTCGTTCTGAAAAAGGAAGGCCAATAAATAATGAGCGACTGGAGTTCTTGGGTGATGCCATCCTCGACGCCATCGTTGCCGATATTGTTTACAAGCACTTCGACGGCAAAAGAGAAGGCTTCCTGACCAATACACGTTCTAAGATTGTGCAACGCGAAACGTTGAATAAACTGGCAGTGGAAATTGGCTTAGACAAGCTGATAAAATCTGCCGCACGATCTTCATCTCACAACAGCTACATGTACGGCAATGCTTTCGAAGCATTCATCGGAGCCATCTATATGGACCGTGGATACAAGCGTTGCAAAGCATTTGTGGAAGAAAAAATCATCACTCCTTACATCGACCTCGATAAACTATCCCGCAAGGAGGTCAACTTCAAATCGAAACTGATAGAGTGGAGCCAGAAGAATAAAGTGGAGGTTTCATTCGAGCTCATCGAGCAGTTTCTGGATCAAGAATCAAATCCGGTATTCCAGACGGAAGTACTCGTCGAGCGCGTCTCTGCGGGCTCAGGAGCAGGATATTCTAAAAAAGAATCGCAACAGAATGCAGCTCAAATGGCTCTAAAGAAGATTAAAAGTACTCCTGACTTCTTAGCAAGCATTGAAGAAGCCAAAGCTCTTTTGAATGCAGTAGCCGAAGAGGAAATGCCTGTAGAAGAAGCATTGAAAGAAGAGACGCTGGAAGAAGACTCCAAAGAAAGGCTCAAAATAGAAAGAGATACAGAGGCAAAGATTAAAGAAGTCCCATACAAAGAAGAGACTTCATCCACTTTAACCGAAACAGACCCCCATTCGCCTGCCCTGAACAACTAAATCGTGATCTTCGGTCACTAAATTCGATTTACCGGCTACTTCTTCTAAAGGAATAGAGGTGATGTCATTTCCCACTAGTGCAATCATCCTGCCAAACTGTCCGTTGGCTATCAGCTCAGTAGCATGCCCGCCCATCCGGGTAGACAGGTTCCGATCAAAAGGAGTGGGCGAACCACCTCGTTGAATATATCCCAAGACCGTTTCACGCGTCTCCAATCCGGTTTCGGTTTCAATCTGCTGAGCAATGTATTCCGCCACACGTTTGTTTCCATCCGTTTGTATTCCTTCGGCTACCACGACGATGGAGTAAGCCTTTCCCCGTTTAAGGCGATTCATAATCGTTTCACATACCGCATTCATCTGAAAAGGGATTTCCGGCAGGAGAATTACATCTCCACCACCGGCCATACCCGAATAGAGGGCTATCCATCCGGCTTTGTGCCCCATCACTTCAATCACCATCACCCGTTTATGAGAACTGGCAGTAGAATGCAGGCGATCTATGGCATCCGTAGCGATGCTGACGGCAGAATCGAAGCCGAAAGAGAAGTCGGTACCCCAGATATCGTTATCGATGGTCTTAGGCACAGAAACGATATTCACGCCCATAGCAGCAAACTTGGCGGCTGTCTTTTGTGTGCCATTTCCGCCAATGCACACAATGCAGTCCAAACCTAATTTCTCTATATTCTGCCTTATCAGCTCAGGTTTATTTACATTTGAATCTGCACCCGCCTTCTTAAAAGGTTTCTCGCGAGAAGTACCAAGTACCGTACCCCCCTGGTTGAGCAAGCCGGACAAAGAATTGTCTGTAAAGTTTTCGACATCTATATCCAACAATCCCTGAAAGCCACTATGTATGCCAACCACTTCCATACCATAGTGATTAATCGCTGTTTTGCACACGCCACGAATCGTAGCATTGATGCCCGGACAGTCACCACCAGCAGTTAATATACCTATTCTCATATAGTTTTAACGATATTTTCGTGGTAAAGATAGAAAAAAAAGATAAATAAGCTTACTTTTGTGCTATCAAACGTTATTTTACAACCAATAATGAATAGTACCAAAATCATAAGTAAACTTTTTAATTCACGTTTAAAAGAAATAGACCTATTTGCCACGCAGGCGGGAGAGATACAGCACAATGTATTGAATCGCTTACTTAAACAAGCGGCCGACACTGAATGGGGAAGAAAATATGACTACAAGACGATCTCAAACTACGATGAGTTTAAGAAGCGCCTCCCCATACAAACTTATGATGATGTTAAGCCTTATGTAGAGCGTTTGCGTGCAGGAGAGAAGAACCTGATTTGGCCTTCGGAAATACGTTGGTTTGCCAAGTCATCGGGAACCACAAATGATAAAAGTAAATTTCTGCCGGTAAGCAAGGAAGCGCTGAAGGACATTCACTATAAAGGGGGTGCAGATGCCATGGCTTTGTACTTCAGGATGAACCCCGATAGCCGATTCTTTTCAGGTAAAGGATTAATATTGGGTGGAAGCCACAGCCCTAATCTGAATTCAAACCATAGTTTGGTGGGCGACTTATCTGCCATACTGATACAAAACGTGAATCCGCTGGTCAACTTAATCCGCGTACCCGGCAAGAAGATTGCGCTGATGGGCGAATGGGAAAGCAAAATAGAAGCAATAGCCAACAGCACCATACACACCAATGTAACCAACTTATCGGGTGTTCCCTCTTGGTTTCTGGTGCTGATAAAGCGCATTCTCGAGAAGACAGGAAAGCATACACTGGAGGAGGTGTGGCCCAATCTGGAAGTATTCTTCCACGGTGGCGTCAGTTTCACCCCCTATCGCGATCAATACGAACAGGTGATTCATTCTGACAAGATGCACTACGTAGAGACATACAATGCCTCTGAGGGGTATTTTGGGACTCAAAATGATCTTTCTGATCCGGCCATGCTGCTGATGATCGATTACGGTATCTTTTACGAGTTTATCCCATTGGAGGAAGTAGGCAAAGAAGATCCGAAAGTATATAGTCTCGAAGAAGTGGAACTCAATAAGAACTACGCATTGGTCATCTCTACTTCGTGCGGACTTTGGCGATACATGATTGGCGACACAGTGAAGTTCACCAACAACCGTCCTTACAAATTTATCATCACAGGTCGCACCAAACACTTCATTAATGCCTTTGGCGAGGAGTTGATCATTGACAATGCAGAGAAGGGCTTAGCCAAAGCTTGCGCCGACACAGGTGCACAAGTGTGCGAATATTCTGCCGCACCCGTCTTCATGGACGAAAACGCCAAGTGCCGCCATCAATGGATGATAGAATTTGCCAAGATGCCCGATTCGATAGAACATTTTGCCGCAGTACTCGATAAAACATTGAAGGAAGTAAACTCCGATTACGAGGCAAAGCGCTGGAAAGATATCGCCCTGCAACCGCTAGAGGTGATACCCGCACGCAAAGGACTGTTTCACGATTGGCTCAAAGAAAAAGGAAAGCTGGGGGGCCAGCACAAAGTTCCTCGTTTGAGCAATCACCGACAGTATATTGAAGAAATGATCTTACTAAACCAAGCTTAATAAAATTTGCGCCATTTACGCTGTGAAAAGTCATTGAGACCGATGCACAGACGATGAAAGAATGAAAGAAAACCTCATCCCTACCAAAATTGTTATTGTATTAATGCAGCACCCTGTACTGGGAGCATTGCTAGTGCCTTATACTGCCGAAAGAAAGGCGGATGGTACCATCCGTCTCATTGAGCAAGCTTTTCACGCATCGCATGCCGTGATAGACAAGATGAACGAGGCAGAGCAAAAGTCCATTGAGATAGCCAGCCACTATACGGAAAAGTATCTGATGAAAATCTACTCGAAAGAGAAGAACAGCAGTGATTTTTTTCGTAAGTTGACTGATAAAACGCTCAAAGAGATCGTCCGCCCATATATTGAGAAGAAGTTGCTCGAAATGGTAGAGCTTATTCAGGCTCAGAAGCTTCCTCTTTATGAGAAGCAAACCGGAACAAACCTAATGTATGACCACAACGTTTATCTAACAACACCTCATCCTACAGAAACAGCCTTTCGCTTTACTGCTACCGAAGAGCAGTTTAGCTATACGATACAGTGTAGCCGCGCAGGCAAAATCGTGCCATTACAAGATAAAAAACCTGTCATAGTGCTTACCTCCTCCCCGGCTTCAATGCTGATGGGAAAAGAATTGCATGTATTCCAAAATATCGAATCGGCACGGATACTTCCTTTTACACACAAGACATCGGTTAGTGTGAACGCATCGTTCACTGCTAAGTACATGGAAAAGATTGTTGTACCCGCCATCAGGCGCCATGAGGTCGTCACATCGGGCTTGAACATCATCGAAGAAATAAGAAAATGCGAAGCCATCCTCTCGGTGGATGAAAGCATTGCTGCAGAAAAAGCATTGTTACTGACGTTCCGCTACGACGATAAGATCTTTTCACCCAATGCATCAACAGCGCCAAAGGTTGTTTGGTTTTGTGAAGAAGAGAAAGGCATTCGCTACTTCAAACGAGACATGGAGTACGAGAAAGAAATAATCCGATTGCTCAAAGAGTCGGGACTGAAACAAGTTAACGACGGGCATTTCGCTTTGCGACAAACAGAACCGATAAAACTATTGCCCGAATGGATTGCAGAGAACAAAGAGATGCTCTCCACACGTTTTAAATTAGTGAATGCGAGAACAGATAGTGACTACTACCTGAGCGACATACGCATAGAGCAAACTTATACAGATGAGCTCGATTGGTTCGAGCTGCACATCACTGTGATCATTGGCGATCTGCGGATTCCTTTCATCCGCTTTAAAAAGCATATACTCGAAGGAATCAAAGAATACATCTTACCCGACGGACAAACGGTTATCCTGCCCGAAGAGTGGTTCAGCAAGTACAGCGATTTGTTCGAAATGGGCGAAGAAAAGGAGAAGACAATTCGGCTGAACAGACCGTTTATCGGCATATTGCAGTCAATCATCACTCCGGATAAAGAAGAAAAGGTACACGTTTACCAACCCAAGAAAATAGTAGAAACGCCCAAGCATTTCAACGCAAAGTTGCGTCGCTATCAGCAAGAAGGATTATCGTGGATGGTTCACTTGTCGGAACATCGATTCAGCGGTTGCCTGGCCGATGACATGGGATTGGGTAAAACCATACAAACGCTGGCGTTGCTGCAATACAGATACAACAAAGTGGACTCTCAACCTGCTGCTGAAGAGAAGTCATCAGCAGCCGATGTCGATGAAAACGGGCAATTATCACTCTTCGCTCCACCACTGAAGAAGAAAAGGCCTGCCTCACTCATTGTAGTGCCTACTTCATTGCTGCACAACTGGAGAAAAGAGGCAGCTCGCTTCACCAATCTATCGGTATACGAATATGCGGGTGGCAATCAAAAACAGCCCAATCCAACGAAGACGTTCAAGAAACATCAAATTATCCTCACCAGCTACGGCATCATGAGGAATAACATTCAAACGCTAAGCCAATATCCGTTTGAATACATTGTGCTGGACGAAAGTCAGAACATCAAAAACAGCGATTCTCTGACCTCACAGGCTGCTTTTCAATTGAGAGGTAAACAGAAGTTAGTACTTACAGGTACGCCCATCGAAAACTCGCTGAAAGACCTGTGGTCACAATTCCATTTCCTCCAGCCGGAACTGTTGGGCACCGAAAGTGAGTTCAATAAGCAATTCATCGCTCCCATCCGTCAGGGCGACGAGCGGATGAAACAACGGCTGAGGCACATCATCGAGCCATTCATTCTGCGCCGTAGCAAATACGAAGTAGCACCGGAATTGCCTTCGCTCACCGAGGAGATTCTTTATTGCGACATGGCAGAAGAACAACATACCATCTACGAGAAAGAGAAAAATAGTTTGCGAAACATCTTGCTGGACATTAAGACCAACGAGCACAAACACCAGAACCTCACCATACTGAACGGCATCATGAGGTTACGCCAATTGGCCTGTCATCCTCAGATGGTTTTTGATGATTTCACCCAAGATTCGGGCAAACTGGAAGAGATCGTCAACACCTTTGAAACGCTTCAAAGTGAGGGACACAAGGTACTCATCTTCTCCTCTTTCGTGAAGCATTTGGAGTTGATAGCCGAAGCTTTTGAGAAACGTGGATGGCCGTATGCCATGCTCACGGGAACGACCTTAAAGCGCGAGGAAGAGATCGATCGCTTTTCGGAGGATGATAACATCCGGGCTTTTCTCATCTCCCTAAAAGCAGGAGGTGTAGGCCTCAACCTAACGCAGGCCGACTATATCTTCATCGTCGACCCATGGTGGAATCCGGCAGCAGAGATGCAAGCCGTCAGTCGCGCTCACCGCATCGGGCAGGAGAAGCAAGTCATGGCCTACCGATTCATCACGCAAGGCAGCATCGAGGAGAAAATTGTGCAACTGCAAGAAGAAAAGAGAAAGCTGGCTGAGGCATTCATCACGGACAACAATCCACTGGAGACACTCACGGACAGTGAATGGCAAAAACTATTGGAATAACAAAGAAAGAGGGCAAAACACTTGACTTTTGTGATGTAAAGTAGTATATTTGTCACTGTAATCTTAAAGTAGTTTGAGTTTAATATAAGGTAAAAGGAAGAAGTTGCGACTTCTTCCTTTTTTTATGCACCAACCGTCTGATGAGCCAAATGACGGTTGCATTTCTCCAAAATGACGGTTGCACTTGCTCAAAAGGACGGTTTAGTTGAGTCATCTGCACGGTTCTCTTCACTCGGAAGAAGCGTTCTCTTCAGCAAGATGCTTAGATGCTACCCGAATAACACCTAAAGAAGATCTTTTTCCACCTAAACAGATTCCAAAAACACCTAAATGTTTTTTTTTGAAGGTCGCAAGTAGTGTTAAGAATCAATAATCTTGCTATTGACAAAAAGGAGGTAACTGGCACTATCCAATCTCATAACTTACTTCTTTGACGATCTGTCTATTATTACATCAACAAAAATATTAAGTTTTGAAAATGCAAAGAGTTTCTTTCCCAAATCTTTAAGCGATGCACCAATGTGATATACTTGGTCATCTATGATAAGAAACCGGTCATGCGCATGTTTATATGCGTGTATTTCTATTATACTCTTTCAATACTTTGTTTGCAAATTGCCTGAATTGTGTACCTCTAATTGATTTAACCCGATAACCAACAGATATGATAACGTCCAAGCTGTACGCTTTTATTGGCTTATCAGAAAAAGCAATGTGCAAAAAATGCACATTGCTTTTTTCGTCAAGTTCATTTTCCTTAAACACATTATTGATATGCTTGGTGATAACAGTTCTTTCACGTTGAAAAAGTTCACTCATCTGTGTTTGTGTAAGCCATACCGTCTCGTTTTCTAAATGTACTTCTAACTTGATTGTTTGATCAGGTTGATAGAGTATAATTTCTCCATGTTCCTCCATTGTTCGATTTTATTTTATTCTTGCAAAAATAGCAAATCGAAAACAAATTAGCTATTTTCAGCAACTGTTTTTATCGCTCCATAGTTTTACGATTTAATTTGAATTCGAACGAGTTATTAAGAAAGCAGAAATAAACAGACATGCAAGAAGGTCGAGTTATTATTCTACTTTTCGCTCGGTTTACATAGAAAATTGGCTTCTGATGGGCCTATAAATGAACTATTTATTCTAACTTTGTAATTCCAAAAAAATAAATCAAAGCGTTATGGAGCACCAACTGACGATTTACAACACTTTAGACAGAAAAAAGGAACAGTTCGTTCCTCTACATGCACCACACGTAGGCATGTATGTGTGCGGACCAACAGTTTACGGAGATGCCCATCTGGGACATGCCCGTCCGGCCATCACTTTCGACTTGCTCTTTCGTTACCTCACTCACTTGGGATATAAAGTGCGCTATGTACGCAATATCACCGATGTAGGGCACTTGGAGCACGATGCCGATGAAGGTGAAGACAAGATAGCCAAAAAGGCTCGACTGGAACAGTTGGAACCAATGGAAGTGGTACAATATTACGTCAACCGCTATCATCACGCCATGGAGGCACTCAACGTATTGCCCCCAAGCATCGAGCCACATGCATCCGGACATATCATCGAACAGATTCAACTCGTGAAAGAGATTCTCGATAACGGATATGCTTACGAAAGCAAGGGTTCGGTCTATTTTGACGTGCCCAAATATAATAAAGACCATCACTACGGCAAGCTTTCCGGCCGCAACATAGACGATTTGCTCAACACTACCCGTGAACTTGACGGGCAAGAAGAGAAACACAATTCAGCCGACTTTGCTTTGTGGAAGCGCGCACAACCGGAACATATCATGCGTTGGCCTTCGCCATGGAGCAATGGCTTCCCCGGCTGGCATTGCGAATGTACTGCTATGGGACGGAAGTACTTAGGCGACCATTTCGATATTCACGGCGGAGGTATGGACCTTGTGTTCCCTCACCACGAATGCGAGATAGCACAGTCCGTTGCCTCACAAGGAGATGACATGGTGCACTACTGGATGCACAACAACATGATCACCGTGAACGGCACCAAGATGGGAAAATCTTTGGGTAATTTCATCACACTCGATGAATTCTTTGCCGGCTCGCACGCTATGCTAACGCAAGCTTACAGTCCGATGACGATACGTTTCTTCATTCTTCAGGCACACTATCGCAGCACAGTCGACTTCAGCAACGAAGCCCTGCAAGCTTCTGATAAGGGATTGCAAAGATTGATGGAGGCCGTTGACGGATTGGATAAAATAAAAACCTCTGCTTCTTCGGACGTTGATGTGAAGAGCATCCGTGCTAAATGTTACGAGGCGATGAACGATGATCTGAACTCACCGATCGTTATCTCTCACCTGTTCGATGGTGCCAAGATCATCAACAACATTCTGGCCGGAAACAACACCATCTCCGAAGCAGACCTGGAAGAACTCAAAGCGGTATTCCACCTCTTCCTGTTCGACATTCTGGGATTGAAAGAAGAAGTTGGATCTTCCGACGGACGTGAAGCTGCCTATGGACGAGTAGTGGATATGTTGTTGGAACAGCGTATGAAAGCCAAGGCCAACAAAGATTGGGCTACTTCGGATCAGATCAGAAATGAACTGACAGCACTAGGCTTTGAGATTAAAGATACGAAAGACGGTCGATGCGAGTGGAGGCTGAATAAATAATGCCTCCACACTTTAGTTTGGAATAATGGAGGTGAGCGGGTGTCTGTTGCCGCTGACACTACGCAGAAAGGCTTTTGCCGAACCAAAGTTCAGATATAAATCGAGGCGCACAGGAAGGTGGTTCTTATCATCAGTGACATAAAAAGTAATCACCTCCTTTTCCGACCCTTTCTTATATTCAACTAAAGAGAAGACAAGGCAACGATAAGTGGTGTCATTCTCCGCAGTAAAACTCTTTTTCCCCCGATAGATTAGCGTCTGTTCCTCCACCTTGCGTCCGGTAGTCATGGGAAACTTTATATGTTGCCCCACCTTATAATCGACAGGATCATACGAGCGGGCTTGTGCCAAAATGCTAAGCATGTCATAAATACATCGACTATCGTTATAGTCCGATGTTGTAACCTTTCCATCACGATGCGTTCTCTTTTGCTTCACATAGCACACGCCATTATGATAAGAGAAACGAGCCTCATCAATGGTATATCTCTTACCCTCTTCAGCAGCCTTTTTAAAATAATAAGGTTGAAGTTCCTCACCAATGACACATGTCACCGTATCCCGCATCTTAAAGAAGAAATCGGCTTTTTTGCTGCCTATTGCAAGCATGTTCATCCGATAGGAAGGTTTGCCATTGTAGGTCGTTGCATTAGTCGTAAGACTAGCAAATCCGGCTTTTGTCCAGATGAACTTCCAGTTAAAGAACAAGTCGTACATCACAAGTTCACCTGATTTGAAAGCATCATTCTTTGTTTCGCACTGCGCCTTTGCCGGAAGAGCAAGAGCTAGAGAACCCACTATCAAAAGCAGCATTAACCCAAACCCTCTACCTTCTTTGGTTATTCTTTCTAGTCTTCTTTTTCTTATCTTCATCAGGTTTTTGTTTTTTAAGTTCGTCTAGTTTTTGTTTATCTAAAGGTTTAGCATTTACATTCCAGTCTTGCTCTATCTCCCAAAGGGCCTTCAAATCAAGTATTTGTGTATAGTAATACACCTTCTCAGGTTGACGTTTTTCTGCATAATTGCCTGTGTCCCAGATTCCGTTGCCATTTACATCTTCCACAAGTCGGGCGCAATATTTCCCGGGGTTGAGATAGTAGAAGTCGGCCTTTCCCTCAATTACAGGAGCTTTCAGCAATACTTTATCCTGCGCGTCGAGTAGCTCTACAAACGCAGTAGTATCTATTCCGCTAACATTAAAGAAGATCGCACCGTATTCATCAAGCGATCGTACCTTGAAAGCCTGCTTCAGCTTGTCGCTATGCAAGCCATAGAGACCCTGAAATGCCATGGAATCGACAGTCAATTCATAATCCATATTCGGATCCCAGTTGCACAACAAGTTATACTTGCGCAGTTCAAGGGAGTCTCGTTCAAAGACAAACGGAACATCTTTCCACAACAAAGAATCTACCTTCTGTTTCAGGTGAATCGCCTTACTGTTATATTCTTTCAGAGGCTTTTCAAAGACAAAATTGATCGTATCATAAACATTCATCGGTGACGGAACATGAGGCGTCATCGCCAAAAATACCGTTGGTTCCGGATCGTTCTCATGCCCTTTCTTTTTCTTCTTGGGTTGCTGTTGCTCTTTATTAGTTCCACCCTTTGCCTTCTTCACCAACAGATTGAGTGTATCCGTACGAACAACAAGTTGATTGAGTGTGTCGGTAAAGAGATAACGCAAACTCATGCGTAATGTATCCTGTTTATAGATGAGTGAATCCTTTACCCAGTAGTGAAGGGTATCGTTCTTAGAGGTTTTTTCAATAATAAAAGCATCTCTCTCATTGAAGTTCAGCCCTTTAATAGTAGGTAATGTATCGGCCCTGTCAGCAAAGTAGAGAGAGAACTTCTCCGGCGACAATCGTTCGCTTTTCTGCAGATACTGGGAATGCCTCTCTTCCAGAAACGAACGAAGAACCACATTGTCGGGTAGATAATGAGTGTACTTGCGCTCCATAATAGTATCTACCGTAAGAGAATCGATCCAAGTGGTATCTTGACGCAAGCGCTCTTGCAAACTTGGTATGATGAGTGAATCGTTGAAAGCCAATGCCTCACTTTTCTGTGAGAAAGCAAAATTCTGATCAGCATCCTGTAAAGCATAAATGCGATACTTACCCGGTGCTATTCCACGAATAGAGAAATGTCCGCGACTATCCGTTCTGGCCACACGGTCGAAGGGTTTCTTTACGAACGCCGAATCGTCTAGATTAGAATGCAAACCAACCAAGATACCTTTTATCGGTTCCAAATTAGATGCTTCGAGTACTGTTCCGGAAACCATCATGGTATCTATCACTGCTCCCGTTGAGAATGTAAAGGCAAAATTACCTAACGGATTGCTCTCGTTATTATCCACTATCGCATCGGAAAAATCAATGGTATAGGTTGTGTTCGCCTTTAAGGAATCGAGCAAATTCACCGAGACCTTCTTACCATTAGTTTTAATCTCCGGCTGTTGCACCTGCGGAGGCGAAACAACCACTTTTTCATTGGCCTTCTCGAGCTTGATAAATTCATCAAACTCAATGACTATTTTACTTTTCTTATTGTTATGAGCTCCGGCAACGGGAGAGCTACCGACCACCCGTGGTGGAGTTGTGTCGATAGGGCCTCCTTCGGGATGTCCTACATTAGCACAAGAATAGAATGCAGCAACCAATGTCGTTACTGCCAATGCGGTGTGGATAAACCGCTTTCTGTTATGATACTTTCCGTTTAACATGTTGCAAAAATAAGCGTTATCAGTCAATTAACGTGCTCTTTTACACTTATTTATCAAAAATAAAGGCAAAGCGTCTACATTATACCCAGCCTTTTGATGACGTATAACCTCATCTATCACCCGCTACAAAAGAAGTTTATGCTACTTCAAGAGAGATGATAACAATACAAACCAAAAGCTGTCTTCTATTACAAATTTGTTATTTCTTCTCCCGTTTAGACGTTATTCACTCAAATCGAAGCAGTCCAAAGAATTCGGGAAGATGAAAATTGGGTTTAGGGGCGTTGATCACATTCCACGAAAGATAATGAGGAGTCTTGAGCTCATCGCCACATTTATAGAAGTTGGCTTTTATCGTTTTACCATCAAGAGAAGTTATCTGATGTTTATAGAACACACTATAAGGTATCACCAACGCCATTTCCCAGCTGCACTCTCCTATTCGTTCTTCGAAAGGTTGACGTCCCAGACTCGACCAGCGTTGAACCTGATCCATCACCACCTGAGGAGCTCGTTCACGTTTATTGCGTTCGGGGCCTGCTCCCAGAAGAATGGTACCCGCACAGTTGCACTCAAGATTGTAATACACACCATCATCACCGGGAATAACAAAAAACTCTACACAAGCATCCGTCCATACCGATTCGTTGTCCTTTCCGTATCGGGCACGCACACTTGCCTCTTTTACCCGAAAGTTAAGCAAGATAGCATGCTCAGTATGAGCTATGCGAAAAGTTACCTGAGGGCGATAAGGGAAAGTCGACCAATTCAGCTCATCTATCGGCTGAAAAGCGACGTGATGTTCATCCAGCAAAGCCGGAACATTCATGGCATCCACGCTAGCGGCATGGACTTTCTTTACGTGTAATTCTTTCATCTGATTCTCTATTTTATGCGAACACAAAAGCACGAAAATACAAAAAGGCAGCCCCATCAAGATGAAAGACCGCCTTATGATTTGCAAGGAAACGTGCATGCGCTTCAATGCTTTAAGGGTGTACTTCTTCGAATGCCTTGTTCTCTTCCTG